>NZ_JAVIZS010000001.1:3232500-3872942 GCF_031453475.1 Sphingomonas sp. SORGH_AS_0438
TCCGGCGCGAGGCGCATCTGGTTGCGGTCAGTAATGATCCCCTCGCGAAAGGCGACGGAGGAGATATGCCCCTCGCCCACCGCGCGCATCGACATGAGGATGCGCAGGCTGCCCGGCGGCATGCCCGACTGGTCGAAATGCGGAACCGCGCTGGGATTCATCAGCGCCGCGGCGGCATAGCTGTACTCGTGGCAGAAATAGGCGCCGATCAGCTGTCGCTTCTCGTCGCCGATCGCCGCGCCGTCGAGCTGGAGCAGGTCCTCGATCTCGTCATAGCGCGTCATGAACACGCGGCGCGTCTGCCAGTGGCGTGCCTCGAAATCCTTGAGCACGATCTCCAGCTCTTCGCGCGCCTGGGCCGGCGTCATCGCCAGCACCTCCGACACCAGCCGCTCGGTGCGACTGGGCGGTGCGCCCGGACCGCCGAACGCGATATGGAAGGGACGCACCACCACGCGCGACGGATCGGCGTGCAAACGCAACTCGTGATTGAACAAATTCATGCTGGCCCCGGCCCCGCGCAATGGTCGTTCCGCCCGACGCGACAAATCACGCGACGGCGCGACCGCCTCCTGCCACGGACCCCATATCCTGCGAAAGCCCTGAAATGGTGCAGCTCGCCAGTTGGAGCGCGAGGATCGACTCCGCGCCCTGGTTGCGGTTGAGCCCGGTCGGCATCAATCCGTCGAAGCAACCGCCATCCTCGACGCTGGCAAGCGGCAGGCCCAGGTCGTTCAGCCCCATGAACCAGCCATAGGCCCGCTCAGCCTCCGCCACCCAGCGCGGGTCGCCGGTCGCGGCATGCGCCGCCTGGCAGGCCTCGACCGTCGCCTGCGCTTCCAGCGGCTGCTGGTCGAACTGGAGCGGATCGGCATAGGGACGATGGAAGCTTTCCGTACCCACCGCGCGGAACCGTCCCTCGGGCGAGGTCTGCTTGGAGACGATCCACTCGAGCGTCGACAGTCCGCATTGCACCAGATCGTCGCGGTCCAGCGCCATGCCGGCGCGGATCAGCGCCTCGGGCAGGCGGGCATTGTCATAGGCGAGCACGATCTCGAACCACTGCCATTCTGGCCGGCGCGTCTCAGCAAGCAGGTCGAGATGCACGTCGGGGAAGCGCTGCAGGATGGTGCGGGCCAGTTCATGGCCGGGCTTGGCCTCCAGCATCGCCGCCGCGCCGAGCATCGCGAAGGATTGCGCACGCAGCGAGCCCAGGTCGAGCGCCAAGCTGGCGGTCGAATCGAACATCACCGCCGCCCAGTCGCGATGCTTCTGCTCGGCCGCGTCGCGCGCGGTGACGCCCAGCGCCCAGAGCGTGCGGCCGTTCGAATCCTCCGAACCCTCTTCCTCGCACCAGGTGCGGTCGAAGCGCATGAAGTTGCGGAAGCGCCGCCGGTCGGGATTCCAGGCATATTGCAGGAAGGAGGCGTAGATCGTCATCCACTTGTCGCGCTGGACCGGATCGAGATCGGGGATGGCGCTGACCAGCATCAGCGCGCGCGCATTGTCGTCGATGCAATAGCCATGGCGGCGATCGGGAATCGAATAGATCGAATGCTGCAACATGCCGGTCGAGTCGCTCATCCGCTCGACCGCGGCGAAATCGGGCTTGAGGGGGCGGACGGCGAGCGGCTTAGCGAGTCGCCTAGGACGTGCCGCGATCGCGGCCTCGGTCGCCGCCAGCATCGCTTCCGCCAGGCGCGGCCAGATCATGGTGCGGCCACGCGAATAGGCGCGCTGCGAGAGGCGATGGCGATCGCGATCATTCGACAGCAGCCGGTCGATCTCGCGCGCGAAGGCGGCACTGTCGCGGAAATCGACCAGCACGCCGTGCCCGTCCGCCAGGATCTCGGTAGCATGGACATAGGGCGTGGAGATCACCGCCTTTCCGACACCCACCGCATAGGACAGCGTGCCCGAGGTGATCTGGGCCGGGTTGAGATAGGGCGTGGCGTAGATGTCCGCCGCCTGGAGATAATCGATCAGGGCGTCATGCTCGACAAAGCCATCGACCAAGGCGAGGTTGTCGCTGACCCCCTTTTCCGCCGCCAGCGCCTTCAGGCTGTCGCGATAGCGTTCGCCCTCATGCGCGACCAGGTTCGGATGGGTCGCGCCCAGCACGACGTAGAGCAGGTTCGGATGCCGTTCGACCACAGTAGGCAGCGCCTCGATGATCGTCTCGATCCCCTTATTGGGGGCGAGCAGGCCGAAGGTCAGCACCACCGGACGGTCCTTCCAGCCGAACCGCTCCTTGAGCGTCGCCGGATCGACCAGTTCCCGATCGGGCACGCCATGCGCGATCATCGCGATCTGGCGCGGATTGGCGGCATAGACGCGCTGCAGGATCTCGCGCCCGCGCTCCGCCATCACCACCACGCGCGCGGCGCGGCGCAGCAGGCCCTCGAGAACGCGGCGTTCGTCGGCGCTCGGCTTCTCCAGCACCGTATGAAGGGTCACCACCACCGGCAGCGTGGTACGGTCGAGCAGCGCGAGCAGATGCTCGCCCGCCGGGCCGCCAAAAATGCCATATTCATGCTGCACCCAGATCGCCTGCGCGCCGCTCGCCTCGATGGTGCGAGCGGTATCGACATAGGCGGACAGCTCGTTCTGCGGAATCGCGCCGGTCACCGCGTCCGGATAAGCATAGCGGCCGGGATGATCGTCCATCGCATAGACGTCCACGCGGATGTCCGGGAAACGGTCGCGCATCGCCTGGTGCACGTCGGTCGTAAAGGTGGCGATCCCGCACTGACGCGGCAGATAATTGCCGATCATCGCCAGGTGGTTGATCGTCATCTCGCTGGACTCTTGCACCATTATCGATCCTCGGGATTGCGTCCACACCACGGAGCGGTGCTATGCGCCATCAAATCAAACCGTTCATCCTTATGAAAGGTTCCATTTTTCCGGTTGCACCGCAACATGAAGCGGCCCGAGGATCAGCCGCGACCGCGATAGGAGGCCACGCCCTGGTCGGGCAGCCAAAGATCGGCGGGCGGCGCGCCCGACTGCCAGAACACGTCGATCGGGATACCGCCGCGCGGATACCAATAGCCGCCGATGCGCAGCCATACCGGCTTCATCTCCTCGACCAGACGCTCGCCGATGCCGACCGTGCAATCCTCGTGGAACGCCGCATGGTTGCGGAACGAGCCGAGGAACAGCTTGAGCGACTTGGATTCGACGATCGTCTCGCCCGGCACATAGTCGATCACCAGATGCGCGAAGTCCGGCTGACCGGTCACCGGGCAGAGCGAGGTGAATTCCGGCGCGGCGAAGCGTACCAGATAGGTGCGGCCGATCCGCGGATTCGGAACGTAATCGAGCACCGCCGCTTCGGGAGAGTCGGGAAGCGCAGCGGTCTGGCCAAGGAATTTCGGTGTCATGCCGCCCATGTAGGATGACGACGCGGCAATGAAAACGCTGATACCGGTGCTGGGCGACCAACTGTCCCTGTCATTGTCCGCCCTGCGCGACCAAGACCGGGACGCCTGTGTGGTGCTGATGATGGAGGTGGTCGAGGAAACGGGCTATGTCCGCCATCACCAGCAGAAGATCGCCTATATCCTGTCGGCGATGCGCCATCATGCCGACGCCTTGCGCGCCGCCGGCTGGACGGTGGACTATCAGCGGCTGGACGATGCCGACGCCGCCGACAGCTTCACCGGCGCGGTCGCCGCCGGGATCGGGCGCCATGCCCCCGACCGGATCGTCGTGACCGAGGCGGGCGAGTGGCGGGTCCGCGCGATGGTGGAAAGCTGGGAGACGCTGTTCGGCCTGCCCGTCGAGATTCGCGCCGACGACCGATTCGTCGCCGATCACCGCGATTTCGAGCAATGGGCCAAGGGGCGGCGCGAGCTGACCATGGAATATTTCTACCGCGACATGCGCCGCCGCACCGGCCTGTTGATGGACGGCGACAAGCCTGAGGGCGGCCGGTGGAATTTCGACAAGGAGAATCGCAAGCCCGCGGAGCGCGACCTGCTGATGCCGCGCCCCCTGGCCTTCGCGCCCGACGCGATCACCGACGAGGTGCTGGCGCTGGTGCGGCAGCGCTTCGCCAACCATCCCGGCCGGCTCGACGGCTTCGACTGGGCGGTGACCGCCGCCGATGCCGAGCGCCAGGCCGAGGCCTTCTTCGCCAACGCCCTGCCGCGCTTCGGCGATTACGAGGATGCGATGCTGACCGGCGAGCGGCATCTCTGGCACTCGATCCTCAGCCCCTATATCAATTCCGGGCTGCTCGACCCGCTCGACCTGTGCCGCCGGGCGGAGGCGGAATATCGCGCCGGCCGCGCCCCGCTCAACAGCGTCGAGGGCTATGTCCGCCAGATCATCGGCTGGCGCGAATATATGCGCGGCATCTACTGGCGCGAGGGGCCGGGCTATGTCGAGCGCAACCATCTCGACCATCACCGGCCGCTGCCCGGCTGGTACTGGACGGGCGAGACCGACCTGCACTGCCTGCGCGAAGCGATCGGCCAGACGCTCGACACCGCGCACGCGCATCATATCCAGCGACTGATGGTGACCGGCAATTTCGCCCTGCTGATCGGCGCGGACCCCGCCGCCGTGCACCGCTGGTATCTGGAGGTCTATGTCGACGCCTATGAATGGGTGGAGCTGCCCAACACGCTGGGGATGAGCCAGTTCGGCGATGGCGGGCTGGTCGGGTCCAAGCCCTATGTCTCCTCCGGCGCCTATATCGACCGGATGTCGGATTACTGCCGCCATTGCCGGTACGATGTGAAGCAGCGGATCGGGCCGGACGCCTGCCCGTTCAACGCGCTCTACTGGGACTTCATCGCCCGGCACGAGGACAAGCTCGCCGGCAACCACCGCATGGCGATGCCCTATCGCACCTGGGCCAAACAATCGGCGGAGGCTCGGGACGCGACGCGGGCGCAGGCGGCCGCCTTCCTCGACAGTCTCGACGGCGGCGGCGGCGCGGATTACTGAACCCCGGCTCGCCCCCGCCCGCGCTTGTCGACGGGCCGCCCGGCCCACGGGGAACGAGTAGAGGTCGCGACAGGCTGGCCCGACCGGAGGCCGTCTTGGACCCGCTCGTCACCACCGAATGGCTCGCCGCCGAACTGGGCGCGCGCGACCTGCGCATCGCCGACGCGACGCTGCTCGACCCCGCGCTGGGCCGCGACGCGCCCGCCGAGTTCGAGGCGGGCCATATCCCGGGCGCGGTGTTCCTCGACCTGGCCGAGCTGCGCGACACCGACTCCCCCCTGCCCAACATGCTGCCGCCCATCGCCAAGGTCGCCAGCCGGCTGGGGCGGCTGGGCCTGGGCGACGGCACCCGTATCGTCCTCTACGACGACAGCCCGTGGAAGAGCGCGGCGCGCGCCTGGTGGCTTATCCGCAACCACAATATCGGCGCGGTCGCGATCCTCGACGGCGGTCTCGCCAAATGGCGGGCCGAGGGCCGGCCGCTGGAGACGGGACAGGCCACGCCCCGCTCGCGCCATGCCACGCCGCGCTTCGAGCCGACGCACCTGCGCACGCTCCACCAGATGCGTGCCAATCTGGACAGCGGGGCCGAGCAGGTGATCGACGCCCGCTCGCCCGGCCGCTTCACCGGCGCGGAGGGCGATCCGCACGGCGCCGCCCCCGGTCATATCCCGGGCTCGCACAACCTCCATTATGCGCGCCTCTTCCACCCGGACGGCACCTATAAGCGGGGCGCGGCGCTGGCGGAGGCATTCGCCGGGGTCGACCTCGACCGGCCGATCGTCACCACCTGCGGATCGGGCGTCACCGCTGCGACGCTCGCCTTCGCGCTCCACCTGATGGGTCGCGACGCCGCCCTGTATGACGGCAGCTGGAGCGAATGGGGCGGCCGGGCCGACACCCCCAAGGCACTAGGAGCAACGGCATGAGCGGCGACATCACCGACAAGCGCGAGGGCACGCGCGTCGTCCAGGCCGGACGGCGGCCCGAATGGACGGCGGGCATCGTCAACCCGCCGGTCTGGCGCGCCTCGACCATCCTGTACGATTCGGTCGCGCATCTGCGCGAATCGGGCGGGCGCGACACGCATCACCGGCTGTTCTACGGCCGGCGCGGCACGCCGACGCAATGGTCGCTCGCCGATGCGCTGACCAGCCTGGAGCCGGGCGCGGAGGGCACCTTCCTCTATCCGTCCGGCGTCGCCGCCATCTCGACCGCGCTGCTCGCGATCCTGTCGCCGGGCGATGAGCTGCTGCTGGTCGACAGCGCCTATGACCCGACGCGCAACCTGGCGGGTGGCTTGCTCAAGCGGATGGGGATCACCACCCGCTTCTACGACCCGATGATCGGGGCGGGCATCGCCGATCTGATCGGCGAGCGCACCCGCGCCATCTTCATGGAGAGCCCCGGCAGCCTGACCTTCGAGGTGCAGGACGTGCCCGCGATCGTCGCGGCCGCGCGGGCCCGCGGCGTGACGACCCTCATCGACAATACCTGGGCGACGCCCCTGCTGTTCCCGGTGATCGAGCTGGGCGTCGACTATACCATCCTGGCTTGCACCAAGTATATCGTCGGCCATTCGGACGTGATGCTGGGATCGGTCACCGCCGGCCCGGGCCAGTTCGCGCGGCTGCGCGACGCCAGCCTGCAACTGGGCCAGGTGACCAGCCCCGACGATGCCTGGCTCGGCAGCCGGGGCCTGCGCACCATGGCGGTGCGGCTGCGCCATCACGAGGCCGCCGCGCTCCGCATCGCGCGCTGGCTGGCGGAGCGGCCGGAGGTGGCGGCGGTGCTCCACCCGGCCCTGCCCGGCTGCCCCGGCCACGACCTGTTCCTGCGCGACTTCAAGGGATCGAGCGGCCTGTTCGCCTTCACCCTGGCCGGCGGCAGCGATGCCGCCCGCGCCGCGCTGATCGACACGCTCGACCTGTTCGGCATCGGCTATAGCTGGGGCGGATATGAGAGCCTGGCGATCCCGATCGATCCGCAACGCCATCGCAGCGTCACCGCGCGCGACGATGCCGGGCCGATGGTCCGCCTCCAGATCGGCCTGGAGGACCCGGAGGACCTGATCGCCGACCTGGAACGCGGCCTGGCCGCCTGGCGCGCCACGGCGGCGTGAACCCGCTCCTCGCCTGGTGGCGGACGACCGGCTTCGCCACGCCGGGACGCGGCGACCTGGCGCAGGTCGGGGTGGCGGGCGGACTGGTGCTGCTCTGCTTGCTGGCGGGGGTGCTGGCCGGCCGCCGGCTCGGCCCGCCGGTCGGCCTGTGGTGGAAGCAGCACGCCTCCGGCCATGGCGAGGGGATATGGACGCGCACCACCGCAATCCTCCGGCATCTCAGCGCCGCCCTGCTGCTGGCGATCGTGCTGACCGTCTGGCCCTGGCCGCCGCTCGCCGCGCTGCCGCTGGGCTTCGCGGCCGGGCTGGCGACGGCACGCGCCGCGCATCAGGTGCTGCGCGGCCTGGGCCTGCCGCGCTGGTCGGCCTGGCTGGTCGCGATCGTGCTGTTCGTCGCCCTGTTCAGCCGCGCGGTCGGCGGGCCGGAGCCGATCACCCAGGTGCTGGAGCGGATCGGCTTTCCCTTCGGGCAGCGCCGCCTGTCGCTGCTGACGCTGATCAGCATGACCGTGACGCTGGTCGCGCTGTTCGCGGGCGTGCGGCTGGTCAACCGCGTCGCCGGCCATTCGATCGGCCATGCCAGCGGCCTGGACCCGACGCAGAAGCTGCTGGCGCAGAAGCTGGTCGGGGTCGGCGTGGTCATCCTCGCCTTCTTCTTCGGCATCGACCTGCTCGGGCTGGACCTGACCAGCTTCGCGATCTTCTCCGGCGCCTTCGGCCTGGCGGTCGGCTTCGGCCTGCAGAAGACGATCGGCAACCTGATCGCCGGGATCATCCTGTTGATGGACCGTTCGATCAAGCCCGGCGACGTGATCGTCGTCGGCGAGGAGGCCGGCCGGGTCAACAAGATCGGGGTGCGCGCCGTCTCCGTCATCACCCGCGACGGCAAGGAGCATCTGATCCCCAACGAGAATCTGATGACGCAGGAGGTGGAGAACTGGTCCTTCTCCGACCGCAACGTGCGGGTGCGAATCGCGGTGCGGGTGGGTTACGACTGCGATCTGAAGCTGGCGCAGGCGCTGATGCTGCGCGCGGCGGCGGAAAGCCCGCGCGTGCTGAAGAGCCCCAGGCCCAATGTCTGGCTGACCGCCTACGGCGAATATGCGGTCGAGCATGAGATCCTGGCCTGGATCAGCGATCCCGAGGGGGGCGTCGGCAATGTCCGCTCCGATGTGCTCAACCGCTTGTGGTGGTTGCTGAAAGAGCACGACATCCGCATCCCGGTGCCGCAGCGCGAGATCCGATTGCGGCCGTCGCGGGACGATTGATCGCGAACTTCGCCTGTGGCTTGGGCGCAACATGCTGATGTCCGGTGGCGATCGGGGGCACGAAAACATCTTGTGCGCTGCGGCACCGGCTGTCATGTCGCTGTCACCGACGGACGGACCGCACGGGGGCTTCGGCCCTGACAGAGGCAGTCCCCTTCGGGAATGCAGGCGGGGACATCGGCTTCATCCCTCAGGGAGACACCTGATGCGCTTCTCGCACTTCCTGGTCGCCGGGCTCTCGCTCGCGGCCGCTACCCCTGCCCTGGCGCAGGACACTGCGCCGCCCTCGCCCATCACGGTCAGTGGCAGCGCGTCGATTTTGACCGACTATCGTCTGCGCGGCATCTCGCAGACCAACAAGAACGCGGCCGTCCAGGCGGCGCTGACGATCGCGCATGAAAGCGGCTTCTATATCGGCACCTTCGCGTCCAACCTGGCGGGTTGGGGCACGTTCGGCGGCGCCAATATGGAGTTGGACGCGATCGGCGGCTACAAGCACAGCTTCGGCAGCGCGACGATCGACACCGGCGTCACCTGGTACACCTATCCGGGCGGCTTCTCCGAGTCCGACGTGGTCGAGTTCTTCGGCCGACTGTCCGGCGCGGCCGGTCCGGCGACGCTGACGGCGGGCGCCTATTATGCGCCCAAGCAGACCTCGCTCGGCAATTTCTCCAACACGCCGTACAGCCGCGGCCAGCGCCAGGACAATGTCTACCTGACCGGCGACGCGGCGGTCGCGGTGCCCAGCACGCCGATCACCGCCAAGGCGCATATCGGCTATTCGCACGGCAATCCGGGCCTGGGCCCCAACGGCACCAGCCTGGCGCCGACCGGCGAATATTGGGACTGGTCGCTGGGCGCCGACGTCGCGGCCTATAAGAACCTGGTGCTCAACGTGTCCTATATCGACACCGACATCAGCAAGTCCGAGTCCGCCTATCTCCAGCCCAATTTCTCCAAGGGCCAGGTGCCCGGCGGCGCGTCGATCGCCGGCGGTACGGTGGTGTTCTCGCTGACCGCGGCCTTCTGATTTCACCCACGACGGTAGGTGGCGGCTTCGGGGGAAGCCACCGCCCGCCCGAACGACGAAGGGCCGGCGCTCCACAGGGGGAGCGCCGGCCCTTTTCGTAACGGGTTGCAAAGCAAGGGCTGCTGCAAAGGCAGGCGCCAAGCGGAACAACGCCTTATGACCTGTGGGGCCCTGGGCTCCTGCGTTCGCAGGAGCACGAAGGGGGTGGGCCTAGGCCTGCCCGCCCCCTTCGACCCTCGCCGGTCAGTTCGCGGTGGCGCGCGCGTCCTGGCCGTCGCCGGCCGGGGCGGCGACGATGCTGCGGGTCGTCTCGCCCTTGTCGATCACATTGGTCTGCGGATCGCCGGCCGAGGAACGGATGCCGGGCGCGGCGGCGTCCGCCCCGGCCTGGTCCAGCGCCGCCCGCTCCGACGCGCTGCGCGGCGCGTTGCCGAACAGGGCCTCGACCGTGTCCTGCTGGCTGGAATTGTCCTGCGGCCGCGCGGTGCCCGGCTGCGGCGGGACCAGCGCGTAATCGGGCGGGATCACCAGCGGTGGCTGGCGCGCGACGGCGAATTCGTCGGGCCGCGCCCGATCGAGCGAACGGCCGGCGCCGCAACCGGCAAGGAGCGCCGCCGCTCCGACGATGGCCACGAAGTTACGCATGGGGACTCTCCACAGAAGGCGCGGCCTTGTCGCGCGACAGAAAGGCACGGAGCAGCAGCACCAGAACACCGATGGTAATCGCCGCATCGGCGACATTGAAGACCAAAAAGGGCCGCCAGTCACCGAAGTGCAGGTCGGCGAAATCGACCACATAGCCGAAGCGCACCCGGTCGAGGATGTTGCCGAGCGCGCCGCCCAGCACCAGCCCCAGCGCGACCTGGTCGGTCGGATGCTTCTCGCGCGTCATCCAGATCGCGACGCCGATCGCGATCGCCCCGGTCATCGCCACCAGCGCCCAGCGCGTGGCATTGCCATCGGCGGGCAACAGACCCAGCGACACGCCGACATTGGGCACGAAGCGGAGCGAGAAGATCGGCGCGACATAGCGTTCCGCGCCCAGATGATCGAGGCCGAGCGGCCCGACCACCGCCCATTTGACCAGCTGGTCGAGCGCGAACAGCACCAGCGCCGCGAGCAGGCCGCGCTTGGGCAGGGTCATGCCACCACCCCGTCGCAGCGGTCGCACAATGCGCCGTCCACCGTCACTTCGGGCAGGTGCCGCCAGCAACGGCCGCACTTATGCCGCTCGGTCCGGGCGACCGCCACATCCTCGCCCACGCGCACATCGGCGACGATGAACAGTTCGGCCAGCTCCGCCCCGGGCAAGGGGGCGCTCGGCACCGTCACTTCGGCTTCCAGGCTGGAGCGGATCGTCTTGGCGCGGCGCAGCGGCTCGATCGCCTCGGTCACCGTCTCGCGCAAGGCGCGCACGCCCTGCCAGCGGGTGCCGAGTGGCACATCGCCGTCCAGCGCCGGCAGTTCGGGCCATTCGAGCAGATGCACCGACCCGTCCTCGCTGGGGAAGCGCGCCTGCCACACTTCCTCGGCGGTGAAGCACAGGATCGGCGCGGCATAGCGGACCAGCGCGTGGAACAGGATGTCGAGCACGGTGCGATAGCTGCGCCGCTTCAGACTGTCGGTCGCGTCGCAATAGAGGCTGTCCTTGCGCACGTCGAAGAAGAAGGCGCTCAGATCCTCATTGGCGAAGTCGGTCAGCAGCCGGATATAGCGGTTGAACTCGTAGCCGGTCGCCGCCGTGCGCAGCTCGGTGTCGATCATGCCCAGCCGGTGGAGCACATAGCGCTCCAGCTCGGGCATCGCCTCGACCGCCACCGCCTCTTCGTCGGTGAAGCCGTCGAGCGCGCCGAGCAGGTAGCGGAAGGTGTTGCGCAGCTTGCGATAGGCGTCCGACGCGGTCGCCAGCACTTCCTTGCCGATCCGCACATCGTCGAAATAATCGGTCGAGGCGACCCACATGCGCAGGATGTCGGCCCCCGATTCGCCGATCACTTTGAGCGGATCGACGACATTGCCCAGCGACTTGGACATCTTGCGCCCCTTGTCGTCGAGCGCGAAGCCATGGGTCAGCACCGCGTCATAGGGTGCGCGGCCGCGCGTGCCGCAGCTTTCCAGCAGCGACGACTGGAACCAGCCGCGATGCTGGTCCGACCCCTCCAGATAGAGGTTGGCGCGCACGCCCGCGCCGTAGCGCGCCTCGACGGTGAAGACATGCGTGCAGCCCGAATCGAACCACACGTCGAGAATGTCGTTCTGCGGCTCCCAGTCGGCGAGCGTGTATCCCTCACCGAGCAGCGCCTGATGGTCGCCGGTGAACCACGCGTCCGCGCCGCCGTCGCGAAAGGCCTGGACGATGCGGGCATTGACCGCCGGGTCGTTCAGATACTCGCCGGTCGCGCGGTTGACGTAGAGCGCGATCGGCACGCCCCAGGCGCGCTGGCGGCTGATCACCCAGTCGGGCCGGCCCTGCACCATCGCGGTGATGCGGTTCTCGGCGCGCGGCGGCACCCATTGGGTCCGGGCGATCGAATCGAGCGCCAGTTCGCGCAGGGTCGCGCCATTGCCGTTGCCGCCGTCGACGTCCGCCACGCCGGCACGGTCCATCGGGATGAACCATTGCGGCGTCGCGCGGAAGATCACCTTGGCCTTGGAGCGCCAGCTATGCGGATAGCTGTGCTTGAAATCGTCCGACGCGGCGAGCAGCGCGCCGGCCGCGCGCAGGTCGGTGCAGATCGGGCCGTCGCTGGCCACGAACTTCTTGTTGATGACCGAGCCCTGCCCGCCCAGCCACGCCCAGTCGGCGCGGTACAGGCCGGCGGCATCGACCGCGAACACCGGATCGATACCGAACTGCTTGCAGAGCAGGAAATCGTCCTCGCCATGGTCCGGGGCCATATGGACCAGGCCGGTGCCGGCATCGGTGGTGACGAAATCGCCCGGCAGCATCGGCCGCGCCTTGGCGAAGAAGCCGCCCAGCGCATGCATCGGATGGCGCACGACCGCGCCGTCCAGCTGCGTGCCCTTGCCCGTCCAGCCGGTGCGGGTCGGCACGATGCCGGCGCGGGCCGCGAAGGATTCGACCAGCGCATCGGCGACCAGGAAGCGGCGACCCGCCTCGTCGGCGACCAGCACGTAATCCACGTCCGGGCCATAGGCGAGCGCCTGGTTGACCGGGATCGTCCAGGGCGTCGTCGTCCAGATCACCGCATGGGCGCCGACCAGATCGGGTGCGTTCGGGGCCTCGACGATCTCGAACGCCACGTCGATCTGGGTCGACACGACATCCTCATATTCGACCTCGGCCTCGGCCAGCGCGGTCTTCTCGACCGGCGACCACATCACCGGCTTGGCGCCGCGATAGAGCTGGCCGCTCTCGGCGAACTTCAGCAACTCGCCGACGATCGCCGCCTCGGCGTCGTAGTTCATCGTGAGATACGGGTCGGACCAGTCGCCCATCACGCCCAGCCGCTCGAACTCGGCGCGCTGCACATCGACCCATTTCGCCGCATAGGCGCGGCATTCGGCGCGGAACTGGTCGACGGGCACGTCGTCCTTGTTCAGCTTCTTGGCGCGATAGGCCTCCTCGACCTTCCACTCGATCGGCAGGCCATGGCAGTCCCAGCCGGGCACATAGGGCGCATCCTTGCCGAGCAGCGACTGGCTGCGGACGATCACGTCCTTCAGCACCTTGTTCATCGCATGGCCCATATGGATGTCGCCATTGGCATAGGGCGGGCCGTCGTGGAGCACGAACAATTCGCGGCCCGCACGCGCCGCGCGCAGCCGCTGATACAGGTCGATCCGCGCCCAGCGATCGAGGATCGCCGGCTCCTTGGCGGCCAGGCCCGCCTTCATCGGGAAGTCGGTCTTCGGCAGGAAGACGGTGTCGCGCCAGTCGCGCGCGGGCTCTTGGGTCGAAGATGCGTCGGTCATGAATGCGCGGCCCCTAGAACCTCCCGCGCCCGCAGACAATCGGCGTCCATCTGCGCGATCAGCGCGTCCAGTCCGTCGAACATCGCCTCGGGGCGGAGGTATTCGATCAGCTCGACCTCCAGCCGGCGGCCGTACAGGTCGCCGGTGAAATCGAAGAAATACGGCTCCAGCAGCTCCTTCAGCGGCGTGAACTGCGGCCGGATGCCCAGATTGGCGGCGCCGTTCAGCACCCGCCCGTCGTCCAGCCGCCCGCGCACCGCATAGATGCCATAGGCCGGGCGCAGATATTGGCCGAGCTGGAGATTGGCGGTCGGATAGCCGATCGTGCGGCCGACCTTGTCGCCATGCTCCACCATGCCGGCGATCGTGAACGGACGGGTCAGCAGCCGTGCCGCCTCACGCGTCTCGCCCAGGCGCAGATGCGCGCGGATGCGGCTGGAGGAGACCGGCTCGCCCGCCAGCGTGACCGGGGCGACGGCGGTGGCGCTGAAGCCATGGCGCGCGCCCAGCCGCGCCAGCACCTCCGCATCGCCCGACTTGCGCCGGCCGAAGGTGAAGTCCTGCCCGGTCACCACGCCCGCGACGCGCAGCCGGTCGAGCAGCCGCTCGGCCACGAACGCCTCGGCATCCAGGCCGGCAAGCGCCGCGTCGAAACCGAACACCAGCATCGCGTCCGCGCCGGCCTCGGCGAACAGCCGTTCGCGCTGGTCGAGCGTGGTCAGGCGGAAGGGCGGGGTGTCGGGCACGAAATGCCGCACCGGATGCGGATCGAAGGTCGCGACCAGCGCCGGTCGCCCCTCGCGCCGGGCGCGCGCGACCGCCTCCCCGACCACCGCCTGATGTCCGAGGTGAAAGCCGTCGAAATTGCCGAGCGCGACGATCCCGCCGGCAAGATGGGGCGGAATGGCCGAGCCGCCGTCGAGCCGCTGCATGGCCGCGCTGTAGCTTAGCCGCGCGGGCTTGGCGATAGGGTCGATTCGCCCGGCGGCAGCAGCGTGACGAAGCTGTAGGCGGGGCGACCGTCCGCCGCCGGATGATCCTCGCGCGCCACCTCGCGCCAGCCGGCGAAGTCCGGCACCCGCGTGTCGCCCGCCGCATCGACATGCACCTCGGTCAGCTCGATCCGGTCGGGCGTGAACAGCGCGAAGATTTCCGCGCCGCCGATCACCGCCGCATCGCCGCCCGCCAGCGCCAGTGCGGCGGCCGGGTCATGCGCGACCTCCGCCCCCGCCGCCGACCAGGCCCGGTCGCGGGTCAGCACGATATGCCGCCGGCCGGGCAGCGGCGCGGGGAAGCTGTCGAAGGTCTTGCGCCCCATGATCATCGGCCGGCCCAGCGTCTGCGCCTTGAACCGCTTCAGGTCGGCGGGCAGGTGCCAGGGCAATCGCCCGTCGACGCCGATCACGCCATTGTCGGCGCGCGCGAGATGGAAGGTGATCATGCCGCCCCCTGCCCCGCCCCGCCGGACACGGCAAGGCCGCGTCGCATCGGGCCTCAGATCTGGTCGAGGTAACGCAGCATGACGTCCTGGGCGTGCGGCGTCAGCTCGACATAGCGGACGCGTGCATCGCTCTTGCTCTGCCAGCACCGGGCCAGCCCCTCGCGCTCCAGCACCTTGATCCAGCGCAGCGCCGTGGTCTGGGGCACGCAGGACGCGCTCGACAGGTTGGAGATCGGCACGCGGTCGCCCCGCTCCTGCTGGATGAACAGATGGAGCAGCATGTCCCAGGCCGGTTCCTGGAACAGCCCGTCGGGATGGCCGAACAGGCGCTGGCGCAGGCGGCGCTGTTCATAGAGCGCCGCCGCCCGTTCCACATAGCTGGGCTGTTCGGGCGGGGTCGGCAGCTCGGCCGCGCCGTCGACGGGCACGGGCTCGGCCGGCTGGTCGGGAACGGCGGTCAGCACCGGTGCCTCGGTCCGGGGGCCGACCGCGACCTGCGCGGCGAGCAGCCAGTCCTGCCATTGGGCACGATCGGAGTCCGGCCAGCGGACCAGGCGGATGTGGTTCTTCACGGTCTGTCTCGATTGTTGGTCAGGCCGACCAGTCGGGGTCGGCGCCCGCCGCGTGGCGGCGATGCTGGTGGCGGATCGTGCCGACCAGCAGCAGGGCGAGCATCGCATAGGCGAGCTGGCCGACCGCGACGGCATAGATCCAGGGCAGCAGGAACGGTTGATAGGCCTTGGCGAAATGCACCGCGATCGCGATCAGGTGCATCGCCGCCAGCCAGAGCGGCCAGAACCGCGCCGCCCGCAGCGCCACCACGCCCAGCGCCGCGAGCAGCGCCACGTCGATCGCCAGGATCCGCCAATGGAGCTGGTCGAACCCGCGCGGCACGGTCGGCATCAGCAGCGTCCCCAACCCCGCCGCCATCAGCAGCAGCGCGACCACCCGCTCGGGCTGGCCGCCCCGCCACCAGGCATAGCCGCACACCAGGATCTGGACGATGTTGAAGATCAGGATGTGCGGGGCCATGGCGGGGTGGATCCGGTGAACCGGCCGTCAGCGTTGCGATCAGGCCGCGTCGCGGATGGACACGATGCTGGCGCTGCTGCGGCCGTAATTGTCGTCGCCCGGCTTCGGCTGCTCATCGCCATAGGCGACGACATAGCCAACCTGCTGGTTAATCTTGTCAAGCAGGCGATGGCTGGCGACGGCATGGCCGCGCGCCTCGCCCATCGCGGTCAGCGCCTGGCAGACGCGGTCGAACACGCCCTGCCCGACCACGGCGGACAGACGCGCCTCGGTCCGGGCAGCGGGGAGCAAGGTGGCGAGACGGCCGCCCAGCGCGAAGCTGTCGTCGATCGCCTGTTCGAAGGCGCGCAGCGTATTGGCCAGTTCCTCGGCGGCGGGCATCGCCACGGCTTCGGTCGGAATGGTGTGCAGCATCTGGGTCATCCATGCGTCCGCCCCCAAAGGGAGCGCCCCTGTCCGGACTATGTGGGTAGCTTCCAGACTCGTCCGAGTAGCCCGGTCAGCGTTTCGAGTGCGGTCACCAGCGTGCCGAACCCCACCACCGAGGCGAGGGCCAGAGCCGGTATCCACAGGAGTCGCTGGCCCATGCTCAGGTCATTGCCGACTTCCCCCTGTCGCCGGAGCGGCAGGCGGAACCCCGATACCGGCGCCGCCCCGGTCGGGGATGGCGCTGGAGCGACGGGGTCCGCCCTGTCCGGCGAGACCGGAAATGCGAGGGAAACCGGGGCTTCCACCACCCCGGCGGTTTCCACCCCCGGATTTTCAGGGGGTGGATTGCGGGACGGAACGGCCAGCATGTCGCCCTGGGGCAGGGCGGATTCATGCTCGGCCAGGGCATTGGCGGCGGCGGCGCGGCCGCGCACGCCGATGATCTCCGCCGCCTCGGTCAGATAGCCGTCAACGGTGCCCGGCGCGATGCCGAGCTCTGCCGCGATCTGCTTCGAGCTTTTAAGCTGGCGCACCAGTCGCAGACATTCGCGATGTCTCGGGGCAAGCCGCGCGAATCGATCAGCATCCATAACGGATCAATGCCGGCCAATGCCGGCCGAGTGCAATGGCGTGCGCGCGCTGACGCATCGGAAATGGTGGAAAAGCGGTTTACGTTACCGCTTTGTGGTGGTGATTGGCCGGCTTGGCGGCCAGGTCGGAGGAGCTCGGCAACCAAGCCGGACAGGCTGGTGCTCCTGCGAAGGCAGGAGCCTAGAGCCCAGCAAGGCAACGCCTTATGGACCCGGCGCAGGTCTTCGCCGTCGCGAGAGGCTGTCGCGACTTTCCGACGATCTGTTCGGCCAACGAAAAAGGGCCGCGACGTCGCCGTCGCAGCCCCTTGTCCGATGGGAAGCCTATATCCGGCGATCAGCCGTCGTAATCGGCGCCCAGATTCTGGTTGCGCGGCGGCGCGGCGGCGGTGAGGCGCAGCGCCTCCGCCGATGCGGCCAGGCTGCCGATCTCGTCCGCCTCGTCCTCGTCGTCGATCCGCACCTTCTGCAGGCTGTTGACCACCGACTCTTCGAGATTGTCGGGACGGACCGTTTCCTCGGCGATCTCGCGCAGCGCGACGACCGGGTTCTTGTCGCGATCGCGGTCGAGCGTCAGCTCCGCGCCGCCCGAAATCTGCCGCGCGCGCTGGGCGGCGAACAGCACCAGATCGAAACGGTTGGGAATCTTGTCGACGCAATCCTCGACGGTGACGCGTGCCATGCCGTGTCCTTCGGAAACCGGAATCAGGAGAAGCGTGAGCGGCTATCCGCCGGCCGCCGAAAAGTCAAGGTAAACCGCCACCCACGGCCGAGCGCCCGAAATCATGACGGTCCCGGATCGACCGGGGCGCTGATGCGTAGAACATCATCATGACGCTCGCCATCGCCCCTTTGGCCGATCGCCCGCGCGCCGCCGCTCGCATTCCGGTGACGCCACCCACGGCGCGGCCCGAACAACCGGTCTTCACCGTCGACGGCAACCGCCTGACCCTGCTCGACACCGGCCCGCGCCGGCTGGACGCGCTGGTCGAGCTGATCGACTCGGCGCGCCGCTCGCTGCGCGTCCTCTATTATATCTATGCCGATGACGGCGCGGGGCGGCGGGTGAACGACGCGCTGATCGCCGCCGCCCGGCGCGGGGTCTCGGTCGCCTTGCTGATCGACGGGTTCGGCAGCGACGACACGCCCGACGACTTCTTCGCGCCGCTCAGCGAGGCGGGGATCGACCTCTGCCGCTTCGCGCCGCGCTTCGGCCGGCGCTATCTGCTGCGCAACCACCAGAAGCTGGCGCTCGCCGATGCGGAGACACCCGAGCAGGCGCGGATCATCATCGGCGGCTTCAATGTCGAGGATGATTATTTCGGCACCGTCGCCGAACAGGCCTGGCGCGACCTGGGCCTGCTGGTCGAGGGGCCGGCGGCGGCGCGGATGGGCGACTATTTCGACGCGCTGCACCAGGCGACCAAACACCCCAAGCTGCGCGTCCGCCCGCTCAACAAGATCCTGGCCCGCTATAGCGAGACGCAGGGCGCGCTGCGCTGGCTGATCGGCGGGCCGACGCGCAAATTGTCCCCCTGGGCGCGGACGGTGCGCGACGACATGGCGCGGGGGCGGTGCATCGACATGATCGCCGGCTATTTCCTGCCCAGCCCGCTGCTCCTGCGCCGGATCGAGCGTGCCGGCCGCGACAGCCACCGCGTCCGCGTCGTCACAGCCGCCCGGTCCGACAACAACGCCACGATCGCGGCGGCACGCTTCTCCTATGCCGGTCTGCTCCGCCGCGGCGTGCAACTGTTCGAATATGCGCCGACCAAGCTGCACACCAAGCTCTATGTGATCGACGACGCCGTCCATATCGGCTCGGCCAATTTCGACATGCGCAGCCTGTTCATCAACCTGGAGCTGATGCTGCGGATCGAGGACCGCGCCTTTGCCGACCATGTCCGCACCTATGTCGATGGCGAGATCGCCGAGTCGAACGAGGTCACGCTGGACGGGTACAAGGCCGCGACCGGCTGGTGGCAGCGCGCCAAGCAGTTCGGCGCCTATCTGCTGCTCGCCGTCGTCGACCCCAGCGTCTCGCGGGGCCTGAATTTCGGGATCGACGAATGAGGGCGGACGGCGTCCTGCCAGGCGGATGACGGGGCCGATCTCTGCACGCGGAGGCGCGGGGCGACCGCCGGGACCGAGACAGCCTCTGCCTGCTCCGCGCCGCTACGCGAACCGGTCTTCCATCGCCCTTCCATCGACCGTGGCAACGCCATGCCCGGCGTGATCGCCCGCCGCGACCTGATGCTGCTCATCGGGATGGTCGCGGGCGGCTGGACCGTGGGGAAGCTGATCGCCCACCCGCCCGAGGAGGCGCGGCAAGCCGGCGACGATCCGGCGGTGCAGGCGATTCTGGACGACCGTGCCACCCCGTCCATCGGCCCGGTGAGCGCCGACCTGGTGATGCAGGTCTTCACCGACTATCGCTGCCCGGCCTGCCGGCGCGCCGATCCGGCGATGCACCGGGCGGTCGCGGCCGATGGCCGGGTCCGGCTGGTCTATCGCGACTGGCCGATCTTCGGCGACGTCTCACGCCGCGCGGCACGGGTCGCCTTGGCATCGGGGTCGCTCTATCCGGCCGTCCACCGCGCGCTGATGGCGGAGCCCCGCGCATTGACCGATGCCGTGTTGCGCGACGCCGTCACGGCCGCGGGGGGCGAGTGGAATCGGTTGCGCGACGACCTGGAGCGACAGCGCCTGTCGATCGACGCCCGGCTCGACACCAATGCCCGCGCCGCCGCGACGCTGGGGCTGCAAGGCACCCCCGCCTATCTGGTCGGCCCGCTGATCGTCACCGGCGCGATGGATGCGGATGGCTTCGCCCGCATCTTCGACCAGGCGCGATCGGCTCAGCAGCAGCGCCCGCCGCCGCTGCCGTAACGCGCCTGCTGCCGGTCGCGGAAGAAGGCGGCGCGGGTCATCGGCGGCCGATCGGGATGATGCGCGGCCATGTGCCGGCAATAGGCGTCGTAATCGGGCATCCCGACCATCAGCCGCGCCATCTGCGCCAGCCGGGCGAACACCCGCTTCATTCCGCCGCCGCCAGCGTCATCGCCGGCGGCACCTCGGTCGCGCTCGGCCGGGGCAGCGCGCGGGCGGCAAGGCAGGTCCGGACCGCGAAGACCAGGATCGCCGCCACCACCGCCAGGAACAGCGCGCACAGCCCGGCATCGATCCGGTCGTTCATCACGATCCGCTGCATGTCCTGGAGCGACTTGGCGGGCGCCAGCACCTCGCCCCGCGCCGCCGCCGCCGCGAAGCGCGCGGCATGGGCGAGGAAGCCGATCTTCGGATCGGGGTGGAACAGCTTCATCAGCCCGGCGGTGCCGGTGCACAGCAGCAGCCAGGCCGCCGGCACCATCGTCACCCAGGCGAACCGCTCGCGCTTCATGCGGAACAGCACGACCGTCGCCAGCATCAGCGCGACCGCCGCCAGCATCTGGTTGGAGATGCCGAACAGCGGCCAGAGCGTGTTCACCCCACCCAGCGGATCGGTGACGCCCTGATAGAGGAAGAAGCCCCAGGCCGCGACGCACAAGGCGGTCGCGACCAGCCCGGACGCGCCCTTCCCCTCCCGGAAGCGCGGGCTGGCCAGGCCGATCAGGTCCTGGAGCATGAAGCGGCCGGCGCGGGTGCCGGCATCGACCGCGGTCAGGATGAACAGCGCCTCGAACAGGATGGCGAAGTGATACCAGAAGGCCTTCATCGCCGCGCCGCCGACCGCGTGGCTGAAGATCTCCGCCATCGCCACCGCCAGCGTCGGCGCGCCGCCGGTGCGGCTGATGATCGTCGCCTCGCCCACGTCGCGCGCGGTCTGCGCCAGCGTGGCGGCGGAGACCGGATAGCCCATCGCGGTCACCGCCGCCGCCGCGCTGGCGGGATCGGTGCCGAGCAGCGCGGCCGGCGCGTTCATCGCGAAATAGACGCCGGGGTCGAGGATCGACGCCGCGACCAGCGCCATGATCGCCACCGCGCTTTCCATCAGCATCGCGCCATAGCCGATGAACGGCGCGTCCGCCTCGCTGGCGATCAGCTTGGGCGTGGTGCCGCTGGCGATCAGCGCGTGGAAGCCCGACACCGCGCCGCAGGCGATGGTGATGAACAGGAAGGGGAAAAGCGGCCCCGCCCAGACCGGCCCCGCGCCCGTCGTGGCGAAGGCGGTGAGCGCCGGCATGCGGAGCGGCGGCGCCATGATCACGATGCCGATCGCCAGCGCGGCGATCGCCCCGATCTTCAGGAAGGTCGACAGATAGTCGCGCGGGGCCAGCAGCAGCCAGACCGGCAGCACCGAGGCGACCGCGCCATAGACGATCAGGATGAAGCAGAGCTGGACCGGCGTGAAGGTGAACATCGGCGCGAGGACGGGATGCAGCGACACCCATTGCCCGGCGAAGATCGCACCGATCAGCCCGACAAAGCCGAGCAGCGACACCTCGCCGATCGCGCCGGGGCGGACCCAGCGGGTATAGGCGCCCATCAGCATCGCCAGCGGCACCGTCGCCGCCACCGTCACCATACCCCAAGGGCTTTCGGCCAGCGCGCGCACCACGATCAGCGCCAGCACCGCCAGGATGATGACCATGATCATGAACGCGCCGGTCAGCGCGATCGTGCCGGCCACCGCGCCCATCTCCATGCGGATCAGTTCGCCCAGCGACCGGCCGTCGCGGCGCATCGAGATGAACAGCACGGCGAAATCCTGCACTGCGCCGGCCAGCACCACGCCCGCCAGGATCCATAGGGTGCCGGGCAGATAACCCATCTGCGCCGCCAGCACCGGCCCGACCAGCGGCCCCGCCCCCGCGATCGCCGCGAAATGATGGCCGAACAGCACGCGCCGGTCGGTCGCGACATAATCCAGCCCGTCGGCGCGGCGCACCGCCGGGGTCGCGCGCGCCGGATTAATGCCGAACACGCGGCCGGCGATGAACTTGGCATAATAGCGATAGGCGATCAGATAGACCGACAGGGCCGCCGCAACGATCCACAAGGCGTTGATCTGCTCGCCCCGGGCGGATGCCACCACGGCCAGGCAGGCCGCACCGACCAGCCCCAGGATGATCCACGGCCAATGCTTGTTCATATGCCCCCTCATCGCTTGTCGCGCCCGGTCTAGCCGGCCATGACGGCCAAGGCGAGGCTTTGTAGAAGGCAGGGGCAGAGACGGGAATGGCGGGATGACGGAGCGCGTGACCCTGGTGCTGGGCGGCGCACGATCGGGCAAGAGCCGGCGCGCGCAGGCGCTGGCCGAGGCGGCGGAGGCCGGGCGGCGTGTCTTCATCGCCACCGCCCAGGCCTTCGACGCGGAGATGCGCGACCGGATCGACCGGCACCGCGCCGATCGCGACGGACGCTGGCAGACGGTGGAGGCGCCGCTCGATCTCGCCGCCGCGATCACCCGCGCCGATGCGCCGGACGCGCTGCTCTTGGTCGATTGCCTGACGCTCTGGACCTCCAACCTGCTGCTCGCCGACCGGCCGCTCGACCCGGCGCTGGACGCGCTGTGCACCGCGCTGGCCTCGGCCCATGGGCGCGTGGTGCTGGTGTCGAACGAGGTCGGCTGGGGCATCGTCCCCGACAATGCGCTGGCGCGCCGGTTCCGCGACCTGGCGGGCCTCGTCAACCAGCGCGTCGCCGCCGCCGCCGACCGGGTCGAACTGGTCGTCGCCGGCCTGCCGATGGTGTTGAAATGACCGACGACGCGCCGCTCCGCATCCGCCCGCTGCGGCCGCAGGATCACGCCGCGCTGCCCGCCATCCTGATGCCGGTGATCCGCGCGGGCGACACCTATGCGCTCGATCCGGGAATGAGCGAGGCGGCGGCGCTGGCCTATTGGTCGGGCCCGGACAAGACCGGCTTCGTCGCGGAGCGCGCGGGGCGTATCCTCGGCACCTATTATCTGCGCGCCAACCAGGCGGGCGGCGGCGCGCATGTCGCCAATGCCGGCTATATGACCGCCACCGATGCCGGCGGACAGGGCGTGGGCCGGGCGATGGCGGAGCATTCGCTGGTCCAGGCCCGAGCGATGGGATTCCGGGCGATGCAGTTCAACTTCGTGGTCAGCAGCAACACGCGCGCGGTGCGGCTGTGGCAGGCGCTCGGCTTCGCGACCGTCGGCACGGTGCCGGGCGCGTTCCGCCGGCCAGACGGCGTGGAGGTCGACGCGCTGGTGATGTTCCGCCCGCTATAGGGCGTCACGAAACTGTCCGATCCGCTGGGTAACGGCCGCGCCATGCCCCGCTTGCTCCGTCGCCTGCCGCTCCTGCTCGCCGCCCTCGCCGGCTTGTCGCCCCCCGTCATGGCCGCGCCCGTGCGCACCGGCCTGGTCCTCGACCGGGCGGTGGTGCTGATGCGCCACGGCGTCCGCGTGCCGCTCGACGGCGAGGTGCCCGCCGACACAAAAAGCGCTGCACCCTGGCCGCGCTGGCCGCTACCCGAGAGCCGGGTGACGCCGCATGGCGCGCAGGCGATGACGCTGCTCGGCGCGTTCGACCGCCGCCGCTGGGTCCAGGCCGGGCTGGTGCCCGCCACCGGCTGTCCGCGCGGCGGCATGGTGCGAATCCACAGCAACACCGCGATCCGCACCATCCAGAGCGGCGAGGCCTATGCCGCCGGCCTCGCGCCCGGTTGCCCGATCATGGTCGATCACCTGGCGGAGGATCAGGCGGACCCGCTGTTCGAGCCGCTGCGCGCCGGCGCCACCGCCTTCGACGCGCGCGCCGCCGTCGCCGCGATCGACCGCTATACCGGCGGCATGGCGGCGCTCGCCGATCGCCATCACCCCGATATCCGGCTGCTCGACCGGGTGCTGGATTGCGGCGATCCGCGGGGCTGCACCGGCGGCGGGGCGCCCGCGCTTCGCCCCTCGGCGGACGGGCGCGGCATCGACCTGTCGGGACCGATCCGCAGCACGTCGGGCATCGCGCAGGTGCTGCTGCTGCAATATGCCGAGGGGATGCCGGCGTCCCAGGTCGGCTGGGGCCGCGCCGACGCCGCGACGATCGCGCGGCTGGGCAGGCTGCACGCCGCCCTGTTCGACGTGTTCACCCGCTCCCCCTATATGGCCGCGCATCAGGCCTCGGCGCTGGGCGACCATATGCTCGGCGCGCTGACGCGGAAGGACGGGCCCGCGCTCGACCTGCTGGTCGGCCACGACACCAACGTCACCGCGCTGGGTGCGGCGCTCGGCGTCGATCTCGCCGCGCCCGGCTATGCGCTGAACGACGTCGCCCCCGGCGGCGCGATCCTGCTGGAGCGGTATCGCGACCCGCGATCGGGCGCGCTCTATGTCCGCGCCGCCTATCAGGCGCAGCCGCTGGACGCCCTGCGCACGCTGTCGCCCGAGGTGACGGTGACGCCGCTGACGGTGAAGGGCTGCGCCACGCTCTGCCCATTGCCGCGCTTCGAACGCCTGCTCCGCGCCCGCCTCGCGCCGCTGGTCGCGCGGCCGGCGCCGGGACGTTAAAGCCGCCCGACCGCGTCCCGCGCCGCCGCCAGCGCCGCGTCGCGCTGCATCGTCAAGGCGGCGGGCGACGTGGCGGCGAGATCGAAGCGGAGCTCGTGCATCGTCATGCCCGAGCGATAGCCCTGCGGCCACACCGCCGTCTCCTGGAACCCGCAGCGGCGGAAGAAGGGCGCGACCTGGGGCGAGGTATCGACGGTGACATAGCGGGTCGGCGGGTCGGCGCGGGTCGCGACGTGCCGCAACCGCTCGAACAGCAGCAGCCGGCCGAGGCCGCAACCATGATAGCGGCGCGCCGCCATGCCCCAATATAGCAGCGCCTTGTTATAATGGTCCCAGACCTCATAGCCGCCGAACGCCGCCGCGACGCCGCCCACCGTGACGACGAAGGCAGGGCCGTCCGGCTCGTCCAGCGTCTCCTCCAGCCAGGCGCGGTCGCCCGCCCCGAAATAATCGTCGGCATTGCCGTCGAAGATCGCCAGCACCGCAGCGCGATCGGTGTCGGCATAGGGGCGGACATCGAGGTCAGTCATGCGGCGCTCCAGCAGGCGAGGGTCTCGATCGCGTCGCCGGTGTCGCGCGTCCAGCAGTCGGAGCGCCCCTCGCAGTGCGCCGTGGCGCGGGTGGCATCGATCAGCCGCGTGTCGATCGCCTCCGGCGCGAGGCGGCGGGGGGTGCCGACCAGCTTGGCATGCGCCTCCTTGATCGTCCAGCGGCGCAGCCACGCGCGCGGTTGTCCGGCGGCGGGGATCCGGCGCAGGTCGTGCGCCTCCCGTTCCGTCAGCATGTCCCAGAGCGGCGGCGCATCGTCGACCAGTTCGCGATCGACCGCGATCGGCTGTCGCGCCGCGCCGATCAGGCCATGGTCGCCCCGCCCCGACAGGCCGATATGCCAGCCCGGCGGATGCGCGACATAGGGCGCACCCGCCGCATCGCGGGCGAGGTGGACGGCCGCCGCCGCCTCGCCCGTCAGCCGGGCGAGCAGCGCCGCGACCAGGGGCTGGCGTCGCCCCCGCCCCGGATCGGCGACCCGCCACGCGACCGGCGAGGCGCGGTCCCAGTCCAGTCCGTCGAGCGGGCCGTCATGCCAGATCGGTGTCATGCGCCCCCGGTGACGATCCGCGCCGGGCTGCCCTCCCAATTGGTGCCGTCGGGCAGCGACTCGCCCTTCATCACCACCGACAGGTCGCCGAGCTGCGCGTCGGCGCCGACTTCCGCGTCATAAAGGACGATGGCGAGCGAGCCGATCGTCGCGCGATCGCCGACCGTGATCGCGCCGACCTTCATCACCCGATCCTCGAACAGATGCGTCTGGAGGCCGGCATAGTCGTTGAGCGCGACATCGTCGCCGATCGTGACCAGGTCGTGCTCGGTCAGGTCGGTGGTGTCGATATAGCAGCGCTTGCCGATCTTCGCGCCCATCAGGCGGAGATAGAGGCCGATCCACGGCGTCCCCCGCAACGGTTCCAGCAGGTTGGCGACCGCCAGATTCTCATAGGTCGCGGTGACCAGCTCGGTCCGCCAGACGAAGGTGCTCCACAGGGGCGCGGTGGTCGCGGTGTAGCGGCCCACCACCAGCCATTTGAGCGCCAGCACGAACGCCCCGCAGGCGAGGCAGAACGCCATGTAGAGGAAGGGGAAGGTGGACACGATCACCAGCCCGCCCCGCTCCAGATCGTCCAGGTCACCGACGACCGAGAGCAACAGGCTGAAGAACACCAGGAAGGCGGTGAGCGACAGGGTGGTGCGGATCGCCTCGATCGACAGGCGGGTGGCGATCAGCCCGCGCGACGGATTGAAGCGCGCCCCCTCGTCGAACATCGTCGCGACCTGGCGCACCGGCAGCTTGAAGGCGGGCGAGCCGAACCAGGTGCTGCCCTGTTCCAGCGCCAGCGCCGGATCTTCCGGCGGCTTGGACAGGACGCCGATCAGCACCTCGTCGCCGATCTGCGCGCCGCTCGGCAACAGTGCCGAATTGCCGATGAAGCTGCGCCGGCCGATCTTGGTATGCGCCAGTTCGATCGTGCCGTGCCCGATCTTCGCCGCGCCGAAGATGACCGAATCGGCGATGAAGCTTTCCGGCCCGATCTCGACCAGGTCGGGGACGATCGCGCTGGCGGTCGAGATCTCCGCCCGCCGGCCGACCTTCACGCCCAGCGCCCGGTACCAGGGGATGACATAGAGGGTCGCAAAGATCGGGTGCAGCAAGCGCAGCGCCAGGTCGTTGATCTGCTTGACCATCCAGTAGCGGACGTAGAACCAGCTCTCCAGGCGGTAGACGCCCGGCGACACCCGCCCCAGGATCAGCCGCTTGGCCAGCACGGTCAGCACGCACATCATCACGACATAGGTGACGGCGAGCAGCGGCGAGACGAGGACATAGGCATAGCCGGTCGTCGCCCAGTCGAGCTCGATCAGCGCGATCAGCCCCGGCGCGATCGGCAGGATGGCGAGGATCGGCAGCAGCAGCGCCCCCAGCAACAGGCCGAGCGACGGCCCCAGCCCGCCGGTCTTGCCCGCCACCGCGCCCGGCTCGACCATCGCGGCGAAGCGGGCGGGCGATCCGGTCCAGCGCTGGCGCGCCGGCACCACCATCTCCGCCGGCAGGGCCGACATGTCGTCGAGGATCGCATCATCCTCCAGCCGTGCTTCGCGCCCGACCACCGCCTGCGACCCGACGAACACCCGGTCGCCGAGCGTCACCCGGCCCAGCTGCAGCAGCCCGCGCTCAACCGAACTGGTCGCCATCACCGCCTGGTCGCTGACGATCGAATCGTCGCCGCAGGCGAACAGGTCGGCGGTGTCGATCACCCCGGTGCCCAGATAGGCGCGCTTGCCGATCCTGGCCCCCAACATCCGGTAATAGCCCCGGATCATCGGCGTACCGGCGATATAGGGGGTGGCGGTCACCGCGATGATCCGGCGCACCAGCCACCAGCGGAAATAATAGCTGCCCCAAAGCGGGTAATCACCCGCCTTGAACCGCCCGACGATCAGCCATTTCGCCGCGATCGACAGGAACATGGACGCGACCGGCACGACGGTGAAGAACAGCGCGCTCAGGATCAGCGCATCGATGCGGCTCATCCGCGCGGCCAAATGCGTATAGGCGATATAGGGCGTGAACCATTGCAGGCCCGCCAGCGTGTAGATCGGGATCAGCGCCAGCGTCTGCGCCGCGACGCACAGCCAGCGCTTCCATTCCGGCACGCGGTGGAAGCTGTCCTCCGTCAGCAGCGCGATCGGCGCCGCGCCGCCGATCCGCTCCGCCAGCGCGCGGATGGAGGGCGCGGCATAGACATCCTCCAGCGACAGGCCCTCCAGCCCCGGCACCTTGCGCGCCGCCGAGACGAGCCGCGCCGCCTTGAGCGAATGGCCGCCCAGATCCTCGAACAGATCGTCCAGCACGGAGACGGGCTGCGGCGCGAACGCCTCGGCCCAGATGCGGTGGAGCGTCGCCTCCATCGGCGTCGCCGGCGGCTCGACCGGGCGGCCGGTGTCGATCGTGATCTCCGGCTTGACCAGCGCCTTGCGGTCAACCTTGCCCGAGGCGGGCAGCGTCGGCAGCGCGGCCATCATCTGATAGGCGGCCGGGCGCATATAGTTGGGCAGGCGTTCGGTGACCCGCGCCCTGACGTCCGCGACATCGACCGTCTCGCCGCCGCGCGCGACGATGAAGGCGGCCAGGAATTCCGCGCCGTCCGCATCGTTGAACAGATGCACGACCGCCTGCGCCACGCCCGGCGCCTCGCCGATCACCGCCTCGATCTCGGCGAGTTCGACGCGGAAGCCGCGGATCTTCACCTGCGTGTCGATCCGCCCGACGAAATCGATATCGCCCGCCGCGTCCAGCCGGACGAGGTCGCCCGATCGATAGATCCGCTCCGGCCCGCCCGACACGGTGTCGAACGGCGTCATCGTGAACTTCTCGGCGGTCAGGTCGGGCCGGTTGACATAGCCGACGCCGACGCCGGGGCCGCCGATCACTAGCTCGCCCTCCTGCCCCGCCTCGACCGGCTGCAACGCCGCGTCGACGATCCAGGCGGTATAGCCGGGCAGCGGCTTGCCGATGGTGATGCGCTGGCCCGGCTGCACCTCGGTCCAGGTCGCGGTCACCGAGGTCTCGGTCGGGCCATAGGTGTTGAGCAGCCGCAGGCCCGGACGCGCCAGCCGGCGCGGCAGGTCGGGCGGGCAGGCCTCGCCGCCCATGTTGATCAGGCGGAGCGTCGGCACCGGATGTTCGACCAGCGCGATCAGCGAGGGGACGACATGCCAGATCGTCGTCCGCTCCGCCGCCAGCGCGATCGCCACGTCCGGGCCGCTGCTCGCCAGCGATTCGGTCGCGACCAGCAACGTCGCGCCGACGAAGAAGGCGCTCCACATCGTCTCGACCGACATGTCGAACGCCAGGCTGAACCCGCCGAACACGATATCGGCCGGGTCCAGCGCCAGGATCGCGCTTTCGGAACGGACCAGGTGGCAGGCATTGGCATGGGTGATCATCACCCCCTTGGGCCGCCCGGTCGTGCCGGAGGTGTAGATGATATAGGCCAGGTCCTGCGGGTCGGCGCCCGTCACGTCGCGCGGCAGCGGCACGGGCGGCTCGGCGGCCAGGTCGCCCAGCTCCGCATCGATCGCCAGCGTCCGCCCGCCGATCTCGCCCGCGCGCGCGGCGACCGTGATGGTCAGCGCCGCACCGCTATCCTCGACGATGAAGGCGATCCGGTCCTGCGGATAGCCCCAGTCGACCGGCACATAGGCGGCCCCGGCGCGCAGCACGCCCAGGATCGCCATATACTGGTCCAGCCCGCGCGGCAGGCACAGCACCACCCGGTCGCCCTTGCCGATGCCCATGCCGCGCAACCGATGCGCCAGCGACAGGCTGCGCCGGGCCAGCATGTCATAGGTCCATTGCGTGGCCCGGCCATATTCCTCGTCCGCGCCGATCAGCTTCAACGCGACGGCCTGGGGATGGTCGCGCATGGTCGCGTCGAACAGCTCGTGCAGCAGTTCGTCGCGCGCATAGGGTGCCTCGGGCCGCAATTCGGGCGCGGGCGCGATCGGCGCGTGGATCGTGGGCGGAAGGTCGGTCGGGGGCGGCGTTTCCGCTGGCATCGGCTGGACGGTCCTGTGGATCGAGTATGACGGGTGACGGCGCGCCTAGCTGCGCCGGATCAGCGCCCGGGCGAGCCGCCGGTCCTCCAACGAGTAATAGAGCCAGATTAAGCAATCTTCGACAACCACCGACGCGGCGAACGCGATATCGGTCGCGCCGCGATCGTCGGCCGGCGGCGGCGTGACCAGCGGCTGGATGCCCCGCGCCACGACCCGCGTATAGTGTTCGTCGAACGCCACCCAGCCGATCCGCCAACGCGCATCGCGAGTCGCGCCATTGTAGAACATCACCGGCCGCGCCGGATCGTCGGTCAGAAGCGGCCCGGTGGAGAGATGCCAGTCGTCCCAACTGTCCGCGCGCGGCATGAAGGGCGTGGGCTGTTCGTCCCACGGCCCCGCCACGTCCGCGCCGATCGCCAGCCCGATGCGCGACGCATCATCGGCCGCATATTCGTAGAACAGCCGCCAGCGCCCGTCCGCGGTACGATCGACCGTCGCCTCCTTGGTATTGCCTTCCGACTTGGAGGAGGCAAGCGCGACGCCGCTCTTCACCAGCCGGTCGAGCGACGGGCCGGCGGCATAGGAGAGTTCGCCATGCGAATGGTCAGCCAGCACGCCAGAATAATAGACGATGTACCCGTCCGGCCCCCGCACCACGGTCGGGTCCTCGACGCCGCCGGCATCGTGATCGCCCGGCCCCGGCACGATCGAGGGGGCGTCCAGCATCGTGAAGTGGCGGCCATCGTCGCTCCACCCGGACCAGATCACGCCGGTATCGGTCATCGTCTCGCCCGGCTTCACCACCGCCCGGACCATCAGGCCCCAGCGGCCGTCCGGCTCGCGCCAGACATAGGGGCTCATCAGGTCGCGGGCCATCAGCGCGGGCGGGCCGTCCAGCGTCACCTCTTCGATCCGCTTGACGTTGAAGTCGAGGTCCGGCGGCGCGTCGACGACGGCATCCTTGCGATGCGGGTCGGCGATCGACTCCGTCGCGTTCGTCGGCATGCTCATGCGCCCAGCGCCTGCATCAGCGACAGGCCGCCATCGATGACGATCCGCGCCCCGGTGATGTAGCGCGCCTGGTCGGACGCCAGGAAGACGGCGAGATCCGCCACCTCCGGCGGTTGCCCGGCGCGGCCGAGCGGGATGTTCTGCTCCAGCGTGCGGCGATAGGCGTCGTCGCTTTCGGCGCGCGCGTTCATCGGGGTCAGGATCATGCCGGGTTCGATCGCATTGACGCGGATGCCGCGCGGAGCTTCCTCGATCGCCAGCGTCTCGACCAGGTTGGACAGGCCGCCCTTGGCCGCGCAATAGTCCGCGCCACCCGCGCGCACCGCATAGGCGTGGATCGAGGAGATGTGCAGGATCGCGGCATCGCCCTTCGCCGGCCCGCGCCCGGTCAGGAAACGGCGCGAGGTCAGAAACGCGCCGGTCAGGTCGGTGTCGAGCAGGCGCCGCCACTGCGCCAGCGTCATGTCGCGCACCGTCACCCCCGACATGTTGAGCCCGGCCGAATTGACCAGCACCGCCGCCGGTCCCCAGGCGGCCTCCACCGCCGCGAAGGCGCGGTCGACCGAGGCCTCGTCATCGACATGCGTCTGCACGGTCATCGCCGTGCCGCCCGCCTTGGTCACCGCCGCCGCCGTGGCGTCGGCCGCCGCCTGGTCCTGATAGAAGAGGATGGCCACCCGCGCGCCCGTCGCGCCGAATGCCTCCGCGCAGGCCGCGCCGATTCCCGACTCGGCCCCCGTCACGATCACGGTCCGCTCCACCACCCATCTCCTCCTTCAACCGTTGATCCCGCGCAACGAAGCCTGATCGACATTGGTTCACCGGAAATCCACCGATTGCGCGGATGTTGAACATTTCGTCATGATGTTCAGGCCCACAGACGAAGCCATCAAATCATGGCCGGCCATCATCTTGGCCCCGACAGGATTATCCTTCACTGCCGCAAGACGATCATCAGCATAGAGAGTTTTCCTGTCTCGCCCGTCATGTTCGATGGACCGTTCGACATGGGGGTTTTCCGTCAATTTGGTGACAAATTGCTCATCTTGCCTTCGCCGTCTTGCCAGCGATCGAGGATGCCGCAATGCACAAGCTATCTGATATAAAGTAACATCGAGAATAGCTGATGCGCGTTCCCCTGCTCCTTTCCCGCGTCGCCCTGCTCGCCCTTGCCACCGCCGCCTGGGGTCAGCCCGCGCTGGCGCAGACGCGTGGCCTGCCGAGCCAGGATCAGGATCGGACGGATGCGCAGGACCGGAAGGACGGCACGGCCGGCGCCAAGGACACGACCGGCCCGGCACCCGACATCGTCGTCACCGCGCGCCGGCTCGACACCGCGCGCGAGCATATCCAGCCCAGCCTGGGCGCGTCGAACTACGAGATCACCAGCGCCACGATCAAGGCGTTGCCCGGCGGCGAGAACCAGCAGTTCAACCAGATCCTGCTCCAGGCGCCCGGCATCGTGCAGGACGGTTTCGGCCAGTTCCACGTCCGCGACGACCATAACGGCCTGCAATATCGCATCAACGGCACCATCCTGCCCGAGGGGCTGGCGGTGTTCGGGCAGACGCTGTCGCCGCGCCTGGTCGAGAAGGTCAACATCCTGACCGGGGCGCTGCCGGCGCAATATGGCCTGCGCACCGCCGGCGTCATCGACGTGACGACCAAGAGCGGCCTGTTCCAGAATGGCGGCACCGCCTCGCTCTATGGCGGCAGCCACGACACGATCCAGCCCAGCCTGACCTATGGCGGCTCGTCGGGGAGCACCAACTACTTTGTCTCGGGCGATTACCGGCATAGCGGCCTGGGGATCGAGAGCGTCGATGGCCGTTCGACCCCGATCCATGACAAGACCGACCAGTATCAGGCCTTCACCTATGTCGACCATATCCTGGACGACCAGAACCGGGTGTCGTTCGTCGGCGGCTATTCCAACCAGTGGTTCCAGATCCCCAACCCCGTCGGCCAGCAGCCGGGCGCGGGCTGGAGCGTGAACGGCCAGACCGGCTTTCCCAGCGAGAATCTGAACGAGACGCAGTTGGAGAAGACCGGCTTCGGCCAGATCGCCTTCCTCCACGATGCCGAGCCGCTGACCGTGCAGGCCTCGCTGTTCGCGCGCTATTCGTCGCTGCGCTACCGGCCCGACATTCTGGGCGAGCTGCTTTATAACGGGCAGGCGCAACAGGCGTACAAGCAGGACTTCGCGATCGGCGGACAGGTCGATGCGGTCTATCATTTGGGCCAGGCGCACACGCTGCGCGGCGGCCTGCTGATCACGCGCGACCGGTCGACCAGCGACACCACCACCCGCGTCTTCCCGGTCGATGCCAGCGGCGCGCAGGCGGGCGATCCGATCGCGATCATCGATAATGGCGGCAAGACCGCGACCAGCGTCAGCGCCTATCTGCAGGACGAGTGGAAGCTGCTGCCGCGCCTGACGCTCAACTATGGCGCGCGCTACGACCTCTATGACGGTTACCGGCGCGAAGGGCAGCTGTCGCCGCGCGTCAACCTCGTCTGGCAACCGGGCGATATCTATACGCTCCATGCCGGCTATTCGCGCTACTTCGTGCCGCCGCCCTTCGAGCTGGTCGGCACGACCAGCATCGCGAAGTTCGTCGGCACCAGCGCCTATCCGGCGGTCACCGCCAATACCGTGCCCTATGCCGAGCGGCAGGATTACTTCGACGTCGGCTTCCAGGCGAAGCTCAGCCGCTATCTCACCTATGGCATCGACGCCTATTACCGCATCTCGAAGAATTTGATCGACGAGGGGCAGTTCGGCGCGCCGATCATCCTGACGCCGTTCAACTATCAACAGGGTCGAATCGGCGGGATCGAGGCGAATGTCAGCTATGCGCGCGGACCCTTGCTCGCCTATGCCAATTTCGCCGCCGCCAAGGCCAAGGGGCGCAACATCCTCTCCAGCCAGTTCAGCTTCGGCCAGGACGATCTCGACTATATCGCGCGCCGCTACATCTATCTCGACCATGACCAGACGTTCACCGGCTCGGCGGGGATTTCCTATGCCTTCGGGCAGGGCACGAAGCTTGGCGGCAGCATGATCTACGGCTCCGGCCTGCGCCGCGACGACGACGTCCACCAGGTGCCCAACGGGGCGAAGCTGCCGCCCTATGCGCAGTTCAACCTGACCGCGAGCCAGCATCTGGCGGGGCCGAACCTCGACATCCGCTTCGACGTCATCAACGCGCTCGATCATCGCTATGAAATCCGCGACGGGACCGGCGTGGGGGTCGGCGCGCCGCAATATGGCCCGCGGCGCGGATTCTTCGTCGGCGTGGCGAAGAACTTCTGACGCCCGGTCGCAAGGCTGAACGGAAGCTGCCAGCCCGGTTCAGCCTTGCCACAGCCGAATCGGCGTAATCGTTCGTCAACGCCCACAGGGAGACGATCGATGTTCAAGACTGTCACGCAAGTCCTCGCGGTTGCCGGTGTGGCGATCGCCGGTGTTTCCGCCACCCCCGCCATGGCGCAGGACTATTATGGCCGGGGCTATTACGACCGCGGCTATGACGCCCGTGGCTATGATCGCGGCTATGACGCCCGCGGATATGACCGGGGCTATGACGATCGCGGTTACCGCGACTATCGTGACGACGGCTATCGCCGCGACTGGCGGCGGACCAGCTATGACCGTCGCTGCCGCAGCGGCGGCACGACCGGCGGCGTGCTGGGCGCGGTGGTCGGCGGCCTGCTCGGCCGCGAGATCGGTCGCGGCGGCCGCTACAATGCCCCCAGCACCACCGGCCTGATCGTCGGCGCGGGTGTCGGCGCGCTGGCGGGCCGCGAGATCGAGCGCAGCCAGGGCTGCCGCTGAGCCCCCTAGACCGATCCGTGCGCCCGACCGCACGGATCGGTCGCGCGGCGATCGACCATCTCCACGTGATGGCAGCTGCCGTCGAACGCCCACTTTATTATTGATAACGACTATCAATCGCCGCTAGGAGGAGCGGGCGAGAACGGCAAGGGGAACGACATCATGTTCATGGAGCGCGGCCATCCCGCCCCATCCCCGTCGCCCGCGCGCCGCCATATCCGTCCGATCGTCTGGGCGATGGCCGCGCGATCGGTGACGGCGCTGGTCGGCGGCTATGCCGCCGCCGCCGTGCTCGCGACGCTCGCCGCCCGGCTGCTGCCGGTCGACCGGGTGGAGGCGACCGGCTGGGCAATGATCCTGTCCTTCCTGACCTATGCCGCGATCGGCCTGTGGTGCTTCCATGAGCCGCGACTGGCGCGGGTCGCCGGGTTCGTCTGGGGCGTGGCGCTGCTGGGCGGCGCGGCGCTGTGGTGGCTGGGCGTCCGGCCATGAGCGTGTCGCTGCGTCAGAGCATGGCCTGGATCCATGGCTGGCTCGGCCTGCTGGCCGGCTGGCTGCTGTTCGCCATGTTCCTGACCGGCACCGCCAGCTATTTCCGCCCCGAGATCACGCGCTGGATGCAGCCCGAGTCGCGCATCCCGGCCGTCTCCACCGAACGCGCCGCCGCCACCGCCATCGCCTATCTGCAGCGGACCGGTGCCGACGACCTGCAATGGTATGTCTTCCTGCCCGATGCGCGCCGGCCGACGACCGAAATCTTCCCGGTTCCCAAGCCCGATGCCGCCAAGGCCGCGTCCCGCCCCGACGAGATCGAACTCGATCCCGCCACCGGCCAGCCGGTGACCGCGCGCGAGACCAGGGGCGGCGAGCAATTCTACCGCTTCCACTTCCAGCTCCAATTGCCGCACCCCTGGGGACGCTGGCTGGCGGGGCTGTGCGCGATGTTCATGCTGGGCGCGATCCTGTCGGGCGTCATCACCCACAAGCGGATCTTCGCCGACTTCTTCACGCTGCGCTGGAACAAGGGGCAGCGCAGCTGGCTGGACGCGCACAATGTCTCGGCGGTGCTAGCGCTGCCCTATCATGCAATGATCACCTATACCGGGCTGATCACGCTGGTGACGATGTACATGCCCTGGCCGATCCTGGCCAATTACAAGCAGCCCGCCGAATTCGCGCAGGTTGCCTTCAGCCAGCCCGCCGACCGGGCGGCGACCGGCAAGCGCGTCGGCCTGACCCCGATCGCGCCGCTGATCGCCGATGCCGGCCACCGGCTGGGCGCGCCGGTGTCGCGGATCATCATCCACCATCCCAACGACCAGGCCGCGACCATCACCCTGGCGCAGGGCACCGGCACCACCATCAACGCGCGCGGCCCTTCCGTCACCTATGACGGCGCCACCGGGCGGTGGCTGGAGCAATCCGGCACCGGCAGCACCGCGCTCGCCACCGCGGGGGTCATGCTGGGGCTGCATCTGGCGCAATATGCCGGACCGGCGCTGCGCTGGGCCTATTTCGCGATGGGCCTGACCGGCGTGGCGATGGTCGGCACCGGCCTGCTGCTCTGGACCGCCAAGCGGCGGCGGCCAGGGGCCGCGCCCTTTTTCGGGCTACGGCTGGTCGAGCGGCTGAACATCGCGGTGATCGTCGGCCTGCCCATCGGCATGGCCTCCTATCTGCTCGCCAACCGGCTGATCCCGGCGATGCAGCCCGGTCGCGCCGATGCGGAGGTGGCGACGATGTTCTGGGCCTGGGGCCTGGTCGCGCTCGTGCAGCTCGTCCGCCCCGCGCGCCGGGCCTGGCGCGAGGGCTTCGCGCTCGCCGCCCTCGTTTTCGCCGCCATCCCGCTCGCCGACGCCGTGACTACGACGCGCGGCCTGCCGGGCTCGCTGCTCGGCGGCGACACGCTGTTCGCCGCCTTCGACGTGGCGATGCTGGCGATCGCCGCCCTGTTCGCCTTCGCCGCCTGGCGCACCGGCCGCGTGCCCGCCCCCAGACGCCGCCGCGCCGCCCCGAGCGCGCCCAGCCTTTCGGAGACCCTCCATGCTTGAGACCGTGCTGACCTGCCTGATCGGCTGGCTGCTGCTCGCCGCCGGCTCGTTCCGTATCCGCCGCGATCTGGGCCTGACCAAGGGCGATGCGCGCTGGCTGCGCGTGGCCGGCGTCGTGGTGCTGACCGCCGGCCTGTGGCGCTGCGGCGCGCCGATCACGGGCGAGCGCTGGGTCCGCTTCCTGGGCGCGGCGGGGATCGCCGGGGTGGCGACGGTGCTGATCCTGTCCGCCGCGCCCCTGCCCCGGCTGCGCCGACGGTGACCCGATCTGGTCCATTGTCGCCCCTGATTGCGCGCCTCTTCCCGCATCAATGCTAGGCTTCGTCGGCAAGTCGCTGTAAAGCTTATAACGGCCATCGGTATACGACCCCAAGCCCGGCGTCGAAACAAGACGGTTCCACGCGGGGAAGGAAGACGTCGATGCCACCGGTACAGGACCTCCCGCCGCCCCTCGCCGCCCTGGGCGTCGCCGGGCTGGACCAAGTGTTGCAGGGCGGCGTGACGCGCCAGCGCCTTTATCTGATCGAGGGCACGCCCGGCACCGGCAAGACGACATTGGGCCTGGGGTTTCTGCTGGCCGGCGCGGCGGCGGGCGAGACCGGCCTCTACATTACGCTTGCCGAGACCGAGGAGGAACTGCGCGCGGTCGGGGTCAGCCATGGCTGGTCGCTGGACGCGCTCACCCTGTTCGAGATGATCCCGGCCGAGGGACTGGACGAAGCGGAGGAGCAGACGCTGCTCCACCCCAGCGAGGTCGAGCTGGGCGAGACGGTGCGCGCGATCATGGCCAAGGTCGATGCCGTCCGCCCCGCCCGGCTGGTGATCGACAGCCTGTCCGAGCTGCGGCTGCTGGCGCAAAGCCCGATCCGCTATCGCCGCCAGATCCTGGCGCTGAAGCATTTCTTCTCCACCCGCCAGTGCACCGTGCTGATGCTCGACGACAAGAGCGGCACGACCGGCGACCTGCAACTGCACAGCATCGCGCACGGCGTCATCGCGCTGGAACAGACGCTGTCCGGCTTCGGCGCGGCACGGCGGCGGCTTCACATCGTGAAGATGCGGGGGCAGCGCTATAGCGGCGGCTATCATGATTTCGAGATCGAGCGCGGCGGCCTGGCGGTCTTCCCGCGGCTGGTCGCGGGCAGCATGGAAACCGCCTTCGATACCGCGCCCGTGTCGACCGGATCGGCGGCGTTCGACGCGTTGCTCGGCGGCGGTCTGACGCCCGGCACCGCGACCCTGTTGTCCGGCCCGGCCGGCGTCGGCAAGACCACCACCGCGACCGGTGCGCTGGTCGCGGCGCTGCGCCGGGGCGAGCGGACGGCCTATTTCCTGTTCGACGAACGGATGCCGACGCTGCTCCAGCGCTCGGCCGCGCTCGGCATGGACCTGCGCCCCTATATCGAAACCGGGCAGTTGCTGCTCCGCGCGATCGACCCGGCGGAACTGTCGCCCGGCGCGTTCGCCGCCGTCGTGCGCCATGCGATCGAGGCGGAGGGCGCGCGCGTCGTCGTGATCGACAGCCTCAACGCCTATCTGCAATCCATGCCCAACGAGCAGTATCTGATGCTCCAGATGCACGAGCTGCTCACCTATCTGGCGCTGAACGGCGTGGTGACGCTGCTAATCCTGGGGATGCACGGCGTGCTGGGCGAGAAGGGGTCGGACATCGACATCAGCTATCTCGCCGACAATGCGGTGCAGTTCCGCTTCTTCGAGGCGTTCGGCGCAGTGCGCCAGGCGATCTCGGTCATCAAGACGCGCACCGCCGCGCATGAGCGCACCATCCGCGAATTCCGCATCACCGATCAGGGGCTGGAATTCGGCGAGCCGCTGTCCGCCTTCCACGGCGTCCTGACCGGCATCCCGACCTTCTCGGGCGAGGCGACGACCCTGTTGTCCGACGCGGACGGGACGTCGCCCGGTGGATGATCCGGTCCTGATCCTGGCGCCGCACGGCCGCGACGCCGCAGTCGCCGCCAATCTGCTGACCCATCACGGCATCCGGGCGCAGGTGGTGCCGGACCTCGCATCGCTGGTCGCCGCCCTGGGCGCCGATGCACGCGACGGCGCGAGCGCGGTGCTGCTGACCGAGGAGGCGCTAGCCGGGCTGGACGACAGCCCGCTCGCCGCGACGCTGACCGCGCAACCCGGCTGGTCCGACCTGCCCTTCATCCTGCTCGCCAATGGCGGTCGCGCGCCCCGCTCGGCGGAGGCGGCGCGACGGGTGGAAGCGCTGGGCAATGTCGTGCTGCTCGAACGACCGCTCCATGCGGAGGCGATCCTGGGCGCGGTCCGCTCCGCGCTCAAGGCGCGCGGCCGGCAATATGAGCTGCGCGCCGCCACCCGGACGATGGAGCGCGCCGTCGCCGACCGGACGCGCGAGCTGGAGACGGCGAGTGCCAGCCTGGCCTTCGCGCTCGACGCCGCCGACATGGGCAGCTGGGACATGGACCTGGCCACCGGCCTGATCGAGCGCAGCCCGCGCCATGACGAGATCTTCGGCTATACCGAGCCGCTGCCGCTCTGGTCATTCGAGGCGACGCTGCGCCATGTCGACCCCCGCCAGCGCGCCAGCGTGGCGCAGGCGTTCGAGGATGCCCGGATCAGCGGCCATCTCGACGTCGAGATGGCGATCACCGGTGCGGACGGCACCGCGCGCTGGATCACCAAGAAGGGGCGCATCCGCCACGATACCCGCCGGCCGCCCGATCCGGATGACCGGCGTCATCACCGACATCACCGCGCGCAAGGAGGCGGACGCGCAGCTCGCCCAGGCGCAGAAGATGGACGCGATCGGCCAGCTGACCGGCGGCGTCGCGCACGACTTCAACAATTTGCTGACCCCGATCGTCGGCAGCCTCGACATGGTCCGTCGCCGCCATCGCGAGGACGAGCGGACGCAGCGGATGATCGGCAACGCGCTTCAGGCGGCGGAGCGGGCGGCGACGCTGACCCAGCGGCTGCTCGCCTTCGCGCGGCGCCAAGCGTTGCAGCCGCGCGCGGTCGATGTCGGCGCGCTGATCGACGGCATCGTCGACCTGATCCGCCGCTCGCTGGGGCCGACGATCCGCGTCGTGCTGGAGGTGCCGCGCCACCTGCCGCCCGCCTCGGTCGATCCCAACCAGCTCGAACTGGCGCTGCTCAACCTTGCGATCAACGCGCGCGACGCGATGCCCTCGGGCGGGCAGCTGACCATCACCGCCGCCGCCGCGACGGCGGGCGAGCGCAACCTGCTCGGCCTGACGCCCGGCGACTATGTCCGGCTGCTCGCCACCGATACCGGCACCGGCATGGACAAGGCGACGCTGGCGCGCGCGGCCGAACCCTTTTTCTCCACCAAGGGGGTGGGCAAGGGCACGGGCCTGGGCCTGTCGATGATCCACGGGCTGGCGGCGCAATCCGGCGGCACGCTGCGGCTGGACAGCGCGGTCGGCGTCGGCACGACGGTGGAGCTGTGGCTGCCCATCTCGCACCAGCCGGCCGAGCGGGCGGCGGAGCGGTCCGGCGACCCGACCGCCGCGCGCGAGGCGGCGCGCATCCTGCTGGTCGACGACGAGGAGATCGTGCGCACGGCCACCGCCGACATGCTCCGCGACATCGGCTATGACGTGGTCGAGGCGCGATCGGCCAGCCAGGCGCTGGCGATGCTGCGCGGCGGCGCGGAGGTCGACCTGCTGGTCACCGACTATCTGATGCCGGGCATGACCGGCGCGGCGCTGATCACCGAATGCCGCACCGGCGGGCCGGCGCTGCCCGCGCTGCTGATCACCGGCTATGCGGCGGCGGGCGAGGATGTGCCGGCCGACGTGCCGCGCCTCGCCAAGCCGTTCCGCCAGGTCGATCTCGCCGCGCGCGTCGACGACCTGCTCACCGCCGCGCCCACACCGGGGGGCGGGCGGCTGCGGCTGGTGCGGTGAAGACGGAAGACGGTTCCACGCAGGGGGCGTGTACGCCCGCCTCGTTTGCTTCCGCAGAGGCCGGGCCCCGATCGGAGTCCGTCACCCGAACCGTTGCGTAACGCGACCCCAGCCGCCGGCGGGGGAATAAGTACGGGACGCGGCGGCTTTCGAAGCCCCCCTCAGAACAGCTTTCCCCCGTCCGGCACCCGCTGGTCGGGCGCGACCAGCACCACCGCGCCGTCCGCATCGGGGAAGCCGAGGCACAGCACCTCGGACATCATCGGCCCGATCTGGCGCGGGGGGAAGTTGACCACCGCCGCCACCTGCCGCCCGACCAGCGTCTCGGGCGCGTAATGCGTGGTGACCTGCGCGGAGGAGCGCTTGCGGCCGATCTCCGGCCCGAAGTCGATCACCAGCCGGATCGCGGGCTTGCGCGCCTCCGGAAAGGGTTCGGCGGCGACGATCGTGCCGACGCGGACATCCACCTTAAGGAAATCCTCCAGCGCGATCGTCGTCATCGTTCAGAAGTCCAGATTGTCATAATGAGCGGGCGGCGCGACCAGCTCCATCCGCTCGGCGAGCAGCGGGCGGAAGGAGGGCCGGCTCTTCAGCCCCTGATACCAGCGCGCCGTCTGGTCATGCCCCTTCCAGTCGATGCCGCCCAGATAATCGGCGATCGAGATCTGCGACGCCGCCGCCAGATCGGCGAGGCTCAGCGTCGCGCCGCCCAGCCATTGCCGATGGTCGAGCAGATAGTCGGTATAGTCGAGATGGCTGACCGCCGCCTTCATCGCCTCGCGCAGCGCCTTGCCGTCGGGCGCGACGCGGTGGGCCAGCCGCTTGACCATGCGTTCGTGGAGCAACGGCCCGGTGACGTCGTGGAAGAAATGCGTGTCGAACCACGTCACCAGCCGGCGGATCTCGGCGCGGTTGGCGGCGGTGCCATGGATCATCGCGGCCTTTTCGACCGTCTCCTCCAGATATTCGCAGATCGCCATCGAATCGATCAGCAGGATGCCGCGCGTGGCATCGACCATCACCGGCGTCTGCCCGGCCGGGTTCATGTCGAGGAATTCGTCCCGCCGCAGCCAGGGCGATTCGCGCACCAGTTCATAGCCGACGCCCTTCTCGCCGAGCAGCAGCCGGACTTTTCGGGAAAACGGACATAACGGAAACTGGAGAAGCTGCCACATACCGCCCTGTTACGCGTGCAAAGACGGCACTGTCACCCCCGGCATGGCCCTCGGGCGACGATAAAAAACGGGGCCGGCGACCCGGTCGCCAGCCCCCCTTCCCTTCGCTTATTCGGCCGCCTGCAACGCCTGGCTGTCGTCCAGCGGATGCGCGAGGCGGGTCAGCATCTCCTTGGGCACCACCTGCCAGAACTGCCCGGCGACCCGGTCCCAATCCTCCAGCAGCCCGCGCGACCATTTGCTGTCGGTCGCGGCGGCATGCGCCGCGATCCGGTCGCGCAGCACCTGTTCCCAATGCGCCGAGGACAAGCGCTGCCAGACGATGCTCTCCGGATTGGCGCGCCGCTCGAACAGGCCCTCCGCGTCATAGACGAAGGCCATGCCGCCGGTCATGCCCGCGCCGAAGTTCGCGCCGACCTGGCCCAGCACCACCGCCACGCCGCCGGTCATATATTCGCAGCCATTGGCGCCGCAGCCCTCGACCACCACGGTCGCGCCCGAATTGCGCACCGCGAAACGCTCGCCCGCCTGGCCCGCCGCATAGAGCGTGCCCGAGGTCGCGCCATAGAGCACGGTGTTGCCCGCGATCGTGTTCTCCTGGCTGGCGAGCGGCGAGGACACCGCCGGGCGCAGGACGATCGTGCCGCCGGACAGGCCCTTGCCGACATAGTCGTTGGCGTCGCCGAACACCTCCAGCGTCACGCCCTTGCACAGGAACGCGCCCAGCGACTGGCCGGCGCTGCCGCGCAGGCGGATGGTGACATGGCCGTCGGCCAGCTTGCTCATCCCGAATTTCCGGGTGATCTCGCTCGACAGGCGGGTGCCGACCGCGCGGTGCGTGTTGCGTACCGAATAGGTCAGCTGCATCTTCTCGCCGCGCGAGAAGACCGCCGCCGCATCCTTGATGATCTGCGCGTCCAGGCTGTCCGGCACCTCGTTGCGGAAGGTCGCCAGGCTGAACCGACGCTCGGCATCGGTCGCATCGACCTTGGCCAGGATCGGGTTGAGGTCGAGATCGTCGAGATGCTCGGCCCCGCGGCTGACCTGGCGGAGCAGCTCGGTGCGGCCGATCACCTCGTCCAGGCTCTTGCAGCCCAGCCGGGCCAGGATGTCGCGCACCTCCTCGGCGATGAAGGTCATCAGGTTGATGACCTTTTCCGGCGTGCCGGTGAACTTGGCGCGCAGCTTCTCGTCCTGCACGCAGACGCCGACCGGGCAGGTGTTCGAATGGCACTGGCGCACCATGATGCAGCCCATCGCGACCAGCGACAGCGTGCCGATGCCGAACTCCTCCGCGCCCAGGATCGCGGCGATGACGATGTCGCGCCCGGTCTTCAGCCCGCCGTCCGCGCGCAGGCGGATGCGCCCGCGCAGGCCGTTCAGCGTCAGCGTCTGGTTCACCTCCGACAGGCCCATCTCCCAGGGCGTGCCGGCATATTTGATCGAGGTCTGGGGCGAGGCGCCGGTGCCGCCGACATGGCCGGACACCAGGATGACATCGGCATGGGCCTTGGCCACGCCCGCCGCGACCGTGCCGATGCCGGCCGAGCTGACCAGCTTGACGCAGACGCGCGCGCGCGGGTTGATCTGCTTGCAGTCGTAGATGAGCTGCGCCAGATCCTCGATCGAATAGATGTCGTGGTGCGGCGGCGGCGAGATCAGCGTCACGCCCGGAGTCGCGTGGCGCAACTTCGCGATGAACTCGGTCACCTTGAAGCCAGGCAGCTGCCCGCCCTCGCCGGGCTTGGCGCCCTGCGCGACCTTGATCTCGATCTCCTCGCAGGCGTTCAGATATTCGGCGGTGACGCCGAACCGGCCGCTGGCGATCTGCTTGACGCCCGAATTGGCGTTGTCGCCATTGTCATAGGGCTGGAAGCGGATCACGTCCTCGCCGCCCTCGCCCGACACCGCCTTGGCGCCGATGCGGTTCATCGCGATCGCCAGCGTCTCGTGCGCCTCGGGGCTGAGCGCGCCCAGCGACATGCCCGGCGTCACGAACCGCTTGCGGATTTCGGTGATCGCCTCGACCTGGTCGACGGGTACGCCCTCGGCCGGGAAGTTGAACTGGAGCAGGTCGCGCAGATAGACCGGCGGCAGGTCCGACACGCCGCGCGAGAATTGCAGATAGCTGGAATAGCTGTCCGTCGCCACCGCCGTCTGGAGCAGGTGCATCAGCTGCGCCGAATAGGCATGGGTCTCGCCGCCGTTGCGCTGGCGATAGAAGCCGCCGATCGGCAGCGTCGCCACGCCCTGGTCCCAGGCCATGTCGTGCCGCATCATCGCGCTGAGGTGCAGCGAGGCATAGCCTTCGCCCGAGATCTTGGCGGGCATGCCGGGGAACAGGTCGTTGACCAGCGCGCGGCTGAGCCCGACCGCCTCGAAATTATAGCCGCCGCGATAGGAGGAGATGACGGCGATGCCCATCTTCGAGATGATCTTGAGCAGCCCCTCCTCCACCGCGACGCGGTGGCGGCGCAGGCATTCATCGAGCGCCAACTCGCCGAACAGGCCGCGCGCATGGCGGTCGGCGATCGCGGCTTCGGCCAGATAGGCATTCACCGTGGTCGCGCCGACGCCGATCAGCACCGCATAATAATGGGTGTCGAGGCATTCGGCGGAGCGGACGTTGATCGACGCGTAGGAGCGCAGGCCCCGGCGCACCAGATGCGTGTGCACCGCCGCCGCCGCCAGCACGCCGGCGATGGCGACGCGGCCCTCGCCCACGGCTTCGTCGGTCAGGAACAGCTCGCTGCGCCCCTCGCGCACCGCCTGTTCGGCCTGGTTGCGGATGCGCTGGATCGCGGCGCGCAGCCGGTCCGGTCCGCCGTCCGCCTCGAAAGTGCAGTCGATCTCCGCCGCCGACCGGCCGAAATGGTTCTTCAGCCGCTGCCAGTCCGCGCCGGTCAGCACCGGCGAGTCGAGCACCAGCACCCGCTCGCGCTGGTCGCGAACGTCCAGAATGTTGGCGAGATTGCCGAACCGCGTCTTGAGCGACATCACGTGCCGCTCGCGCAGCGGGTCGATCGGCGGGTTCGTCACCTGGCTGAAATTCTGGCGGAAGAACTGGCTGATCAGGCGCGGCTTGTCGGAGATGACGGCGAGCGGCGTGTCGTCGCCCATCGACCCGATCGCCTCCTTGCCGCTTTCGACCATCGGCGCGAGGATCAGCTCCATATCTTCCAGCGTCTGCCCGGCGGCGACCTGGCGGCGCGCGAGTTCGGCGCGCGGGTAGCGGACCGTCGCATCGTCGGCGACCTCGCCCAGGTCCGTCATCGTCAGGAACTCGCCGGTCATCGCGGCATAATCCTGCTCGCCCGCGATCCGGTCCTTGACCGCGCGGTCCTCCAGCACGACGCCTTCCTGCAGGTCGACGGCGATCATCTGGCCCGGCCCCAGCCGGCCCTTGGCGATGATGGTCGATTCGGGCACGATCACCATGCCGCTTTCCGACCCGACGATCAGCAGCCCGTCGGCGGTCCGGGTGTAGCGCAAGGGGCGCAGCGCGTTGCGGTCCATGCCCGCGACCGCCCAGCGGCCATCGGTCATCGCCAGCGCCGCCGGCCCGTCCCACGGCTCCATCACCGACGCCAGATAGCGATACATGGCGGCATGATTGTCGGGCACGTCGCCGCTGCGCTCGTCCAGCGCCTCGGGCACCAGCATCAGCTTGGCGGTCGGCGCGTCGCGGCCGGAGCGGCAGATCGCCTCGAACACCGCGTCGAGCGCGGCGGTATCGGACGCGCCGGCCGGGATCACCGGCTTGATATCCTCCGAATTGTCGCCGAACGCGATCGACGCCATCCGGATCTCGTGGCTGAGCATCCAGTTCTTGTTGCCGCGGATCGTGTTGACCTCGCCATTATGGGCCAGGCACCGGAACGGCTGCGCCAGCCACCATTGCGGGAAGGTGTTGGTCGAATAGCGCTGGTGGAAGATCGCGACCCGGCTCTCGAAGCGCGGATCGGTCAGGTCGGGATAGAAGACCGACAGGCTCTCCGCCAGGAACAGGCCCTTGTAGACGATCGAGCGCGCCGACAGCGAACAGACGTAGAAGCCCTGGATCTGCGCCGCGATCACCCGCTTCTCGATGCGGCGGCGGACCAGATAGAGATTCTTCTCGAACTCGGCGGCATCCTGCTCCTCGGGGAGCGGCCCGGCGATCATGATCTGCTCGATCTCGGGCCGCGTCGCCTGCGCCTTCAGGCCGATGACCGACACGTCGACCGGCACCTGCCGCCAGCCATAGATGGTGTAGCCCGCCTCGATGATCGCGCTCTCGACGATCGTGCGGCACGTCTCCTGCGCGCCCAGGTCGGTGCGCGGCAGGAAGACCATGCCGACCGCCAGATGGTTCGGCCGCACCTTGTGGCCCGAGGCGGCGATGGCGTCGTCGAAGAAGCGGTGCGGCAGGTCGATATGGATGCCGGCGCCGTCGCCCGTCTTGCCATCGGCATCGACCGCGCCGCGGTGCCAGACCGCCTTCAGCGCGTCGATCGCGGACTGGACGACGCGGCGCGACGGCTTGCCATCGGTCGCCGCGACCAGGCCGACGCCGCATGCGTCACCTTCGAAATCGGGGCGGTACATGCCATGTTCGGCGAGATAGGTGCGCTGGTCGGTCATCACTTCTTGTCCTGCTGGGTCGCGGCGATGTCCTTGGCCATCGTGGCGATGTCTTCCTGCGTGCTGGTCATGGCGGCGCTCATCAGCTTGCGCTGCCAGGCGGCGATGTCCGGATCGGACATGATCGAGAAGGACACGTTCATATAAGCGTGCCCGGTCGGGGTCGCGAAGAAGCGCTTCAACTCCTCCAGCTGCCGGGTATCGAAGCGTCGGGCATAGGCCCGCGACATCGCCTCGACCATGCCCGGCATCTCCTGCCGAAGCAAAGCGCCGGTCCGCTCTTCCTGCACCTTCAGGAAGCGATCGAAGATCGCGCGCGCCTGCGGGTCCTTGCTGATCGTCTGCTGGAAGGAGGGCGACTGTTCGAAGCCATGGCGGATATTGGCCTGCATCGGCGTCAGCATCGACTGCATCATGCTCGCGCGGGTCGCGGGCGGCATCATCTCGTCAAGCAGTTGACGCGCCAGGGCCAGACGTGCCGCATCCGGTTCGGCCGTCACGGCGGGGCTGGCAGGCGCCACCATTTGGGCCGTTGCCGCGCCGGGCGTCACCGACGCGGCGGCGAGTGCAACGAGAGCGGCTATCCGCATCACGCCGCCACCCGTTCGGCGCGTGCCTTCGCCTTCAGCCACTGGTGCATCGACGCCGCGACATCACGGCCGTCGCGGATCGCCCAGACCACCAGCGACGCGCCGCGCACGATGTCGCCGGCCGCGAACACGCCGTCGAGCGAGGTCATCAGCGTCTTGCCGTCGACCAGCACCGTGCCCCAGCGGCTGACGCCCAGTTCGGGCGCGCCCCACAGGGTCGGCAGATCCTCCGCGTCGAAGCCCAGCGCCTTGATGACCAGATCGGCATCCAGCGCCAGCTCGCCGCCCGGATCGACCTCGGGCGCGCGGCGGCCGCTGGCGTCGGGGGCGCCCAGCCGCATCCGGCTGGCGCGGACGCTGCGCACCGCGCCGCCCTCGCCCTCGAAGCCCAGCGGCGCGGAGAGCCAGACGAACTCCGCCCCCTCCTCCTCGGCATTGGCGACCTCGCGCTGGCTGCCGGGCATGTTGGCGCGGTCGCGGCGGTAGAGGCACTTGACCGACCGGGCCCCCTGGCGGATCGCGGTGCGGACGCAGTCCATCGCGGTGTCGCCGCCGCCGATCACGATCACGTCCTTGCCCGACGCATCCAGCGCACCGTTGTCGAATTCGGGCACCGCGTCGCCGAACCCCTTGCGGTTCGAGGCGGTGAGGAAGTCGAGCGCCGCGATCACGCCCGAGGCGTCGTTGCCCGCGACCTCGACCTGGCGCGCCTTGTAGACGCCGGTCGCGATCAGCACGCCGTCGTGACGGCTGCGCAGCTCCTCCAGCGTCGCATCCTCGCCGACCGAGAATCCTTCGTGGAAGACGATGCCGGCCTCCTTCAGCCGGTCGACGCGGCGCATCACCACCGGCTTCTCCAGCTTGAAGCCGGGGATGCCATAGGTCAGCAGCCCGCCGGCGCGGTCGTGCCGGTCATAGACATGCACCTCATAGCCATGGCCGCGCAGCAGCTCCGCCGCGGTCAGCCCGGCCGGGCCGGCACCGACCACCGCGACCGATTGCCCGCGCGCCGGGCCGACCGCGACCGGCTCCACCCAGCCCTCGGCCCAGGCGGTGTCGGTGATGAACTTCTCGACCGAGCCGATCGTCACCGCGCCATGGCCGGAGAATTCGATCACGCAATTGCCCTCGCACAGCCGGTCCTGCGGACAGATGCGGCCGCAGATCTCGGGCATGGTCGAGGTGGCGTTGGACAGTTCATAGGCTTCGCGCAGCCGCCCCTCGGCGGTCAGGCGCAGCCAGTCGGGGATATGGTTGTGCAGCGGGCAATGCACCGAGCAATAAGGCACACCGCATTGCGAGCAGCGCCCGGCCTGATCCTCGGCGGCGGGCGGCGCATAGCGTTCGGCGATCTCGCGAAAGTCGTGCGCGCGCTGTTCGGCTTCGCGCTTGGCGGGATAGTGCTGCTCACGCACCACGAATTTCAGCATCGGATTGTCAGCCACGTCGCGACCCCGTTCGAAAATGTCTCGAACGGGGCCTACAACGTAGCTTCATATAAACAAGACAGCATTACTGTCTTGATAGATGTTTGATGCCGAAGGCACGGGCAACCGGGTGATTTCCGCGTCAGTTTTTAGGTCCGGATCAAACCTTATCGCAGCGCGATGGCCAGCAGGGTCAATCCTCCTGCCGCGATTCGGTACCAGGCGAAGGGGGCGAATCCCCGCCGGCTGATGACGCCGACGAACCAGCGGATCACCGCGATCGCCACCAGGAACGACACGACGAAGCCGACCGCGATGCTGGTCAGATGCGCGCTGCCCAGTTCGTGCCGCGCCTTCCACAGGGCGAGCGTCGTCGCCCCGGCCATGGTCGGGATGGCGAGGAAGAAACTGAACTCCGCCGCCGTCTCGCGATCGACGCGCATGGTCAGCGCGCCCATGATCGTCGCGCCCGAGCGGCTGACGCCCGGAATCATCGCCACGCACTGGATCACGCCGATGCCCAGTGCCGTCTTCCAGCTCAGCCCCTCGACGCTCGACTTGGCGGCAGGCGGCACGGTGCGTTCGATGAACAGGATGGCGAGGCCGCCCAGGATCAGCGCGATGGCGATCACCACCACCGCCACCGACTGGTCCTGGATCAGCGCGCGGATCGCCGAGTAGGCGACCGCGCCGACCAGCATCGACGGGATGAAGCCCAGCAGCACGTTGCGCGTGAAGCGGATCGCTCCCGCGTCGCGCGCCAGCAGGCCGACGCCCACCTTCATGAAGCGTTGCCAATAGACGACGACGACCGCGAGGATCGCGCCGAGCTGGATGACGATATCGAAGGTCGGATCGCCCTCCGGCAGTCCCAGGAAATAGCCGCCCAGCACCAGATGGCCGGTGGACGAGACGGGCAGGAACTCCGTCACCCCCTCGATGATGCCGAGGAGGACGGCGATCAGCAGATCATGCATTTCAGGCGGCCTGCTCGCGCGAGCGACGGCCGAACCGGCCCTGCTTGCGGAAGCGGACCAGCCATTCCGGCGCGACCGCCGCCATCGGCGTCGCCGTCACGCCCAGCGCCGACAGGCCGTCCGCGCCCTGGCCGACGACATTGTCGCGGCCCAGCATCTGCCACTGGTCGGTGGTGATCGGCGTGCCCGGCAGCTTGGCGAGCAGCGCGCCCAGCGAATCGGGCAGATCGAGGAAATGCGGCGACCGGTCGATCTCGTTGGCGATCCAGCGCAGCAATTCCTTCATGCTCAGCACGTCGGGGCCGCCCAGTTCATAGCTATGGCCGCCGAACCGGCCCGGCTCCTGCACCGCCGCCAGCACCGCAGCGCCGACATCGCCCGCGAAGACCGGCTGGAAACGGGTGCCGCCGCGCAGCACCGGCACGACCGGCGCCTTCTCGATCATCCCGGCGAATCGGTTCACGAAGGCGTCCTCGCGCCCGAACACGATCGAGGGGCGGAGGATGGTGGCATTGGGGAACGCCGCGCGCACCGCCGCCTCGCCCTGCCCCTTGGACCGGCCATAGGCGGAGGCCGCATTCGCATCGGCCCCGATCGCCGAGACATGGACCAGCGCCTCGACGCCCGCGCGGGCGGCCGATTCGGCGACGGTGCGCGCGCCGTCGACATGGGCGCGCTGGAAATCGCCGTTCAGCACGCCGACCAGGTTCACCACCGCGTCGGCCCCCTGCACCGCGCGCAGGATCGTGTCGGGGCGGCCGACATCGGCGGCCACCAACTGCATCTGGCCGATCGCGGCCAGGGGTTTGAGATGCCAGGCCTGGCGGGGGTCGCGTTGCGCCACGCGAATGCGCGCGCCTGCGTGCAACAGGGCCTGGGCGGCGTAGCGGCCGACAAAGCCTCCGCCGCCGATCAGCGTCACCAGCTTGTTCTTCATGAGCATGTCGTCCGTTGTCGGATGGGATAAAATGCCTTTGCCCAGCGAAAGGGTTGTTGACAAGGCCGAGTCCCCGCCCCTAAAGGCGCCTCACTACCCCGTGCCCAGATGGCGGAATTGGTAGACGCACCAGCTTCAGGTGCTGGCGATCGCAAGGTCGTGGAGGTTCGAGTCCTCTTCTGGGCACCACTATCGGTCAAAGTCGGGCAAATGCCCACTTTGACCGCCAGTCTTGCGGCAGGGCCGCTCTTCCTCACATCGCTGGAACATCTTGGCGGATGCGCTCGTGCATTGCCGCAACATGTCCTGCCCGGCGCCGACATCATGACGCGGCCCATCCTCGTCGAACGATGATGGTCCTACCGCGCCTCAAGGCACCCGGCCGAATCGCATCCGTTCGGTCAGGTCGAGAATGACGATTCCGTCCCACAGTGACGCGTTGCCCAGCACGCCCTCGGTCCGCATCGGCCAGTCGGCGAAGGATTCGGGCGCATCCGGATTGGTGAAGACCGTGATCGGACCCAGTTCCCCCTCCCCCAGCATCACCGGCGCGGCGGCCGGTGCGCCTGCCAGCGTGAACGGCTGGCCCCACGCTAGCCCCGTGATCGCGGCCGGCGCGGCGTCGGTGGTCGCGCGGCCGGTCAGCCGTTTCCACACCGCCAGGTCGACATGCAGCGGTATTGCGCTGGAGCCGGTGTCGAAGACGATCGTGTCGCTGGCGAAGCCGCCGCTGCGGATCGGCACGAAGAATTTGCCCCCGCGCAGCATCGCGCGAACATAGGTGGCTCTGGCGAGTACGGGCGGCAGGTCGGCTTCGTCGAACAGGCAAAAGCGGCGCCCCGGATAGTCGATCACCGCGATCCGGCCGAAGAGCGCCGGCAGGCCGAGCGTGCCGCGCAGATCGGCGTCCGCCGCCATATCGGCATTCACATAGACCAGCGGCCGGTCGATCGGATGCCCCGCCACCGCGAAGCGGGTGGCGCGAAAGCTGTCGGCCCCCGCTTTCGCCCAGCCGGCGGTGACGGGATAGCCGCCATAGAGGCTGGTGACGTTCGCACCCGTATCGAGCTGCATCGGCAGCGTCCGGCCATTCACCGTTACCGGCACGCTGATCCCGCCGCGCTCCGATCCGCTGTCATTGGGCAACCAGCGGAAGGACACGCATTCGGACCGTCCCGCCAGGCTGGCCGAAGCCTGGGCGAGCGACGGCGGCGCGGCGGGCGCAGGGGCCGGTGCGATAGCGAGGGCGAAGTTGGCCAGAACCATGGTCAGGACGCGCATGGCGCATCCTAGACCGGTTTCCGATCGCGCCAAGTGGGTATGACGCGTTGCGAATCCACCGGATTGTCGGACCCGCGCCCGGCACCGCTCGTTCGGTCGGGCATGGACCTGCAACAGACGCTCGACGCCATCGCCGCCGAGATCACCCGCGACGCCACCGCCATCGAGGCCGCCGCCGACGCCAAGGACGACAGCCTGACGCCCGGCCCGTTCGGCATCGCCGTCGCCACCGCCGACCGGGTGGTGACGGCGGGCGCGGCGGATACGCCCTTCCCGATCCAGAGCATCTCCAAGGTGCTGGCGCTGGACCTGGCGCTGCGCTCGCGCGGCGACCAGGTGTTCGAACGCGTCGGTCGCGAGCCGTCGGGCGATCCGTTCAACTCGCTGATCGACCTGGAACGCACTTGCGGCCTGCCGCGCAATCCCTTCATCAATGCCGGTGCGCTGGTCGTGGTCGACATGCTGGTGACGGACCATGGCCGCTGCGATTCGGTCGTCGATCTGGTGGCCGAGACGCTGGGGACCGACAACGTGCCGCTCGATGACGCGGTGCTGACCGAGGGCGGCGACCTCAACCGCGCGATGCTGAGCTTCATGCGGCATCATGGCAATCTGGAGGCCGAGAACGACCGGGTGATGGAGGCCTATGCCCGGCAATGCGCGATCCGCGTCGATTGCGCGGGTCTGGCGCGCACCGGGCTGTTCCTGGCCCGCACCCGCATAGCTCCCGACGATGCCGCCGAGGCGGAACGGGCGCGACGGATGCGGACGGTGCTGGCGCTGATGATGACCTGCGGCCATTATGACGGTTCGGGCGATTTCGCGGTCCGGGTCGGCCTGCCCTCGAAGAGCGGGGTCGGCGGCGGCATCCTGGCGATCGCGCCGGAGCGGGCGGCGATCGCGGTCTGGTCGCCCAATCTCGACCAACATGGCAATTCGATCCTGGGCGTGCGCGCGCTGGAGATGCTGGCGGCGCGGACCGGTTGGTCGGTGTTCGGCCCGTCGTTTTAGGCGGGCCACCACCGGGCATAGGCCTGGCGGAAGGTCGCCAGGTCCATCGGATCGGTGAGCGTCTCGGCCACCCGCGCGGCATGGCGGCGGGCCCAGTGCGTGACCGCGGCCTGCGCGCCCGGCAGATTGGCATGGAGCGCCGCCAGCGTGCCGGTCAGCCGCACCGCCACCTCCACCTCCTGCCCGCCCTCGCGCAGGATCGGCCCGAAGGCATCGGTGAGCATGTCGTCCATCGCCGGCCGGCCGATATGCACGGCACACCGAACCTCGGCGTCATGATGCGCGCCGGCTGCGTCCGGCCGCAGCATCAGGAAGACGCGGAGCAGGGCGTTGAGCACCTCGATCCCCGTCCCCGGATCGTTGGTCGCCGGGGCCAGCGCGCGGCTGGCGATCTCGGAAAGGGCGATCAAGCCCAGTCGGGGGTCCTGGTCGAAGCTGCGATGCCGTTCGATGCTGAAGGTCGCGATCAGCGCCGCCGCCCGCTGGTCGTCGACCATGCCCTCGACCCGGAGGAGCGGCCGGGCCGGATGCACCATCGTCCCCGGCAGCACGACGACATGGACGGTCAGGCCGTGGCGCTCCGCCAGATGGCCGAGCGCCGCCATGTCGATATGGGTGACATAGCCGGTGCGCGTGCCGGTGACGGCCACGGCATGGGCCGGCACCGGCACCGCCGGCCTGCCGCCCTGATGCGGTCGGGCGGCATGGTCGCGCATCGCCCGCGTCGCCGCATCCTCCACCCGGTCGATCACGTCCGCCATCCGGCCGAAGGCGGTGATATGGCCGATCCAGCGCAGCAAAGTCGCGACCACCAGCAGGATGATCAGCACCGTCGCCGCGAACAGGATGATGCGTCCGTCATGGCCATAGGCGCTGGTGTTCAACCCGACGATGCCGACCATCGCGAACACGAACGCGCCGAGAAAGGTCGACAGCGCGTTCTGCGAGGTCGGGTCGCTGATCATCAGCTGAGTCGCGCGCGGGGTGGCGAGCTGGGTGGCGGAGGAATAGGCGCTGACCATCGCGGTCAGCGAAAAGGTCGTCACCGCCAACATGCTGGACGCCATGATCTGCAGGATGGTGCCGACCGACCGCTGCCCGATCTCCGCGTCGAAGCGATAGGGGAGATAGGGCGTGATCGCCCCGGCCAGGATGGCCAGCATCACGCTGAGCAGGCTGATCAGCCCGGCGCGAAACCAGATGCGACGGACGATCCGACGCAGGATCCAGCTCCATTGCGGCATCCAACCTGTCCCCTTTACCGATGTGGAGGGGACAACCCCCACCCCCGCCCCTGGTTGCCGCGCGGCTTGCGCCGACCGGTGCCGCAACGCCGCCGGATCATTGAACCCCAGGGCCGCCCGGTCGGTTGTGCGGAGAATGCAAGACGGACGACACACAGCCACGAAGACGATGACCACCGACGATCTGGAGATCGCCTATGCGGATCATGGCGATCCCGGCGCACCGGTCGTGCTGCTGCTGCATGGCTGGCCCGACGATGCCTCGACCTGGGACGAGGTGATCCCGGCGCTGACGGCGGCGGGGCTGCGCGCCATCGTGCCGAGCCTGCGCGGCTTCGGCGCGACTCGGTTCCGCAACCGCACCGCGCCGCGCACCGGCGACAGCGCGATCTTGGCGCTCGACGCGATCGCGCTGCTCGACCGGCTCGGCATCGGGCGATTCATGGTCGCCGGCCATGACTGGGGATCGAACATCGCCGAGGCGCTGGCGGTCGGCTGGCCCGAGCGGGTGCAGCGCATGGCGATGCTCAGCACGCCGCCGCGCCTGGGCGGCATGGCGACGCCGCCCTTCGAACAGGCGCAGCGGCAATGGTATCACTGGTTCATGGCGACCGCGCGCGGCGCACGGGCGGTGCGCGACGACCCCAAGGGGTTCGCGCATATCCACTGGACCAACTGGTCGCCGCCCGGCTGGTTCGACGAAGCGTTGTTCGAGCGGGTGTCGCGCGCCTTCGACAATCCGGACTGGGTGGCGGTGACGCTGCACAGCTATCGTGCGCGCTGGGACGAGGCCGATCCCGACCCGCGCGGCCGCTGGCTGGCGGAGGCGGTGAAGGCGACCGCGACGCTGGCGCTGCCGACGCTCTATATCCAGGGCGACCGCGACGGGGTGAATCCGCCCTCCGCGTCGAAGGATGTCCGGGCGAAGTTCCGTGGCCCCTTCGCCAAGGTGCATCTGGCGGGCGTCGGCCATTTCCCGCAGCGCGAGGACCCGGCCGCGGTCGCGCGGCATCTGGTGCGGCTGTTCACTGGCGATCCCGCCACCCTGTCGCCGCTGCCATCGCCCGTGGCCCCTGCCGAGCCGGCCATGCCGTCCCGGCCCGCGGTGCTGGCGACCACCGCCCTGGTCGCCGCCGCCGCGATCGGCGTCGCGGTCTATCGCGACAGGCGCAATTGAACCGGACCCGCCCGGCCTTGAGTCATCAGGGCCGGCGGGGACGGGCGAAATTGCTCAGGAGCACGCCGGACAGCAACAGCACCGCCGCGCCGACTTCATACCACATGGCGCCCAGCGCATCGAACATGTCGATTGATCCTCATGCGGCCTTGTGCCGCACCGCAGCATACACGGGCTTGGTTACCAAACAATGGCGGTCCCGCAGCCGGGCCGATTTGGCTCACCGATCGTCGCGCGGCAGCTCCGCGAGCCGGCGTTCGACCAGGGGCGCGAGCCGATCGGCGATCCGCTCCACCCCTTGTGCATTGGGGTGGACGCCGTCGGGCAGCATCAGCGCCCGATTGCCGATCACGCCCTGGAGGATGAAGGGATCGAGCAGCGCGTCATGCCGGCGGGCGAGATCGGGGAAGATCGCGTTGAACCGCCCGGCGAAATCCGGCCCCAGATTGGGCGGGGCGAGCATCCCCGTCAGCACCACCGGGATATGGCGGCGATCGAGGTCGGCCAGCATCGCCTCCAGATTGGCGCGCGTCTCCGCCGGGGATACCTGGCGCAGCACGTCGTTGCCGCCCAGACCCAGCAGCACCAGGTCGGGCCGACGCTCCAGCCGGTCGAGCGTATAGGCCAGCCGCCGCCGCCCGCCGGCCGTGGTGTCGCCCGACACGCCGGCATTGACGATGGTCGCATCGACCCCCGCCCCGCGCAGTCGCGTCTGGAGCGCATCGGGCAGGCTCTGCCCGCGCGCCAGGCCATAGCCGGCATAGAGGCTGTCGCCGAACGCCAGCACCAGCCGCTTAGGCCCGGTGACCGGGACCGACTTGACGGGAGTCGCGGCGGGTATCGGCGACGTGGCGGCGCTGGCCGTGTTCGCCTGGACCGCCGGATCGCCCTGACCATTTTGACCATTGCACGCCGCCAGCAGCGCCATGGCTTGGATCGGGACCACCGCCCGCCCATAATGCCGGTATGATTTTGTCATTCTTGCCTTTGGCGTCCTGATGTCGGCTCCGGATATGGTGATCCGCGCCCGCGATGTAAGGCTGGTGCTGGGCGGTGCGGAGCCGGTCGAGATCCTGCGCGGCATCGACCTGGAGGTGCGCGCGGGCGAGAGCGTCGCGCTGCTCGGTGCGTCGGGATCGGGCAAGTCGTCGCTGATGGCGGTGCTGTCCGGGCTGGAGCGCGCGACCGGCGGGCAGGTGCTGGTGAACGGGCAGGATTTCGGCACGCTGGACGAGGACCGGCTGGCGGTGGCGCGGCGCGGCCGGATCGGCATCGTCCTGCAGGCCTTCCACCTGCTGCCGACGATGACCGCGCACGAGAATGTCGCCGTGCCGATGGAGCTGGCGGGCCTTCCCGACGCGCAGGCGCGGGCCGAGGCGGAACTGGCGGCGGTCGGCCTGGCGCACCGGCTGGACCATTATCCGTCGCAACTGTCCGGCGGCGAGCAGCAGCGCGTGGCGATCGCCCGTGCCCTGGCCCCTGCCCCCAGCATCGTCTTCGCCGACGAGCCGACCGGCAATCTGGACGGCGCGACCGGACGGCGGATCATCGACCTGCTGTTCGAGCGCCAGCGGGCGAGCGGCGCCAGCCTGGTCATCATCACCCATGACCCGGCGCTGGGCCAGCGCTGCGACCGGACGCTGGAAATGGTCGACGGGCGGCTGGTCGCATGAGCACATGGCCGCTGGCCTGGCGGCTGGCCCGTCGCGAATTGTCGGCGCGGTTCCGGGGGTTGCGGCTGCTGCTGGTCTGCCTGGTGCTGGGCGTCGGCGCGCTGGCGGCGATCGGCAGCCTCTCCGCCGCCATCGCCGACGAACTGGGTGCGCGCGGGCGCGAGCTGCTGGGCGGCGATGTCGAACTCTCGGTCTCGCAACGCACCGCCGACCCGGCGGAACGCGCGGCGATGCAGGCGATGGGCACCGTGTCGGAGACGATCCGGATGCAGTCGATGGCGGTCGCCGCCGCCGATCGCACCGCACCCGTCCAGTTGAAGGCGGTGGACGCGGCCTATCCGCTCTATGGCCGGCTGACGCTGGCGGACGGGCGGAGCGTGCGTGCGCCCGGCCCCGACACCGCCTGGATCGCGCCGGCGCTGGCCGACCGGCTGCGGATCGGGCGCGGCGCGACGCTGCAGCTGGGCAGCGCGTCGTTCCGCGTCGGTGGCGTGCTGGCCGAGGAGCCGGACCGGCTGAGCGAGGGCTTCACGCTCGGACCGGTGGTGATGGTGTCGCGTGCCGGGCTGGACCGTACCGGACTGGTGCAGCCGGGCAGCCTCTACGACACGCGCTACCGGGTCGCGCTGGCCGGGCGCGACCCCGCCGCCGCGCTCCGGGCCTTTGAGCGCCGCTTCCCCGCCGCCGGCTGGGAGACGCGCACCCGCGACCGCGCCTCGCCGGGAGCCAGCCGCTTCGTGCTGCGGATGGGCGAGTTCCTGACCCTGGTCGGGCTGGCGGCGCTGGTGATCGCCGGGATCGGTGTCGGCAACGGCGTCTCCTCCTATCTCGACCAGCGCCGCCAGAGCATCGCCATGCTCAAGGTGCTGGGCGCGACCAGCCGCCTGGTGACGCGCATCTACCTGCTCCAGATTCTGGCGGTGTCGGTCGTCGGCATCGCCCTGGGTCTGGTGATCGGCTGGCTGGCGGTGCCGCTGATCGGGCATCTGGCCGGTGCGGTGCTGCCGGTCGCGCCGGGCTGGGCGGTGCAGCCGCTGCCCCTGGTGCTGGCCGCCGCCTATGGCCTGCTGATCGCGCTGGCCTTTTGCGCGCCCGCCCTGGTCGCGGCGGGCCGGGTACCGGCCGCGACCTTGCTGCGCGGCGTGACGGGCGCGGGCCGGGCGATCCCGCGCCGGGCCGCCGGCTGGATGGCGCTGGCCGGGGCGGCGATCGTCGCGCTGGCCCTGTCGACCAGCGAGCGGCCGGGCTTCGCCGCCGGCTTCCTGGGTGCGGCGGCGGGTACGCTGCTGCTGCTGACCGGTATCGGCTGGGCAATCCGGGCGCTGGCCGCCCGGCTGCCGCGCCCGCGCCAGCCCCTGTTGCGGCTGGCGCTAGGCGGGTTGCACCGGCCGGGCGCGCGCACCGTCGCGCTGGTCGTGGCGCTCGGCCTGGGGCTGACCCTGTTCGTGCTGCTGGCGACGATCCGCACCAGCCTGGACGGCAATATCCGCCGCACCATCCCCGATCGCGCCCCCGCCCTGTTCGCGCTCGACGTGCCGCCCGAGCAGGAGGCGCTGTTCCGCGCCACCGTCCGCCATGCCGCGCCCGGCGCGACCATCGCCACCGTGCCGCTGATGCGCGGCACCATCACCGGCTATGGCCGGACGCGCGTCGCCGATCTGAAGACGATTCCCGAGGCGGCCTGGGCGCTGCGCGGCGAGCGCGGCCTGACCTTCGCTGCCGCCCTGCCGCCCGGCAGCGAACTGACCGCCGGGCGCTGGTGGAATGCGGCGGAGGGGCGGCGGCCGCTGGTGTCGGTCGACGAACGCCTGGCCAAGGCGCTGGACCTGCATATCGGCGATCCCCTGACCATCTCGGTGCTGGGGCTGGAGCGTACCGCCAGGATCGCCTCGTTCCGGCGGATCGCCTGGGACACGCTGGGCTTCAACTTCGTGTTGGTCTTCTCGCCCGGCGCGCTGGCCGATGTGCCGCACAATCTGGCGGCGACGATCGACATGCCCCGCGCCCGCGTCCCCGCCGTCACCGCCGCGCTGCTGCCGCGCTTCCCCTCCACCTCGGTGATCGAGGTGGGCGGCGTGCTGGCGCAGGTGCAGACCGTGGTGCGCCAGATGGCGACCGCGATCGCGGCCGCCGCCGGGGTGGCAGTGCTCGCCGGCATCGCCGTGCTGGTCGGCGCGATCGCGGCGGCGCGAGCCAGCCGCACCTATGACGCGACGATCCTGAAGGTGCTGGGCGCGACGCGCGGTCAGGTGCTGGCGGTGCAGGCCGCCGAATATGCGATGCTCGCCGCGATCATGAGCCTGGTGGCGCTGGCGCTGGGTACGGCCGGCGGCTGGTATGTCGTGACCCGGCTGTTCGACTTCGCCTGGCTGCCCGACTGGCCCACGGTCGCGGCGACGCTGGCCATCGGAGCGGGGGCGACGGTGGCGATCGGCCTGGCCGGCAGCCTGCCGGTGTTGCGCGCGCGGCCGGCGGCGGCGTTGCGAGCGCTATAGCAGCGCGCGGCGCGTCTCGACCGTGACGATCGCCTGTTCCAGATGGGCGAGCGCCGCCGACGCTTCCACCCGGTCGAGCGCCGCCGAGGCGCGCGCCATCAGGCTCAGCGCCTGGTCCAGCCAGACGCGCTCGTCCACCGTCGCCGGGTCGGCGGGCAGCGTCGCGTCGCGGTGCATGTCGCGCGCCAGTTCGAAGGCGGCGACGGTGCGGCGCGCCAGCCGCTCCAGCAGGTCGCGCTCCTCCGCATCCAGTCCCTCGCGCCGCTCGGTATCGATGACGCACAGCGTGCCGAGCCGCGCGCCGTTCTTCATCGTCAGCGGCACGCCCGCATAGAAGCGGATGCCCCCCTCGCGCGCGACGGCGGGGAAATGGGCGAAGCGGGCGTCGGCGCTGGCATCCGGCACCTCGAACAGCGCATCGCTGCGGATCGCGTGCGCGCAGATCGACTGGTCGATCGGGTCCTCGCGATGGTCGACCCCCTGCGCCGCCTTGAACCATTGCCGCCGGTCGTCGATCAGCGTGATCAGCGCGATCGGGGCGTCCGCCCCGGAGGCCGCCTGGCGGACGATGGCGTCGAACATGGGTTCGCGCGGTGTGTCGAGGAGCCGGTAATCCTCCAGCGTCGCCAGCCGCTCGGCTTCGATCTTCCAGTCCGCTTCCATATTGGCTCGCCCCCAATCGGTCGGTCTTAGCCCCGAATGCGGCGAAACGCCATGATACCGATCAGCCGGCGGTGATCCGCTCGAAGCACAGGATCGCCCGGTCGTGATACCGGGCCTCGCCATGGCGGACATAGCCCAGCACCGTCGCCAGCCGGATCGAGGCGGCGTTGCCCGGATCGATGATGCACTGCGTCCGCGCCATTCCCTGGGCATCGGCCCAGCCGAGCACCGCCGTCATCGCCTCGCGCGCATAGCCCCGGCCATGCCGCTCGGGCGACAGCGTCCACCCCGTCTCCGTCGCGGTCAGCGGCGGGTCGATCGCGCGCTTCGCCTCGATCAGCCCGACCTCGCCCAGCGGCGGCCCGTCCACCGTCTCGCGCACCACCCAGGAGCCGTAGCCGAACGCCGTCCACGTCCCGATCGATCGCAACAGGCGAATCCACACCTCCTCGCGCGGGCGGGGCTGGCCACCGATCCCGGCATAGACGCGGGGGTCGCCCCACATCGCGGCCAGTCCGTCCAGATCGGCCGGACGATGGCCGGTCAGCACCAGCCGGTCGGTGCGGAGCAAGGGGGCGTGGGAGTTGGGCGACGGGTTGCGCATCGGTCGGTCAGCGCGGCCGGGTCCAGAGCGTCGGGTCGCGCGGCACGTCCGCATAGAGGCGCGTGCGCCGCTTCGCCCGGCTCCAGGATCGGGCGATGAAGCCGATCTTCTCCCATTTCGACGTGCCGACCCGCCGGTCCCAGGCCGCCCCGCCGGCGGCCGCGACCTTGCGGGCGATCGCGCCGTAGATGTCCGCCGCCGACAGCACCGCCCAGGCCGATCGAGTCGACAGGGCCGGGGTGCCGCCGCGCGCGCTCGCCTCGAACAGAGCGGCCCGGGTGGCGAGCCGGGTCGCCAGCGCCGCGACGGCGGCCCGGTTCGCCGGGTCGGATAGCGTGCCGGGCGCGATACCGGCCGCGTCCAGCCAGTCCTGCGGCAGGTAGCAGCGGCCGGCGCGGTCGTCCTCCGCCAGGTCGCGCGCGATATTGGCGAGCTGGAACGCCAGCCCCAGGTCGCAGGCCCGGTCGAGCGTCGCGTCGTCCGCCGGGTCGACGCCCATCACCACCGCCATCATGCAGCCGACGACGCCCGCGACATGATAGCAATAGCGATAGAGATCCTCCTCGCTCCGCGGCCGCCACTCCTCGGCATCGAGCGCGAAGCCCGCGACCAGCGCGCGCGGCCAGGCGGGCGGCATCGCCGTCTCCGCCGCGACGACGCGCAGCGCATCGAACGCCGGATCGCCCACCACCTCGCCCGCCAGCGCCGCCTCGGTCTTGGCGGTCAGTTCGGCGAGGCGGGCGGGCGCGTCGGCGACGCGGGTCATGCCATGGCCATGGTCCTGCCCGTCGGCGATATCGTCGCAGGCGCGGCACCAGGCATAGAGCAGCCAGGCCCGCTCGCGCGTGGCGGGATCGAACAGGCGCGACGCGGCGGCGAAGCTCTTCGATCCGCGCGCGATCGACAGCCGCGCCGCCTCGACCAGCGCCTCGCGGTCTTGTGTGCGATCCTGGCCGCGCTCCGGGGGCGGCAGGCCGGTCACAGGTCGGCGGCGTTCATCCGCACGATCGGCTGGGTCGGGCGATGCGCGGCCATCCGCTCCAGCAGCACGTCCAGCGTATCGGCGACGATCAGCAGATCGCGATGCTGCGGGCGCAGGAAGCCTACCTCGCCCATCCGGTCCCAGAACTGGATCAGCGGATCGTAATAGCCGGCGGTGTTAAGCAGCCCGACCGGATCGGCATGATAGCCGAGCTGTGCCCAGGACAGTGCCTCCCACAGTTCGTCCATCGTGCCGGTGCCGCCGGGGATGGTGACGAAGCCGTCGGCCAGGTCGGTGAACGCCTTCTTGCGCTCGTGCATCCCGGGGACGACGTGCAGTTCGGTCAGGTCGCGGTGCGCGACCTCGGCATCGACCAGCGCCTGGGGGATGATGCCGATCACCTCGCCCCCCGCCGCCAGCGCCGCATCGGCCACCGCCCCCATCAGGCCGAGCCGGCCGCCGCCATAGACGACGCCGATGCCGCGTTCGGCGAGCGTCCGGCCGACATCGCGCGCGGCCTCCAGGTACAAGGGATCGGCGGGGGTGGCGGAGCCGCAATAGATGGCGAGGCGTTTCATGCGCTTCGCGCTAGGATATGCGCGCGCGGCCGACAAGCCGGCTCATCCCTCCAGCATCAGCCGCGCCGTCGCCTTGGCGCTGCCGACCACGCCCGGAATCCCCGCGCCCGGATGCGTGCCCGCCCCCACGAAGTACAGGTTGGGGATGGCGTCGTCGCGGTTGTGGACGCGGAAATAGGCGCTCTGCGTCAGCACCGGCTCCAGGCTGAAGGCGCTGCCGAGATGCGCGTTCAGGTCCGTCTCGAAATCGGACGGGGCATAGGAGAATTTGGTGACGATCCGCTCATGGATGTCGGGGATCAGCCGCCGGCCGACCTCGTCCAGGATGCGCTTTTCCAGGATCGGGCCGACCTCCGCCCAGTCGACCGGGAACTTGCCCCGATGCGGCACGGGGGCCAGCGCATAGAAGGTCGAATGCCCCTCCGGCGCCAGCGCCGGGTCGGTGACGGTCGGGTGGTGGAGATAGAGCGAGAAATCCTCGCTCAGCACGCCATGGTCGTAGATGTCGGACAACAGGCCCTTATAGCGCGGGCCGAACAGGATCATGTGGTGCGGGATGCCCGGCCAGCTGCCCTTGATCCCGAAATGCACCACGAACAGCGAGGGCGAATAGCTTTTCCGCTCCAGCCGCGCGCGCGTCCGCTGCGCCGATCGCGAGGTGGACAGCAGGTCGCGATAGGTATGCATGATGTCGCTGTTCGCGGCGACCGCATCCACGTCCATCCGCCAGCCCGATTGGGTGGCCACGCCGGTCGCGCGGTCGCCCAGCGTCTCGATCGCGGTGACCGGGTCGCCCAGGCGCATTGTGCCGCCCAGCCGCTCGAAATGCGCGACCATGCCGGCGACCAGCCGGTTGGTGCCGCCGCGCGCGAACCAGACGCCGCCGTCCCGCTCCAGCTTGTGGATCAGCGCGTAGATGGCGCTGGTCGTCATCGGATTGCCGCCGACCAGCAGCGTGTGGAAGCTCAGCGCCTCGCGCAGCTTCTCCGACTTCACGAAGCCCGACACGATCGAATAGACCGAGCGCCAGGCCTGGTACTTGGCCAATGCCGGCGCCGCCTTGATCATCGACGCGAAGTCGAGGAACGCGACATGGCCCAGCTTCTCATACCCCTCGCGGAACACGCCGGCCGAATATTCCAGGAACTTCTGATAGCCGGCCCAGTCGCCGGGGTGCAGCCGCTCGATCTGCGACCGCAGCAGCGTGTCGTCATTGGTATAGTCGAAATTGGTGCCGTCGGCCCAGTTCAGCCGGTAGAAGGGCGAGACCGGGTCCAGCTGCACGTCGTTGGCCATGCTGTGGCCGGTCAGCTGCCACAGCTCCTCCAGACAGGCCGGGTCGGTGATGACCGTCGGCCCGCCATCGAAGGTGAAGCCGTCGCGCTCCCAGTAATAGGCGCGGCCGCCCGGCTTGTCGCGCGACTCGATGATCGTGGTCTGGATGCCGGCGCTTTGCAGGCGGATGGCAAGCGCCAGTCCGCCGAAACCGGCGCCGATGACGGCGACGTTCTTCATGCGCGTCCTCCGCCGGCCAGCGCGCGGATCGCGCGACCGATCGGCACCGGCGGTTTGCCGACCAGCACCCGGGCCTTGTCGCTCATCGTGGAATGTCCTGCATAAAAGCGGCCGATCAGCCGCGGGTCGAGCCGATAGAAGCGTTCCAGGACGCGGTAGCGTTCCTCCGGTTCCGCAGCGCGGAACAACATACGATCCAGCAAGCGATAAAAGTTCCGCCCGTCCCAGCTGGTCCGCGCCAGGTCATGGGTCAGGGCGTGGAGGCCGAGGCCGGAGAAATCGGTCTGCGCGGCGATCGCGGTGGCGGTGCGCACCGCGTCGGGCAGCGAATAGCCGGTGGTCGGGTGGAACAGCCCGGCGCGCATCCCGACCTTGGCGACGCGGGCGCCGCCCGCCTTCCAATAGGTCTCGAAATCGCCGCCCATCGCCACCGGCAGCACGCCGCGTTCCTGATGGCCGGCATCCTCCACCCCCTGCCAGTCGCGCTGCGTGGCATAGGCGTCGATCCGCCGGGCGACCGAGCGGACGTTCAGCGTCGGCGATTCGCTGTAATAGGTATCCTCGACGAATACCCGCTCGGCATCGAAGGGCAGGCAGTAGAGGAAGCGATAGCCGTCGATCTGCGACACGGTGGCGTCCATCACCATCGGCCGCGCCACGTCATGGCCACCGGGCACGCGCAGCAGCCGGCCGACGAACTTCTGCCAGCCGAGATCGAGCGCCGACACATCGCCCGCGCCGCGCGCGTCGATCACGCCCTTGGCCTCGATCCGGTCGCCATCGGCGAAGACCACCGCCGTGGTCGAGGTCGCCAGCACCTTGCGGTCGAACAGCAGCGCGCGCTCGGGCAGCGCCTTGCGCACCACCTGGTCCAGCCGGGCGCTCTCGATCGAATAATAGGTGGCGGCGATGGTGCGGCGATGCGCGGGGAAGGCGACATCATAGTCGCGCCAGGCATGGCCGATCAGCGGCGTCAGCAGCCAGCGATCGGCATCGGCGATATCGCTGCCGAAAAAGGACCAGACATGGTCGCCGCCAATGCGGTGGTCGGAATCGATCAGTCGGACGTCGAGCGCGGGATGTCGGGCAGCCAGGGCGAGCGCAAGCAGCGACCCGGCAAGCCCGGCCCCGGCGATCGCGACATCGCAGCGAATGGTGGCGGCCATATCCTCCGCCTAGCGCAAGGACGTGGCGCGTGGGAAACCTAAAATCGCATGGCGTGGTCATGCGTCGTCATGGGCAGGCGTCACAAACGGGAACGAAGGCATCGCGACGCCCCGGCCGGTATCAGCCCCGCCGGGCCTTCGCCGCCCCATCCGCGAAACGCACGCCCTCGGCGCGGCAGTCCGCACCGATCACCGGGAAGGGCACATCGCTGTTGCGCGCCAGTTGCTGCACGAGATCGGCCTTGCATTGCGCCATGGTCTCGTACCGGGCGGGAGCGATCCGCGCCTCGCGACAATCGACATTGCCGTCTCCGCAACCCAGGATGGCAACCACGAAATAGAGCGGTGTCATAGGCGTCTCCAGACGAAAGGCAAAACGTCGACGCGCGACGGGATGTTCCGTGGTCACGACCGGTCGATGGGGGACGCAGACGGTTGAACTCCGGCCCCGTCGCGCCGACATCAGCGACTCATGCCCCCATCCGCCCCCACCGCCGGTCCCGAACGGCCGCTATTCCCGACGCTTCGCCGGTTCCTCCCCTATCTCTGGCCCGCCGGCGAACCGGGGCTGCGCCTGCGCATCGTCGCGGCGATGCTGCTCGTGCTGGTGTCGAAGCTCGTGCAGGTGTTCGGTGCCGCCTATACGCTGAAGTTCGCGGTCGACCGCATGGCCTCGGGCGACCGGAGCCTGGCGACGCTCGTGGTGCTGCTGGTCGTCGCCTATGCGGCCTCGCGCTTCGCCACGACCTTGTTCGACAATATGCGCAACGCCGTGTTCGAGCGGGTCGGGCAGGATGCGACGCGCCGGCTGGCGGCCGATGTGTTCCGCCACCTGCACGGCCTGTCGCTGCGCTTCCATTTGGAACGGCGCACCGGCGCGGTCACCAAGGTGGTCGAGCGCGGCACCAAGAGCATCGACACGATGCTCTATTTCCTGCTGTTCAATATCGCGCCGACCGTGCTGGAACTGGCGCTGGTGCTCGGCATCTTCGGGCGCAGCTTCGGCGCGCCGCTGGTCGTCGCGACGATCGCGATGGTCGTGGCCTATATCTGGTTCACGCGGCTGGTCACCGACTGGCGCAACGCGCTGCGCACGCGGATGAACGATCTCGACACCGGCGCGGTCGCCCATGCGGTCGATTCGCTGCTGAATTTCGAGACGGTCAAATATTTCAACGCCGAGGAGCGCGAGGCGCGGCGCTACGAACAGGCGGTCGACGCCTATGCCCGCGCCGCTACCCAGTCGGAAAACTCGCTGGCCTGGCTGAACGTCGGCCAGGCGGCGATTACCAACCTGATGCTCGGCGGCGGCATGGCCTATGTCGCCTGGGGATGGAGCCGGGGGCAGTTTTCCGCCGGCGACGTGGTGTTCGTGTCGACGCTGCTCGCCCAGCTGTTCCGGCCGCTCGACCTGCTCGGCATGGTCTATCGCACCATCCGCCAGGGGGTGATCGACATGGGCGCGATGTTCGACCTGATCGACACGCCCGCCGACGTCACCGACCTGCCCGGCGCGCCGGCCCTGGCGGTGACGCGCGGCCATGTACGGTTCGAGGGGGTGCGCTTCGGCTATGATCCCGAGCGCACCATCCTGGACGGTCTCGACCTCGACGTGCCGGCCGGCACGACGCTGGCGGTGGTGGGGTCGTCCGGCGCGGGCAAGTCGACGCTCGCGCGGCTGCTCTATCGCTTCTACGATGTCGGGGAAGGGCGGATCACGATCGACGGGCAGGACATCGCCCGGGTCACGCAAGGGTCGCTGCGCGCCGCGATCGGCATCGTGCCGCAGGACACGGTGCTGTTCAACGACACGATCGGCTACAACATCGCCTATGGCCGCGAGGGCGCGGGCGACGCCGAAGTGGAGCAGGCGGCGCGCGGCGCGGCGATCGCCGCCTTCATCGAGCGCCAGCCCGATGGCTATGCCACCCGCGTCGGCGAGCGCGGGCTGAAACTGTCCGGCGGCGAGAAGCAGCGCGTGGCGATCGCCCGCACCCTGCTCAAGAACCCGCCGATCCTGATCCTGGACGAGGCGACCAGCGCGCTCGACAGCCGGACCGAGGCCGACATCCTGGCGACGCTGGAGGCGGTGGAGCGTGGTCGCACCACCATCGTCATCGCGCACCGCCTGTCGACGATCGTGTCGGCGGACCGGATCGTCGTGCTGGACGCCGGCCGGGTGGCGGAACAGGGCAGCCATGCCGAGCTGCTGCGCCGCGGCGGCCTCTATGCGGAGATGTGGTCGCGCCAGGCGGCGGAGCGCGACGCAGCGCTGGCGGCGGCCTGATAAAGCCGGGCACCGTTACGGCTCCGGTTCGTTGTCGCGGGCGAAATGCAGCAAAGAGGTGATCGTGGCCGAACGCGACATGCACGTACCCCCCGCGCCGCCGGTGACGCTGGTGATCTTCGGCGCGACCGGCGACCTGACCCGGCGATTGCTGATGCCGGCGCTGATCAACATGACCCGGCTGGGGCTGGCGGACGACCAGCTCCACATCCTGGGCGTCGGGCTGGACGACATGGACGCGGAAGGGCTGCGCCATGCGCTCGAATCCTTCCAGGCCCCCAGCGGTGGCGAGGGCGCGACCGAGAAGGGCGAGGCGTGGAGCCGCCTGCGGCCGCGAATCGACTATCTGAAGGGCGATTTCACCGCCGATGCCGTCTACCAGACCCTTGCCGAGCGGCTGGGCCCGGACCGCAACGCCGCCTTCTACCTGGCGGTGCCGCCGCGCTTCTTCGGCGATATCGTCGACAAGCTGGCGGAGCACGGCCTGATGGCGGAAAGCGACCGGCGCTTCCGCCGCGTCGCGATCGAAAAGCCGTTCGGCCACGACTTGGACAGCGCCCGCGCGCTCAACGCCCGCATCCTGAAGCAGGTGGCCGAGCGGCAGGTCTATCGGATCGACCATTTCCTGGGCAAGGAGACGGTGCAGAACATCCTGACGTTGCGCTTCGCCAACACGATGATCGAGCGGCTGTGGAACAGCGACGCGATCGACCATGTCCAGATCACCGCCGCCGAGACGGTGGATGTCGGCACGCGCGGCGGCTTCTACGACCCGACCGGCGCGCTGCGCGACATGGTGCCCAACCATCTGTTCCAGCTGCTCGCGATGGTGGCGATGGAGCCGCCCAATAGCTTCGACGCGGAGGCGATCCGCGACGAGAAGGGCAAGGCGTTGCGGGCGGTGCGCGTCTATGACGCCGACGAGGCGCGGGCCAATGGCGTGCGCGGGCAATATGCGGACGGCGTGGTCGCCGGCCATCCGGTCGCCGCCTATCGCGGTGCCGAGGGCGTCGCGCCGGACAGCCGGACCGAGACCTTCGTCGCGCTGAAGCTGATGGTCGATACCTGGCGCTGGGCGGGCGTGCCCTTCTACCTGCGCACCGGCAAGGCGATGGCGGTGCGCGATACCGAGGTGGTGGTGGTGTTCAAGCCAGTGCCGCTGATGCAGTTCGCCGCCGCGCGCGGGGCCAAGCTGCCGTCCAACCAGCTGGTGATCCAGATCCAGCCGGACGAGGGGATGAGCATGGAGATGGTCATCAAGCGCCCCGGCCTGGAGGTGGCGACCGCGCCGGTCAGCCTGGACTTCCATTATGCCGACCGTTTTCGCATCGCCGCGCTGACCGGTTACGAGACATTGCTCTACGACCTGTTCACCGGCGACCAGACGCTGTTCCAGCGCGCCGATGCGATCGAGGCGGGATGGGCGGCGGTGCAGCCCTTCCTCGACCTATGGGCCAAGGGCGAGCCGGAATCCTATGCGGCGGGTGGCACCGGGCCGGATTCGTCCGACGCGTTGATGCGCCGGGACGGACGGGCATGGCATGCGCTGGCGACGAAACAGTGATCCGGTGCGCGTAACGGCGCGGGGAGGCCGGGATGTCGTGTCCGGGGTGAGCGTCCTGCCTGCCCTATGACCGGCAGGGACATCGGTCCCCGCGCCGTTCGCGCCTTCGCGCGCGCCTCACCCGGCCGGATCGAGCCGTCGCGCTTCCTCAACCAGCATCACCGGCACGCCGTCGCGGATCGGATAGGCCAGCCCCGCCGCAGCCGATACCAGTTCCTGCGCGTCCGCGTCATAGACCAGCGGCTGGCGCGTCGCCGGGCAGACCAGCCGTTCCAGCAGCCAGGGATCGATCGTCATACGTTGTTCCCCCCTCGTCGCTCACTGAAGCGTCACCCGGTCCTCGCCGCCATAGCGGCCGAAGAACTGCATCAACTGGATGATCAGTTCGGCGCGCTGCTCGATCCCCTCCGCCTCCAGCAGCGCCTGCTTGGCGGCGACGTCGAAGGGCGCGATCTGGGCGATGCCGTTGACCAGGCTGGCATCGTCCAGCCGCGCCACCGCATCCCAATCCACCTGATAGCCCGCCGCCTCGGCATAGCGCTTCGACTCGACCTCCAGGCTGGCGCGGCGGCCGATCGACAGGTCGTCCGGCTCGGGCGGGGCGATCAGCTCCGCCTCCACCTGGCGGAAGGCGGTCGACACGGTCAGCTCGCGCCGCACCCGGAACAGCGACAGGCCCTCCAGCACCAGATTGTACCGCCCATCGTCCAGCGCCTCCACCTCGGCGATCTTGCCGACGCAGCCGACCGCGTACAGGTCAGGCGTCTCCCCCTCGCCGCTCGGCTGGATCATGCCGATCCGCCGGTCGCGCGCCATCGCATCCGACACCAGCGCCCGGTAGCGCGGCTCGAAGATATGGAGCGGCAGATGCATCTCCGGAAAGAGCAGCGCCCCCGCCAGCGGGAAGATCGACAGGCGAACGCCCGTCATCCGAACAGGATCGCGGACAGGCGGCGGCGCTGTTGCGACACCCAGGGGTCCATCAGGCCGACCACCTCGAACAGCTTGAGCAGCTGCTGGCGCGCCGCGCCGTCATTCCACTCGCGATCGGCCGCGACGATGAAGAGCAGGTTGTCGGCCGCGCCGTTGCGGTCGCCCGCCGCCATCTGCGCATTGGCCAGCGCGAACCGCTTCTCATGATCGTCCGGGTTGTTCTGCACCTCGGTCGCCAGGCCGGCGAAATCCTCGACCGGCTGCGCGGTCTGCGCCAGGGCCAGCGCGGCACGGGCCCGCTCGATCCCAGCATCCTTCAGGTCGGCGGGCAGCGCATCGATCGCCGCCTGCGCCTCGTCGGTCAGCCCGGCGGCGAGCAGCGCGCGGATATGGCCGGACAGCACCGCCGGATTGTCGGGCGCCAAGTCGACCAGCTGCTGGAAGATCGACAGCGCGCGCTCCGCATCGCCCTCGGCCAGCGCCTCCTCGCCCATCGCGACCAGCGGCTCCAGCTCGGCGGCGGCGTCGCCCGCCTCGGACTGGATCGGCAGCTGGCGGAGCAGCTGGTCGAGCGTGGTGCGCAACGCGCTTTCGGTGCGGGCGCTGGTCAGGTCGGCGACCAGCTGGCCTTGGAACATCGCATAGACGGTCGGGATCGAGCGGATTTGGAATTGCGCGGCGATGAACTGGTTCTTGTCGGTATCGACCTTGGCCAGCACCACGCCCTTGTCGGCATAATCGGCCGCCACCTTCTCCAGCACCGGGGCCAGCGCCTTGCAGGGTCCACACCATTCCGCCCAGAAATCGATGATCACGAGCTTCGTCATCGACGGCTCGACCACGTCGGTGCGGAATGCGGTCACCGCTTCCTTGTCGGCAGGCGTCATTCCCAGGCTGGCCAAATCACTGCTCCCACTGTCACTGGCCCGCTATCTGGGGCGGCGCGCGCCGTAATGGAAGGCCCGTCCCGCGAACAGGTCCCCGCAGGCGGACCGGCCATGCACAGGCCATCGCGCCGCCGCGCCCGCGCGACGGATGGACCGGCGTCGACCGCGCCGCCTCCTCGCCACCCCCCGGGTCGGAGGGCCGTGATGGCCCGAAGAGCGGGATCGGCGCGGCGGGCGGTTCGGATGCGGCGACGACGCCCGCTGCCGCATCGGCGGCAAACAGGCCCAGTTGCGACTGCGCCGCCAACGGCTTGCGCGACGACCGACGCACCGGCGCGGCCCGTTCGGGTCGAACCGCCGCCCCGCCCTCCAGCGCCAGCCGCCCCGTGCCGATCGGCGCGGCGCGCACCACGCATACCCGGACCAGATCGCAGCCGCCCGCCGCCGCCAGCTGGTCCCCCAGCGTCCCCCATCGCGCGGCCATTTCCCGCAGCACCGGGGCGACGGCCTGGGACGGTTCGGGCAGGTCCACCCGCATGGCCAAGCGGCGGCCATCGCGGGTGAACAGCGCCGCCTCCCAGCACCATCCGCCCTCGCCATCCGCGATCAGCGCCTCGACCAGCTGGGCCAGCGCCGATTCGACCGCCGCCAGCACCGGCTTGGCCTGCACGATCGGCTGGTCCGGCGTCCGCTCGACCTGCCGGCCGGACGGCGGCGGCAGGGGCGGCAGCGGAACCCGCCGGTCGGTCAGCCCCCGCACGGCCTCCTGTACCGAGCGGCCGAATTGCGCCGCCTCGGGCCGCGTCGCCACGTCGCCCACGGTGCGCAGCCCCGCCGCGAGCAGGGCCTCCGTCTCCTCCGCCTCCAATTCCAGCGCCGCGACCGGCAACCGCCGTACCGCGCCCGCCTCGTCGGGCGCCGGTCCCCCGGCGAAGCGCGCCAATGCCCGCGCCACCGCCGGGGTGCCGCCGGCAGCGTGACGCACCACCATCCCCCGCCGCGCCATCCGCGCCTCGATATCGGCGACGAGCGCGGCGTCCGTCTCCGGCGCGCCGGATAGGTCGAGCGTCAGTCCGTCAGCGGGATCGAGCCGCACCTGCGGCGTATAGCGGGTGAAGCCGTCCGCCAGCCGCTCCAGCCAGTCGCAATCGCCATGGGGATCGGCGACCACCGTAATGAGTCCGGGCGCCGCCGCCCGCGCCGCCGCCGCCAGGTCCCCGACCGCCAGCCCCGCCCGCCGCGCCGCCGGATCGACCATCGACACCCGTTCCGTGCCGCCGATTGTCTCGGTCAATGCGACCGGCGCGTCGGCCTGATCGGTAAATAGATGCGGCCGCGTCTCCCGCAGTCGCTCGAAGGGCAGCATCGGAAAGACCAGCGCCAGGAAGCGCCGCGCCGACCCGCCGCTCACCGGCCGCGCTCCGCCCAGGGCCGGGAAGCGGCGAGCGATGGCCCGGCTGGAGCTACCGGCAGGACGGGTGAGTCGCGCATGGACGTTCTTCTATTGTTCTGAACACCATCCGCCAAGCTGCAACTTTTTTGAAATTAACGCTTGCGCGATTCCGGACCCACCGCTAGGAGCGCCGCACACCCACCGACCACCCGGTCGGACGGACGCCAGAGCGGGCGTAGCTCAGGGGTAGAGCACAACCTTGCCAAGGTTGGGGTCGAGGGTTCGAATCCCTTCGCCCGCTCCAGTTTTCCATAAAATCGTGCAGCAAGAGCGGTCCTTCGGGGCCGCTTTTTGCGTTTCGGTTGACCCGAAGACGTGGTGTAGCACATGCCGACATTGTGTCGGCGATGACGGCCGGGAAGGCGATCCGGCTATCGTCCTTCGCCCGGCAGCCCCCCTCCTCGCCAGCATCGGCCCCTCATACGACCGATCATCGGCCATGATCGAAGCGAACGCCGCCGCTCCGGCCGGCGACTCCCTACGCGGTCAGAAGGTCACCAGCTCGTCCCAGGGGATGATGCGGTGCAGATGCGCGACCGCCGAGCGCGGCACGCGGAAGGTGCAGGCCGGGTTGAACTGCTCGAACTCGTAATAGGAGGCGCTCTGGCGGACCAGCCGCTTGGCGATGACGGTGAAGATTCGCTCGCCATCGCCGTCCGGGCGGCGCATCTGCGCGACCACATAGTCGCCGGTGCTGGGCGGGCGATTGGGGTCGACATAGCCCAGTTCCCCCGGCTCGTAGCGCGGCGCCATGGAGACGCCGCGGAAATACAGGGCATAGATGTCGCGCTTGTGATCGAGCGTCAGCGGACGCCGGGCATAGTCGATCACATCGTCCATCTGCATCTCCATCGCCTCGACCTGGACCGGCTCGTCCGAGTCGGGAAGCCGGATGTCCGAACAGAGCGCCGTCCCCACGATCGGCACGTCGCGCGGCCGGTCCGGCCCGCGGAGCGCGAGGAAGGGTCGGCGATCGGGCCGCTCCTGCTCGGCGGCGCGCTGGCCCGCTTCGAACTCGGCGAAGGTCACGCCGATCGCGGCCAGCAGCTTCTCGACGGTATCATGCTGCGCCGCGCCGCGACGGCGGATGTCGCTCAGCACGTTGCGGTTGAGATTGGCGCGGACGGTCCAGGCATTGGCCGACAGGCCGACCGGCTTGATGGCCATCAGCCGGTCGTAGAGCGTCAGGGGATCAGCAGGCATGATGTCAGCACTAGCTTGCATCACTTAAGCCGTCACCGCCAAAATGAACCGATTTTCGCTTTTTGATGTCAGCGTTTGCTGATATACGGTCGTACCTTGCTGACAGCCGGCCATAAGCCGACCTTGCCGAAGGAGCGACAGGATGACCCCGATCATGGATGCGGAGGTGGCGATGGCCGCTTCCGCCGACGCAGTCGATTGCACCGGGGACGATCCGTCCTGGGTCGAGGCGGTCGGCACCAATCATGCCGATCGCTGCATGGCGACGGAGGGGTGCCGGAACCTGCTCCGCGCCCAGCTCGAAACCGGTGCGCACTGGATCCGCGATCCCGATCAGCTCGCCGCCGCGCGCGCCAGCGTGGGGCTGTCGCACGATCCAGTATAGAACAAAACAAGTACGAATATCCGGCTGTGAAGGAGTGAGATCATGGCAACCGCCCTACCGTCGAGTGCGCCCGGCGCGGCCCCGCCGCCGCCGCGCATGGCCACCAAGGATCTGCTGACGCTGATCTGCACGATCATCGCGGCCGCCGCCGTGCTGGCCGGCGCGATCCGGGGCGACGGCCAGCGTGAACAGCGGCTGCAACAGGTCGAGACCCAGGTCCGCCAGCTGGAACAGCGCGAGGATCGCCGCCAGGACCTGCTCAACGCCATCGACGTCCGCACCGCGCGGATCGAGGCGACCTTGCAGATGATGACCAGGGGCGCGGGCAAATGAGCCAGATCCCGGCACTGCTGGTCGTGGCGTGCCTCGCCCTGCACGCCCAGCCCGCCCTGCGCCTGGTCGTCGCCGCGCTGCGCCGCCGGCGACGGACCATCCGACCGGACTAAGGCCCGCCCCGGCTCCGGGGCCCCAGCGGAGATGCATAGATGACTCGTATCGACTGGCGCGACGCCTCGCGCTGGTGGTCCGTGCGCCTGTCGGCGTTCGGCTCACTTCTTTATGCCGCGATGCTGCTGATGCCGGAGCGGCTGCTCGACCTGTGGGCGATGATGCCGGTCGAGCTTCGCGCGCTGCTGCCGGCGCGGGCTGGCGACTGGCTGGGCATGATCCTGTTCGCGCTAGTCATCGTCGCGCGCCTGCTGCCCCAGCCGGTACGCGACCATCGACCGCGGCCGGCGGAGCGCGGCGCGCTGTCCGCCAAGGCGGTCGGCGGCACGGCCGTGATCGCGGCCGCCCTGACCCTGGCGATCGCCGGCCTGCGTGTGGATGAGGGCAAGCGGAACACCGGCTATGCCGATATCGCCGGCGTCGCGACGATCTGCTTCGGCCATACCGGGCCGGACGTGCGCCCCGGACAGTATCGCACCGATGCCGAATGCGAGTCGCTGTTGCGGCGGGACGCCCAGGCACATCTGGCTGGCGCGCTCGCCTGTTCGCCCGAACTGGCGGAGCGGCCGAACCAGCTCGCCGCCGTGACGCGGCTGACCTTCAACATCGGCGTCGCCGGCTATTGCCGCTCCAGCATCGCCCGGCATTTCGCCGCCGGGCGCTGGCGGCAGGGCTGCGACCGGTTCCTCGCCTTCCGCTTCGCCGGCGGCCGACCGGTGCGCGGACTGCTGCTGCGCCGCCAGCGCGAGCGGACATTGTGCCTCGCCGGCCTGCCCGCCTGATCGCCCCTTTCCCGCGATCGCAAGGATTTCACGATGCGTCCCTTTGCCAGCATCCAGACCGGCAACGACAGCGGCGCGGTGCGGACGCCGATTTACCTATCCGGGGGCGATGGTCGTCACCGAATATCGCGTGATCAGATGCGGGTCGGTCGACCGGCGGAACCGGTCGCGCGTTGCGGCATTGTTCCCATTGGCGACCGGCCATGACTCGGTCGCGCGCAAAGAGGACATCCATGAGCCGAGTGAAGCTGACCCTGTTCGGGGCCAACAATCGTATCGCCGCCGACGACCGCAGCCCGCTGCCCGCGATCGAGCTCGGCAACAACATCAAGCCCGATACGCTGGAGCGTCTGTCCGGCCTCACCCCGGTCGAGCGCGCGCTGTTCCAGTCGCTGTCGCACAACAACGACGCCATTGCCGTCTGACCGGCTCGGAGGCCGCCCTCAGCGCTGGCCCTCGATCAATCGCAGATAGGCGATCATCTCTCGTCGCCCGACCGGCGAGAGTTTCACGAACATGCGGCGGGCGTCGCTGGGATCGGGTACCCGCATCACCAGATCGCGCTCCTCAAGCAGGTTGATGTATCGCAGGGCTGTCGACGCGGCGACGCCGGACGCCATGCAGGCGGCGGTGGTCGATACCGATCGCTCCTCCGACTCCGAGACCAGCAGATCGAGCAGAAGATCCCAGGCCGGATCGGCGAACAGGTCGCGAAACGCCCGAAAATGTCGATCCCGCCACCGACGCTCATGCCACAGCCGCAAGGCCAGCATGGCGATATCGCTCGGAATAGCCGGGACTTTGTCCCGCCGGCTCATCGAAGAGCCCGAAGATCAGGGCGGATCGACATCAAATACCCTCATTCCACCGCATCGACATGCCGAAAGACGATGCTGCTTCGTCAGCTTGTCCCGCAGCCCGATGCGTCAGATCTTGTATCCATTCCGTCGCAAAATGGATATAGTTTTGCAGCCTGTCGGGTTGATGATCTGCAAATTATCGGGAAATATTGCGGAGACGCGATGGGATGACTGGCTTTCTGCTTCAAAACATAGGCTTGCCGCGACATATATCCGTTATGGACCATCTTGGGAGGACGTGGCTTCGGTGGAGGAACTGACTCTCGCGGTGGTCGGACTGGACTATCCCAATGCTGATCGCGGCAGTCGCCGGTTCGAGGCGCTGCTCTGCCATCCGGGCGACCCGGTGTCGCTGCGTCCGGAACCCCGCAACCCCCATGATCCCCATGCCGTCGCGGTCTTGAGCGAGCGCGGCGTCCAGATCGGCTATCTGACCGCCGAACGTGCGCCTTGGATCGGCGGCCGCCTGCGTCAGGGGGTACCCGTCGTCGCAGTATTCCAGGGCATGGCGGGCGCCGTCGCCTATATTCGGCTGCGCTTCGGCGGCGAGGCCCCGCAGCGGCTGCCGCCGATCACGCAGACCGGCGATCCGACTCCGGTCGTCGCGCCGGAGGCCGACGACAGCGGTTTCCACCCCGATCCCGACGGGCCCGAATGGGGCGCATGAGCGGCTTTGCCGGCTTGCGCGGACCATCGTCCCTGTAGCACCAGCGAGCGATGACCGACCCCGCCCCACCCGCCGTGCTCGGCTTCGATTTCGGCACCACCAATTCGGTCGCCGCCATCGCGCGCGGCGGCGAGTCGGCCTTGGTGCCGATCGCCGGCCCGGATGGCGCGTCCCCGGTGTTCCGTTCCGCCCTGTGTTTCTGGCAGGAGGAATCGGCGCGCGGCGGACTGGAATCGGCGGCAGGACCATGGGCGATCGCCGAATATCTCGACTTTCCCGAGGGAAGCCGCTTCCTCCAGTCGTTCAAGTCGGTCGCCGCCGCGCCGAGCTTCGAACATGCCACGGTGTTCGAGCGGCGCTTCCGCTTCGAGGGCCTGGGCGCGCGCTTCCTCGACCATATGATCGCGCGGGCGAACGGCGCGTTCGACCAGCCGCTGGCGCGGATCGTGGTCGGGCGGCCGGTCGAATGGGTCGGCCACCGGCCGGACGAGGCGCTGGCGCGCAGCCGCTACGATGCGATGTTCGCGAAATTGACGGCGGCCGGAGCGGGCGTCGACCTCCATTATGTCTACGAACCGCTCGGCGCCGCGTTCAGCTATGCCTCCACGATCGACCGGCCGGCGACCGTGCTGGTCGCGGATTTCGGCGGCGGCACCAGCGACTTCTCCGTGGTGCGGATCGAGGCGCCGGGCGCGGCGCGGCGCTGCGTGCCGCTGGGCCATGCCGGTGTCGGCATCGCCGGCGACCGCTTCGACTATCGCCTGGTCGATCATCTGGTCATGCCGCTGCTCGGCAAGGGCGGCCGCTACCGCTCGTTCGACAAGGTGCTGGAGATTCCGGCCGGCTATTTCAGGGATTTCGGCGACTGGTCGCGACTCGCGCTGATGCGCAACCGCCGCACGCTCGCCGATCTGGAGAAGCTGCGCCGTGCCGCGCTCGATCCAGAAGCGATCGCGCGGATGATCGCGGTGATCGAGCAGGAACAGGGCTATCGCCTGTACGACGCGGTCGGGCAGGTGAAGCGCGACCTGTCGGCCTCCGAGCAGGCGCGGTTCGTCTTCGACGGCGGCGGCCTGCGGATCGAGGCGGAGGTGCATCGCCGCGACTTCGAGAATTGGATCGCCCCCGACATCGCCCGGATCGAACAGGCGGTCGATCGCGCGCTCGCGGCGGCCGGCACCGATCCCGCCGCGATCGACCGCGTCTTCCTGACCGGCGGCACCTCGCTGACGCCGCGCATCCACCGCCTGTTCGTCGAACGCTTCGGCGAGGAGCGGCTGGCGACCGGCGATGCCCTCACCTCCATCGCCCATGGCCTGGCGCTGATCGGCGAGTCGCCCGACATCGCCACCTGGGCCACGACGCCGGGATGACGATTGCAGTCGCTGCATTCCCTATTCGTCAACTTGCACTTAACATAGGCTGCGCTGTCGCCCATAGGGAGCAGGCCTTTCAGGCATCCTCTCCTAAAAACTTATCAGGCCGGTCTCGTACCGGCCTTTTTTTTCGCCCGGCGTGGTTCAGCCCATGTGCCGCTTGTCGAGCTTGCGGGCCAGGGTGCGGCGATGCATCCCCAGCCGTCGGGCGGCCTCGGAGATGTTGAACTCGCTATCCGCCAGCGTCTGGTGGATATGCTCCCATTCCAACGTCTTGATGCTGGTCGGGGCGGCCGCCAGATCGACCTCCGCATCGCCATCCACCTTGGCGAAGGCGGCTTCGATATCGTCGGTATTGGCAGGCTTGGTCAGGTAGTTGGTCGCGCCCAGCTTGATCGCCTCGACCGCCGTGGCGATGCTGGCGAAGCCGGTCAGCACGACGATCCGCATCGCCATGTCGACCCGGTGCAGCGCCTCGATGCACGACAGGCCCGACGCGCCCGCCAGCCGCAGGTCGACCACCGCGAAGCCGGGGCGGAACGTCCCCGCCACCGATTCGAGCTGGTCCGGCCCGCTCAGCACCTGCACCGCATAGCCGCGCCGCTCGAACGATCGGGCCAGGGTGCGCGCGAAGACGGCGTCATCCTCCACGATCAGCAGTCGGCGCTGCTCCGTTCCGGTCTCGCTCATGCCGTCTCTCCCTCCGCCGCCAGCGCCGCCAGCGGCACGCGCATCGTGATCCGCGCGCCCTGCCCCGGCAGGTTCATGGCGCGCAGCGTCCCGCCCAGCGTCCGCAGCACATTGTTCGACAGGAACAGCCCCAGCCCCGATCCGGGCCGCGCCTTGCTGCTTTGATAGGGTTTGCCGACATGCGCCAGGATATGGTCAGGAAAGCCATGGCCGTCGTCCTCGATGCGCAGCACCAGGTCCGCGCCCTCGCGATCGACGGTCAGCGCGATGCGGCTGGCCCCCGCCTCGACGGCATTGTCCAGCGTGTTGGTCAGCGCCTGGCCCAGCGCGCGATCGGCGATGATCGCCCAATCGGCGACCTGGCCGTAATCGACCGTGACCAGATCGGGATGGATTCGGCTCCACGCCAGCAGCAGCATGTCGACGAAGCGACGCAAGGTGGTGCGCGCCGGGGCCTCGCCGGTCACCTCGCCGGCGGCGAACAGCACGCCGCTGACGATATCCTTGCAGCGCATCACCTCGGCGCGCATGTCCGCCACCTCGGCGGCGAGGTGCGGCGAGCGGGCGATGGCGGGCTCGTTCTTCCAGTCGCTGAGGATCACCGCCAGCGAAGCGAGCGGCGTGCCCAGTTCATGCGCCGCACCGCTGGCGAGCAGGCCGATGCGGACGATATGCTCCTCCTCCGCCGCCCGCTGGCGCAGCTCCGCCAGATGCGAGTCCCGTTCGCGCAGGTTGCGGGTGACGCGGGTGACGAACAGCACGATCAGCACCGCGGTCAGCGTGAAGTTGAACCAGCTGCCCAGCACATAGGCGGGCGATGGCGAATGCGCGATCAGCGCCGGCAGGGGCAGCGGCCGGTGAGTCACCGCCAGCCCGGCGAACAATCCGCTGGTCAGCGCCACCATCGCCCAGCTCGACCAGGTCTCCAGCAGGATCGCGCCCAGCACGACCTGGAGCAGGAACAGCGAGGCGAAGGGATTGGTCGCGCCGCCGCTCAGGAACAGCTGGATCGTCAGGCAGGTGACGTCGACGATCAGGCTGGCGACCAGGTGCAGGTTGGTGATCGGCCAGCGCTTGGGTATCGCCAGGGTCAGCAGGTTGAGCACCACCAGCAGCCCCAGCGCCGCCAGCATCGGGGCCAGCGGCAGGCGGATGTCGAGCCCGTAATGTACGCCGAGGATCGTCGCGAGCTGCCCGCCGACCGCCAGCCAGCGCAACTGCACCAGCAGGCGCAGGTTGCGCCGGCCCGCTTCGGTGACCGTCGGCGGCTCCGCTCCGCTGGGCTGGGTGGTCAGCATGGGGGGACTGTAGGACTTTCGGGCGCGGAAGGAAGGCGTCGTGACACGCCCCCCACTTGTCCCGCCCGCACGGCCCGACGATACGGCCGATATGGATCAGCGACCGCCCTGCCGACAGACCGGATGACCGCCGGACCACGCACCATCGCCGGCATCGATCCAGCCCGCCGGGCGCTGCTCGACGCCGGTAGGGTCGAGTCAACGACGCTGACCGAGGGGTTGGCCATCGACTTCGCCACGCTGATGCACAGTGCCCTGCCCGATCTCGGCGAAGCCGCATGCGCGACCCTGCGCCAGGCGGCGGGCATGGGTATCGTGAAGCGCATGGCGTTGGCCGCACGGCTGATCCTCGATCGCCATGGTCCCGACCATGTGGCGGCGCTGTACGATCATCCCTCGGACACGGTGCGCGGCTGGGCCTGCTTCGCCATCGGTGCCGTACCCGGCCTGTCGCTGGACGCGCGGTTGGCGCGCATCCGCCCGCTCGCCGACGATCCCCATTTCGGCGTGCGCGAATGGGCGTGGATCGCCGTACGGCCAGCCATCGCCGACGAACTCGATGTGGCGATTTCGGCCTTGGCCCGCTGGACGGCCGATCCCTCCGCGCGAATCCGCCGCTTCGCCAGCGAGGCGACGCGGCCGCGCGGCGTCTGGTGCGCGCATCTCCGTCCGCTTCGCGATCGCCCCGAACTTGGCCTGCCGATCCTGGAGCCGTTGCGCGCGGACCGTGCCCGCTATGTGCAGGATTCGGTCGGCAACTGGTTGAACGATGCGGGCAAAGACCGGCCGGACTGGGTGCGATCCCTTTGTGCCCGCTGGTCGGCGAACGGTCCGACGCCGGAGACGGCCCGGATCGTCAGGCGTGGGCTACGCTCGCTCAGCGCTTGACCGGGCAGCCGTTCGCCGGGCCGTCGACCGGATCGAGACCGCAGAGGAAGGCGATCACGTCCGCCCGGTCGAGCGGGTCGCGGAGCCCCGGATCGGGCATGGACGTGCCTGGCACCACCGCCTGCGGCCCCGCCAGCCAGCGGTCCAGCCGCGCCGCCGTCCACTGGCCCGACGCGGTGCGGAGCGCATAGCTGTAGGAGAAGCTGGGGCTCACCCGCCCCAATGGCCGGCCGACGACGCCGTGGAGATTGGGTCCGTTGCGATCGGGCGCACCGGCGCGGGCGGCATGGCAGGAGGCGCAGCGGTGGAACAGGCGTTCGCCGCTCGCCGGGTCGCTGACCCGCAACCAGTCGGCCGGGCGGGGATTCGCGCCAGCCGCGGCGATGCGTCGCTCGCGGTCCGCGTCACCGCGGCTACAGGCACTCACCAGCCCGAGCCCCAGCAGCGCGAGCGCCCCGGCCGTCCCCAGACCGGCCCGCCTCATCCCCGGCGCAGTGCGCGCCAGCCCATGAACGCGACCAGCGCGGCAAGGCCGAACCAGGTCAGCGCATAGGACAGGTGGTTGTTGGGGAAGCGCACCACGGTCAGCCCGCCCTGCGGCCATTGGCCCGGCGGCGCGATGCGGTCGGCATCGATAAAATAGGGGGCAACGGTGCCGAGCCCGCGCTTCGCGGCGATCGCGGCGACGTCGCGCGAATACCAGCGGTCGCTGGCGGGGACGTTGTTGCGCAGAAAGCCGCCCTCGGGCTCGGTCAACCGCAACAGGCCGACGACCTGGGTCGTGCCGGCTGGCGGCGGCGCGGGCCTGGCGCCCGTTGGCACGAAGCCGCGATTGACCAGCAGCGTGTAGCCGGCATCACTTCGAAAAGGGGTCAAAACCCAGAAACCGGGGCCATAGTCGGTCACCGCCTGGGTCAGCGTATCCGCGCCGACCCGGTAGCGGCCGGTGACGCGGAGGCGGCGATAGGCGTCGGCCGGGGCGACCCTGCGCCATTCGGCCGGCCCCGGGGCCGGCACCGGCTTGGCCGCCAGCCGCGCACTCGTCTGGGCGATCAGCGCCCGTTTCCAGGCCAGCCGCTCGACCTGCCACACGCCCAGCCCGACCAGCAGCAGGACCGCCGCGACGATCGCGACGACCAGCCCCGGCCGGGCGCGGGCGCTACTCACATTCCGCCGCCGCCGACATCCCCGGACGCGGACATGGCGCCGGACATGGCCCCCGTGCCGGGCATCATGTTCTGGTTCATATGGTACATGACCCACAGCGAACCGGTCAGCGCGATCACCACGACGATCAGCGTGAAGATCAGCGCCATCAGCGTCCAGCCATTCTCCGACTTGGAGTTCATGTGCAGGAAATAGACCATGTGGACGACGATCTGCACCAGCGCGAACGCCATGACGATGCCGGCGGTGACCCGCGTATCGGCAAAGGCGTCGGTCATCACCAGCGCGAAGGGGATCGCGGTCAGCACCACCGACAGCAGGAAACCGGTCATGTAGCTCTTGCGGCTGCCATGCGCATGGCCATCGCCATGGTCGTGACCGTGGTGGTCTCCGTGATGGCCATGGGCGTCATGGCCGTGCGTGGAGATATGGGGTTCGGCGCTCATCGCAGCACTCCGAGCAGGTAGACGAAGGTGAAGACGCCGATCCAGATGACGTCCAGGAAGTGCCAGAACAGCGACAGGCACTGCAGGCGGCGCTTGTTGTCGGGGATCAGCCCCTTGCGGCCGACCTGCACCATCAGCGTCACCAGCCAGATGATGCCGAAGGTGACGTGCAGGCCGTGCGTGCCGACAAGCGTGAAGAAGGCCGACAGGAAGGCCGAGCGCCACGGACCCGCGCCCTCATGGATGAGGTTCGAGAATTCGTAGAGCTCGATGCCCAGGAAGGCGAGGCCGAACAGGCCGGTGACCGCCAGCCAGGCCTGGGTCGCGCCCTTGCGGTTCTCGTCCATCGCGATCATCGCGAAGCCGTAGGTGATCGACGAGAAGAGCAGCATCGCGGTGTTGACCGCGACCAGCGGCAGCTCGAACAGCTCGCGCTGGTCGGGGCCGCCGGCATAGCTGCCGCCATAGACGCCATACGCCGCGAACAGCATGGCGAAGATCAGGCAGTCGCTCATCAGGTAGAGCCAGAAGCCCAGCATGGTGCTGCCGCCCGCCTCGTGGTGATGCTCGTCCGTCTCGTAGAAGATCGGCGCCTCGGCGCCGGGCGGGATGGTTGCGCTGCTCATGCCTTACGCTCCCGCCGCCAGCGCCTTGGTGCGCGCATTCTCGGTCTCGATCACTTCTTCCACCGGGATGTAATAGTCGCGGTCATAGTTGAACGTGTGGCCGATCGCGACCGCCAGCAGTCCGACGAAGCTCAGCGCCGCCAGCCACCAGATGTACCAGATCATCGCCAGGCCGAACACGGTCGCGCAACCCGCCAGGATGACGCCCGCGCCGGTGTAGCGCGGCATGTGGATGGCCCGGAAGCCCTCGGTCGGACGCTCGGCCCCCCGCGCCTTCATGTCGTACCAGGCGTCCAGGTCGTGGACGACGGGCGTGAAGGCGAAGTTATAGTCGGGCGGCGGCGACGAGGTCGCCCATTCCAGCGTCCGGCCACCCCAGGGATCGCCGGTCGTGTCGCGCAGCGCCTCGCGGTTGCGGAAGCTGACCCAGAACTGCACCAGCATGGCGCCGATCCCGGCCGCGATCATCAGCGCGCCAAGCGCGGCGATGATGAACCAGATCTGGAGCGATGGATCGTCGAAGTGGCGCAGGCGACGCGTCACGCCCATCAGGCCGAGCACGTAGAGCGGCATGAAGGCGACGTAGAAGCCCAGCGTCCAGCACCAGAAGCTGACCGTGCCCCAGAACTTGTCCAGCTTGAAGCCGAACGCCTTGGGGAACCAGTAGTTGATCGCCGCGAAGGTGCCGAACACGACGCCGCCGATGATCACGTTATGGAAGTGCGCGATCAGGAACAGCGAGTTGTGCAGCACGAAGTCCGCCGGCGGCACCGCCAGCAGCACGCCCGTCATGCCGCCGATCACGAAGGTGATCATGAACGCGATCGTCCACATCATCGGCAGCTCGAAGCGGATCCGCCCCTTGTACATGGTGAACAGCCAGTTGAAGATCTTCGCGCCCGTCGGGATCGAGATGATCATCGTGGTGATGCCGAAGAACGAGTTGACGCTCGCGCCCGACCCCATGGTGAAGAAGTGGTGCAGCCAGACCAGATAGGCCAGGATGGTGATGACCAGGATGGCGTAGACCATCGAGGTATAGCCGAAGATGCGCTTGGACGAGAAGGTCGAGGTGATTTCCGAGAACACGCCGAACAGCGGCAGGATCAGGATGTACACCTCCGGGTGGCCCCAGATCCAGATCATGTTCACGTACATCATCGGGTTGCCCCCGCCGGTGTTCGTGAAGAAGTTGGTGCCGATGTAGCGGTCGAGCGACAGCATCGCCAGCACCGCGGTCAGGATCGGGAAGGCGGCGACGATCAGGGTGTTGGTCGCCAGCGCGGTCCACACGAAGACCGGCATCTTCATCAGGGTCATGCCCGGCGCGCGCATCTTGATGATGGTCGCGAGCAGGTTGACGCCCGACAGCAGCGTGCCGACGCCGGCGATCTGGAGCGCCCAGATATAATAGTCGACGCCCACGTCCGGCGAATAATCCAGCCCGGACAGCGGCGCCATCGCTAGCCAGCCGGTGCGGGCGAACTCGCCGACGAACAGGCTGGCCATGACGATCACCGCGCCCGACACCGTCATCCAGAAGCTGAAATTGTTCAGGAACGGGAAGCTGACGTCGCGCGCGCCGATCTGGAGCGGCACGACATAGTTCATCAGTCCGGTGACGAAGGGCATCGCCACGAAGAAGATCATGATGACGCCGTGCGCCGTGAACACCTGGTCGTAATGGTGCGCGGGCAGGAAGCCCTCGTTCGCGCCGAAGGCCATGGCCTGCTGCGCACGCATCATCAGCGCGTCGGCGAAGCCGCGCAGCAGCATGATGATCCCCAGGATCATGTACATGATGCCGATGCGCTTATGGTCGACGGTGGTGAACCACTCCTTCCAGAGATAGCCCCACAGCTTGAAATAGGTCAGCGCCCCCAGCACCACCGCGCCGCCAAAGGCGACCGCGGCGAAGGTGCCGACCAGGATCGGCTCGTGGATGGGGAAACTGTCGAGCGTCAGCCGCCCGAAGATCGTCTTGAGCAAGGTTTCGGACATGATGTCTCTCAGGCCCCCGCAGCGGCGGAGGAACGGCCGGGGACGCCCGGCAGCGTGGAATGGTCGATCGCGGAGAAGCTGCGATTTTTCTCACCGCCGCGATCCTGCGACCCGGCCGGCGTCTCGATCGGCGCACCGCGATTCTCGCCGCCCTTCTTGTCCTCGGGCGCCTTGAACAGCGCGCCGTCGGGCTTGTCGACGGGCGGACGGTTGCTGACCGGGGCATGGGCGCCGCGGTGCATGTCCTTGGCCATGGCATCCTGCATGCAGGGGGTGCCCGGCTTCACGCACATGCCCAGGATCTTGTCCCACAGGCCCGGCTGCACCGCGTTGAAGCCCATCGCCGGCACGCGCTCGCTGGGCTTCTCCAGCTCCAGATACCGGTCGGTGGACAGGCGATCCGGCTGGCGGCGGATCGATTCGACCCATTCGCCGAACTGCGCCTCGGTCACCGAACGGGTCGGGAAGTTCATGTAGGAGAAGCCGGCGCCGCTATAATTGGCGGACTTGCCCTCGAACGTGCCGGTCTTGTTCAGCACCGCGTGGAGCTGCGTTTCCATGCCCGGCATGGTGTAGATCATGCCGGCCATGGCGGGGACGTAGAAGGTGTTCATCACCGACGAGGAGGTCATCTTGAACTGGACCGGCCGGTTGACCGGCACCACCAGCTGGTTGACCGTGGCGATGCCCTGTTCCGGATAGAGGAACAGCCACTTCCAATCCATCGACACGACCTCGACCACCAGCGGCTTGGTCGCGGGCGTCACCGGCTCGCCCGGCGCGACGCGGGTCAGCGGGCGATAGGGATCGAGCGTGTGCGTCGCCAGCCAGGTCAGCGCGCCGAGCGCGATGACGATCAGCAGCGGCATCGCCCAGATCACCAGCTCCAGGCCGGTCGAATGGTCCCAGTCGGGTCGATATTCGGCCTCCGTGTTGCTGGCGCGGTATTTCCACGCGAACAGCACGGTGAGCGCGATCACCGGGATGATGATGATCAGCATCAGCCCGGTCGACCACAGGATCAGGTCGGCCTGTTGACGCGCGACATCGCCGGCGGGGTTCATGACCACCATGTCGCAGCCGCCCAACAGGGCGGGTGCGGCCAGCGCAGCAGCCCGGAGGCCGCGGGAGCAAGAGAGGGATCGGGACATATTGGTGTGGCGGCTACTCCCGATTGTGCATCTGCGAAATAGGACAATTTGTCCTATCCCGCATTGCGGCATGGCTCGCTAAGCCTCTCTCCAAATATTTGGAGTAGCTTCAGGCCATGGCTGAGACCGCCGCCTCTTCCACGCCCACATCGCAGGGCATCGAGCGCGATGCCCGTGCGATGTACGCGGAAGGCCATCATGACGTGCACCCCGGCGAGATCGCGATCGGCGTGATCATCGGGCGCACGTCCGAATTCTTCGACTTCTTCGTCTATGCCATCGCCTCGGTGCTGGTGTTCCCGCAGATCGTCTTCCCCTTCGTCGACCGGGTGACGGGCACGCTCCTGTCCTTCACGCTCTTCCCCCTCGCCTTCCTGGCGCGGCCGCTGGGGACGCAGATCTTCATGGCGATCGACCGTCGCCATGGCCGCGGCACCAAGCTGACGATCGCCCTGTTCCTGCTCGGCACCTCGACCGTGTCGCTCGCCTTCCTGCCCGGCTACGAGCAGGTCGGCATGGCCTCGGCCATCCTGCTCGGCCTGTTCCGCGTTGGCCAGGGCATCGCGCTCGGCGGGGCCTGGGACGGTCTCGCCTCGCTGCTCGCGCTCAACGCGCCGGAGGGCAAGCGCGGCTGGTATGCGATGGTGCCGCAGCTCGGCGCACCGCTCGGCCTGATCGTGGCGAGCGGACTGTTCGCCTTCTTCTCCGGGCTGCTGTCGCCGGGCGACTTCCTGTCCTGGGGCTGGCGCTATCCCTTCTTCGTGGCGTTCGCGCTCAACGTGGTGGCGCTGTTCGCCCGCCTGCGCATCGTCGTGACGCCGGAATATACCGAGCTGTTCGACACCCGCGAGCTGACCGCCTCGCCGGTCGGCGCGACGATCCGCGCGCAGTGGCGCAACATCGTGATCGGCGCCTTCGCACCGCTCGCCAGCTTCGCGCTGTTCCACATGGTCACGGTGTTCCCGCTGTCCTGGGTCATGCTGTTCACCGACCAGAGCATCACCCGCTTCCTGCTGATCGAGATGATCGGCGCGGTGTTCGGCGTCGGCGCGATTGTCGTGTCGGGCATGTTGGCGGACCGGATCGGTCGCCGCTCGCTGCTCGGCTATACCGCCGTCGCGATCGCCGCGTTCAGCGGTTTCGCGCCGCAGCTGCTCAATGGCGGCGACGTGGGCGAGCTGGCCTTCATGATCGGTGGCTTCATCCTGCTCGGCCTGTCCTTCGGCCAGTCGTCGGGCGCGGTGACCAACAATTTCCCGAAGCGCGCCCGATACACCGGCGCGGCGCTCACCTCGGACCTGGCCTGGCTGTTCGGCGCCGGCTTCGCCCCGCTGGCGGCGCTGGTGCTGGCGCAGAATTTCGGCCTGCTGGCCGCCGGTGGCTATCTGCTGTCGGGCGCGATCGGCACGCTGGCGGCGCTGTACCTGAACAAGGAACTCGGCAAGCGGATGGGGTGATCCCCTCCCGTGCCGGTGCGGACGGTCCGTACCGGTACGCCGAATCATGGAAAAAGGGCCAGCGCGACGATCGTGTCGCGCTGGCCCTTTTTCTATCCGGACAGGCTGTTCGGCGAAGCGATCAGCGCGCCGTGCCGAAGGGAATGGCCGACACCCGTACCGGCTGCCGGTTGATCTTGCGCGCCAGCGCCACCGGATCGGTCAGCGTCAGCCGGCCCGTCTTCCAGGTCAAATCGCCTTCGCGGCGGAAGAGCTGGATCATGCGATTGACGTGGACCGAGGTCAGGCCCAGCGCATCGGCGATCATTTCCTGCGTCAGTGGCAGCGCGAAGCTGTTGCCGCTTTCCAGCCCCGCCATCCGCAGGCGTTCGAGCAGTTCGAGGAACAGGTCGCCGATCCGTTCCTGCGCATTGAGCCGGCCGAGCCGGGTGATGTTGGCGAGCAGATAGGCTTCGTCCAATGCCCGGCTGAGCGCATAGGCCTCGGCCAACGCCGGCGACTTGTCGCGGAGTGGCGCCGAACAGATCTCGACCGGCGTCAGCGCGATCACCGTCGCCGTCGCCACGGGCCGCGACTGTTGCCCGAGCCCGACGACATCGCCCGGCAACAGGAAGCTGAGGAACTGGCGACGACCATCGGCCAGGAATCGCACGCGCGCCGCCCAGCCGCTGAGGATGAGCAGCGGCTCGACGATCTCATGGCCCTCGCCGATCAACTCGCGGCGCGGCTTGATCGGGCGCGCGGTCGTCAAGGCGTCGGTCAGCGCGAAGGTCGCGTCGTCGTCGAGCGGCACCAGCGTGTTCAGCCGGCGTACCGCCGCGCCAGGATCGCGAAAAGCTCTGATTGCACGTATCACAATGCCACCTCCGGGCAGATAAGATCGCGCAAGCTGTTCAGCACGATCTCCATGGTAAAGGGCTTGGCCAGGCGCGGTCGGTCGCGATATCCATCCGGCAGGGTGGTCCCGTCATAGCCCGTCAGAAACGTATAAGGCACGCCTTGCTCGTCCAGCTTGTCCGCGATCGGGAACGAGGTCACACCCTCCAGATTCACATCGATCAACGCGGCATCGATCGGATCGTTGCTCACCGCGGCCAAACCTTGAGGCACGGTGTTGAACGGTCCAACGACGACCGCCCCCTCGCGGAGCAGGGCGCGTTTCAGGTCCGAGGCGATGTAATATTCGTCCTCGATCACGAGGATGCGCTTGCCATTCAGCATCACGACCACCCCCCTTCTCCATAGCGCACGGCATCGTCATCGACGGGCGACAGAGGAACTGCGATCGTGCAGCGTACGCCGCCACGTTCGAACAGCAACTCCGTATCAGCCCTTAGTCGATAGGGTAGCGCTTCCTCGATCAATTCTCGCCCGAAACCATAGCGGCTGGGTCGCAGATCGATCGCCGGAATGCCGGATTCTGTCCAGCTCAGTAGCAGCTTCTTGCCTCCCCTATGATCCGCATCAACCTGCCAAGTGATAGCAAGCTTGCCGGACTTCACTTTTAACGCACCAAATTTGATCGCGTTTACAGTCAGTTCATGAAATGTTAAAGCCAAATTCTCGGCAATGTCCAGTGGCATCCCCACGTCGGGGCCCTCGATCCGGACAGATGGCCCGTCGGAAACGCCGACGCTGAGCAATTCCTCCCGCACAAGATTCTGAAGATCGACCAACTGTTCCGGGTGGTGCGAGATACCGGCATGGGTCCGGGCCAGTGCGTCCAGTCGACCACGGAAATGATCGTTGATGTCATCTATGTCATAACCCGACTCGATCGTCCGCTCGAACACCGACCGGGTCACCGTCAGCAGGTTACGAACCCGGTGCTGCAACTCGGCGAGCAGGAACCCCTGTCGGTCCTTCAATGTCCGTAATTCATGGATGTCGATCGCCGAGCCATACCAGCCGGTGACCTGTCCATTCTTGTCGCGGGCCGGGACCGAACGCGCCAGGAACCAGCGATAGCTGCCATCGCGCATCCGGTAGCGGACCTGTCGCTCGATGGGCGTATGGAAGTCGTCCGCGCGCTTGACGATATCCAGTTCCATCGGCCGGTCTTCCGGATGGACGGACCGAATCCAGCCGCCATTCTGCCCGTCCGAATAGGATTGGCCGGTCAGCCGCTCCCACTGGCGATTATCGACGAAGTTGATTCCGTCGCTATCGGCATGCCACAACAGACTTGGCAGCAATTCGGTGGTGCGGCGAAAGCGATCGCTCGTTTCCTGCAAGGTGGCTTCGGCCCGGGCGCGAGCGACCGCCAATTTGCAACGCTCGCCGACCTCCTCCAGGAACTTGACCTCGGCACAGCTCCAATGCCGCTTGGAGCCGGTGCCGATGAACAGGCAGCCGACGACCCGGTCCCGGCTGAGGAGCGGCACGGCGCATAATGCACCGATCCCGATCGAGCCGAGATAGTCCCGGGCCGGATCGGTGCCGCAATCGTCCAGCGCGATCGTCTGCCCTTTTCGGATCGGGTCGAGCAACTGGTCGGGACAATGGCTCGCCGGAATCGCCAGTCGACGCGCTTCGCTCGGACGATCCGGATCGATCGCCTCGACCTCCAGCGTCTCCTTGTCCGCATTGAAGTAGATGAAACCGCACCGTTCCACGTCCAGCCATTTGACCAGTTTCCGGATCGTGTGTTGCTGGATGGCCAGCGGATCGGCCATGCCGCGCCATTGCTGACTGAGCCGCCGCAGACGCTGGTCATCGCGATGCTGGTTTTCGATCCGCTGCAAGACCTGCCGGATATGAACGAACTCCCCCGCCATCCAGCCGAGCAGATCGAGCAGACGCAGCGTGAAACTGTCCAGCGACCGTGCTTCACGAAAATGGACGGTCAGCACACCCAGGAAGTGACGCTCCGGACCGATCAGCGGGATCGACACCATCGCCGCGACCCCTGCATCCTGCATCATCGTCCGAACGACTTCGGGCAGGTTGGATCGCGCGACATCCGTCAGGACAACGCGCTGGCGCTTCGTCCTCAGACGGTCGAGCACCGGGCTTGGGATTCTGAGATCATGCTCGCAATAGGTGCGCGTATAGTCACTCTCGCCGGTGAAACCCTGAAGCGCGACCAGGCTGATCCACCGGTCATCGGCGTCGACCAGGTGGACACCGCCCCGATCAGTGTCCGCAAAGGAGGTGGCGAGATACAGCACCTCGCTCATCGCTTCGTTCACATCCTTCGCTTCACGCAAGCGAAGATGGAGATCATGCAACAGGGTGAGCGCCGATCGGTCATCGATCCGGCGATCGATCGGTAGCGTCACCGGGTCGTCGCTCGACAGACCGTTCCGGTCCATCGGCTGCAACCGGATCACGAAACCAGCGATCTGCCCCAAGTCATCTTCGACCGGGCGGATCGTCACCTGGGTCAATGCCCGGCTGAAACTCGGCGGCAGGGTCAGCGCCGGTTGCGGTCCCCAGGCATCGGCGGCGCGATCCAAGGCCTGTTGGAACATCGGCCAGCAGGTCGACCAAGCCTCTGCCGCCCTGGACCCGAGGTCCATCGCGACCCCCGCCGCCGCGAGATGATCGGCGAAGCCGTCATTCCAAACCTGTCGGCAGTTGGGGCCCCACCACAGCGCCATCGGCTCGGGCGCGGTCAGGATCAGCCGCAACACCGATTGCAGCGATCGCGGCCATCCGGCGAGCGGGCCCATATCGGTCTGACACCAGGAATGACGGCGAATCGCCTGCGCCATCTCACCGTCACCACCGAGCCAACAGGGTGGCGTGTCCGATCCGATATCGACTAGATCATCACCCCAAGCCGTGATGCTGCACACTGGTCAGATCCCTTCCCCGGTCAGGCGCTGGCAGAGCATGTCCAGCTGATCGAGCGTCGAATAGCTCAGGGTCAGCGTGCCGCCCTTGGGCCCGTGCGCGATCTGGACCGAAACGCCGAGCAGATCGGCCAGTTGCGTCTGCAGCGCGATGATGTCCGCGTCGGGCAAAGCCGGTGCGGTCTTTTCCGATGGTTCGGACTTGCGCGGCTTCTTGTCGCGGGTGAGCTTCTCGGTATCCCGGACCGACAGGCCGCGCACCACCACCTGCTCCGCCAGCCGCTCGACATCGGGGGCGCCGAGCAAGGCGCGGGCATGGCCCATCGTCAGCGTACCGTCGACGACCCTGGCTTGTACTTGGTCGGGCAGTTCGAGCAGTCGCAACAGATTGGCGACGTGGCTGCGCGACTTGTGAACGATCTTCGCCAGCGCATCCTGGGTATGACCATATTCGCCGGCCAGCCGCTGATAGGCCTGCGCCTCTTCGATGGCGTTCAGGTCCTGGCGCTGGATATTCTCGACAAGGGCGATCTCCATTGTTTCGAGATCGTCGAAATCGCGCACCACCACCGGCACTTCGTGCAGCCGAGCGCGCTGCGCCGCGCGCCACCGCCGCTCGCCGGCGACGATCTGGAACTGATGCCCGTGCGGCCGGACCACGATCGGCTGGATGACGCCGCGCGCCGCGATCGATGCGGCGAGCTCTTCCAGCAACGCATCGTCGAAGCGACGGCGTGGCTGTTGCGGATGCGGGGCCAAGGCGCTGATCGGCAGTGTCCGGATGCCGTTGTTCTTTTCGGACGCATCGTCCGAGACCGGCACCTCGCGGGCCATCTCACCCAGCAGGGCGTCGAGACCCCGGCCGAGGCCGGCGCGGGATCGGCGGGGGGACGCCTCGCTCATGCCGCGGCCGCCTTGCTCGGCAAGCGCACGATGATCTCGCGCGCCAGGGCGATATAGGCCTCCGAACCGGAACAGCGATGATCGTAGATGAGCGCCGGCAAGCCATGGCTCGGCGCTTCGGAAAGACGGACGTTACGCGGAATCACAGTATCGAACACCACCTTGCCCAACACGGCGCGCACATCGGCGGAGACCTGTTCGGTCAGCCGGTTGCGCCGATCATACATGGTGAGCGCTACACCCAGAATCGACAATCCCGGGTTAAAGCGCTGACGAATGCGCTCGACGGTCGTCAGCAATTGCGACAGCCCCTCCAGCGCAAAGAACTCGCATTGCAGCGGAACGAACAAGGTGTCCGACGCGACCATCGCGTTCATCGTCAACAGACCCAGCGAGGGCGGGCAGTCGATCAGCACGATGTCCCAGGGGGTCGTGCTGCGCCGCAAGGCTTCGTCCAGACGATGGGTCCGCGCATCCATCTCGACCAGTTCGATCTCGGCGCCCGAGAGATCGACGGTCGCGGGAACCAGATCGAGCCTCGGCACCTTCGTCGTCATGACGGCCTTGTCGAGCGTCATATTGCCGATCAGCACATCGTAGCTGGAATTGACCCGTTGGGAATGTCCCACCCCCAGACCGGTCGAGGCATTTCCCTGCGGATCGAGATCGATCAGCAGCACATGCTGCCCCGTCGCCGACAGGGCGGTGGCAAGGTTGATCGCACTGGTGGTCTTGCCCACCCCACCCTTCTGGTTGGCGACTGCAACAACGATCATCGCTTGGCTCCATCGGCTATCACGATCGACGAGTCCGCTGCGGTCAGGGATTGTTCCACGTGGAACGTCAGCCCATATCGCCGGTCGAGGCCGCGCAGTTCTTTCGGATCGACGGCGCCGCGAGGCAGCAACCATCGTGTCTCCGCTGTGGCGCAAGCCGCGGCCGACTGCAAAAGCTTTTCGATCGACGCCACCGCCCGGGCCGTAATGATGTGGGACGGTCGGGCGATCTGCTCCACCTTGGCGCACGCAATTTCGACATGGTCGAGCCTGAGCGCATCGGCACAGGCTTGCAGGAAATCGACCCGCCGCCGGCGCGGCTCGACCAGCAGGAAGCGGGCGTCGATCGCCATGGCCAGCACCAGTCCCGGGAAGCCGGCCCCCGTGCCGATATCGAGCCACTGCTCCGCCGGCGCTCCCGCGAGCAATCCGAGTTGCAGCGAGTCGACCAGATGCCGGCTCCACACGATCTCTAGCGTAGAGGGAGCGATCAGATTCTGGCGCTGCATTTCCTCCGCCAGCATCGTGACGAAGCGGGTCAGGCGGTCGACCGCCGGCGATCCGAAATGCGTATCGACCCAGGCCCGGGCATCATCTTCGGTCATGCGGCATACCGTTTGGCGTGAAGGAGAACGGCGGACAGCGCGGCCGGGGTGATCCCCCGTATCCGGGCGGCCGCGGCGAGTGAGATCGGCCGGCTGGCATCGAGCCGTGCGACCATTTCGTTGGAGAGACCGGCGATGGCGGCATAGTCGATATCAGCCGGCAAGGGGATGGCTTCCTCCGACCGGAGCGTCGCCACCTCCTGCGCCTGCCGTTCGAGATAGGGCGCGTAGCGGGCATCCTCCGCCACCTCCCGGATCACGGCCGGGTCGATACCGGCCAGGGCCTCGGGCTCGATCCGCTCGAGATCGATGCCGTCGAAGCGCAGCCATTCCCAGATGCTGCGGCGCGCGCCATCCTGGCTGACCCGTCCGCCCATGGCCTGGATATCGCTCGCGGTCAGCGACCGGTCGAGCCGCTGGCGCAGCGTCGCCCGTTGATCGTTGGTTCGCGCCTGATGGACCAGCCGCTCTGCCGATACGCAACCCGCCTGCTGCGCCACCGTCGCCAATCGGGTTTCGGCATTGTCGGCCCGCAGCGAGAGCCGGAACTCGGCGCGGGCGGTCAGCATCCGATATGGCTCGGTGACACCTTGCAGCACGAGGTCGTCGATCATCACGCCGATATAGCTCGACGCCCGGTCGAGAATGACGGGCGCGAGATCGCACGCATGGGCCGCCGCGTTGAGACCGGCGACCAGTCCCTGCCCCGCCGCCTCTTCATAGCCGGTCGTGCCGTTGATCTGGCCGGCGCAGAACAGGCCCTCGACCGACCGCACCGCCAGCGTCGGCGTCAGGGCGCGCGGGTCGATATGGTCATATTCGACGGCATAGCCCGGCACGGTGATGCGGGCATGTTCGAGACCGGCAATGGTGGCGATCATCGCATGCTGCGCCTCGGTCGACAGGCTGGTCGACAGGCCGTTGGGGTAGACGGTCGGGTCATCCAGACCCTCCGGTTCCAGGAAGATCTGGTGGCCGTCGCGGTCGCCGAAGCGATGGATCTTGTCCTCGATCGACGGGCAATAGCGTGGCCCCTGCCCCTCGATCGCCCCGGAATAGAGCGGCGACGAGTCGAGATGATCGCGGATCACCGCATGGGTCGCGCTGATCGTCCGGGTGATCGCGCAGGAAATTTGCGGCAGTTGCCGGCCGGGGGTGAGCGCCGACATCGTCCAGCCGAGGTCGTCGGACGGCTGCTCCGCCAGTCGCGCCCAGTCGATGGTGCGGCCATCGAGACGGGGGGGCGTGCCAGTCTTGAGCCGCGCCATCGGCAAGGCTAGGTCGCGGAAATGGTCGGCGAGCAACCCCGCGCTCCGCTCTTCGATCCGGCCGCCGGCATGCCGTTCGTCGCCGCGGAAGATGCGCCCCCCCAGGAAGGTGCCCGTCGCGATGACCAGCGCACGGGTGGCGATCCGCTCGCCGGTGGCCAGCGTCACGCCCTGCACCGCGCCCCCGGTCAAATCCAGACCGACCACTTCGCCGGCGAGGAAGGTTACCCCGCTCTCCGCCATCATCGCCTTCACCGCCGCCTGGTAGCGACGTCGGTCCGCTTGGATTCTCGGCCCCTGCACGGCCGCGCCCTTGCTGGCATTGAGCAGCCGATGGTGGATCGCAGCGGCATCGGCGGCCCGCGCCATCACCCCGTCAAAGGCGTCGACCTCGCGGACGATATGCCCCTTCCCCAATCCGCCGATCGAGGGGTTGCAGGACATGACGCCGATATTGTCGGTCGAGAAGCTGATCAGGGCGGTGGCGGCCCCACGACGGGCTGCGGCCGATGCGGCTTCGATCCCCGCATGGCCGGCACCGAGAACGATGACGTCGAACATCATTCGCCTGTAGCGATTATCCTTCGTCACGCCAAAGCTGTTCCACGTGGAACATCATTTTCCCAAGCAGAAACGTCGGAACAGCTGATCGAGCATGACCTCGGTCGCATCCACTCCGGTGATCGCCGCGAGCTTGGATCGTGCCAAACGCAGGTGTTCACCGATCAACAGGGGGTCGGCCGGCGCCTCGCAAAGGGCGGTCGCGGCGGCCCGGCAGAGCTCTCGATGCCGGGCCCGAAGCGGCAGCGCGTCGACCGGCGGCAGCAAGGTCGCGGCCCGTTCCTCCATGGCATTCCATAGCGCCATGATCGTCGCCGCATCGTCGCGACGGACGCCGAGCCGGCCGGCCGGCACTGCTTCCCGCCCGGTCAGGTCCGCCCGCGCATGGACATGCAGGGCAGCATCATGCGGGGACGGTTCGTCACTGACCCAAAGCACAATGTCCGCTTCTGCCACCGCAGCGCGTGCGCGGTCGACGCCGATCGCCTCGACCACGTCCTCCGTCTCGGTCAGGCCCGCCGTGTCGATCAGCAGATAGGCCCGGCCATGGCGGACGACCGGGGCTTCGATCCGGTCGCGCGTCGTGCCCGCGATCGGCGAAACGATCGCCGCATCCCGCCCGACCAGCAGATTGAGCAGGGTAGACTTGCCGGCATTGGGCGGGCCGGCAATGACCACCCGCAACCCGTCGCGCACGCGCTCGACCGGCGGGGCGGACGCCGCCTGATCGATCGTCGTCGCCAGCACCGCCATGGCCGACCGGATCGCTCCGGCATCGTTGGCGCCGGCATCCTCCTCATCGGCATAGTCGAGCATCACCTCGATCCGCGCCGACAGCATCGCCACCTCGGTCAGCCAACCCCGTACCGCCCGACTGATCGCCCCCTCCAGCGATCGCAGCGCGAGGGCGCGTTGCTGCTCGGTTTCCGCCTCCAGCAGGTCCGCCAGTCCCTCCGCTTCGCTGAGGTCGATGCGGCCATTGGCCAGCGCGCGTCGGGTGAACTCCCCCGGTTGCGCCAGTCGGCATCCGGGCACGGTGGCCAGCGCCGCCAGCACTGCAGCGACGACGGCACGACCACCATGGCAATGCAGCTCCACCAAATCCTCGCCGGTCGCGGTGGCGGGACCATCAAAGGCGATGACCAGCGCCCGGTCGAGCAAGCCACCGTCCCGCCCCCGGAGCGCACGCAAGGTCGCGCGGCGGAGCGTCTTCGGCATGGCGCCGAGCGCATGTGCGGCGTCGAAGGCGGAGGGGCCGCTGATCCGCACCACGGCGATCCCCGCCGGCGGTTGGCCCGACGACAGGGCGAAGATCGTGTCGATCATCCGGCCGACTTGCCCGTGCTCTCGATCATCCGTCGCCAGAAGGCCATGCCCGCCTCCCCCATCGGCGCCCAGTTGCGCATCATCGTCTCCATCGCCTCGGGGCGGAACTGCCCCTCCATCGCTTCGCGCAGCATCGCCAGATACTGGTCGTGCACCGGCGTCAGGTCGGGCAGGCCCATGGCGCGGCGCGCCTCTTCCGGCGTGCAGTCGATCTCGACCGTGATCTTCATGAGCGCTTCTCCTTGAGCCACCCTGGCTCCACCACCATAATCATGCGCGGAGCTTGCCCCATCCCGCAAGCAGAGGACCCCGCATGACCAGCATCAGCATAACGCCGCTCGACGGCACCGGTCGCTTCGACGCCTACCGCGCCGCGCCCACCGGAACCCCGCGCGCCGCCATCATCGTCATCCAGGAAATCTTCGGCGTGAATGCCGGCATCCGTCGCAAGTGCGATGCGCTGGCCGAGGCCGGCTATCTGGCGATCGCGCCCGACCTGTTCTGGCGGATGCAGCCGGGCATCGAGCTCGACCCGGACGTGCCCGAGCAGATGCAGGCGGCGCTCGACTGGATGGGCAAATTCGACCAGGACCAGGGCATCCGCGACATCGAAGCGACGATCCGCGTCGCCCGATCCGAACTGGGCGAGGCCGGCAAGGTCGGCGTGGTCGGCTATTGCCTGGGCGGACGCCTCGCCTTCATGGCGGCCGCGCGGACCGACAGCCAGGCGAGCGTCGGTTATTATGCGGTCGGCGTGGACGGGCTGCTCGGCGAGGCGGCGGCGATCGCGCATCCGGTGCTGTTGCACGTGCCGCAGGAGGATCACTTCGTCGACAAGGCCAGCCAGGCGCGGATGCACGAGGGGCTGGACGATCACCCCAAGGTGACGCTGATCGACTATCCCGGCGAGGATCACGGCTTCGCCACCGAGTTCGGGCAGCGCCGCTCGGACGAGTCCGCCAAGCGCGCCGATGCCGCGACCATGGCCTTTTTCGCCGACCATCTCGGCTGACGGCCAAAGGGTGGAGCCGGTGGTTCCACCCCCGACAATGAAACGGCCCGCCCTCCCCTATGGGACGGCGGGCCGTATGACTTTCGGGTGGTGACGGGCGATCAGCCGAACAGGCTGACCAACCCCAGCGTGTCGTCGGTGCCGACCCAGCCTTCATAGATCATGCGCACCGCGACGAAGAGGATCACCGCCAGGCCGATATAGGCGATCCAGCGGTAGCGATCGATGATCCGCGCGATGAAGTTCGCCGCCAGTCCCATCAGCGCCACCGACAGGATCAGCCCGACGACCAGGATGCCGGGATGCTCGCGCGCCGCGCCGGCGACGGCCAGGACATTGTCCAGGCTCATCGACACGTCGGCGACCGCGACCGCCCAGGCCGCCGCCGCGAAGCTGCGCGCGGATTTCACGCCGGACACCTCGTCCCCGGCCGCGCCGTCCGCATGATCGCCCCCGTTGCGGATCTCGCGCCAGAACTTCCAGCTCACCCAGAGCAGCAGCAGGCCGCCCGCGAAGATCAGCCCGACCACACCCATCAGCCAGGTGACGATCAGCGCGAACAGGATGCGCAGCACCAGTGCCGCGCCGATGCCGATCAGGATGACCTTGCGCCGGTCCGCCGCCGGCAGCCCCGCCGCCAGCGCGCCGACGACGATGGCATTGTCGCCCGCCAGCACCAGGTCGATCATCAGCACCGATCCGAAGGCGGCGAGCGCGGCAGGTTCGGTGATGTTGGAGAAGTCGGCGAGGATGTGCTGCCAGATTTCGGCCGGCGATCCCGGCCCGGCAGCTGCGGCACTGGCAGCCCCGGCAAGTAGAGTGAGGATGGACAAGGGTCGGCTCCCGGATGATGTCACCGCAACTCGTGGCCGCGGCGCTTGTATCCCCGTCCTACGCAGAAGCCGCCCACATACAAGAACGGCGCGGGGACCCGCCCCGCGCCGCGATACCGATGCCGTCATTGCGAGCCCGGCGAAGTCATCCGAAGTCCGGCGCGTCCCGCCCTGGATAGCGGTGCTTCGCTCGCAAGGACGAACCGACGGAAACCGGCGGCGCGCCACCTGCGTGACACGCGCCGCCCGGCTCCTGCCCTTACTGGTTCATGCTATCGAAGAAATCCTCGTTGGTCTTGGAGTTCTTCATCTTGTCGAGCAGGAACTCCATCGAGTCGATCGTGCCCATCTGCATGAGGATGCGGCGCAGCACCCACATCTTGGACAGCTTGTCCTTCTGGACCAGCAGCTCCTCCTTGCGGGTGCCCGACTTGCCCACGTCGAGCGCGGGGAAGATGCGCTTGTCCGCCACCTTGCGGTCGAGCACGATCTCGGAGTTGCCGGTGCCCTTGAACTCCTCGAAGATCACCTCGTCCATGCGGCTGCCCGTGTCGATCAGCGCGGTGGCGATGATCGAGAGCGAGCCGCCCTCCTCGATGTTGCGCGCCGCGCCGAAGAAGCGCTTCGGCCGCTGGAGCGCATTGGCGTCGACACCGCCGGTCAGCACCTTGCCCGACGACGGCACCACCGTGTTGTAGGCGCGGCCCAGGCGGGTGATCGAGTCGAGCAGGATCACCACGTCCTTCTTGTGCTCGACCAGCCGCTTCGCCTTCTCGATCACCATCTCGGCGACCTGGACGTGACGCTGCGCCGGCTCGTCGAAGGTGGAGGAGACGACCTCGCCCTTCACCGAACGCTGCATGTCGGTGACTTCCTCGGGGCGCTCGTCGATCAGCAGCACCAGCAGGAACACCTCGGGGTGATTGTCGGTGATCGCCTTGGCGATGTTCTGGAGCATCACCGTCTTGCCGACGCGCGGCGGCGCGACGATCAGCGTGCGCTGGCCCTTGCCCTGCGGCGACACGATGTCGATGACGCGCGCCGACTTGTCCTTCTGCGTCGGATCGGCCGGATCGAGCGTCAGCTTCTCTTCCGGGTAGAGCGGCGTGAGGTTGTCGAAGTTGACGCGGTGGCGGACCGCATCGGGATCGTCGAAATTGACCGAGATGAGGCGCGTGATCGCGAAATAGCGCTCGCCGTCCTTGGGCGCGCGGATCTCGCCCTCGACCGTATCGCCGGTGCGCAGGCCCCATTTGCGGACCTGGTTGGGTGAGACATAGATGTCGTCCGGCCCGGCGAGATAATTCGCCTCGGGCGAGCGCAGGAAGCCGAAGCCGTCCTGCAACACTTCGATCGTGCCCAGGCCCATGATCTGGTCGCCCTGCTCCGCCTGCTCCTTCAGGATGGCGAACAGCAGGTCCTGCTTGCGCAGGGTCGAGGCTCCCTCGACGCCGAGTTCCTCGGCCAATTGCACCAGCTCAGCCGGCGTCTTCTTCTTGAGATCTTTGAGATGCATGGAAAATTTCCAAATGCGACAGGTAGTTGGGGAGAAGCTCGGTCAGCGGCAGGACGCGGCGACATGAAGCTGGAGGGAGGAACGCGGAACGGCAGGACACCGCTCTACGCGCTGCAAGGACGTAAGCGGGCCGATGCCCCCCGTCAAGCGGGGTTTCGCGATGCGGATTCGCCCACCGACCCTGTGGATAAGTCGGTGGGCGAATGCGGGGATAAGCGGATCAGGGTCGGACGATCACCAGCACGACGATCAGCGACACGGCGAGCGCGGGCACCTCGTTCAACATCCGAAGGTGCCGGCCGGTGAGCGTCGGCTTTCCCGCCGCCAGCTTGCGCGCATAGCCGACCATCCAGCCGTGATAGCCCGAGAGCAGCAGCACCAGCGCCAGCTTGGCATGCAGCCAGCCCAGCCCCGGTACCCCGTCCGCCAGCCCCAGGTTGAGCGCCAGCGACAGCCCCAGCACCCAGGTGACGATCAGCGCGGGGGTCAGGATGATGTGGCGGATCTTGCCCTCGCGCTCGACCCATTGCGCCGCCTCCTCGGTACGGCCGGCGGCCAGCGCCTCCTGATGATAGACCAGATAGCGCGGCAGCATGAACAGCCCCGCCATCCAGAAGATCACGAAGATGATATGCGCCGCCTTCACCCAGTCATAGGCCGCGCCCAGCCATCCGGTCATCCCATCCTCCTGACACGAGCGATCAGTCGCTCGACATGAGCCACCGGCGTGTCGGGCAGGATGCCGTGGCCCAGATTGAACACATGCGGGCGATCCGCCAGCGCGGCGAGGATATCGTCCACCGCGCGGTCCAGTTCCACCCCTCCCGCGATCAGCGCGAGCGGGTCGAGATTGCCCTGGACCGGCATCCCCTCCGGCAGATTGGCATGCGCCCAGACCGGATCGACCGTCTCGTCCAAGCCCAGCGCGTCGACGCCGGTTTCGCGGGCATAGGCGGGCAATTTGCCGCCCGCCCCCTTGGGAAAGCCGATGACGACCAGGCCCGGCCGCAGCGTCTTCAGCCGCGCGACGATCGCGGCATTGGGGGCGATGACCCAGCGTTCGAACTGCGCCGGCGACAGGCTGCCCGCCCAACTGTCGAACAGCTGCACCGCCTCCACTCCGGCATCGGCCTGCGCCACCAGATAGGTCACGGTGCAGTCCATGATGGCATCGATGATCGCGGCGAAGGCCTGCGGGTCGTTATAGGCGAAGCGCCGGGTCTCGCCCTGGTCCTTCGATCCGGCGCCCGCGACCATATAGGTCGCCACGGTCCAGGGCGACCCTGCAAAGCCCAGGAAGGTCGTGTCGGCGGGCAGGGCGGCCGCGACCGCCTGCACGGTGGCATAGACCGGCTCCAGCCGCTCGGGGACGCGCTCCAGCGCCGACAGCGCGTGGTCGACCAGCGGCGGGGTCAGGCGTGGCCCCTCCCCCGCCCCGAACGTCAGCGCCTGGCCCAGCGCCCAGGGAACCATCAGGATGTCGGAGAAGAGGATCGCGCCGTCGAATCCGAACCGGCGGATCGGCTGGAGCGTGACTTCCGCCGCCGCGACGGGATCGGTCGCCAGCGCCAGGAAGCCGCCTTTCTCCGCCCGGAGTGCGCGATATTCCGGCAGATACCGGCCCGCCTGGCGCATGAGCCAGAGGGGCGGGATGGCATGACGCTCGCCGCGGAGCGTGGACAAGAGGCGTTTCACGGGTCGGTCCGGCCCTTCTATCTAAGAAGAATAAGAGTCTTAGGGATGATGAAGTCGTAGGCGCGTTGGCAGCGGGGATTAAGCGGCCATCCCCGAAATGCCAACAGATTGACCGATCCTGATTCGTCGATTCCCTCGCGATTCGATTCGATGTTCCACGTTATCCACAGGCTGTGGAATGAATCCGGAGGGTGTGGATGGCGCTGTGGATAAAAACGGAGTCGTCCACCGGTCGCGACGCGCTTCCCCGGTCGGACGGGTTGCGCTACCGCTTACCCCCATGTTGTCCACAGATCGGTCCCGCCGCCGCACCAACCTCCGGGAGGCGCGCGCATGATGACGCGGCTCCACCTCCACCTCCTGTCGGATTCGACCGGCGAGACGCTGGAAAACATCGCCAAGGCGGCGCTGGCGCAATATGACGATGTCGAAACGGTGCGACATTTCTGGCCGATGGTCCGCACCGAGGCGCATCTGGAGCGCATCCTCCAGGAGATCGCGCAGAATCCGGGGCTGGTCGTGTTCACCCTGGTCAATCCGTCCACCCGCCGCATCCTGGAGTCGCGTTGCGCCGCGCTCGGCCTGCCGGCGGTCGCGCCGCTCGACCCGGTCAACGACGCGCTGTCGGCGATGCTGGGGCAACAGGCCAAGGCGCGCCCCGGCCGCCAGCACGTGCTGGACGCCGCCTATTTCGCGCGCGTCGATGCGATCCAGTGGACCATCGCGCATGACGACGGCATCGCCTGGGAAGAATGGGAGGAAGCGGATATCGTGCTGGCGGGGGTCAGCCGCTCGTCCAAGACGCCGACCTCCATCTATCTCGCCAATCGCGGCTACAAGACCGCCAATATCCCGATCGTGGTCGAAAGCCCGCCGCCGGCCGCGCTCTATTCGCTGCGCAACCCGTTGGTCGTCGGCCTGACCACCAGCGCCGACCGGTTGATCCAGATCCGCCGCAACCGGCTGTTGTCGCTCAACCAGATGCCCGACACCGCCTATGTCGAGGAGGAATCGGTGCTCAAGGAGATCGCCTTCGCCCGCCGGCTGTTCGCCGATAATGGCTGGCCGGTGATCGACGTCACCCGCCGCTCGATCGAGGAGACCGCCGCCGCGGTCGTCTCGCTCGTCAACCAGCGCAAGGCCGATTCATGAGCGACGCCCCCACCCTGATCCTGGCATCGCAGAGCGCTTCGCGCCGCGCGATGCTGACCGATGCGGGCGTGCCCTTCACGCCGATGGCGGCGATGGTCGACGAGGAGTCGGCGAAACAGGCGCTCGCCGACCTGTCGCCGCGCGACCTGGCCGATGCGCTCGCCGAACTGAAGGCGGTGAAGATCGCGACCCAGGTACCCGGCGCCCTGGTGCTGGGATCGGATTCGCTGGTGGCGCTCGCCGACGGCACCCGGCTCGACAAGCCGGTCGACCGCGACGACGCCGCGCGCCACCTGCGCGCCATGTCGGGGGGCATCCACGACCTGTGGAGCGCGGCGGTAATCGCGGAGAATGGCCGCGCGGTCTGGCGGCAGGTCGATCGCGCCCGCCTCCATGTCCGGCCGCTCAGCGACGCGTTCATCGACCGCTATCTGGACGCCGAATGGCCGGCGATCGCCGGTTGCGTCGGCTGTTTCCGGGTCGAGGGCCCCGGCGTCCAGCTGTTCAACCGGGTCGAGGGCAGCCATTTCACCATATTGGGCATGCCGCTGCTGCCGGTGCTGGCCTATCTGCGCGAACGAAAGGTGATGCCGGCATGATCTACGCCGAGGTGATCGGGGACCCGATCGGGCACAGCAAGTCGCCGATGATCCACCGCCACTGGCTGGGCCAGCTCGGCCTGGACGCGGATTATCGCGCCACCCGGGTCGCGCCCGACGATCTGGGCGCCTTCCTGCGCGACCGGGCGGACGATCCCGAGTGGCGCGGCTGCAACGTCACCGTGCCGCATAAGGTCGCCGCGCTCGACCATGTCGCCGATCCGGGCGGGGTGCGCCAGTCGATCGGCGCGATCAACACCGTCTTCCGTACCGAGGACGGCACGCTGGCTGGCACCAATACCGATGCCGCCGGCTTCTGGTCGCCGATCGCCGAACTCGACCTGGCAGGCCAGCCGGTGACGGTGATCGGCGCGGGCGGCGCGGCGCGCGCGATCCTCTGGGCGCTGTCGCGCGTCGGGGTCGGGCCGGTGACGGTGATGAACCGCAACGTGCTGAAGGCAGCGGCGCTGCTCAGCCAGTTCGGCCTGAAGGGCCAGGCGCTGCCGCTCGGGCCGGCCGTGCCCCCCGCCGCGCTGACGGTCAACGCCTCCAGCCTGGGCATGACCGGCCAGCCGCCGCTGGTGCTCGACTTGTCGGCGCTGCCCGAGGACGCGATCGTCTACGACATCGTCTATGCGCCGCTGGAGACGGACCTACTCGCCGCCGCGCGGGCGCGTGGGCTGGAGACGGTCGACGGACTGGACATGCTGGTGGCGCAGGCGGCGGTGGCGTTCGAGATCCTGTTCGGCCAGGCCCCGCCCCGCGACCGGGACGAGGATCTGCGCGCCGCCCTGACTGCCTGATCCCCATGCGGACGCTGGGCCTGACCGGATCGATCGGCATGGGCAAGTCGACGGTCGCGGCGATGTTCGTCGACGCGGGCGTGCCGGTGTTCGACGCCGATGCGACCGTCCACCGCCTGCAGGGGCCGGGCGGACGGCTGGTGCCGGCGATCGAATCGGCCTTTCCCGGCACGACGGGCGCGCAGGGCGTCGACCGTCCTGCCCTGTCGGCGGCGGTGATGGGCGATTCGGCGGCGTTCGGGCGGCTGGAGGCGATCGTCCACCCCGCCGTGGCGGAGGAACGCGCCGCCTTTCTCGCCGATCATGCCGGCACGCCGCTGGTCGTGTTCGACATCCCGCTGCTGTTCGAGACCGGCGGCGATGCGCGGGTCGACCGCGTCGCGGTCGTCTCCGCGCCGGAAGAAATCCAGCGCCAGCGGGTACTTGCCCGGCCGGGCATGACCGAGGCCAAGTTCGCGGCGATCCTGGCGCGGCAGATGCCCGATGCCGAGAAGCGCGCCCGCGCCGACTATCTCATCCCGACCGGCGGCGGACTGGACGAAACCCGCGACCATGTCCGGCGGGTGATCGCTTGCATGGCGTCTCGCGAAGGCCGATAACCTCCGGGATGCGAGAGATCGTCTTCGACACGGAAACGACCGGGTTCAAATTCTCCGAGGGCGACCGGCTGGTCGAGATCGGCTGCGTCGAACTGGTTAATCGCGTGGAAACCGGCCGGACCTTCCACGCCTATTACAATCCCGAGCGCGCCATGCCGGCCGAGGCGCAGGCGGTGCACGGCCTGTCCGACGCCTTCCTGTCCGACAAGCCGGTGTTCGCGGCCGGAGTGGCCGATTTCCTCGACTTCATCGGCGACGCGCCGCTGATCGCGCATAATGCCAGCTTCGATTTCGGCTTCATCAATGGCGAGCTGGGCCAGTGCGGCTTTCCGCCGGTCTGCCACCGGACGCGGATGATCGATACGCTGGCGATCTCGCGCCAGAAGCATCCGGGCGCCAAGCATACGCTGGACGCGCTCTGCTCGCGCTACGGCATCGACCGGTCGCACCGCGTGCTGCACGGCGCCTTGCTCGACGCGCAGCTGCTGGCGCAGGTCTATGTCGAGCTGATGGGCGGGCGGCAGATCGGCCTGGGGCTGAGCCTGGAGCCGCAAGCCGCCGATTCCGGCCCGGCCTTGACCGCCGCCCCCCGCCGCCAGCGACCGGCGCGCGTTTTCGCGGCGAGCGAGGGAGAGATTGCCGCCCATGCCGCGTTCATGAAGGGGATCAGCGATCCGATTTGGGGGACCGTGGCGTCCGGTTGACGCCGTTCCGGCAAGGCCAACAGGACCGCCGGCCTAGACGAAACATAGGAGTTGCGAGAATGGATATCCGGATTTCAGGTCATCAGGTCGAAACGGGCGATGCGCTGAAGGCCCATGTCGCCGACCGACTCCAGGGTATCGCCAGCAAATATTTCGAACGGGCCATCTCCGCGGAGGTCACGTTCGGCAAGGGTCCGCACGACGTCGGATTCAAATGCGATATCGTCGCGCACATCATGCGCGGCCTGATCCTCAAGGGCCGGCACGAGGCGCAGGATGCGCATCGCGCCTTCGACGCGGCGGCCGAGAAGATCGAGAAGCAGCTGCGCCGCTACATGCGCCGCCTGAAGGATCGCAACGCCGCCCAGGCGATCGAGATCGAGCAGGCCAATGGCTATGACAACGCCAATTACACGCTCTTCGCCGAGACGGTGGAGGATGACGAGGCGGGCGATGCGCCGCTGATCGTCGCCGAGACGCGCGTCGACGTGCCGGATGCCAGCGTGTCGGATGCGGTGATGATGCTCGACCTGCGCAACACCGCCGCGCTGCTGTTCAAGAATTCGGGCACCGGCGCGTTCAACATGGTCTATCGCCGCGGCGACGGCACGATCGGCTGGGTCGAGCCCCAGGCCGACCAGCTCCAGGCGACGCCGGCCCAGCCCCAGGCGGCCTGACCCCTTGCCACCCCCGCGTCGTTCGTTAAGGCGGCGCGGGGCTTTTCCAGAGTGGCACAATGACTGACTTAAGCGATGTGGTCCGCCCGGAGGCCGTGCAGACCGGGTGGAACGTCGCCAACAAGAAGATTCTGTTCCAGCAGATCGGGCAACTCGCCGCTACCCAGGGGATCGGCGACGCGCGCCCGGTCGCGGAGCGTCTGGCCGATCGCGAGCGGCTGGGTTCGACCGGCTTTGGCGGCGGGGTCGCCATTCCCCATGCCAAGCTGGAGGGATTGACCGCACCGACCGGCCTGTTCGTGCGGCTGGCCCAGCCGATCGAGTTCCAGGCGGTGGACGACCTGCCGGTCGACCTGGTCTTCGCCCTGTTGTCGCCGGTCGATGCCGGGCAGGAGCATCTGAAGGCGCTGGCGCGGATTTCGCGCCGGCTGCGCGATCGGCCCTTTGTCGACAAGCTGCGCGGCGCGGGGTCGCCCGATGCACTCTACGCGCTGTTCACCACGCCGGACCCGCGCCGTGCCGCCTGAGGTCGCGGGCATGGCGGCGGGCGAGGCCGCGCATTTCCGCGCGCTGGAGTCGCTCTACGCCCATGCGCCGATCAATCGCTTCTTCGAATCCACCCTGGAGATCGCGGAGGCGGGCGTCGCGCGAATCCGCTTCACGCTCGACGAGCGGCATTTCCACGCCGGCGGCGCGGCGCATGGCACCAGCTATTTCAAGATGCTGGACGATGCCGCCTTCTACGCCTGCAACAGCCTGGTCAGCGATCGTTTCCTGCTGACCACCGCGTTCAACCTGTTGCTGACCAAGCCGCTCAAAGCCGGTCCCGTGGTCGCGGAGGGCCGCTGGGTCAGCGGCAAGCGCCGGGTCTTCGTCGGCGAGGCGCGGCTGATCGATGCCGAGGGCGAGGAGGCGGCGCGCGGCACCGGCACCTTCATGCGTTCGCGCATCGCGCTCGCCGGCCTGCCCGGCTATGCGGCGTCGTGACCGACGATCGGCTGCCCACGCACCTGCTGGTCGGCGCGATGCTGCGCCGGGCGAACGACCAGGGCGGCATGGGCATGGTGCTGGCCAAGGGCGATGCGCAGGGCGGCGGCATCCTGATCGTCGCGGTCGAGCCGGGCGGGCAGGAAGCGCTGTTCGAAAGAGCATTCGATCTCGATGGTAAATCCATTTTAAGAAATGTGACACCCAACGACGATCCGACCGGCTATTGGCGGCGGCGGCGCGAGCGGGACCGCGACCTGTGGGTGATCGAACTCACCGTCGCAGGGGGCGAACGGTTCATCGCCGAAACGATCGCGTCGAATTGACTCGGAACCGTAACACGGCGACAGGGCCATCGTTCTAATACGCGTTGTGCCGCGTCTGGGTGCGATCCAGGTCGGTGACGCAGTCGGGGGGTAGCCCGGACGATCGCTGCATAAGCGATCGGGTCCGTGAACCAACCGCATGTCGAATTGATTGAATGTCGTTTTTGTCTCGGGTCGTGACTGCCGCGACCTTTGCTCTTTCCCTGGCCGGGGCTCTTGCCAGCTCACCCGGTTGGGCCACCGGTACGGACCAGGGCCTGGTCACGACTCCGGCGCTCCAGACGTTGAACACGCTGGCCCCCCAGATGGTTCCTGCGGTCGAGCCCGTCGCTCCCGCCCCCACCGTCACCCCCGCCTCGGTTCCGATGGTCCAGCCGGTCCCGACCGAGGAACCCGAATTCGAGACGCTCGACGCCGCGGTCGCCGCCCAGGCCAGCGAAGCCAAGGACGAGGCGACCCGCTGCCTCGCCGGCGCGATCTATTTCGAGGCCAAGGGCGAGCCGCTCGCCGGCCAGCTCGCCGTCGCCGAGGTCATCCTGAACCGCGCCAAGTCGGGCCGTTATCCCCCCGATGTGTGCAGCGTCATCACCCAGCGCGGCCAATTCTCCTTCGTGCGTGGCGGCAAGATCCCCGAGATCGACACCGACCGTCGCTCCTACCGCACCGCCGTGGCGGTCGCCCGCGTCGCGCTGAACGACATGTGGGACAGCAACGCGTCGGACGCGATGTTCTTCAACGCCACCCATCGCCGCCCGTCGGGCGGGGCGATCAAGGTCGCGTCGATCGGCAACCACGTCTTCTATCGCTAAGCTTCGTACGGCGTTCGGACTTGCTCCGTTCGCCGGATGTTCCTAAAGTCGACGTCATGCTCGACGTCGCACCCGCCTCGTGCCACGATCCCCTGGATTCGACGCTCTGTGCCGCTGACGTGGCGCGGGGCGTCGTGCGCATGTTGCTGCGGCACGATCTGGTCGCCATGGCGGAGGTGCCGCTCGACGGCGGTCGCCGCGCCGACCTGATGGCGATCGATGCCAAGGGGCGGATCGTCATCGTCGAGATCAAGACCAGCCGCGCCGACCTGCTCGGCGATGGCAAATGGCCTGACTATCTGGATCATTGCGACCGCTATTTCTGGGCGGTGCCGGCCGGTTTCGACACCGGGCCGCTCGACGGCGCGGCCTTCCTGCCGGAACGGACCGGGGTGATCGTCGCCGACCGCTATGACGCGGCGATCGTGCGCGAGGCGCATACCACTCCCCTGCCCGCCCATGTCCGCAAGCGCTGCACCCTGGCCTTCGCCCGCCGCGCGGCGCGACGGCTGACGCATCTGGTCGATCCGGACAGCGCCTCGCTGGGGTGACCCGGAGCGCGATGACGTCAACCTATGATCGTCATTGCGAGCACAGCGAAGCCATCCACGGCCGCGCGTGACGTTCTGGATGGCGTCGCGACTCTCGTCATGACGGCTTGGCTTCAAGCCGCCATGACGATGGTGGTGCCAATCGATGCCGGCCGGTCAGGCCATCAGAATTTCGGGCCCGCCACCGCCGGCCGCGTCTTTTTCGGCGTCTCGGCGAACAGCTTGGCGATAGCGGTGCTGCGCGTGTCCTGATTGGCATAGTCGCGGGCCGACAGGCCGGCCATCATATCGGCTTGGTCGGGATCGGCCTTGGCGGCGAGGAGCAGGCGGACCATGTCGATGCTGCGGCCCTGCACCGCCAGGATCAGCGGCGTGACGCCCGACTGGTTGCCGAGATTGGGATTGGCTTTGGCGGCGGTCAGGATCGGGATCATATCGCGCTGGCCGGTCTGCACCGCCAGCACCAGCGGCGTATTGCCCTGCCCGTCGCGCAGGTTCGGGTCCGCGCCCTTTTGCAGCAGATACCGGAGATAGGTCTCGTCGCCGCGCTTGATGACGATGTGCAGCGCGCCCTCGCCGGTGCTGATGTCGCGCGCGTTGACGATGCTGCTGCCCGGCCGGTCGAGCATGGCGATCACGTCATTGCCCTTGGCTTCGCGGACGGCATTGAGAAACTTGTAGCTTTCCGACTGTTGCTGGGCGCGGGCGGGGGTGGCGACCGGCATGGCGGCACAAGCCAGCGCGGCGAGCGCGACGGAAAGGAGGGAAGGGCGCGTCATGGCAGGATCCTTGGCCGAAACGGGGCGGATGCGACTCCGCTCCCTGCTTGCGCGGGCCGGGTTATCAGATCAAGGGTGGTGGCACCATGAACAGGCGCTCCCTCGCGATACTCGCGTTCGGCCTGGCGCTGGCCGGCTGCCAGTCCCCGGCCTCCTCCACCTCATCCTCCGCCGAAGCGCCGCCGCTGGCCGGCGCGGCGATCGGCGGTCCCTTCGCGCTCACCGATGCCAAGGGGCGTATTGTCACCGACCGCAGCTTCGCCGGGCAATGGCGGATCATGTATTTCGGCTACAGCTTCTGTCCCGATGTCTGCCCCACCGATGCGCAGGCGATCGGCGCGGGACTGCGCCGCTTCGCCGAGCGTGATCCCTACCGGGCCGCACGGGTGGTGCCGATCTTCGTCACCATCGATCCGGCGCGCGACACGCCGGCGGTGCTCGGCCGCTTCGTCGCCGCCTTCCACCCGCGCATGGTCGGGCTGACCGGCAGCGCGGACGCGGTGGTGCGGGCGGAAAAGGCCTTCGCCGTCTATGCCAAGCGCGGCGAGACCACGGCCGGCGGCGGCTATATGATGGATCACAGCCGCCAGGCCTATCTGATGGACCCCGACAACAAGCCCGTGGCGCTGATCCCCGCCGACGAGGGGCCGACCGCCGTCGCCGACGCGCTGGCGCGGTGGGTCAAGTGAGCGGCCGCTTCTGGGAGCGTCCGATCGAGACGCTGGACCGCGCCGAATGGGAGGCCCTGTGCGACGGCTGCGGCAAATGCTGCATCCACAAGCTGGAGGATGAGGAGACGGGGGAGGTGTTGCCGACCAACGTCGCCTGCCGCCTGCTCGACCGGCGTACCGGCTTCTGCTCGGACTATAAGCATCGCCATGCCTATGTGCCCGAATGCGTGCGGCTGACGATGCGCAACGTCCGCTCGATCGACTGGCTGCCCTCGACCTGCGCCTATCGTCTGCGCGCGGCGGGCGAGCCGCTGCCGGACTGGCATTATCTGGTGTCGGGCGACCGCGAGTCGGTCCATGCCGCGCGCCAGTCGGTGCGCGGCTGGACGGTCAGCGAGGATGATGTCGGGGATATGGAGGACCATATCGTCGTCGATCGCGAGCTGTGACGATCGAGGGGCTGGAGGTGGTGCGCAACCCGCGCGCCCGCCGGCTGAAGCTGACGCTGGACCGGGTCAGCGGCCGGGCGCGACTGGTGCTGCCGGCCCGGGCGGCGTTGAAGCCGGCGCTCGCCTGGGCGGGGGCGCAATCGGCGTGGCTGGCCGAACAGCGGGCCCGCCTGCCACGGGTCCAACCCTTCGCGATCGGACTGGTGCTGACGATCGACGACCGACCGGTGACGATCGTGCGCGGCGAGGGGGCACGGCGGACGCTGGCGTTCGACGGCGCGACGCTGTCGGTCGCCGGGCCGATCGAGACGCTGTCCCGCCGCGTCGAGGCCTGGCTGAAGCGCCGCGCGCTCGACCTGCTGACCGAGGAGACGGCCTATTATGCCGCCCGGGCCGGCGTCTCCGTCACGCGCGTGGCGGTCGGCGATCCGCGCGGTCGCTGGGGCAGCTGCGCGTCGGACGGGGCGATCCGCTATAGCTGGCGGCTGATCCTGGCGCCGCGCTTCGTCCGCCGCGCCACCGTCGCGCATGAGGTCGCGCACCGCGTCCATATGGACCACAGCCCCGCCTTCCACGCGCTGGTCGCTACACTCTATGGCGAGGACCCGACCCCGGCGCGGCATTGGCTGCGCGCGCACGGGGCATCGCTTCACGGATTCGGCCGCTCGCCAGTATAGCGGTCCGGCGGCGGCGACTCGATCGGCGCGCGCGGCTGGGGCCGGGGTTGCGGCTGGCGCGGCTGGGTCTGGGCGGGGGTCGCCGGCTCGCGACCGCCGGTCACGCGGTCGATCAGATCGTCGAGCTGCTGCTGCGGCGAGGGCTGGGCCGGGGGCGCGGCCGGAGGCGCCGGCTCCGCCGGTACCGCGCCGCCCGGACCCTGGACCGGCGCATCGGCGGGCGGGGCGGCCGGCTGGCCGACCGGATTGCCGTTCTCGTCGACATAGACGCCATTGTCCGGCTGGCCGTAATAGCTCTCCTCATCGGGTTCGAGCTGCCATTCGGGCAGGGTCACCTGCGTGTCGAACTGTTCGATCGGCCGGCTGGCGACGGCGGGGCGCATAAAGGCGGCGAAGGCGCGGGCGGGCGCGGTGCCGCCATGCAGGCCGGCGACCGGCTTGGCATCGTCGCGGCCCATCCACACGCCCGTCGTCAGGCCCGAGGAGAAGCCCAGGAACCACCCGTCCTTCTGCGAGGTGGTGGTGCCGGTCTTGCCCGCGACCGGCCGGCCGATCTGCGCCTGGCGGCCGGTGCCGGTATTGACCGCGGTCTGGAGCAGGTCGGTCATTTCGGCGGCGACATAGGGCGCGACCAGCACATGGCTGCGATCCACCTCATGCGTGTAGATCGTCTCGCCGTTCGCGGTCACCTTGGTGATGCCATAGGGGGTGACGGCCACCCCCTTCGACGCGACGCTGGCGAAGGCGCGGGTCATGTCGATCAGCCGCACGTCCGACGTGCCCAGTACCATCGAGGGATGGGTGTTGACCGGCGTGCTGATGCCGAACCGCTTCGCCATGTCGGCGATGGTGGTGAAGCCGACCTCCTGGCCCAGCTTCGCCGCCACCGTGTTGAGCGAATAGGCGAAGGCGGTGCGCAGCGTCACCGTGCCGCTGAAATGCCGACTGTCGTTGCGCGGGCTCCAGCCGTCGATCGTCACCGGTCCGTCGACGATCGTGTCGTCGGGCTTGTGACCGGCCTCCAGCGCGGCGAGATAGACGAACAGTTTGAAGGCGGAGCCGGGCTGGCGCACCGCCTGGGTCGCGCGATTGTAGATGGAGGTGACATAGTCGGTGCCGCCGACCATCGCGCGCACCGCGCCGTCGCGGTCCAGGCTGACCAGCGCGCCCTGCGCCCCCTTGGGCACATTGGCGCGTACCGCCGTGTCCGCCTCGCGCTGCATCGCGGGGTCCAGCGTGGTCCATACCTCCAGCGGCGCCTGCGTCTCGTCGATCAGCGTGTCGAGCTGCGGCAGCGCCCAGTCGGTGAAATAGCGCGCGCTGTTCTGCGCGGGGGCGGGGGCAAGCTTCAGCCCGTCCGGGTCGGCAGCATCGGCCTGGCCCTGGGTGATATAGCCGTTGCGGACCATCTGCTCGATCACCACGCCCGCGCGGCCGACGGCGGCGGCGGCATCGGCGGTGGGGGAATAGTTGGACGGCGCCTTGACCAGGCCGGCGATCACCGCCGCCTCCGCCAGGCTCAGATGCTGCGCGCCATGGCCGAAGAACTTGCGGCTGGCCGCGTCGATGCCATAGGCGCCGCCGCCATAATAGACCTTGTTGAGATAGAGTTCGAGGATCTGGTTCTTGGAGAACTTCGACTCCATCGCCAGCGCCAGGATCGCCTCGCGGAACTTGCGCCCGAACTTCTTCTGGTTGTTCAGGAAGATGGTGCGGGTGATCTGCTGGGTGATGGTCGAGCCACCCTGTCGCCAGCGCCCCTTTTCCAGGCGCACCTCGATCGAGCGGGCGATGCCGATCGGGTCGACGCCGGGATGCTCGCGGAAACGGCGATCCTCGACCGCGATGGTCGCGTCGCGCATCACCTGCGGGATGTCCGCATAGGGCAGCCATTCACCGTAGCTCGGCCCCAACGACACCAGGATCGACCCGTCCGAGGCATGGACGCGGATCATCTGGCCGTTGGGCGAGGATTTCAGCTCGTCGAAGCTCGGCAGCTGCGCTCGTGCGACATAGACCGCGATGGCCAGGGCGCCGAGCGCCAGCACCATGAGCGCCACCAGCAGCTTCAGCGCGAGGAAGAAACGACGACGCCAGGGGGAGCGGGGAGGCGGTCGGCGGGGCGAGCGGGGGGCGGTACGCTGTGTAGCCATGGGCGGCCGTGCGGATACGCCTTAACGATGATCGCGACAAGGGGAGAGGGGCCCGGTCCCCGCTCCCCCGCCCTGATCCTCAGTCCTCGCGCGGGCGGAAGTCGAGCGCGATCGAGTTCATGCAATAGCGCAGGCCGGTCGGCGGCGGGCCGTCCGGGAAGACATGGCCGAGATGGCCGTCGCACCGCGCGCACCGCGTCTCGACGCGCACCATGCCATGGCTGCGGTCGGCGTGATCGGTCACGCTTTCCGGCGCCATCGGCTGGGTGAAGCTGGGCCAGCCCGAGCCGCTGTCATATTTGTCGGCGCTGTCGAACAACGGGTTCTCGCAACCGGCGCAATGATAGACGCCGTCCGCCTTGTTGCCGTTGAGCGCACCGGCAAAGGCACGCTCGGTGCCCGCCTCGCGCAGCACATGATATTGTTCCGGGGTCAGCCGCTGGCGCCACTCGGCTTCGGTTAAGGTCAGGTGATCCATGACGAATATGTCGGGTCGCGGGGGGCGGGCGTCAAGCGGGGGCGGGCGCCTTGATCCGCGTCGCGCGCGCCACCGCCTCGATCAGCGATACCGGCCCGGCGCGGACCGCCAGCACGGCGAGCGTGGGACGCTCTGCCAGGTGCCAGATCGCGCTGGCTAGCCCGATCGGCCGGCGGGTGGCGCGCGCGAAGCGGGCCTGCCAGCCCTGCGCCGACTCGCCCCGTCCATGCGCCAGCGCCGCCGACAGGCCGCTGGCGAGCGCGATCCCCATGCCTTCGCCCGCCAGCGAGGGGATCACGCCGGCCTGGTCGCCCAAGCGGAACAGCCCCGACTCGGTCCGGAGCGCACGCCAGCCATAGGGGACGTTCGCCACCGCATCGATCGCCGGGGCCGCCGCCATGTCCGCCAGCCGCTCGCCCAGCGGTCCCGAGTCGCGGCCGAGTCGGTGGAGCAGCGCCAGCGGGCTGCCCGCCGCCGTCAGCCGCGAACGCCGCACCGCCAGGCAGAGATTGGCGCTGCCATCCTCCTGCCGGACCAGCCCGGCATAGCCGCCGTCGAACAGGTGCAGCTCGATCGCGTCGCCGACCAGCCGGTCGAGCGCCGGTCCGGCGGCGAGGCGGACGCGCAGGCCCATCGCCGGGTCCCGCCCCCGCGCGGCCTCGGGCCGGGCCAGGCCGCGCAGCTCATGCTTGCCGGTCGCCAGCAACAGGGTAGCGGGCGACAGGGTCGCGCCATCCGCCAGCCTGACCCCCTCCGCCGTCCAGGCGCGGACCGCGACGCCGCGCTCCACCCCCGCGCCGGCCTCGGTCCGCGCGAGCAGCAGCGAGTCGAGCCGGCGGCGCGACACCGCCAGGGCGGGCCGGGGCAGGGGCGCCTCGCGCATCCGCTCGCCCACGAACAGGCGCAGGCGATGGACGCGGGCCGGGTTCAGGCGGTCCGCCGCCACGCCCAGCCGCTCCAGCGTCTCGATCGACCGCCAGCTCAGGAAACCGCCGCAAAGCGCATCGCCGGTGTCGCGGCTGCGCTCCAGCACGACGGCGCGAATCCCCGCCTCCGCCAGCATGATCGCCGCCGCCGCACCGGCCGGTCCGCCGCCGACGATCAGCGGGGCTTGCACAGCCGCTCGACGCAGAGGCGAAAGGGGAAGGCGCGGAAGATGCGGGCGTCGTCGATGCCCGCCGCCGCCAGCAGCGGCGGCCATTCGGCGGGACGGAAGCTGCGGGCGATCGACAGATGCCCGTCCGCGCGCACGATCGGGTGCCAGCGCGCCAGCCCCGCCAGCAAGGGCCAGCCGGCATGGGCGAAGCCGTGGCGGTGCAGGTCGTTGACCAGCCAGGACGCGGCATGATCCTGCATCCAGCGCAGGAAGGCGACCAGCTCGCCCGGCGTCATATGATGCGCGACCAAACTGCTGATCGCCGCGTCCCAGCCGCCGCCCATATCGGCATAGTCGCCGGTGACGTAGCGAATCGCCGAGTCGGCGGGGGTATGCGCGCGCGCCGCCCGTTCGCTGCGCGGGTTGAGGTCGATGCCGACCAGCTCGACCGGCACCGCGCGCTTCGCCGCCCAGCGCTCGATCCGCCGCAGCATGTCGCCATCGCCGAAGCCGATGTCGAGCAGCCGCAATCGCCGGCCCCGTTGCGCGATCCGGTCGAGAAAGGCGAGTGTCGGCCGCGCCGCCAGCGTCACGCGATTGACCCGCGCCAGATCGGCGACGACGGCGGCATAGACATCGGCGTCGAGATCGTCGGCGTCCATCAGCTCCGGACCCTCGGCACGGTGGCGCAGGCTCATGGCGCTGACCGGAAGCCCAGCCCCTCCGCCGCCAGGCCGGGACCGAAGGCGAGGGCGACGCCGCGGGTCACCGGCGGTCCCTCCAGCATCCGGGCGAGCGTGAACATCAATGTCGCCGAGGACATGTTGCCATGGTCGTGCAGCACGCCGCGCGCACTGGCCAGCGCTTCGGGCGGCAGCGCCAGGCTGGTCTCCACCGCGTCGAGGATCGAGCGTCCGCCGGCATGGACCGCCCAGCCATCGATCGCCGCCGGTCCATGACCCTCGGTGACGGCGGCGGCGAAGTCCGCATCGACCAGCACCTGTGCGATCCGGCGCGGCACCTCGCCCGACAGATGCATGGCGAAACCGTGATCGGTGATCGTCCAGCGGATCAGCGAGTCGCTGTCCGGCAGGGTCGCGGCAAAGGGCGTGCCGAGCGCGAAGCCGCCCGGCGTGGCGCTGACCAGGGCGGCCGCCGCGCCGTCGCCGAACTGGAGCATCGCCAGCAGCGATTCCAGATCGTCCGTGTCCTGCAAGTGGAGCGACGACAATTCGCAGCAAATTACCAGCACGCGGGCCTGGGGATCGGAGCGGACGATATGCCGGGCGCTGCGCAACGCGACGATCGCGGCGTAACAGCCCATGAAGCCGATCAGCAACCGCTCGACCGAGGGCGACAGGCCCAGCCGGCGCGCGACGATCTGGTCCAGCCCCGGCGCGACGAAGCCGGTGCAGCTGGCGACGACCAGATGGGTGATGCCGGCAAGCTCGACCTTGGCGCGCAACGCTTCCACCGCGCGCAACGCCAACTCGGGCGCGGCCTCGGCATAGATCGCCATGCGGGCGGCGGTGCCGGGCGGCGGATCGCCGGCATAGAAGGCGCCCGGTGCCGCTTCGGCCGCCGCGCCCGCGAGCGGCGGCAGCACCGACCAGCGCTGCGCGATGCCGGCCCGCGCCGCCATCCGCTCGAACACCGGACGCCCGCGTGGAGCCACGCGGTTGCTGGCCCAGGCGCGAAAGGCGGCATGGACGTCATGCGGCGGATGGGCGGTGCCGATCGCGTGCAGATAGGCAATGGTCTCGCGAGGAGCGGGCAGGGCGCTGGTCAATCGGCGTCTTTCACTGGAGACGGTTCTGACATGGGAAGTCGTTCGTTGGAAACGCGCGGCGCGATCGGAAGGACCCACGGCATCTCGGTTTCGTGAAATCCGCTAAAATATGGAAACATAAAGTATTTTATGATGACACGGCTTGATCGAGGTCATGGCTGCTCTAGCTTGATATGGTCGACAGCCAAACTTCCCCGTGAAGGAGGCGCGTTAGGAACCATCGTACCGGACCAGTAATCGTTCGGGAAGCGGGTGCAGAGACGCGAGGAGAGCAATGGCCGGAGCTACGCAGGACGAATCCGTCGTGGCGCTCATCAAGGACCTCACCGCCAAGCTGGCGGTGGTGGCCAATGGCATCGACGAACGGATCGGGCATGAAGCCCCTCCGGCTTCCACGGCCACGCCGCTCAACCGTGCCCGTGCCCTGATCGAACAGCGCCGGTTGCGACGACGCTTCCTGCCCGAGGAGCTGTTCCACGAACCGGCCTGGGACATGCTGCTGGCGCTGTATGTCGCGTCGCACGACCATCGGGTGATGAACGTGAAGACGCTGGTGTCCTCCGCCGATGCGCCGGTCACCACCTCGCAGCGCTGGATCGAGCATCTCGCCAAGCTGGGGCTGGTCCGCCGCATGGTCGACCCCATCGACCGCCGCCGGATCGAAGTGTCGCTCAGCGACGACGGACGACGCGCGATCGAGGCCTATCTGGCGGCGATCGCCTGAGGGTCGGCCTTCACGCGATGCCGCGAAGATCGGGTTCGCGGGGAGGAGATGCGCCCGCCGCGACCCTTGGCGCGAGATCGGGCCCGATCCGCCCTATTGCTGCGCCGCGCCGCCATGATCGCGGCCGAAATCGGGGCGGGCATCGTCCTGCCCCTGCGCGATGATCGAGCGGCGGATGGCGCGGGTGCGGGTGAACAGGTCGAACAGCGTGTCGCCGTCGCCCCAGCGGATCGCGCGTTGCAGCATCGTCACATCCTCGGTCAGGCGTTGCAGGATCTCCAGCACCGCCTCGCGATTGTTGAGGAAGACGTCGCGCCACATGGTCGGGTCGGAGGCGGCGATGCGGGTGAAGTCGCGGAAACCGCCGGCGGAGAATTTGATGACCTCGCTCTGGGTCACCTCTTCCAGGTCGGACGCGGTGCCGACGATCGAATAGGCGATCAGGTGCGGCACATGGCTGGTCACCGCCAGCACCAGGTCGTGATGGCGCGGGCTCATCAGCTCGACATTCGCGCCCAGCGTCTCCCAAAAGGCACGCAGGCGCACCACCGGCGCCTCGGCGCAGCCCTCCTCCGGCGTCAGGATGCACCAGCGGCCACGGAACAGCGTCGCGAAGCCGCTTTCCGGCCCGCTATTCTCGGTACCCGCGACCGGATGGCCGGGGACCAGCACCGCGCCCGGCAGCACGGCGCGGAGCGCCGCGATCACGCTCTCCTTCGACCCGCCGACATCGCTGACGATCGCATCGGCGGGCAGGTCGTCGGCGAACTCCGCCGCCGCCGCCGCCATCGCGCCCACCGGCACGCACAGCATCACCAGATCGGCATCGATCACCGCCGCGCCGGCGCTGTCGGCGACATCGTCGCACAGCTCGATCCGCACCGCCGTCTCGCGCACGTCGGGATCGCGGTCATAGCCGGTGATCCGCACCGTCGGCATCGTCGCCCGCACCGCGCGCGCGATCGAGGAGCCGATCAGCCCCAGGCCGATGATGGTGACGCGCGCGAAGGGCAGCATCAGCCGGCCCGGGCGACTTCGGCGCGCAGCACGTCCATCACCGCGCGCATCTCCTCCTCGGTGCCGATGGTGATGCGCAGGCCGTGCGGCAGGCCCTGGCCGGGCAGCCAGCGCGTGGCATAGCCGGCATCCATCAGCGCCTTGTACGCCACCTCGGCGGTCAGCGCGCCCTCGAACAGCACCAGCACGAAATTGGCCTTGCTGGGCACCACGCGCAGCCCGGCATTGCCGAGCGCCGCGATCTGCTCGCCGAACCAGCTGCGCCACTGGCGGTTATGCTCGCGGCTGCGGGTGATGAAGTCGTCGGCGCCCAGCGCCGCGATCGCCGCGCGCTGTGCGCCGATGCCGAAGGCGAAGGGCGCGCGGATGCGATGCATCGCCTGGATGATCTCGGGCGCGGCATAGCCCCAGCCGATCCGCTCGGAGGCGAGGCCGAAGATCTTGGAGAAGGTCCGCGTCACCAGCACGTTGCCCTGGGTGCGGGCCAGTTCCAGCGCGCCGTCGTCGTCCGCGGCGTCCAGATATTCGGTATAGGCCTGGTCGATCACCAGCAGCACCGACTGGGGCAGGCCGGCATGGAGCCGGGCGATCTCGGCCTTCGCGGTATAGGTGCCGGTCGGGTTGTTGGGGTTGGCAACGAAGACGACTCGCGTCCGCTCGGTCACCGCCGCCAGGATCGCGTCGACATCGGTCGCATAGTCATGGTCGGCGACCACCACCGGTTCCGCGCCGACCCGCCGCGTCGCGATCTCATAGACCGCGAAGCCGTAGCGGACATGGATGATCTCGTCGCCCGGCCCGGCGAAGGTGCCGGCGGCGAGGTGCAGCACCTCGTCCGACCCGGTGCCATAGACGATCCGGTCCGCCTCGATCCCGTAATGCGCGGCCAGCGCCGAGCGCAGCTCGACCGCCGCCGCATCCGGATAGCGTTCCAGCTCGCCCGCCGCCGAACGATAGGCCTCGCGCGCCGCCTCCGGCGTGCCGAAGGGATTCTCGTTGGACGACAGCTTGGCGACCTTGCGTCCGTCCTCGCTGGTCGCGCGGCCGGGGATATAGGGAGCGATGCCCAGGATCCAGGGCTTGGGGGCCAGGGCGGGGAGGGGGGCTGCGGTGTCGTTGCTCATGGCCAGCGGCCATAGGCCCCGAGCCGTGGCGTTGACAACTTGCTTTGCCGCCCCCGCCGCCGTAGCGGGCATGCCCATGAACCACGACCAGCGTTTCGGCCTGTCGCGGCAGGTGGCGCTGCCCGGCCCCCTGCGGCTCGATGGCGGCGCGCTGCTGTCGCCGGTCGAGATCGCGTACGAGACCTATGGCACGCTCGCGCCCGATGGCGGCAATGCGGTGCTGCTCTGCCATGCGTTGACCGGCGACCAGCATGTCGCCAGCCCGCATCCGCGCACCGGCAAGCCCGGCTGGTGGACGCGGCTGGTGGGGCCGGGCAAGCCGATCGATCCGGCGCGCGATTTCGTGATCTGCTCCAACGTGCTGGGCAGTTGCATGGGATCGTCGGGCCCGGCCTCGACCAACCCCGCCACCGGCCATCCCTATGCCATGGCCTTCCCGGTCATCACCATCCGCGACATGGTGCGCGCGCAGGCGCTGCTGCTCGACCATCTGGGCGTGGGCGTCCTGAAGGCGGTGGTCGGCGGGTCGATGGGCGGGATGCAGGCCCTGTCCTGGGCGGCGACCTTCCCCGACCGGGTGCGCGCCTGCGTCGTCATTGCCTCCACCGCGCGGCATTCGGCGCAGAACATCGCCTTTCACGAGGTCGGGCGGCAGGCGATCATGGCCGATCCGAAGTGGCGCGGCGGCGATTATTATGCCGATCAGGACCCGCCCGCCGCGGGGCTCGCGGTGGCGCGGATGGCGGCGCACATCACCTATCTGTCCGAGGCGGGGCTGACCGAGAAATTCGGTCGCAAGCTCCAGGCGCGGGACGCCAAGGGCTTCGGCTTCGACGCCGATTTCCAGGTGGAAAGCTATCTGCGCCACCAGGGGTTGAGCTTCGTCGACCGGTTCGACGCCAATTCCTATCTCTACATCACCCGTGCGCTCGACTATTTCGATCTGGCCGAGGAGCATGGCGGGCTGCTCGCCCATGCCTTCCGCGCCACGGCTGCGCGCTTCTGCCTGGTCAGCTTCGATACCGACTGGCTCTATCCGACGCTCGAGTCGCGCCATATCGTCCAGGCGCTGAACGCCGCCGGGCGGCCGGTCAGCTTCGTCGAACTGTCCAGCCCCTATGGCCATGACGCCTTCCTGCTGGAGGCGCCGGAGATGAATCGCGTGGTCGATGGTTTTCTGAAGGGCGGGGCGTGACCGATTCCATCATCCTTTCCGCCGATCCGGCGCGGATCGACGTCGCGCAGGTGCATCGCTGGCTCGCCGATACCTATTGGTCGCCGGGCATCGCGCGTGAGAAGGTGGAACGCGCCATCGCCGGATCGCGGGTCATCGGCGCCTATCGGGGCGATGACGGGCAGGTCGGCTTCGCGCGGCTGATCACGGATGGCGTGACCTTCGGCTGGCTGGCCGACGTGATCGTCGATCCCGACTGGCGCGGGGCGGGGATCGGGCGACGGATGGTGGAAGGGCTGCTGGCCGCGCCCGATCTGGCCGATATCCGGCGGGTGATGCTGAACACGCGCGACGCGCACGGCGTCTATGCGGCGCTGGGCTTCGCGGCCCCGGTCCGGCCGGACTTCCTGATGGAGCGCCTGCAACCCGGCGCGGCCGAGCGGTTGCGGGCGCTATGATCCTGCGGCCCGATCTGGCGATCATCGCCGACCATGTCGCCGCCGGCGCGCGGGTGCTGGATGTCGGCTGCGGCGACGGCGCGCTGATGGCGGCGCTGCGCGATCGCAGCGGCGTCGATGCGCGGGGGCTGGAACTGTCCGCCGCCAATGTCGCGGCGGCGGTCGGGCGCGGGCTGGCGGTGGTGCAGGGCGATGCCGATACCGACCTGGCCGGCTATCCTGATGCCAGCTTCGACTATGCGATCCTCAGCCAGACGCTCCAGACCACGCACCAGCCGCATGTCGTGCTCGACCATCTGCTGCGCATCGGCCGGCGCGCCTTTGTCAGCTTCCCCAATTTCGCGCATTGGCGGGTGCGGCTGTCGCTGCTGTGGGGCGGGCGGATGCCGGTGACGCGGCTGCTGCCCGAACAATGGTTCGACACGCCCAACATCCACCATCTGACCGTGGACGATTTCCGCGCCTTTCTGGACGCGCGCGGCGTGGCGGTGGAGGGGGCCTGGTTCCTGGGCAGCGGCCGGCCGCGATCGGCGGCGGCGGCGAACCTGATGGCCGAACATGCGGTGTTCCTGCTGCGCCGTTGATCGATTGATGACATGTTAACGTCATAATGGGCGGAACTATAATCTATGTGAGCCGTTCACGGCCGACACTGATGGAATTCCGCCATGCCCAAGACGGCCCTGATCGTCGAAGATGAGATATTCGTGGCCCTCGATCTGGAGCGGATCCTGATGGACGCCGGCTACAGCGTCGCGGCAATCGCCGCCGACCGTAGCGAGGCGCTGGAGGCCGCGCCGCATTGCAGCTTCGCGTTCGTCGACATCAACCTGCGCGACGGGCCGACCGGCCCCGACATCGCCCGCCGCATCGCCCAGGATTTCGGCGTGAAGGTGGTGTTCGTCACCGCCAATCCGACCCAGATCGATGGCGATGAAGGCGCGCTGGGCTATGTCCGCAAGCCGTTCAGCGAAGCGGCGATCCTGGCGGCGGCGCAATTCGCCTCCGGCGACCGCGGTGCGGCGAACGAGGATGTCGTGCCGCTGGACCGGATCATCGTCGGCTGAACGCCGCACGCGGGATCGTCACCTTCACGTGCAGCCCCTGCGGTTGCCAATCGCGGGTGACGGTGCCGCCCAATTGCCGCACCGCCGACAGTTCGACCAGCTGGCTGCCAAAGCCCATCCGGTGCGTCTCCGGCTCCGCCACGGTCGGGCCGCCTTCCTCGCACCAGCACAGCGCGACATGCTGGTCCCCCGCCTCCACGGTCAGGTGGACCTGACCGTCCTCGCGCGCCAGCGCGCCATATTTCGTCGCATTGGTCGCCAGCTCGTGGAACAGCAAGGCTAGCGGCGTCGCCGATCGATCGTCAATCAGCAGGTCGTCGCCGATGATGGTCACGCGCTGTCGATCGCCCAGCCGATAGGGTTCGAAAATCTGCTCCAGCAAGCCGGTCAGGCTGTCCTGCTGGCCGGTCGGGCGTGAGGCGATGCTGTGCGGGCGGACGAAGTCGTGCGCGCGGCCCAGCGCCATGATCCGCTGGCGCAGATCGTCGGCGGCGGGGCGGAATTCGGGCCGGGCGCGGGCGGCGAACTGGACCAGCCCGGCGATCACCGCGAAGATGTTCTTGATGCGATGGCTCAGCTCCTGGCTGATGACCTCGCGCTCCTCCAGCGCCAGCTTCTGCTCGTGGATGTCGGTGCAGGTGCCGAACCAGCGGATGATCCTGCCCTGGTCGTCGCGGATCGGCAGCGCGCGGCCCAGTACCCAGCGATAGGTGCCGTCGAAATGGCGCAGGCGATATTCGATCTGGTACGGATCGCCCGTCTCCAGGCTGTGCCGCCACACCGACCAAGCCCGATCCTGGTCGTCGCGGTGGAACATGTCGCTCCAGCCCTCGCCATCGGTCGATCCGGCGGGGGCGCCGGTGAAATCATACCAGCGGGCATTGTAGTAGTCGTGGAAACCGTCGGGCCGGGTCGACCAGACCATTTGCGGCATCGTGTCCGCCAGCGTGCGGAAGCGCAGGTCGCTTTCCTCCAGCGCGCGACGCGAGCGGGCGGCGTCCAGCCCCTGTTCGCGTGCGGCACGCCGGTCGTCCAGCCGCGCCATCGCGGCGGCGGCCAGCACCACCAGCCCCTCATGCTGGAGCGGGGTCAGTCCCGCGCGCGGACGCGGGTCGAGGATGCAGAGCGTGCCGAGCGCCCGGCCATCGGCGGCGAGCAGGGGCGCGCCCGCATAGAAGCGCACGTACGGCGCGCTGGTGACCAGCGGATTGTCGACGAAGCGGAAATCCTCATGCGTGTCGGGCACGATCATCGGCTCGCGCCCCATCACCGCATGGGTGCAGAAGGAGATGTCGCGCGGCGTGCCGTCCTGCTCCATGCCGGTCCGCGCGATGAAATGCTGGAATTCCTCCTCCAGCAGCGTCACCAGCGCGATCGGCGCATCGCACAGATGCGCCGCGAATCGCGTCAGGTCGTCCAGCGCCCCGGTGTCGCGCAGGTGCAGCGCGTCATAGGTCGACAGCACCCGCACATAGGGATCGACGCACAGGGCGGCAGGACCGCGTGTCAGGGAGTCCGGAATCACGGGGCGTGAACGCGTGAACGATCAAAACGGCACATCGTCGTCGAGATCGTCGGCGAAGCCGCCGCCCATGCTGCCGCCACGGCTGCCACCGCCCGACGCCCCGCCGGAGGAGGCGCCGCCACGGCTGCCGCCGCCCGACGACCCGCCACCGAAGTCGCCACCGCCCCATTCGTCGCCGCCACGGCTACCGCCGCCGCCGCCACCGCCAGCCCCGCCCTGGGGACCGTCGAGCATGGTCAGCACGCTGTTGAAGCCCTGCAGCACGATCTCGGTCGAATATTTGTCCTGGCCGTTCTGGTCCTGCCACTTCCGCGTCTGGAGCTGGCCCTCGATATAGACCTTCGATCCCTTGCGCAGGAATCGCTCGGCGACGTTGGCCAGCCCCTCGTTGAAGATGGCGACCGAATGCCATTCGGTCTTTTCCTTGCGCTCGCCGCTGTTGCGGTCCTTCCACGATTCGGACGTGGCGATGCGCAGGTTCACGACCTTGCCGCCGTTCTGGAAGCTGCGGCTCTCGGGGTCGCGCCCCAGATTGCCGACGAGAATGACCTTGTTGACGCTACCCGCCATGAACTGCCCCGAGATTTTAGAGGCCGACGGCGACCGCCAGCCAGTAAGTGATACCGGCCATGATGTACGCAGCCGCGAACAAATAGCCAACCATGAACAGCGGCCATTTCCACCCATTCGTCTCGCGACGGGTGACCGCGATGGTCGAGATGCATTGCGGCGCGAACACGAACCACATCAGGAAGGCGAGCGCGGTCGGCAGCGACCAGCGGCCGCGCAGGCGGTCGGTCAGCGCCTCCTGCCCCGCCTCGCCATCGGTATTGTCGATGGCATAGACGGTGCCGATCGCCGACACCGCCACTTCGCGCGCGGCCATGGCCGGCAGCAGCGCGAGCGCGATGTCGCGGTTGAAGCCGATCGGCTTGACCACCACCTCGATCCCGCGTCCGATCCGCCCGGCGATCGAATAATCGACCGGCGAGATGCCGCTGCCCTCGGGCGGCTTGGGGAAGCTGAGCAGCAGCCACAGCACCACCGTGGTCGCGGCGATGATCGTGCCTGCGCGCTTCAGGAAGATGGCCGCGCGCGTCCACAGACCCAGTGCGATGTCCTGAAGGCGCGGCCACTGATATTTGGGCATCTCCATCATGAAGCCCGAGGACGCGCCCTTGGTCACCGTCCGCCGCAGCACCAGGGCGGCGACATAAGCGCCCGCGATGCCGATGATCAGCAGCCCGAACATTACCAGCCCCTGCAACCGGACGAAGGGCAGGACTGGCGTATTGGGGATCATCGCGCCGATGATCAGGGTATAGACCGGCCAGCGCGCCGAACAGGTCATCAGCGGCGCGATCAGGATGGTGGTCAGCCGGTCCTTCTCATCCTCGATCGTCCGGGTCGCCATGATCCCCGGCACCGCGCAGGCGAAGCTGGACAGCAGGGGGATGAAGGCACGGCCCGACAGGCCCACGGTCGCCATCAGCCGGTCCATCAGGAAGGCGGCGCGGACCATATAGCCGCTCGCCTCCAGGATCAGGATGAACAGGAACAGGATCAGGATCTGCGGCAGGAACACGATCACCGCACCGACGCCGGCGATCAGCCCGTCGGTGACCAGCGACCGCAGGAAACCGTCGGGCGCATGGGCGGTGATCCAGCCCTCCAGCGACTTGAACCCGGCATCGATCATGTCGGCCGGCACGCTGGCCCAGGTGAAGACCGCCTGGAACATCACGAACAGGATGGTGACCAGCAGCAGCGGTCCGACCACCGGATGCAGCGCGACCGCGTCCAGCCAGTGCGCCCAGCGCCGCGCCGGCGTCTCCGACACGATCGCCGCCTTGGCGATGGCCCGGGCGCGGCGTTGCAGGGCCGAGAGCGACTCGTCCGGGAGATCGGGCGGGGGCGGCGGGCGTCGCGGCGCCCAGCGCGTCGGTCAGGTGCCGGCGAAGATCGTCCAGCCCGCGCTTGCGCACCGCGACCGTGGGGACGACCGGCACGCCCAGTTCGCGCGCCAGCACGGCGGGGTCGAGCACCAGCCCGTCGCGCTCCGCCAGGTCGACCATATTGAGCGCGACCACCACCGGCCGGCCGAGCGCGATCAGTTGCAGGGCGAAGCGCAGATGGTTGTCGAGATTGGCGGCGTCGATCACGACGATCATCGCGTCGGGCACGCGTTCGAAGCTCGACCGGCCGGTCACCACGTCGCGCGTCACGCGCTCATCGGGGGAGGAGGGGTCGAGGCTATAGGCGCCGGGCAGGTCGACCAGCTCGACCGGGCGGCCGTCGTCCAGCGCGATCCGGCCCGAATGCCGTTCCACCGTCACGCCCGGATAATTGCCCACCTTCTGGCGGGCGCCCGTCAGGGCGTTGAACAGCGCGCTCTTGCCGGCATTGGGATTGCCGACCAGCGCCACCAGCGGCGCGGCCTGGGTCACGGTCAGCCGGCGACCGGCGAGACATGGATCGACGCGGCGACGGCGCGGCGCAGCGCCACCGTCATCCGGCCGATCTTGCACGCGATCGGCCCGCCGCCCAGCGTCGCCCGGTGCAGCACCTGCACCTCGACGCCCTCGTCGAAGCCGAGCTCGCGCAGCCGTCTCGCCTCGGGCGGCGCCAGTCGCGTCCAGTCGATCGTCGACACGGTGGCGTTGCGGCGGCGCGGGAAGGTCGCAAGACAGTCTGAAGCCATGCGCGGCACATAGAGAGCATGCGACTAATTATCAATTAGCGACGGACAAGGATTCCGTCCGCCCGGCTGTCCGCCGGGGCGGATTGGTCGGGTCAGAGAAGCTCGGGCGCGGCATAGCCGTGATTCGCCAGCGTGCGGGCGATCGCCGCCTCGCGGTCACCCAGCCGGGTGAAGACCAGCCGGTGCGGCCCCGGCATGGCGGGCCAGGCCTGGTCCTGCGTCAGATATGCGACCCGCCGGGCGATGCCGGGGCCGCCATCGACGAAGCGCACGTCCGGCGCGACCTGAGTCATCACCGGTTCCAACAGCGGGAAGTGCGTGCAGGCGTTGACGATCACGTCGATGGCCGCGCCGCCCGGCTGGTCGAACAGCCCGTCCAGCTCGGCCCGCACCGCCGCCGGATCGGGCGCGGTCCCCGCCAGCATCCCCTCCGCCAGCGCCACCAGGGCCGCCGAGCCGTGGCGGATCACCGTGCAGTCGCCGGCGAAGCGCGCCGCCAGATCGTCGACATAAGGCTGGCGCACGGTCGCCTCGGTGCCGAGCACGCCGATCGTGCGCGTCCGACTCAGCGACGCGGCGGGCTTGATCGCGGGCACCGTGCCGACCACGGCCAAGTCGAGCGCCGCCCGCACCGCCGGCAGCGCGATGGTGGAGGCGGTGTTGCAGGCGATCACGATCAGGCGCGGGCGATAGCGTTCCGCCAGTCGGCCGAGCAGCGCCGGCACCCGCGCCGCGATCTCGCCTTCGCTCTTGGTGCCATAGGGGAAGCCGGCCGAGTCGGCGGCATAGACGATCGGCGCGTCCGGCAGCGCGGCCCGGACCGGCCCCGCGATCGACAGCCCGCCGACGCCGGAGTCGAAGATCAGGATCGGCCGCGCATCGCTCATGCCGCCGCCTTAGCGATGCGCGGCGTCGAGCGGAAGCGACGCTCCCTCATGCTCCTACAAGGGCAGGAGCATGAGGGAGCGGCCGGCCTGCCGGATGTTCGCCGGTACATTCCAGCCGACATGGACAGGAACAGAGCGGGCACGCTATAGGGGCGCGACAAGGGGGAAGAGTGGTCACCGAAGTCCTCTGGATCGCACCGGCGCTCGCGCTGCTGATCGGCTATCTGTTCGGCTCCATCCCGTTCGGGGTGCTGCTCACCCGCATGGCCGGGGCGGGCGACCTGCGCAGCATCGGGTCCGGCAATATCGGCGCGACCAACGTGCTGCGCACCGGTCGCAAGGGGCTGGCGGCGGCGACCCTGCTGCTCGACATGCTGAAGGCGGTAGCTGCGATCCTGATCGTCGAGCATCTCCATCCCGGCCAGGGCCAGCTCGCGGCGCTCGGCGCCTTTCTGGGCCATTGCTATCCGGTGTGGCTGCGCTTCCGCGGCGGCAAGGGGGTGGCGACGCTGATGGGGATCGTGGTCGCGCTCCACTGGCCCTCCGGCCTGGTGTTCGCGGCGGTGTGGCTGGGGCTGCTGGCGTCGCTGCGAATCTCCTCGGTCGCGGGGATGCTGGCGGCGGTCAGCGCGCCCGTCTCCGCCGCGCTGTTCGGTCGATTCGACCTCGTCGTGCTGCTGCTGGCGCTGGCGCTGATCGTGCTGTGGAAGCACGCCGCGAATATCGAGCGGCTGCTCGCCGGCACCGAACCGCGCATCGGTCGTAAGGGCTGAACCGGTGAGCGCGCGCCAGCCCGCCGCCACCGCGCGGCTGCGGCTGTTGCGCACCGCCGGCGTTGGCCCGGTCACCTATCGCCAGCTCATCGGCCGTTTCGGCGATGCGGAATCCGCGCTGGCGGCCTTGCCGATGCTGGCGCGGCGCGGCGGCGGCGAGGGGCCGCGCATCGCCGACCCGGCCGCGATCGAACGCGAGCAGGCGGCGGTTGCGCGGCTGGGCGCGACCTATCTGTTCCTGGGCGATCCCGACTATCCGCCGCTGCTCGCCCAACTGGACGACGCGCCGGTCGCGCTGATCCGGCGCGGCGATGTCGGCCTTTCGGCGCGGCCCTGCGTGGCGATGGTCGGCGCGCGCAACGCCTCGGCCGCCGCCTGCCGCTTCGCCCGGCAGATCGCGCATGAGCTGACCCAGGCGGGGGTCACGGTCGTATCCGGCCTGGCGCGCGGCATCGACACGGCGGCGCATCACGGCGCGCTGGCCGGCGGCACGATCGGGGTGATCGCCTGCGGCATCGATGTCGTCTTCCCGCCCGAAAATGCCGGGTTGCAGGAGGCGGTCGCGACCCAGGGCCTGCTGCTCGCCGAACAGCCGCCCGGCACCGAGCCGCGCGCGCGGCTCTTTCCCTATCGCAACCGGATCATCGCCGGCCTGTCGCAAGCCACGTTGGTGGTGGAGGCGGCGCCGCGCTCCGGCTCGCTGATCACCGCGCGACTGGCGGGCGAGGCGGGGCGCGACGTGCTGGCGGTGCCGGGCAGTCCGCTCGATCCCCGCGCGCGGGGGTGCAACCAGCTGATCCGCGACGGCGCGATCCTGGTGCAGGACACCGCCGATATCCTCGAACAGATCCGGCCGATCGATCCGCGCGCGGCGGTGCGGATGCCCGCCGGCCGCTTCGACGCCGGCCCCCCGGCCGACCCGAGCGACCGCGACCGGAAGGTCGTCGCCGGCCTGCTCGGCCCGGTGCCGGTCGCGATCGACGAACTGGTCCGCCAGTCGGGCCGCCCGCCCGCCATCGTCCAGACGGTGCTGCTGGAGCTGGAACTCGCCGGCCGGGTCGAGCGCCATGCCGGCGGCCGGGTGGCGCTGGTCTGATCCGTCCGGCTTGACGGGCGGGATCGCGCTCACCACCCTCGCGCGTACACACAAGGATCGCTAACGCCCCGCCCATGCAGCTCGTCATCGTCGAATCGCCCGCCAAGGCGAAGACCATCGAAAAATATCTCGGGTCGGACTATCGAGTCCTGGCCTCCTACGGCCATGTCCGCGACCTGCCGCCCAAGGACGGCTCGGTGAATCCCGATGACGGATTCGCGATGGAGTGGGAAAATTACGCCGACAAGGCCAAGCAGCTCAAGGCGATCGCCGACCTGTCCAAGACCGCCGACCGCCTGATCCTGGCGACCGACCCCGATCGCGAGGGCGAGGCGATCAGCTGGCACGTGCAGGAGGTGCTGCGCGCGCGCAAGGCGCTGCCCAAGGACGTGCAGCGCGTCACTTTCAACGCGATCACCAAACAGGCCGTCACCAGCGCGATGCAGGCCCCGCGCGAGCTGGATACCGACCTGATCGACGCGTATCGCGCCCGCCGCGCGCTGGATTATCTGGTCGGCTTCACCCTGTCGCCGGTCTTGTGGCGCAAGCTGCCCGGCGCCAAGTCGGCCGGTCGCGTCCAGTCGGTGGCGCTGCGCCTGATCGTCGAGCGCGAGCGCGAGATCGAGAGCTTCGTCTCGCAGGAATATTGGTCGGTCACCGCCGCGCTGGAGCAGGACGGCACGCCCTTCACCGCCCGGCTGGTGCAGTGGGAGGGGCGCAAGCTCGACCGGCTGTCGATCGGCAATGAGGGCGACGCGCTGCGCGCCAAGGCGGATGTCGAGGCGGGCCGGTTCGAGGTCCAGTCGGTCGAGACGCGGCCGGCGACCCGCAACCCGCCGCCGCCCTTCACCACCTCGACCCTGCAACAGGAGGCGGCGCGCAAGCTCGGCTTCTCCGCCGACCATACGATGCGGATCGCGCAGGGCCTCTACGAGGACGGCGCGATCACCTATATGCGGACCGACGGCGTGCAGATGGACGGCAGCGCCATTTCCGCCGCGCGCAAGGCGGTGGCCGATCGCTACGACGCCTCCTACGTCCCCGACAAGCCGCGCCAGTACCAGACCAAGGCGAAGAACGCGCAGGAAGCGCACGAGGCGATCCGCCCGACCGATTTCAGCCGCGACAAGGTCGGCGGCGGCGATCACGCCCGCCTCTACGACCTGGTCTGGAAGCGCGCGCTGGCCAGCCAGATGGCCTCGGCGCGGATGGAGCGGACGACGATCGATCTCGCCGACGGCACCGGCCGCCACATGCTGCGCGCGACCGGGCAGGTGGTGCTGTTCCCCGGCTATCTCGCGCTCTACGAGGAAGGCCAGGACGACAGCGCCACCGACGAGGAGGCGCGCCGCCTGCCCCGCCTGCGCGAGGGCGATACGCCGGCCAAGAAGGGCGTCGCCGCCGAGCAGCATTTCACCCAGCCGCCGCCGCGCTTCTCCGAAGCGTCGCTGGTCAAGCGGATGGAGGAACTGGGGATCGGTCGCCCGTCCACCTATGCGTCGATCATCAAGACGCTGAAGGACCGCGCCTATGTCCGCGTCGAGAAGAACCGCTTCTTCGCCGAGGAGAGCGGGCGGCTGGTGACGGCGTTCCTGGAACGCTTCTTCGAGAAATATGTCGGCTTCGACTATACCGCCGGGCTGGAGGAGGAGCTGGACGACGTGTCCGGCGGCCGCGCCGAATGGCAGGCGGTGCTGGAGGCGTTCTGGCGCGACTTCAAGCCGCGCACAGCCGAGGTGATGGAGCAGCAGCCGAGCGCGATCACCGCCGAGCTGGACCAGTTCCTGGCCCCCTATCTCTTCCCGGAAAAGGCGGACGGCAGCGACCCGCGCCTGTGCCCCAATTGCGGCGCGGGCAAGCTGGCGCTGCGCGGCGGCCGGTTCGGCGCGTTCGTCGCCTGCTCCAACTATCCGGAATGCAAATATACGCGTCGCTTCGCACAGGGCGGCGCGGCGGCCGAGGATAGCGGGCCGGAGACGCTGGGCAACGATCCCGAGACGGGCCTGCCGGTCGAGCGCAAGTCGGGGCGGTTCGGCCCCTATATCCAGCTGGGCGACGGCAAGGACGCCAAGCGCGCCTCCATCCCCAAGGATGTCGATCTCGACCTGGAATGGGCGCTGAAGCTGCTCAGCCTGCCGCGCACGATCGGCAACCATCCGGAAACGGGCGAACCGATCACCGCGTCGATCGGCCGCTATGGCCCCTATCTGGCCCATGCCGGTAAATATGCGCGGCTCCAGGCGACCGCCGACGTGTTCGAGACGGGGATGAACGCCGCCGTGGTCAAGCTGGCCGAGGCGGCGGCGGGTGGCGGCCGTCCGGCGCGCGGGGCCGCGCGCGAGCCGCTCAAGCTGCTCGGCAAGCATCCGCGCACCGAGGCGGAGCTGAAGGTGATGGAGGGCCGCTACGGCGCCTATGTCACCGATGGCGAGACCAATGCGACCCTGCCCAAGTCGGTGACGGTCGACCAGCTGACGCTGGAGGAAGCCGCCTCGCTGATCGACGCGCGCGCGGCGGCTGGGCCGAAGACCAAGAAGCCGGTGAAGAAGGCGGCGGCGAAGAAGCCGGCGGCGGACAAGAAGGCCCCGGCCGAGAAGAAGGCGGCGGTCAAGAAACCGGCGGCGAAGAAGCCCGCCGCGAAGAAGGCGGCGAAGCCGGCCGCCGGAGAGTGAGGCGATCACCCCCCGCTCATGGGGCGGGGGTGATTATGGGTTGGCCCGATACCGAACCCCTTCGACCATCCCGGCGAAGGTCGGGCGAACAGGCCGGACAAGCTTGTGAGTGTACCACAAGGCGTGGCCTTGCTTGGCTCTGTGCTCCTGCGTTCGCAGGAGCACGATAGCGACTCGGATCACCGACAGCCCGCCGATCGCGTCGACGCCGCCTACAGCAGCAATTCCTGCGGCGTCAGCCGGCCGACATGGCCGCCGCCGCGCCGGCGGGCCATCTCCGTCTCGGCGGTGTGGCGGATGTCGGGATCGCGGTCGGTCAGGAAGCCGATCAGGCTCTCCTCCTCAATCTCGCGCCATTCCTTGCCGCGATCGGGGCCGTAGCGGACGCGGGGCAGCAGGCCCGGCTCCTTCGACCATTGGATCAGCTGCGCGACCGACGCCTCGTTCAACTGGTCGCGCAGATGGTGCGCGGTGACATAGGCATCGGGAAAGGCGCGGTGGATCGGCAGGCCGCGCTCATGCACCATCCCCTCCGGCTTGCGCCAGTAGCGCAGCACCTGGTTGGAGAAGCTGGGGCTGTCCGGCCACAGCCGGAGCGCGCATTTCCAGGTGCAGATCCAGTCGGCGCCGCGCGTCAGCGCCGGGGTGCAATATTGCTCCTCGAAACTGGCGCGGTGCGCGGCCAGCGCGATGCGACGGGGCCAGGGGTCGAGCACCGGCCGCGCGACATCGTGCCACCAGCGGGCATCGGCCACATCCTCGTCGCGGATATGGTGGATCGCCATGGTGATGGGTGGGATCGGCCGGCCGGGATTGACCAGGATGCTGCCGCCCTCGCCCTGCAAGTCCCAGCGCCCGTCCTGGCCCAGCGCCACGTCCTGCCAGCCGATCTCGATCACGGCATGGGCGGGCGGGGAATTGCCGGTCGTCTCAAGGTCGATGACGCGGATGATCGAGGGGGCAGGGGGAGGAGCCATGCCCCTATGTGGGGCCAGTTTCGCCGGAAAGCGAGGCCGCGACGCCGCAGGCCGCAAGATGCGCCTCCACGCCCGCCAACAGGGTGGCGAGGTCGTCGGCATCGGTCGCCTCCGCCCGCACCGTCACGGCGGCTTGCGTGTTGGAGGGGCGCAGCAGCCACCAGCCCGTCCCCTGGCTGACCCGCAGGCCATCGGTGGTGTCGACCGCCACGCCCGCGGCCGCGAGTCGCGTGGCGACCGACTCGACCACCGCCCATTTGCGCGACTCGGGCACCGGGATGCGCAGGTCCGGCGTCGAAACCAGGCGCGGCATCGCGTCGTGCAGGTCGGTCAGCGACCGCCCGGCGAGATCGATCGCCCGGATCAGCCGCACGGCGGCATAGAGCGCGTCGTCGAAGCCGTAATATTCCTGCCCGAAGAAGATATGGCCCGACATCTCGCCCGCCAGCGGCGCGCCGGTGTCCGCCATCAGGGTCTTCAGCGAGCTGTGCCCGGTGCGGCTCATCACCGGGGTGCCGCCCCATTGCGCGATCCGGTCGAACAGTGCGCGGCTGGACTTCACATCGCCGACCACCGTCGCGCCCGGCTGTTCGAGCAGCAGCCGCTCGGCGAGCAGCATCAGGATCTGGTCGCCCCACAGGATGCGACCCCGCCCGTCGACCGCGCCGATCCGGTCGCCATCGCCGTCAAAGGCCAGGCCGAAATCCAGCCCCCGTTCCGCCACCAGCGCTTGCAGGTCGACCAGATTGGCCGCGTCGCTGGGGTCGGGATGGTGATGCGGGAAATGCCCGTCCGGCACGATGTGGAGCAGGTGATGCTCGCCCGGCAGCCGCGCGGTCAGCCGTTCGACCACCGGCCCGGCCGCGCCGCTGCCGCAGTCCCAGCCGATGCGGAAAGCGGGGACGCGCCCCGGCGCCTGCCCCTGGAGCAGCCGGTCGACATAGGCGTCGTGCAGGTCGATCGACTCGACCGTCCCCGCCCCCCGGCTCCACGCACCCGATTCGGCGAGCGCGCCCAGCGCCGCGATCCCCGGTCCATGCAGGCTGCGGTGGCGCAGCACCATCTTGAAGCCATTGTCGTCGCGCGGATTATGGCTGCCGGTCACCTGGATGCCGCCCGCCATGCCCGGCAGCACCGCTTCGGCGAAATAGAGCATGGGCGAGGGGCCGAGCCCGATCCGCACCACGTCCACCCCGCCCTCGGTCAGGCCACGCACCAGCGCGGCCTCCAGCATCTCCGAGGTCAGCCGGCCGTCGCGGCCGACCACCACCCGGCCGCCGCCCGTCTCCGCCACGCGCGTCGCGAAGCAGCGACCGATCGCATAGCCGTCCGCCGCGTGCAGCGTCCGGCCGACGGTGCCGCGCACGTCATATTCGCGCAGGATCACGGGGTCGAAGCGATGGCTCATGCCGAGGGGCCGAGCAGCCGGTCGCGCGCGGCGTTGACCCGCTGCGCCAGTTCGGCCGATCCGCCGCGATCGGGATGGACGCCCGCCAGCAACCGCCGATGCGCCGCGCGGATCGCCGCCGCGTCGGCGCGGGGACCGACGCCCAGCACCGCCCGCGCCTCCGCCTCGTCAGCCGCCATGCGCCGCTTGCCCGACGGCTTCAGATAGGTCCACGCCGCCCAGATCAGCAGCGCGACGACCAGCCACTTCATCAGGACGGAATCACGCCGCGACGTCCGGCACGCCGGGGGCCTCGGCCATCTCCGCGCCCTGTTCGCGCCCGGCGATCTCGCCGATATCGGGCAGTTGCAGCGCCGCCATCATCTCGCGCAGCTCCTGGCGCGCGGCGACATGGCCGATGCCCATCGATCCGATCGCCTTCGCGTCGATCATCGTCAGCCCCTGCGGGAACATCTCGCGATAGATCACGCGCTCGCCCAGGCCGGGGATGATGCGGAAGCCGACCCGCTTGGCGAGCTGCGCCAGCGCGTCGGACACGCGGCGCATGTTGCGCGCCTCGATATGCTGGAGGCGGTTGCGCAGCACGACCCAGTCGATCGTGGTGCCGTCGGCGCGCGCCCGCTGCTTGCGCGCGTCCCAGATCAGCTCCGAATAGAAGGACGGGCGCGTCACCTGATAGGTGTCGGGATCGACCTGGCCGATCAGGTCGAAATCGACGAAACTGTCGTTCATCGGCGTGACCAGCGTGTTCGACAGCGTCGCCGCCGTGCGCGCGAAATAATCGTCGCGGCCGGGCGTGTCGACGACCAGATAGTCGCAGTCCTGCTCCAGGTCGCGCCACGTCGCCTCGAAGAAGTCCTCGCTCTCGCCGTCATGCGTGGCATGGCGCGGCATCGGCAGCTCCAGCCCCTTGGACCGGATCGTCTGGGCGCGATTGTCCAGATAGCGGCCCACCGTGCGCTGACGATGATCGAGGTCGAGGCAGGAGACGCGCGCCCCCTTGGCAGCCAGCGCGATGGCGACGTGCACCGCGGTGGTCGACTTGCCGGTGCCGCCCTTTTCGTTGGCGAAGACGATGACGTGGGGCATGCGCCCTCTTCTTCCTTATTGCTACTGCGGTCTCCCCTCCATAGAAGCGCCCGCCGTTGGGTGCGAGGGAAGTTTTGCGTATCGCCCGTCGATCCCATATGCCGTTCTGAAGGAGTCCTGCCGTGCTGACCGTTCGCGACCTCAACGACTTGCGGGCGTCGATCGCCGGCTGGCGAGCCGAGGGCGCGCGGATCGCCCTGGTGCCCACCATGGGCGCGCTCCATGCCGGCCATATGGCGCTGATCGAGGCGGCGCGGCGGCCCGGCACCCGCGTCGTCGCGTCGATCTTTGTCAATCCCAAGCAGTTCGGCCCGAACGAGGACCTGTCGCGCTATCCCCGGCGCGAGGGGGCGGATGCGCGGATGCTGGCCGAGGCGGGCTGCGACCTGCTCTGGCTGCCGTCGGTCGAGACCATGTACCCGGCGGGGTTCGCGACCACCATTTCGGTCGCCGGGGTCAGCGATCATTTCGACGGCGCGGCGCGCCCGGGCCATTTCGACGGCGTCGCCACCGTCGTCACCAAGCTGTTCCACCAGATCGGGCCCGACGCCGCCTATTTCGGCGAGAAGGACTATCAGCAGCTCGCCGTGATCCGCCGCTTCGTCGCCGACCTCAACCTGCCCGTCGAGATCGTCGGCGTGCCGACCCAGCGCGAGGATGACGGCCTGGCCCTGTCGTCGCGCAACATCTATCTGGACGAGACGGAGCGTGCCCGCGCGGTCGCGCTGCCGCGGGCGCTGGGCGTCGCGAATCGCGCGATCGGCCGGGGCGAGCCGGTCGAGTCGGTGCTGGACGATGCACGCCGGGCGCTGGAGGGTGCGGGCTTCGTCATCGACTATGTCGCGCTCGCCGATGCCGAGACGCTGGCGCCCGACCCCGAACCCGGCCGGCCCCGCCGGCTGCTGGCGGCGGCGCGCATGGGCCAGACCCGGCTGATCGACAATGTTCCGGTAGAATAAGGGCGTATGCTCAACAGATTAGGTTAATGGCGTTAACTATTTCTTGAGTCGAATCGGTGCATGGATGAGTCCCATGAGCAATGAGGACGAGTCATGGGCAATAGTTTCAAGAGTGCGCAGTTCCTGATCGAGAGTAGAATCGCCGACGCCGCCGCGGGCGATGTCGACGCCTTGTTCGACCTCGGCATCTGCTACCAGACCGGCACCGCCGGCTTGCCCATCGACCTGATCGAAGCCCATAAATGGTTCAATCTCGCCGCCGTGCGCGGTTCGCAGGCGGCGCATGACGCCCGCGCCGAGGTGGCCGAGGAACTGACCGCGCGCGAGATCGCGACGGCGCAGGCGGCGGCCCGGGCGTGGCTGCGCCTCACCACCAGCATCCGCCACGCCGCCTGATCATCGGCCGCCGCCGGCCCGGTCAGGGCTTGCGGAACTTGTAGACGAACTGGTCGGTCCGGCCCCGGATGGCGGGATCGAAGACGTTCTTCGAATGATCGTCGGCCGGGTTGCGCAGCACCTTGCTCTCGCCGACGAAGCGGAAGCCGGCCGCCTCGACCTGACGGCGCACCGCCGCGGGATCGATCCGGTGCGTCGTGCCGGTATGGGACAGCTCGGTGCCGGGCGCATCGGCATGATCGATCACGATATAGGTGCCGCCCTTCTTCAACAGCTTGAACACCGCCGCGTCGAAGGACCGCAGCGCCGGCTCGCCGCCACCGCCATTGGGGATGTCGTGATAGTTTTGCGCCGTCCAGAACAGGTCGACCGGCACCGGCGCGGCCGGCAGGTCGACGGACTGGACCTCGGCGGTGACATTGGCCAGCCCGCGCGCCTGGAGCGCGGGCAGCGACTTGGCGGCGTATTTGGCCCCCGCCGCCGGCCAATAGGCATAAACATGCCCCTTCGCGCCGACGACGCCGCTGAAGATCCGCGTCCAATATCCGCTGCCCGGCAGGTAATCGACCACCACGTCGCCCGGCTTCACGCCGGCGAATTGCAGCACCGCCGCCGCCTGGCGCCGGGCATCGTCGCCTTGCTGGTCGGCGCGGGCCGGATCGGCGAGCGCCTGCGTTACCGGCGAGGCCGCCTGTTGCGCGGCGAGGGGGGCGGCCACCACCAGCATCATCGCCGCCATCGTCCATCCTGGCTTCATCATCGCTCTCCTTATCCTCTGGATCAGGCCAGCATATCGCGGACCATCGGGATCACTTGCCGGCCGTAACGCTCGACACAGCCCATCAGCCGGTCGTGCGACAGCGGCCCGGCGCTGTATTTCAGGTGGAAGCGCGACAGGCCGAGCGTGCGCACCGTGGCGGCGATCTTGCGCGCCACCGTTTCCGGCCGCGCCGACATAGAGCGACCCGGCGCGCACCTCCGCGTCGAAGGCGGCGCGCTGGAGCGGCGGCCAGCCGCGCGTCGATCCGATGCCGTCATGCATCCGCTTGTAATCGGGGAAGAACTCATCGGCGGCACTGGCGTCGTCGCGACCGACATAGCCGGGCGAATGGACGCCGACCGGCAGCATCGGCTGCTTCCGGTCCTGCAGCGCGCGGGCATAGAGGTCGACAAAGGGGCGGAAGCGCGCCGGATCGCCGCCGATGATCGCCAGCAGCATCGGCAGCCCGTAATGCGCCGCGCGCACCACCGATTGCGGCGACCCGCCGACCCCGATCCAGGTGGCGAGCGGCGCCCTCTCGACCGGCGGGTGGATCGCCTGGTCGGTCAGCGCCGGGCGGACATGGCCGCGCCACGTCACCGGGCCGCCGCGCCGGATCGCCGCGAACAGGTCGAGCTTCTCGTTGAACAGCCGCTCATATTGGTCGAGCGGATAGCCGAACAGCGGGAAGCTCTCGGTGAAGGAGCCGCGCCCCAGGATCGCCTCCGCCCGGCCCGACGACAGCGCGTCGAGCGTCGCGAACCGCTGATAGACGCGGACCGGATCGTCGGACGACAGCACCGTGACCGCCGAAGCGAGTCGGATGCGGCCGGTGCGCGCCGCGATCGCGGCCAGCACCGTCTCGGGCGAGGAGATGGCGAAATCGGCGCGGTGATGCTCGCCGACGCCGAACACATCGACGCCCGCCTGGTCCGCCAGCACCGCCTCCTCGACCGTGTCGCGGATCGCCTGGGCCGGGTGGACGGCAAGGCCGGCCGCCTCGGTCACGTCGCCGAACGTATCGAGCCCGAATTCCGTCATCATCGCTCCACGCTTGCAGTCACTTGTGACCTATCGCGGTTTGGCGGGAAGCGAAACGTTCCTGCCGCCGCCATCCGCGTCTAACGATCGATCGGCGCGAAGGACAACAGGCCGTGGCGATAGTTGAGGGTGATGCGCAGCCGCGTCGGCGCATCGCCGACCCGCGCGGCGGCGGCGCGGGCATGCGGCTTCCACCAGCCGATCGTCGGGTTGCCGGCGAAGCCGACGCCGTCATGCCACAGGCTGAAGCGATGGTTCGCGTCGCGATCGTGAAGCAGGCTGATCGCATAGAGACCGGGGCCGGGCGCGCGGATGCACAGCGTCACCGGCCCGGTCGCCGGCACGGGCCGGTCGACGCGGCGGAACGATTTGCCGGCCGCGACCAGCTTGTCGTCGTCCGCCAGGAAATCCGCATCGGTCGCCGGATAGAGTTCCAGCCGCAACCGGCCCCGGCGGTCCTTCAACCCGTCGACCGTAACGATGAAGGCGGGGCCGTTCTCGCCGGGTGCGCAGGTCGCGTCGCGCGTGCCGAGCGCGGGGTGGACGGCGGCGAGCAGCGCCAGCGCCGCGATCATCGCCGCCGCGCCGACGCGATCAGCCCGGCGGCGCCCAGCACCATGCCGACCAGCAGATGCGCGGCCAGGATCAGCGTCGCCATCAGCGTCATCGCCTCCGCCACGCGCGCGCCCTTGCCGACCAGGAGCGCGGCGAGCCCGGCGAAGACCAGGTCCTTGTTGGGCAGCAGCGGCAGCCGCGCGACCAGCAGCCGCAGCGTCGACAGCACCAGCCACCAGCGCACCGCCACCGTCGGTAGCATCAGATGCCACATCAGCGCCGCCAGCACCGTGCTGGCGATGGTGCGGAGCAGGTGGACGCCCGAGATCATCCAGAGCGTCGGCGCGGGCAGCGTGAACAACTGGCGGCGCAGCAGCAACAGCAGCAGCGACAGGCCGATCACCAGCCCGATCGACCAGAGCAGCGTCGATCCGCTGATCCCCATGTCGAGCGATCCGACCAGGGGCGCGGCGACCAGCACCATCGCCAGCGTGGTGCCGTTGCCGACCAGCGCCGACAGGATCGTCACGTCCTTGATCGCGCCGAACGGGGCGGTGCCGGGGGCCATGTGGCGGCGCGCCCACGCGTAGAAATAGACCTCGCCGATATAGCCGAGCAGCAACTCGTTGCCGACCAGCTTGCGCAGCAGCGGCACGAAGCCCGACAGCGGCAGGCCCCAGAGCCGGCGGAAGATCACCCAGTCTGCGACCGGCCCGGCCATGTAATAGAGCAGGAACACCAGCCAGAAGCCGATCCCGCGCGGCAGCAGCGCCCAGAGATTGGCGAGGTCCAGCCCGCGCAACTGCCACACCACCGCGCCCAGGATCGACAGCGACACGACGGGCGCCAGGATCTTCGACCAGCGCGAGACGGGCGCCTCCGGATCGGGCGCGGTGGCGTCCGCCATCGCCTGGTCGATCATCGTGTCGCTCATGCGACGGCTCCCTCGGTCGTCCGCGCCACCTGCGCGAAGGTCGCCCAATAGCGGCCGGCGGCGGCCTCGATCGTGAACCGCCGCGCCTGCGCCAGGCTGGCGGCATCGTCCTGGTCGCCGGGCCGGGCGGCGGCGATCGCATCGGCCAGCGCCCGGACATCGCCGACCGGCACCAGGGTGCCGAGCGCGCCGTCTTGCAGCAGGGCGCCCATGCTGCGGCTGCACCGCGTCGCGACGATCGCGCGACGGGCGGCCAGCGCCTCCAGCACCACCGCCGGCACGCCCTCGAAATCGGAGGACAGCAGCAGCACGTCATGCGCGGGCAGCAGCTGCGCCGGGTCGGGGCGATAGCCCAGGAAATCGACACGCGCCGCGATCCCCAGCCGCTTCGCCCGCGCCTCCAGCGCGGCCCGGTCGGGGCCGTCGCCGATCAGCGTCAGCCGGTCGTCCGGCGTGCCGCCCCTGGCGAAGGCGTCGAGCATCAGCGCGATGTTCTTCTGCGCCGCCAGCCGCCCGATCGCGACGAAGCGGCGGCCGGGTCCGGTGCGTGCCGGCTCGGGCAGCGCGCGGAGCCGGTCGATCAGCTCTTCGGACAAGGCGGGGTCGGGGATGATGGTGATCCGATCGGCCGACACGCCCGTCGCCTCGGCGATCTCGGCGAGCATCGGCGTCTCCATGCCGGTGAAGTGATCGATGAACCGGCCCTGGAGGCGCAGCCAGCGCCGATAGAACCAGCGCTGCCAGCCGGGCGTGTCGCGGCGGTCGAGATCGTTGCTGATCTTGGCGACGATCGGCGGGCAGTTCCGGCCCAGGACCAGCTTCATCGCCACCGCCACGACCGCATAGCTGTTGCCCGCGCAGAACAGCAGATCGGGGCGCAGCGACCGGATGACGCGCGGCAGCGTCGCGATCATCCACGGGGTTTCCCAATGCGCGATGCCGGGCCAGCGGCCGCGCGGCATCACCGCCTCCAGCCCCGCGCCCACATCCGTCGCCATCGCGCCGTCCGGGCGGCCCAGGAACAGGGGCGCCTCCCGTCCGTCCGCGCGCCAGTGGCGCACCAGCCGCAGCGCGATCCGCTCCACCCCGCCGGGCTCGTGGCTGTGCAGGAAGGTCAGGACGCGCAGCGGCGTCGGGGGGTGGGCGGGGGGCATGACGGGCGCTTGATCTCATGGCATCGGACATATTCAAACCGTCATGGCGCGCGCAGCGAAGCCATCCGGCGTCGGATCAGAACGCCCTGGATGGCTTCGCTGCGCTCGCCATGACGACATGGACACGGGTCATGTCACCGTCGCCATGGCGTTGCTGTCCACGCCATGGCGATGACACGCCGCGCTCCAGAAGGTAAGACGCCGCCGCCCGTCCGACCCGCAGCGGGCCGGACGGAAAAAGCGTCGCCCGCCGCCGTCAGACGTCGAGATTGGCGACGTTCAGCGCGTTTTCCTGGATGAACTCGCGCCGCGGCTCGACCACCTCGCCCATCAGCTGGGTGAAGATCATGTCGGCAGCCGAGACATCCTCGCTGGTCACGCGCAGCATCGAGCGGTTGGACGGATCGAGCGTGGTTTCCCACAATTGTTCGGCGTTCATCTCGCCCAGCCCCTTGTAGCGCTGGATGGCGAGGCCCTTGCGCCCCGCCGCCAGCACCGCGTCGAGCAATTGCGAGGGCCGCGCGACACGCGATTCGCCGCGCGCCAGGGTGGCGGCGGTCGCCTCCTCCTCCGCCGCGCCGTCCTCGGCCGCATCCGCCTCGACGCTTGCCACGCCGCGCGCCGGCACCAGCTTGCCCGCCTGGGCGAAGCTGTCCGCCTGTTCGGCCGCCAGCGTATGGAGCTTGCGCGCCTCGGCCGAGGAGATGAACCCCGCCTCGACGATGTGATGGTCGGTGACGCCGCGCCACAGCCGCTCGAAATGGATGCCGCCCTCGTCGGTCAGCCGCGCCGACCAGCGCGCCTCATGGTCGCCCGCCTCCAGCCGGCGGGTCACCTCCGCCACCCGGCCCTGGCGCTGCTCGCGCGTGAAGCTGGGGTCGAGCGCACCGGCCAGCGCCAGCACCTCGATGATGACCGGGTCGTAGCGCCGCGGCACATAGCGCATCAGCGTGCGCATCCGCCGCGCATGGTCGGTCAGGTCGCGCAGGTCCGCGCCGGTGCGCGGGCCGGTCGCCGTCTCGAACACCATCGCCGACACGCCGCCCTCGACCAGGTAATTGTCGAGCGCCGCATCGTCCTTCAGATAGACCTCCGACCGGCCTTTGGTCGCCTTGTAGAGCGGCGGCTGGGCGATGAAGAGGTGCCCGCGCGCGATCAGCTCGGGCATCTGGCGGTAGAAGAAGGTCAGCAGCAGCGTGCGGATATGCGCGCCGTCGACATCGGCGTCCGTCATGATGACGATCTTGTGGTAGCGCAGCTTGTCGGCGTTGAATTCCTCGCGGCCGATGCCGGTGCCCATCGCCTGGATCAGCGTGCCGATCTCCTTGGACGAGATCATCCGGTCGAAGCGGGCGCGCTCGGTGTTCAGGATCTTGCCGCGCAGGGGCAGGATCGCCTGGAAATGGCGGTCGCGGCCCTGTTTGGCGGAGCCGCCGGCGGAATCGCCCTCGACCAGGAACAGCTCGGACTTGGCCGGGTCCTTTTCCTGGCAGTCGGCCAGCTTGCCGGGCAGCGAGGCGATGTCCATCGCGCCCTTGCGCCGGGTCAGCTCGCGCGCCTTCTTCGCCGCCTCGCGCGCGGCGGCGGCGTCGATCACCTTGCCGACGATCGAGCGGGCATGCTGCGGATTTTCCTCCAGCCATTCGGCCAGCTTGTCGGCCATCAGGCTTTCGAGCGGCGCGCGCACCTCGGACGAGACCAGCTTGTCCTTGGTCTGGCTGCTGAACTTGGGGTCGGGCAGCTTGACGGAGACGATCGCGGTCAGCCCCTCGCGCATGTCGTCGCCGGTCAGCGTCACCTTCTCCTTCTTCAACAGCCCCGACTTGTCGGCATAGCTGTTGAGCGTCCGGGTCAGCGCGGCGCGGAACGCGGCGATATGCGTGCCGCCGTCGCGCTGGGGGATGTTGTTGGTGAAGGCCAGGACGTTCTCGTAATAGGAATCATTCCATTCCAGCGCGACGTCCATGCCGATCGAATCACGCTGCCCGTGGATCGCGATCGGATCGGGGAAGAGCGGCGTCTTGGCGCGATCGAGCCATTTGACGAAGGCGGCGATCCCGCCCTCGTAGAACAGTTCGATGGTCTTCGGCTCGTCATGCCGCGCGTCGGTCAGGAACAGGCGGACGCCCGAATTGAGGAACGCCAGCTCGCGATAGCGATGCTCCAGCTTGTCGAAGTCGAATTCGGTGATCTTGAAGGTGGCGGGGCTGGGCAGGAAGGTGACGCGCGTCCCCTTCTGCCCCTCGGCCGCCGGGCCGACGACCTTGAGCGGCGCGACCGCATCGCCGTGCGCGAAGCGCATGAAATGCTCCTCGCCGTCGCGCCAGATCGTCAGGTCCAGAAATTCGGACAGCGCGTTCACCACCGACACGCCGACGCCGTGCAGGCCGCCCGACACCTTATAGGCATTGTCGTCGGACGTGTTCTCGAACTTCCCGCCCGCATGCAGCTGGGTCATGATGACCTCGGCCGCCGATACGCCCTCCTCGGGGTGGATGCCGGTCGGGATGCCGCGCCCATTGTCGGTGACCGACACCGATCCGTCGGGGTTGAGCGTGATGTCGATCCGGTCGCAATGCCCGGCCAGGGCCTCGTCGATGGCGTTGTCCGACACCTCGAACACCATATGGTGGAGGCCCGATCCGTCGTCGGTATCGCCGATATACATGCCCGGACGCTTGCGCACCGCGTCGAGGCCCTTCAGCACCTTGATCGACGAGGCGCCATATTCGTTACTGGGGTTCGTTGCCATTTTGGAGATATAGCGAGGGACGCGCAAACTCCCAAGGCATTTGGCGGTTCCCTGGCCGGGTCGTACGCGAGCCGCAACGGCCGGGCCGCGGCGGTCGACCTTCGTCAGCCGGGTCCGGCGGCTGCGTGTCCCGCCTGCCAGCCGTCGATCCCCGCCCAGCCGGCAAAGCCCAGCGTGCGGATGCGCCGCCAGCGCCGCTCGGTCATCCCGCCCAGCGCGATCCGCGTCGCCGCCCCACCGATCCGCGCCGCGCGCATCGGTCCCAGTGTCCTGGCCCCCGGATGCGAGCGGGTGGCGAAGACCGGCGAGACCAGCACCAGTCGCGCGCCCGCCCGTCGACCCGCCGCCGCTTCGCGCGCGTCATGCGCGGGCCAGCTCGTCGCGCCGCGCACCCGGCCATGCAGCCCGGCCGCCCCCGGCAGCGGGGGCCGCGCCGCCAGCAGCATCAGCCGCCGCGCCCGCGCGATGCGGCGGACGCGCTGGAAGATCGCGCGCCGCTCGGCCGGCGGCGTCGCATGATGGCGGAAGATCACGCCGCTGCCCGGCGGCAGGCGGCGCAGCATCGGCCACAGCCGGTCGCCGACCCGTTCGTCGGTCATCAGCCAGCGCATGGGGTTTCGGGACGCCACGTCCGCGCCTATAGGCCGCGCCATGATCGAAGACGAGAGACTGACCGCGATCCGCGCCCGCATCGACGGCGCGGCGCGGCTCGCCGGCCACGCCCCCGACACGGTGACCCTGGTGGCGGTCAGCAAGACGCGCACGGCCGAGGAGATCGCGCCGCTGATCGCCGCCGGGCAGCGCGTCTATGGCGAAAATCGCGTGCAGGAGGCGGAGGGCAAATGGCCGGCCTTGCGCGACGCGAATCCCGATATCGCGCTGCATCTGGTCGGGCAGTTGCAGTCGAACAAGGCGGCGGACGCGGTCGCCCTGTTCGACGCGATCCATTCGGTCGACCGGCTGTCGCTGGTGACCGCGCTGGCCCGCGCGATGGAGGGCGGGCGGCGGCCGGACTGTTTCGTGCAGGTCAATATTGGTGAGGAAGCGCAAAAGGGCGGCTGCCCGATCGGCGAGCTGCCGGCGCTGCTGGCCGAGGCGCGGACGGCGGATCTGCCGGTGAAGGGATTGATGGCGGTGCCGCCCCTTGGCGTCGATGCCGCGCCCTATTTCGCGCTGCTCGCCAAGCTGGCGCGCGACCATGGGCTGGCGGGCCTCAGCATGGGCATGTCCGACGATCTGGAGACGGCGGTGATGCTGGGCGCGACCCATGTCCGCGTCGGCACCGCGCTGTTCGGAGCGCGCGCATGAGCCTCGCCACGCGGTTCGACGCGCTGCTGTTCGATTTCGACGGCGTGCTGCTGGAAAGCGAGTCGGTGGGCAACCGCCATATCGCCACCTTCCTGACCGAGGCGGGCTATCCGACCACGCCGGCCGATTCGATGGCGTATTTCATGGGGCTGGCGGGGCCGGACTTCCTGGCGGCGGTCGAGCGGCATATCGGCGCACCGATGCCCGCCGGCTTCGCCGAGGCGCGCGAGGCGGAGAATATCCGGGTGCTGGAAGAGGGGCTGGGCGAGGTGGCGGGGGCGGTCGCCTTCGTCCGGTCGCTGCCCGCCGACTTGCCCAAGGCGATCTGCTCGTCCAGCCCGGTCCACTGGATCGACACGCATCTGCGGCATCTGGGCCTGCGCGACGTGTTCGGCGATCACCTCTATTCGGGTCGCGAGCATGTCGCGCGCGGCAAGCCCGCGCCGGACCTCTACCTCCATGCCGCCGCGCAACTGGGCGTCGACATCCGCCGCTGCGCGATCCTGGAGGACTCGCCGGTCGGCGCGACGGCGGCGGTGGCGAGCGGCGCCTATGTCATCGGCCTGTGCGCGGGCGAGCATTGCGCGATCGGCCATGACGAACGCCTGCGCGCGATCGGCGTCGACGCCACCGCGCAGGATTTCACCGAAGTGGCGCGGCTGCTCGGATGATCGGGGCCGACGCTCCGGCGGCGCGTGCGCTGGCGGACGTCGCTGCCGCGATGCGAGGCGCACATCACGACTGGTGGATCATCGGCAGTGCCGCGGTCATGCTGCTTGGCGGCGACACCAGGATGGCGGACATTGATCTCCTGATCGACCCACGCGACAGTCAGGGCGTGCTTGCGCGCTTGAACGTCGCGCCCCTCCCGTCCGATTCCAACGAGCGATTCCGGTCCGGGACGTTCGCGCGCTGGACCGCGTCAACGATGCCGGTCGAGATCATGGCGGACCTGCACGTCCGGAACGATGGAGAATGGCAGCGCGTCACGCTGACGACCCGTCGATCCGTGTCGGTGGCAGGCGAGACCCTGTACGTGCCGGAACGTGCGGAGATGGTGGCGCTGTTGCATCGCTTCGGCCGGCCAAAAGACCTGCAGCGAGCGCGACTCCTGATGATCGCGCCGTAGGACGTTACGTCCCGGCGACGCTCAACCGCGATCCAGCACCCGGCGCAGCGCGCGCGACAACTGGTCCAGCGAATAGGGTTTGTGCAGCAGGTCGAAGCCATGCTGCGCATTCTCCGCCAGTACATGGCTGTAGCCGCTGCACAGCACCACGGGCAGCGTCGGATGGTTCCGGCGCAGCGTCATCGCCAGCTCGACGCCGTTCATTCCCGGCATCACCACGTCGGAAAACACCACGTCGAAGCGTGACGGTGCCTCCTCGATCATCGCCAGCGCGGCGGTCGCGTTGGTCGCCAGCACGCTCTGATAGCCGATCTCGCTCAGCGCCTCGGTGGCGAAGCGGCTGACCTCCTGATTGTCCTCGACCAGCAACACGCATTCGCCGCGCCCGTCGATGCCGTCATCCACCGTGTCGCGCGGGCCGGGCGCGGCGGTGCCGACGACGCGCGGCAGATAGATGGAGAAGGTCGCGCCCTCCCCGAGCCGGCTGTCGACGCTGACATCGCCGCCCGACTGTTTGGCGAAGCCGATCACCTGGCTGAGCCCCAGGCCGGTGCCCCGGCCGACGCCCTTGGTGGTGAAGAACGGCTCGAAGATCCGCATCTGGTTCTCCGCCGCGATGCCGTCGCCGTCATCGGTGACGGAGACGATCACGAAGTCGCCGGCGATGTCGTGATGGCCGCGCAGCGAGGGGATGCCGGGCGCGGGCGCCACCGTGATCCGCAAATGGCCGCTGCCCCCTTCTCCCCGACGGCTGCTGCTGCCGACGATGGCGTCGCGGGCGTTGACGACCAGATTGACCAGCGCCGTCTCGAACTGGCTGCGATCGACCTCCGCCAGGCAGGGCGTGTCGCCCGCGTCGAAGCTCAGCGCGATGCGGCCGCCGACCAGGGTGCGGACCATGTCGAGGATGCCCGCCACCGCCACGCCCACGTCGATCAGTTCCGGGGTCAGCGCCTGGCGGCGCGCGAAGGCGAGCAACTGCCCGGTCAGCTTGGCGGCGCGGTCGGCGGTGTCGCTGATCGCATCGACATAATGATCGCGCTTGGCGGGCGACAGGTTCGGCCGGCGCAGCAGCTCGACCGAGCCCCGGATGATCGTCAGCAGATTGTTGAAGTCGTGCGCGACGCCGCCGGTCAGCTGGCCGATCGCCTCCATCTTCTGCGCCTGGCTGAGCTGTTCGCTGGCGAGGCGCAACTGCTCGGCGGCGATCTTGGCATCGGTCATGTCGCGACCGACCGCGAAGATCTCCGTATCGCCCGGCGCCGCCACCCACTGGATCCAGCGATAGCTGCCGTCCTTGTGACGGATGCGCATCTCGAATTGCGGAAGGATCATGTCCTTGGCTGTGACGATCGCCGCCTCGGTCGCCGCCACGTCGTCGGGATGGGCGAGCGTGTCGCCGGACAGGCCGACCAGTTCGGCCTGGTCATAGCCCAGCACCTGCGTCCAGGCCGGGTTGACGGTGAGATAGCGGCCATCCGCCCCCACCACGGCCATCAGGTCGGGCGACAGGTTCCACATCCGGTCGCGCTCGGCGGTGCGTTGCGCGACCAGCCGCTCCAAGTCCCGGTTGAGCGATTCGAGCTGGCGCTGCCCGTCCTCCACCGCCCGGTCGGCCAGCACCCGCGCCGTCGTCTCGTTGGTGAAGATGAACAGGCCGACGATCGCGCCGTCCTCGCCCAGCACCCGCGAATAGGAGAAGCTCCACCAGGTCTCGGCGGCGCCGCGATCGGTATCCAGCTTCCAGGGCAGGTCGACGAACCGCTGGCTGCGCCCGGCAAAGGCGGCCTCGACGATCGGCCTGGCCTGGTCCCAGGCATCGGGCCAGACCCGCGCCAGCGTCGAGCCCATCGCGCCGTCCAGCCGGGGGCCGAGCAGCGGGAAATAGGTCTCGTTGAAGAAGAAGAACAGCTCGTCCCGACCCCAGCACAGGATCATCGATTCGGGCGAGTTGAGCAGCAGGCTGAGCGCGGTCTTGAACGCCGGCGACCAGCCTTGCGGCGGCCCCAGCGGATGGTCGGTCCAGTCGCGCGCCAGGATCAGCCGCGTCGCCGCGCCCCCGCCCGACAGGAACGCCAGGCCGGGCGGCAGATCGCCATCTGAACCATGTGAGTCGTAAAGCGACATAAGCTCCGGACGGCGTTGGACGGGGCGGGCATGACTAGCCTTCCGGCGGCCGTCAAGACCGGACGCGCGCCCGGCATCCGGTGCCGCCAAGTCATTGGGGATGGGGCAGTTTACGATCCATTATGGGACAGGCGAAAATAGGTCCTTTTGTAAATGAACCATTTACCAGGGCGCACATTGAGCGGGCGCCGTGGGCGGGGTGCCGCCTCGGGTCTTCTGGGCTCAACGAAGGACTTCTCTCTATGCGTCTCACCAAAGCTGCTCTGGCCGTGTCCGCGGTCTTCCTCGCACCGGCCGCGGCCAACGCCGCCGTGATCGGCAGCCTGGGGGGCGGCACCGGCACCTTCGCGACGCTGAGCAGCGCCGGCCTCGACGGCGGCACGGTCGCGACGCTCACCGGCGGCACCGTCTATGCCTCGGACCGGCCCTTCGCCGACATGCCCGAGGGCACGATCTTCGGCGGCACCTTCCTGGCGGCGGGTCCGCTCGCCGGCCAGCCGGCGCGGCTCAGCTTCGGCTCGGCGCTCAGCTATCTCAGCTTCCTCTGGGGCTCGCCGGACACTTATAACCGCCTGACGGTGTTCACCAACCAGGGCAGCTACGACTATACGGTCGACTCGCTTGACTTCGCGGTGCGCAACGGCAACCAGGCCTTCTCGCAATATGTGCAGTTCGCCGCGAGCGCGGGCGAGGCGATCACCGGCGTCTCCTTCACCAACGAGCCGGCGCGCGACGCGTTCGAGTCGGCCAACTTCAACTACACGCTCGCCACCGCCGCGGTGCCGGAGCCGGCCACCTGGGCGATGATGCTGCTCGGCTTCGCCATGATCGGCGCGGCCGCCCGCTATCGCCGTCGCGGCGTCGCGGTCACCTACGCCTGATCGGCATCGGAGCGGGTCGCCGGTCACCCGGCGGCCCGCCTCCACCCCCGGCCGATCCGATCAGGGTCGCCGCAGGATCGTGCCGCCGTCCTCTTCCATGGAATGGGAGGGAGACGGCGCGCAATCGCGATCCGTTATCGCGGACGGGTGTACGCTGGAGATAGGAACCGCATCCCATGGCGGGCGAGCGCGGTCGGAGCGCCGAACGCTGACACCGTAAGCGCGCTACAGTGGCGCGAGATGAGAGGATGGTGGGTCCGCCGGGGCTCGAACCCGGGACCTCTCGATTAAAAGTCGCTTGCTCTACCGACTGAGCTACGGACCCAATGGCCGCGTGACTAGGGACAGGGGCGGCGGCGGTCAACCATCGTGCGCAATTGTCGAATATGGCGATGGGTCACCGGATCGCGCCAGCGGCCCGCGACGGTGGCCAGCGGGACCAGCACGAAGTCGCGCGATCGGAAGGCGCCGTGCGGAATCGTCAGGTCGCGCGCGCGCCATGTCCCGCCCGACCACAGGATGATGTCCAGGTCGATCGGCCGCGCGCCCCAGCGCCGTCCGCGCCGCCGGCCGAGGTCGCGCTCGATCGCCTTCAGCCAGGCGAGCATCGCCGGGGGGGCAAGATCGCTGTCGACCAAAGCGGCGGCATTGGCGAAGCGGCGGATCGAGGGGCCGATCGGTGGCGTGCGGATGATCGGCGACACATGATGCGCGCCCAGCCGCGCGGCGGCGGCGGCCACCATCGCCTCCGGCCGGCCGGCGCGCCCGCTTCTGTTGGAGCCGAGCGCGATCGCATAGGTTGTACGCGTCATGGCCAGCGCTTACCCGCAAATCACCGCATCCGCATCCTCACCCATTCCGGAGACCGAACCGCCGCACGACTGTCCGCGCTGCCCGCGCCTGGTGGCGCTGCGCGAGACGCTGCGCGCCGAGCATCCGGACTGGTGGAACGCGCCGGTCACCGCCTTTGGCGACCCGGAGGCCTGGCTGGCGATCGTCGGCCTGGCGCCCGGCAAGCAGGGCGCGAACCGCACCGGGCGGCCCTTCACCGGCGATTATTCCGGCGACCTGCTGTTCGGAACGCTGCGCAAATATGGGCTGGCGGGGGGCACCTTCACCGCCGATCCGGGCGACGACCTGCACCTGAGCGGCGCGGCGATCGTCAATGCGGTCAAGTGCCTGCCCCCCGCGAACAAGCCGCTGCCGGAGGAAATCCGCAACTGCCGACCGTTTCTGGAGGGCCAGCTCGCCGCCCTGCCCCAGGTGCGGATCATCGTCGCGCTCGGCCAGATCGCGCACCAGTCAGCGGTGAAGGTGATGGGTGGTCGCCTGCCCAAGGCGCGCTTCGGTCATCTGGCGGAGCATGTCATGCCCGATGGCCGGGTGCTGATCGATAGCTATCACTGCTCGCGCTACAACCAGAATACCGGCCGCCTCACCACGCCGATGTTCGAGGCCGTCTTCGCCCGCGCGGTGGCGCTGCGGGCGGAGATGGCGGGCTAGAGCGGTTTCCCACCAGGTTGAACTACCCTCATCGCCCTGCGGGCGACCGCTTCGCGGCGGGGCGCTTTCGATCCGGGGCGGCGTTGCTTGTCGGTCACGATGCTTCGGCATCGCTCCCTTCGCGCGCCTTGCCCCGAACCGAAATCACCGCCGTGCCGATGATCCAACCTGATCGGAAACCGCTCTAGTTCAGATATCCTGCACCAGCCGGCCGTACAGCTCCGGCCGCCGGTCGCGGAAGAAGCCGAAGGCGGCGCGGTGGCGCTTGACCCGGTCGAGGTCGAGCGTCGCGACGATCACGCCCTCTTCCTCGCGGTCCAGCTCGGCCAGGATGTCGCCGCGCTCGTCGGTGATGAAGCTGGTGCCGTAGAAGGTCTGGCCATGTTCGGTGCCGACTCGATTGGCGGCGATCACCGGCACGACGTTCGACACCGCATGGCCGACCATCGCCCGCCGCCACAGTCGCGCGGTGTCGAGCGACGTGTCGTGCGGCTCGCTGCCGATCGCGGTGGGATAGAAGAGCAGTTCCGCCCCCATCAGCATCATCGCGCGCGCGGTCTCCGGATACCATTGGTCCCAGCAGACCCCGACGCCCAGCTTCGCCGAGGGGCCGTCCCACACTTTGAAGCCGGTATTGCCGGGGCGGAAGTAGAATTTCTCCTCATAGCCCGGTCCGTCCGGGATATGGCTCTTGCGATAGACGCCGCGCACCTCGCCGTCCGGGCCGATCATCGCCAGGCTGTTGTAATGATGGGGGCCGTCCGCCTCGAAGAAGCTGGTCGGGATCCACACTTTCAGCGCCTCGGCCAGTGCCTGCATCGCCAGCACCGCCTTGTGCTCGCCGACCGGACTAGCATTGGTGAACAGGCTCTCATCCTCGACGCGGCAGAAATATTCGCCTTCGAACAGTTCGGGCGGCAGGATCACCTGCGCCCCCTGGCCATGCGCCTCGCGCACCAGGCGCGAGACGTTGGCGATGTTCGCATCGATATCCGCCGAAAAGGCGAGCTGGAGCGCGGCGACGGTGATTTCGGTCATGCGCGCCCAGATAAGGGTTCAGGCGGCGTCCGTCACCCGCTTCCTGGGCGGATCAGGCGGGAATCTGCTGCGAGATGCAGTGGAAGCTGCCGCCGCCGGTCAGGATATGGTCGGCGCGCTGCCCCACCGCCTGCCGGTCGGGGAATAGCGCCTGCACCGCCGCCACCGCCGCATCGTCATTCTCCGCGCCATAGAGCGGCACGACCACGGCGGCGTTGCCGATATAGAAGTTCATATAGCTGGCGGGCACGATCTCGTCGTCGCGGATCACCCGGCCGGGCGAGGGGAGGGTGACGACCTCCAGCCCCGCCGCGGTCAGCGTGCGGTGCGCGGCCTGATAGACCTGCCAGTTGGGATCATTCTCCGCCGCCTCGGGGATCGCGACCCGGCCCTCGCCGACGAAACGCGCCAGATTGTCGACATGGCCGTCGGTATGGTCGTTGAGCAGCCCGTCGCCCAGCCACACCACGCGGGTCAGCCCCAGATCCTCGGCCAGCCGCGCGACGATCTGGTCGCGGGTCAGCGTCGGGTTGCGATTGGCGTTGAGCAGGCATTGCTCGGTGGTGACGACCGTACCGGTGCCGTCGCCGTCGATCGCGCCGCCCTCCAGCACCCAGTTGCAATAGCCGACCTTGCGGCCCTGCGTCTGCGCCAGCCGCATCCCGATCGTGTCGTCGCCGGGCAGGTCGTATTTGCCGCCCCAGCCGTTGAAGTCGAAATCGCGCGCCTGGCCGTCACCGATCAGGATCGGGCCGGTGTCGCGCAGCCAGATGTCGCCGAAGGGCTGCACCTCGACCTGCGCGAAGGGCGCGAGCGCGGCGGCGGCGGCGGCCGATTCGGCATTGGCGCAGACCAGGATCACCGTCTCGCCGCGCCCGTCGGCATGGACGGCACGAGCGAAGGCGGCGACCTCCGCACGCGCCGGCTCCAGATCCTCGACCCAGAGTTCGGGATGGCTGGGAAAGCCGATCCACACCGCCGAATGCGGTGCCCATTCGGCGGGCGGCGGCGGGGTGGTGGAGGCGGTGGTCGTCTGGTCGGTCATCGTGCGGTGTCTCGGCTACGGTCGCGAATGGCGCGGAATTCGGCGGTCGGATACCAGTTCGGCCACGAATTGCCATCCGCCAGCATCCGGCCGAGCTTGTAGTAGATCCGCAGATCGGACAGCGCACCCGACCAGTCCCATTTCGGATCATATTCGTCCGCCGGCTTGTGATAGCGGTTGGCGACATAATCCTCGGCCTTGGCATGGCCGGCGGCGGTGCCGCCCTCCACCAGGTCCTGGCCGGAATTGGCGTCGAGCATCGGCACGCCCAGCTTGGCGAAGGAGAAATGGTCGGACCGGTAATAGCCGCCGCGTTCCGGATTGCTCTCGGTCCCGATCACGCGATTCTCGCCGGCGACGATCGGCTTGACCAGATCCTCCAGCTCCGACTTGCCCGCGCCCGCGATCACGAAGTCGCGCGCCAGGCCGTTGACGTTGAGCACGTCCATATTGACCCCGCCGACCGTGCGGCCGAGCGGATAGATGGGATGCTCCGCATAATAGCGCGAGCCGAGCAGCCCCGACTCCTCCGCCGTCACCGCCAGGAAGCCGATCGAGCGCTTCGCCGGCCCCGCCTTGGCCTGCGCCTCGGCCAGCGCGACCAGCCCAGCGACGCCCGAGGCATTGTCGACCGCGCCGTTGCAGATATCGTCGCCATCGACCGGATCGCACCGGCCCAGATGGTCCCAATGCGCCGAATAGAGGACATAGTCGTCGGGCTGCGCGGTGCCCGGCAGCACGCCGATGACGTTCTTCGACGCCTGCCGCCGGATCGTGTTGCGGAAGCTGAGCGACATGCGCGCGTCCAGCGGCACCGCCTTGAAGCCCTTGTGCGTCGCCGCCTCGGCCAGGGCGGTGAAATCCCGGCCCGATGCGGCGAACAGCGCCTGCGCCTGGGGCAGCTGCATCCAGCCGATCACCTGGCTCTGGTCGAGGTGATCGCCCTTCTCGTCCAGTTCGAGCTGCGGCCCGGTCCAGGAGGATTGCACCACTGCCCAGGGATAGGCGGCCGGTTCGGTCTGGTGGACGATGATCGCGGCGGCGGCGCCATGCTTGGCCGCATTCTCGAACTTATAGGGCCAGCGGCCGTACCAGGTCATCGCCCGGCCCTCGAACGGCCCCTCGCGGCCCATGGTCTGCCAGTCGGCGTCGTTGATCAGGATGACGACGGTCTTCCCCTTCACGTCGACGCCGGCATAATCGTCCCAGCCCTTTTCCGGCGCGGTGATGCCATAGCCGACGAAGACGACCGGGCTGTCCTTGACCGCGACCGACGGCGTGACGCGATAGGTGCCCGCGACCATGTCGGTGCGATAGGCCAGGCGCTGCGCCGGCTTGCCCGGCACGGTGAAGGTCATCGGCGACATGTCGGTGGCGGTGATCTCGACCATCGGCACGGCCTGAGTCCATGCGCCGTGATTGCCGGGCTTCAGCCCCGCCGCCTTGAACCGCTCAATGATGTACGCGACCGTCTTCTCCTCGCCCGCCGTGGTCGGTGCGCGACCTTCATAGGCGTCGGACGACAGCGTCTGGGTGACGGTCTTCAGCGTCTCTAGCGAGATGGCGGGCGTGGGCGCGGTCTGCGCAAGGGCGGGCGTTGCGACGGTGGCCAGCAGGGCAAGGATGGTGAGGCGCATGGTGTCTCCTGGATGCGCCCCATGATGTGGCCGGGGTCGCCGCGCCGAGCAAATGAAAAGGCACGAAAAAAGGCGGCCCCCGCCAGGGGGACCGCCCGTTTTCGTGCTCGTGGTCGAACCGTCGGTTAGCGCGAGTAGAACTCGACGACCAGGTTCGGTTCCATCTTCACCGGATAGGGCACCTCGTCCAGCGTCGGGACGCGAACGAAGGTGATCTTGGCGTTGCCGTCCGGCGCGACATAATCGGGCACTTCACGCTCGGCGAGGTTCTGCGCCTCGAGCACCAGCGCCATTTCCTTGGCCTTGGTGCCCAGCGTGATCTCGTCGCCGACGAAGCAGCGACGCGACGCGATGTTGCACTTCACGCCGTTGACGCGGATGTGGCCGTGGCTGACCAGCTGGCGGGCGGCGAAGATCGTCGGCGCGAACTTGGCGCGATAGACGATCATGTCCAGGCGCTGCTCCAGCAGACCGATCAGGTTCTGCGAGGTGTCGCCCTTCATGCGGGCGGCCTCCTGGTAGCACTGCTTGAACTGCTTCTCGGTGACGTCGCCGTAATAGCCCTTCAGCTTCTGCTTGGCGCGCAGCTGGATGCCATAGTCGGAGACCTTGCCCTTGCGGCGCTGGCCGTGCTGGCCGGGGCCGTATTCGCGCTTGTTGACCGGCGACTTGGGGCGGCCCCAGATGTTCTCGCCAAGACGGCGATCGAGCTTGTGCTTGGCGCTGTGGCGCTTCGACATCGTAATTCCTTGCAACTGACAACAACGTTGGTCCCGGTATCGCTCCGCGACTCGGACGAATGAGGATTCTCATGCGCAGGAGAGCAGGGCCGCCGCTTCACCGGGATGCGGGGCCGATTGCGAAGGGGCGCGCCTAGCCGCAGGCGGCCCCGGAGTCAAGCTGACGGGTCAAGCTGGCGCCGGGGCGGACGGGATCAGCGCGGTGCGCCGGTCCGTCCGCCATTGATGCGCCGGGCGTTCTCCGCCGCGCCGGCATTGGCGCTGTCGATCTCAGCCCACTCCGCCTTGCTGTGGCAGGTGCGCTTGGCCATGATCGAGCCGAGCGGCACCTCCTTGCGGCAGACCGGCTTCTCGGTCGCGACCGGCGTGGGCGCGGCGGCGGGTGTTTCCGGCGCGATCGTCTGGGCGGCAAGGGCGGCAGACAGCAAGAGCATGAACATGGGCGGTTTTCCCTGAAAAAGAGACAGGGGATATGACCTGAAATCCCAGGCGAATGCAAAGCCTGATCGTGATGCCGCATTGGCGGAGCCGACCGGCATCGCTAGAGCGGCGCCCATGTCCGACACGATCCTGCCCGGCCCCGACTGCACCACCATGACCGAGGTCCGCGCCGGCGTCGACGCGCTCGACCGCGAACTGGTCGCGCTGCTCGCCCGGCGCTTCGCCTATATGGACGCGGCCGCGCGGATCAAACCGGCGCGCGGCGCGGTGCGCGACGAGGCGCGCAAGGCCGAGGTCATCGCCCATGCCCGGGTCGAGGCGGAGCGGCTCAGCCTGCCGGCGGCGGTGATCGCCGACCTATGGGAGCGGCTGGTCGAGGCCTCGATCGCCTATGAGCTCGACCGGTTCGACCGCACCCGCTGATTCCTCCGCACGGCCGCGCCGCAGCTTCGCGCCCTCCAGCGCCGACAGCACGCCGCGCAGCGTGCGGACCTCCTGGCTCGACCAGCCCGGCTTGGTCAGCAGCGTGCGCAGCGTGCGGCGGGTCGTCTCCTTGCGCTCGGGCGGGAAGTAGAAATGCGCCGCCTCCAGCATCGAATCGAGCTGGCCGATCATCCCCTCCAGCTCGCCCTGCGGGGCCGGGGGCGGCAGGTCGGTTTCGGGCGGCTGGGCCAGCGACTGGTGCTTGGACCATTCATAGGCGACCAGGATCACCGCCTGCGCCAGGTTCAGGCTGCCGAACTCCGGGTTGATCGGCACGGTGACGATGGTGCGGGCCAGCGCGACATCGTCGGTCTCCAGCCCCGATCGCTCGGGCCCGAACAGGAAGGCGCTGCGCCCCGGTTCGGCCTGGATCGCGGTGGCGGCCTCCTCGGGCGTGACGACGGGCTTGGTCACGCCCCGCTTGCGCACCGTGGTGGCATAGACATGGGCGCAGTCCGCCACCGCCTCGGCGACCGAATCGAACAGCGTCGCCCCCTCCAGCACCAGGTCCGCGCCGGAGGCGGCGGGGCCGGCCTGGGGATTGGGCCAGCCGTCGCGCGGCGCCACCAGCCGCAGCTCGGTCAGGCCGAAATTGAGCATGGCGCGCGCGGCCTTGCCGATATTCTCGCCCAATTGCGGGCGGACCAGGACGATGACCGGCTTGGGGGCGGGGGAGGCAGACATAGGCTCCCTTTTCCGCGTCTCGCGCGCAAAGTCGAGCGGGCGCTATAATTCGATGCGCGTCGCTTCCGTGGAAAGGTCGGCGAACAGCGCCGCCTCGGTGCCGGTCATCCAGGTCTGCCCGCGCCCGTCCAGCCGCGCGAACAGCGCCGCGCGCCGGCCGGGGTCGAGATGCGCGGCGACTTCGTCGAGCAGCAGCACGGGCGCGCGACCGGTCCGTTCCGCGACCAGCTCGGCATGGGCGAGGACGATGCCGATCAGCAGCGCCTTCTGCTCGCCGGTCGAGGCGAGCGCCGCGCCTTGCGCCTTCTCGCGGTGGACGACCGACAGGTCGGCGCGATGCGGGCCGATCAGCGTGCGGCCGGCGGCGGCGTCGCGGCGGCGGCCCAGCGTCAGCGCGCGGGCGAAGGACTCGACTTGCACCGGCTCGCCCAGCAGGTGCAGCCGGGCATGGGGAAAGGCCCCCGCCGCCGCCGCGTCGAGCCGTTCGGCGAGCAGCGCGACCGTCTCCAGCCGCGCCGCGTCGAGCGCCGCGCCATGCTCGGCCATGCGCGCCTCCAGCGCGGTCAGCCATTCGGGATCGGCAGGATGCTCGCCCGCCAGCAGCCGGTTGCGCTCGCGCATCGCCGCCTCGTAGCGGCTGGCATGACTGGCATGGGCCGGCGACAGGGCGAGCACTAGCCGGTCGAGGAAGCGCCGCCGCTCCCCCGCCGGCTCGACGAACAGCCGGTCGGTGGCGGGGGTGAGCCAGAGCGGCGTGATCCACTCGGTCAGCCCGGTCGCGGTGGCGGTCGCGCCTTGGATGCGGACGATGCGGCGATCCGGCGCGGGGGCCTGGGTGCCGGTGGCCAGCTCCACGCCCGCGACCGTCGCCGCCACGCCCCAGCCGCCCGGCCCCCCCTGCCGCGCCATCGCCGCCAGCGGCGCGCGGCGCAGCCCGCGACCGGGCGTGAGCAGCGACACCGCCTCCAGCACATTGGTCTTCCCCACCCCGTTCGCGCCGGTCAGCACCACGAAGCCGGGGCCGGGCGCGAGGCTCAGCGCGTCATGGTTGCGGAAATCGCTGAGGGTGAGGCGGTCGAGCAAGGGGCGGGGTCAGGAATGAACAGCGATTCCGCGTGCCATGGCGGACGCGGCCAAGTCGTGGTCGAAGGTCGCGAGCGCGGCCCCGGCGCGCAGCGTGACGGCAAGATGCAAGGCATCGGCCGCGCGCAGGCCGCGTGGCGGCGTGTTCACCAGATCGGCGGCCTGGCGAAAATGCGATTCGTCGATCGACAGCATCGAGCAGCGCGCCAGGCGGAACTCCGTCCACACGGCATCGATGGATGCCAGCGCGGCATCGTCCAGCACCCCGCGCCGATACTTCATCGCCAGGGCACTTGCGACCTCGGTCAGCGTCCAGGCGCTGATCGCCAGCGGATCGGCCGGCACGGATCGCAGCCACGTGCGCGCCCGCTCGCTATGCGGTTCATTGGTCAACGCCGCGACGATCAGCGACGTGTCGCAATAGATCACTAGTAGCGTGCCTCGCGCCGCATTGCCGCGACGCTGTCGTTCGCATCGAAGGGCAGCGTCGCGGCCAGCGCATCGAGTCGGGTGAGATCGAAGGCCGCCGCTGTCGGCACCGGCGCCAGCCGGGCGACGATCATGCCACCCCGCTCGATCTCGATCTGCTCGCCGATCTCGACCCGGCGGACCAGTTCGTCGAGCCGATCGGCCGCATCGCGGATGTCATAGGCTTCCATGATCGAACTCCTTCCTCGCCGGGCTGCCGCCCGAACCGCGTGCGGTCACACCCGCATCGGCATCAGCACGTACAGCGCGGGCGCCTTGTCGTTCTCGCGGATCAGCGTCGGCGCGCTGGCGTCGGCCAGGTGGACCTCGACCAGGTCGCTGTCGATCTGGCCCAGGATGTCGAGCAGGTAGCGGCTGTTGAAGCCGATCTCGAACGGCGTCGACGTATATTCGCCGGGCACTTCCTCGGCCGCCGTGCCGTTTTCCGGGCTGCTGACCGACAGGGTGATCTTGTCGCGGTCCAGCGCCATCTTCACCGCGCGGGTCTTCTCGGTCGCGATGGTGGAGACGCGGTCGACGCCCTCCATGAAGCTCTTGGGGTCGAGCTTCAGGATCTTGTCGTTGCCGGTCGGGATGACGCGCGAATAATCGGGGAAGGTGCCGTCGATCAGCTTGGAGGTCAGGATCGCCCGGCCCAGGTCGAAGCGGATCTTGGTGCCCGACAGCGCGACACGCCGACCGACCCGTCCACCTCGTCGAGCAGCTTGCGCAGCTCGGCGACGCATTTGCGCGGCACGATCACGTCCGGCATCTGCTCGGCGCCCTCGGGACGCGGCATGGTGACGCGCGCCAGCCGGTGGCCGTCGGTCGCCGCCGCCTTCAGCACCGGCTCCGGCCCGTCGGTGGCGACGTGCAGGAAGATGCCGTTCAGATAATAGCGCGTCTCCTCGGTGGAGATGGCGAAGCGCGTCTTGTCGATGATCTGCTTCAGCGTCTCGGCCGGCAGCTCGAACTGGGTCGGCAGCTCGCCCTCGGCGATCACCGGGAAATCGTCGCGCGGCAGCGTGCCGAGCGAGAAGCGGGCGCGGCCGGCGACGATGGTCATGCGCCCCTCGGCGGCGGACAGCGACACCTGCGCCCCCTCGGGCAGCTTGCGCGCAATGTCGAACAGCGTGTGCGCGGACACGGTGGTCGATCCGGGCTGGTCGACCGCGGCGGACACCTGCTCGTTAATTTGCAGGTCGAGGTCGGTCGCCATCATCTTCAGATGGCCGTCGGTGGTCGCCTCGAGCAGGACGTTGGACAGGATGGGGATGGTGTTGCGGCGCTCCACCACCGATTGCACATGGCTCAGCCCCTTCAGGAGCGTCGCGCGTTCGATCGTCGCCTTCATATCATCCCCCAGGCCCGACTTCGGCCGATTTGGATTGCAGTCCTAGCCGATTGACCGGGAGGAGCAAGCGTTCCTCCCTGCGTCAGCCAGCCGAATCTGGCGGTTCAACGCGGTTTGCCGTTGCATCGCTCCGCCCGAGGATCGACATGCCCGCGCATGAGGATGGCGCGACACATGGGATTGCTGGCGACCCTCTGGCTGATCGCGGCCGGGCCGGTGGCGGCGCGCGAGACGATCGGCGTGTGGCGCAGCTGGGGCGCGTTCCGCGACCGCGACCGCTGCTATGCCATCGCCGGCCCCGCCTCGGCGGGTGGCGCGTCGCGTTGGCGCCCCTTCGCCAGCGTCGCGCGCTGGACCGAGGCGAGCGCGGGGCGGGGCCTGCGCGCCTCGCTCCACGTCCGGCTCAGCCGCGAGCGCGACCGCTCCGCGCCCGTCACGCTGACGGTCGGCGAGCGCCGGTTCGCGCTGGTCGGCAACGGCGTCGACGCCTTCGCCACCGATGCGGAAAGCGACCGGGCGATCGTCGCGGCGCTGCGCGGCGCGCGCAGCATGAGCATCGAGACGGTCGGCGTGCGCGGCCGCCCCTTCGCCGACAGCTATGCCCTGCGCGGCGCGGCCACCGCGATCGATGCGGCGATCCTGGCCTGTGCGGGACGATAGAAAGGCCCGACGAAGCCACCGGTCCGGATGGTTCCGTGAGACAGTGGAAAAAGCCTCGCGGATCGGCTATAGGCGCGCGATGCAGACAGCCGCGAACCTGATGCCCATTCCGGGGCATGTCGATCCCGTGCCCGTGCCCCGCGCGGCCGCACCTCGCAGCGACGGGCGGGTCGACCTGATCGGCCTGACCCGCGACCAGATTCGCGCCGCGCTCGAATCGGCGGGGCTGGAGCCCAAGCAGGCGAAGCTGCGCGCCAAGCAGATCTTCCATTGGCTCTACAATCGCGGCGCGACCGAATTCGCGCAGATGACCGACATCGCCAAGGCGCAGCATCCCTGGCTGACCGAACGATTCGTGGTCGGCCGGCCCGAGGTGGTCGAGGCGCAGGTGTCGACCGACGGCACGCGCAAATGGCTGCTCCGCTCGCCCGACGGGCAGGATTACGAGGCGGTGTTCATCCCCGATGCGGATCGCGGCACCCTGTGCGTGTCAAGCCAGGTCGGCTGCACGCTCAACTGCACCTTCTGCCACACCGGCACGATGCGGCTGGTGCGCAACCTGACCGCGGGCGAGATCGTCGGCCAGGTGATGCTGGCGCGCGACGCGCTGGGCGAATGGCCGTCCCAGCCGGAGGGGCGGATGCTCACCAACATCGTGATGATGGGGATGGGCGAGCCGCTCTATAATTTCGACCATGTCCGCGACGCGTTGAAGCTGGTGATGGACGGCGATGGCCTGGCCCTGTCCAAGCGGCGCATCACCCTGTCGACCAGCGGCGTGGTGCCGATGATGGCGCGCGCCGGCGAGGAGATCGGCGTTAACCTGGCGGTGTCGCTCCATGCGGTGACCAAGGAGGTGCGCGACGAGATCGTGCCGCTCAACCGCAAATACGGCATCGAGGAGCTGCTCCAGGCATGCGCCGACTATCCGGGCGCGAACAATGCCCGGCGCATCACCTTCGAATATGTGATGCTGAAGGACAAGAACGACTCGGACGAAGAGGCGCACGAGCTGGTCCGCCTGCTGCGCAAGTATCGCTTGCCGGCCAAGGTCAACCTGATCCCCTTCAACCCCTGGCCCGGCGCGCCCTATGACACGTCGACGCCGGAGCGGGTGCGGCGATTCTCCGACATCATCTTCGAGGCGGGCATTTCCGCCCCCGTCCGCACCCCGCGCGGCCGCGACATCGACGCCGCCTGCGGGCAGCTGAAGACCGCCGCCGAGAAGAAGTCGCGCGCCGAGCGCGACCGCGAGGCGGCGGCGGACGCGGCCGCCCAGGCCCCGACCGAAACCGCCGCCGCCTGATCCGGGGCGGGCGGCGGTGATCGATGCCGGCGCGATGGCGCTCGCGGCCGTTGCCGGCCTGGTCGGCGGCGGGATGAACGCGCTGGCGGGGGGCGGCACCTTCGCCACCATGCCGGCGCTGCTCGGGCTCGGCACGCCGGCCAATGTGGCCAACGCCACGTCGAACTTGGCGCTGATGCCGGGGGCCTGGGCCAGCGCCTGGGCGTTCCGCGACGAGCTGCGCCCCGTGGGCGGCGTATCGGTGCGCGTGCTGGCGGCGATCACCTTCGCGGGCGGGCTGCTGGGCAGCGTGCTGCTGGTCGCGACGCCGGGCCGCGCCTTCGACGTGATCGTGCCATGGCTGCTGCTGATCGCCTTCCTGGCCATCGCCTTCGGGCGCCGGGCCGGCGACTGGCTGCGCGACCGGGTGACGATCGGCACATCGACGCTGATGATCGTGCAGGCGGTGCTGGGCACCTATGGCGGCTATTTCGGCGGCGGCGTCGGCATCATGACCACCGCCACCTATGGCCTGCTGGCGGGCGAATCGGTGAGGTCGATGTTCGCGCCGCGCACGCTGATGCTGGCGGTGGCGAATTTCGCGGCGGCGCTGGTCTTCATGGCCACCGGGCTGGTGCGCTGGCAGCTGTGCCTGCCGATGCTGGTCGGCGGCCTACTTGGCGGCTGGCTGGGCGCGTCGCTGGGCAAGGCGTTGCCGGCGTCGGTGGTGCGTGGCTGGACGCTGCTGGTGACGGCGGCGACGACGATCGTGTTCTTCGTGCGGGCGTACGGGTGATCCGGAACGCCTGACGGCTCGTTACCGCCGCCGCGCCAGGGCCCGCGCGAGCGACAGCGCCGCATCGTCGGCCAGCACGCCGCCGGCATTGCCCGGCGCCATCACCGCGCGCTCCGCCCGGCGGACGCGGGCGAGCGCGTTGGCGAGCATCGCGGGCGTCCAGCGGCGCAGATGGCGCGCGGTCGCGGCCTCCTCCTTGAAGAAGACGCGGTGGCGCTTCATCACCGCCTCGACCGGCTCGCCCGTGGCCATTTCCGCGCGCATCTCGGCAAGCGACACCAGTCGGCGCGCCACCTGGCGCAGCCAGGGAATGGGCGACCCGCCCGCCTCCGCCAGCCGCCCCAATTCGCTGGCGAGCAGGTCCGGCCGTCCTTCGATCAGCGTGTCGACCAGCGCGAAGGTCTCGCCCTCGTCCAGATCCGCGCCGACCGCGTCCAGCGCCGCCAGAGTCAGTTCCTGCGGCCGGTCCGGCGCGGCGTCCAGATAGAGCGCCAGCTTCTCGACCTCGCGCGCCAACACCGACCGGTCGCCGCCCGCCGACTCGACCAACCGCGCGGCGACCCCGGGGGCGACGCGCATCCCCTGGTCCTGCGCCAGTTGCGCGGCGAGCTTCTCGGCATCCTGCGCGGTCGGGGGATAGCAGCCAAAGGCCATGGCGCGCGGATGGTCGAGCGCCAGCTTCACGATCTTGGCGCTGGTCTTCACCCCCGGCGCGATCGCCACGACCGGATTGGTGCCGCTTTCGAGTTCGAGCAGGGCGGTGACGGCGGCGAGGCTTTCCTCGCCCAAGCCGGTGATCCGCACCCAGCGCGGCGTACCGAACAGCGACATCGACGCCGCTTCGTCCGCCAGCCGCGCCGGATCGGCGCGTAGCGCCGCGCCCTCCAGGTCGATCCGCTCCGCCTCCGGCCCCAGCGCCTTGCCGAGCAGGGCTGCCAGCGCCTGCGCGCCCGCCTCGTCCGGTCCATGCAACAGGTGGAAGCGGACGTCGCGCCGGGGAGACTGGAGCGCCTGCCGGATCTGGCCGGCATTGGCCTTCACCGCGTCACTGCCCCGTGCTGGGCGTCTTGGCCCGGTTGCGCGCGGTGATCGCGACGCTGGTCACGATCTCGTCCGCGACGATCTTGGCGAGGCGTTCGAGCGCGCTGTTCTCCGCCGCGATCGTCGCATATTCGGACTGGACCACGTCGATCCCGGCATCCGAGCCGGCGGTCGCGTCGAGCAGCGTCCGGTTGTCCGACAGGTCGGTCAGCTGATAGCGCGCGCGCAATATCCGCCGCTCGCGCGTGATCGAATCGTCGCCGCGTACGCCCAGGCCGCTGATCTGGTCGTCCAGCCGCACCGTCAGCCGATAGCGCGGCGTGCCCGTCGCGCCCAGCCGGTCGCGCAAGGCATTGCCGACCAGCCAGCCCGCCTTGCCCTCGATCGGCGCGACCTCGACCTCGGCGAGCGATTTCGCGACCGGTCCGGCCGCGCCGCCCGCATAGAGCGGATGCAGGCCGCAGCCGCCGAGCAGCGGGGTCGCGGCCAGCGCCAGCGCGGAAAGGGCGAGATGGCGGGTCATGCGACGATGTTCACCAGCCGGTCGGGCACCACAATCACCTTGCGCGGTGCCTTGCCCTCCAGGATGCGGACGATCTTGTCGCTGGCCAGTGCCGCCGCCTCGACATCCTCGCGGGCCGCGCCCTTGGCGAAGACCAGCGTGTCGCGCAACTTGCCGTTGACCTGCACCGCGATCGTCACCTCGTCATCGACCAGCATCGCCGGATCGACCACCGGCCAGGCGGCATCGGCGATCAGCCCGTCCTGCCCGCTCGTGGCCCAGGCCTCCTCGGCCAGATGCGGGACCATCGGCGCGGACAGCCGCACCATGGTCGCGATCGCGTCGCGCCGGTCGGCGGAGGGGGCGGCCTTCTCGATCGCGCCGGCCAGCGTGTAGAGCAGCGCCACCGCCTTGTTGAACTGCAACCCCTCGATCGCCTCGGCGACGCCCGCCGTGGTGCGGTGGACCAGCTTGCGCAAGGCGACGTCCTCGCCCTCCGCCGGTGCCTCGGCCTGCCCGACCAGGCGCCACAGCCGCTGGACGAAGCGCCACGCGCCCTCGATGCCGTTCTCGCTCCACTCCAGGTCGCGCTCGGGCGGCGAGTCGGAGAGCATGAACCAGCGGACCGCGTCGGCGCCATATTGGTCGACGATCGGTTCGGGATCGATCGTGTTCTTCTTCGACTTCGACATCTTCTCGATGCGGCCGATGGTGATCGGCTGGCCGGTCGCGATCTCGATGCCATCGCGGACATCCTCGGGCGCCAGCCAGCGATTGTCCGACGACTTGTAGGTCTCGTGCGTGACCATGCCCTGCGTGAACAGGCCGGCGAACGGCTCGGCGATGTCGAGCTGGCCGATATGCTTCAACGCACGCGTCCAGAAGCGGGCATAGAGCAGGTGCAGGATCGCATGCTCGACGCCGCCGATATACTGGCCCACCGGCAGCCACTGCGCCGCCTCTGCCGGATCGAACGGGCGATCCCGGGGCTGGCTGGCGAAGCGGATGAAATACCAGGACGAATCGACGAAGGTGTCGAGCGTGTCGGTTTCCCGACGCGCCGCGGCACCGCAATTCGGGCAGGCGACGTCCTTCCAGCTCGGATGCCGGTCCAGCGGATTGCCGGGGATGGCGAAGGACACGTCCTCGGGCAGCACCACGGGCAGCTGGTCCTTGGGCACCGGCACCGCGCCGCAGGCGTCGCAATGGATGATCGGGATCGGCGTGCCCCAGTAGCGCTGGCGGCTGACGCCCCAGTCGCGCAGGCGATAGACGGTCGAGCCCTGGCCCCAGCCCTCCGCCTCGGCGCGCGCGATCACCTGGCGCTTCGCCTCCTCGATGGCGAGGCCGTCGAGGAAGTGCGAGTTGACGATCGTGCCCGCCCCGGTGAAGGCGGTGTCGCCCTCGAACAGCGCGGCGGTCGCCTCGCCATCGGCGACGACGCGCTGGACCGGCAGCGCGTATTTGCGCGCGAAATCCATGTCGCGCTGGTCGTGCGCGGGCACGCCGAACACCGCGCCGGTGCCATAGTCCATCAGCACGAAATTGGCGATGTAGACCGGCAGTTGCCAGTTCGGGTCGAGCGGATGCTGCGCGGTCAGGCCGGTGTCGAACCCCAGCTTCTCCTGCGTCTCCAGCTCGGCGGCGGTGGTGCCGCCCTGCTTGCAGCGGGCGACGAAGGCGGCGACCGCCTCATTGCCGGCCGCCAGCGCTTGCGCGATCGGATGGTCCGCCGCCACCGCGACGAAGCTGGCGCCGAAGATCGTGTCGGGGCGGGTGGTGAACACCTCCACCGACCCGCCATCGGACAGCCGGAACCGGAATTGCAGGCCCTGGCTGCGGCCGATCCAGTTCTCCTGCATCAGCTTCACCTTGTCGGGCCACTGGTCCAGGCTCTCCAGCCCCTCCAGCAGTTCGTCGGCGAAGTCGGTGATCTTCAGGAACCACTGGTTCAGCTTGCGCTTCTCGACCAGTGCGCCGGAGCGCCAGCCGCGCCCGTCGATCACCTGCTCATTGGCCAGCACGGTCATGTCGACCGGGTCCCAATTGACCGTCGACTCCTTGCGATAGACCAGGCCGGCGGCGAACAGGTCGAGGAACAGCGCCTGTTCGTGGCCGTAATAGTCCGGCTCGCAGGTGGCGAGTTCGCGGCTCCAATCGAGCGCGAAGCCCAGCCGCTTCAGCTGCGCCTTCATCGTCGCGATGTTGGCGCGGGTCCAGTTGCCCGGATGGACGCCCTTTTCCATCGCGGCATTCTCGGCCGGCATGCCGAACGCGTCCCAGCCCATCGGGTGGAGCACCTCATGCCCGGTCATCCGCCGATAGCGCGCCAGCACGTCGCCCATCGTATAGTTGCGGACATGGCCCATATGGATCTTCCCCGAGGGATAGGGGAACATCTCCAGCACATAGGCGCGCGGCTTGGTCGAGGCGGCATCGGCGGCGAAGCTCTGCCGCTCGTCCCAGACGCGCTGCCAATGGGCGTCGGCCTTCAGCGCGTTGAAGCGCGTATTGGTCATGAGGTGCGCCTTCAGCCCGCGATCGAGGTGCGGCGCAGGTCGCGGGCGCGGGTCAGGATCAAATCCTCCAGCTTCTGCGTGGTCGCGGCCTGGACGGGCGCGGCGACCCATTGGCCGCCCTGGTTCACCTGGCGCAGCGCCGCGACGCGCACCGCGTCGGCGCGCAGGTCCTGGTCCAGGATGGTGACGGTCACCTTCATCCGCTCGGTCGGCACCTGCGGGTTCACATACCAGTCGGTGACGATGACGCCGCCGTTCGAATCGGTCTGGACCAGCGGCATGAAGCTCAGCGTGTCGAGCGCGGCGCGCCACAGATAGGAATTGACGCCGATCGTCGTGACCTTGCTGGCCGCCAGGTCGCCGCTCGGCAACCCGCTCTTGCGGCCGCCGCAGGCGGTGAGCGACAGCGCGGCGGTGGCCGCGATCAAAAGGGCGGTACGGCGGAACATATACGATGAATCCTGCGCAGGAAGGGCGTGCCCTCCGGCCTGTACCGCCCGCCGCCATGCCTAGCAAGGCGCGCCCGAATCCGTCTGACCGGTCGTCCGGCGGGGGCGGGGCTGTGGGATGGATGCAACAGGCGGTATGAAATTGGTCTGACAAGGTGGCGACGCCGGATCAAACCATGCTACATAGAGTTGCCGGGCGATGGTTCGTCACGGGTCGATAAGGGAATGACATGAGGGCGGGGCGCTTCATCGTCGGGATCGCTGCGGGGGCGCTGGTCGCTCTCGGCGCCGTCGTTGCGCCCGCATTCGGCGCGTCCGAACGGACCGCGGCCAAGCCGATCAAGCGGTCGACCCTGCGCAGCGTCGGTGGCTTCACCCCCGCATCGGGCGATCCGCGACTCGCCGCGCTGCTGGCGCGCGGCGGCTTCGACCCCAACGGCTTCCACTTCACCCCCGCCGATACGCGTCGCGACACGCGCGCGGTGACGGTGGCGGTGCGGGCCCGCTCGATCCGCGCCACCGAAGGCGGGCGCACCGATCTCGCCAGCAACTCGACCGTCGTCGGCCTGGCGCCGATCGCCTATAATCTGGGCGCGGCGGTGGGCTGGAAGCGGTTCGCGCTGGCCGGCGACGTGACGCGCGTCGATCTGCAGGGCCTGCCGGGCGGGCGCGAGGGCGCGGACGTCGCGGTCAGCTATACCGGCAATCGCTGGTCCGGCCGGGTCAAGGCCGCCGCCGATCGCCCGATCGAGGGGACGCCGCGGGCGATCGCCGAGCTGCCCAGCTATTCGGTCGATCTGGGCGGGTCCTATTCGCTCACGCATAATCTCGATGTCACCGCCGGGCTGCGCTATCGCTCGGATCGCGAGCGCCTGACCCGCGTCGACGACCACCGCGACAGCCAGGCGGTCTATGTGGGCACCGCCTTCCGCTTCTGATCGGGGTTCCGGCTGGTCCGGGCGTTGGATCAAGTCTGCGAGGGTTTAGGCTTGTGGGCTGTGGCCTATGCCGCGTTCGAGTGAGATTCTCTTCAGAGCGCGCTACACCGTCCGGGCAAGGGCGGGGCCGTTGCAAAACTCGACGGTTCCCTCCCATCACGCTCCACCCCGGCGGAGGCCGAGGTCCAGTGACGGAGCCTTTCGAAAGAGTGGCCAGGCTCGCCCAACTGGATCCCGGCCTTCGCCGGGATGGCCCGGTGATGGGCTAAGGTCACGCTCTGTCCGAAGCGGAGCGTTGGCGGGGGGCGATCCTGCAAAGCTCCGGCGGCGTAAGCCAATCGCACGTCTATGGTAGATCGTCGCGGGCATGACGGCAGGACACACCGTCTGCGCCACACCAAGCGTCGCAGCGGGCAAGCCGGCCTTTCACCCCGCCGCCATCATCCCCGCGTGGCGTCGCTGACCTGTCCGGCTTCCTCGACCTGTCCGGCAAAGGCCTCGAAGTCCTTTGCCTCGCTGAAATCGCGATAGACGCTGGCGAAGCGGATATAGGCGACCGAATCCAGGCCCTTCAGCCCGTCCATCACCATCTCGCCGATCCGGGCGGAGGTCACCTCGGTATCGCCCAGCGTCTCCAGCCGGCGCTGGATGCCGGTGACCAGCTTCTCGATCCGCGCCGGCTCGATCGGCCGCTTGCGCGCGGCGATCGCGACCGAGCGCATCAGCTTCTCGCGGTCGAACGGCTCGCGCCGATCCTCGCTCTTCAGCACGGTCAGTTCGCGTAGCTGGATCCGCTCGAAGGTGGTGAAGCGCGCCGCGCAGCCCTCGCACTGCCGCCGGCGCCGGATCGCCGCCCCATCCTCGGTGGGGCGGCTGTCCTTCACCTGACTGTCGTCATGGCCGCAAAAGGGACAGCGCATTCAGGCCTTCTTCTTGTCACGTTTCCAATACGCATAGGTAGCACCGGCCACCGCGCCCAAAGGTACCGTGAATGGCAGCGGAATGGCAACCACGGCACCGATAGCCGCCCACTTCGCCATCGACTTGCCCAAGCCAGGCGTGTTCTTCACCGTTTCGGGAACCGCATTGATCTTGTCTTCGAAGCTGCTCATCCGGATCATCCTTGATAGATGGGGAAGCGTGCGCACAGCGCGCGCACACGCGTCCGAACGTCCGCCTCGACCTCCGGGTCCCCATGCTCGCCCTTCTTGGCCAGGCCGTCGAGCACGTCGGCGACCATATGGCCGATCTCGCGGAACTCGGCCGGGCCGAAGCCGCGCGTGGTGCCGGCGGGCGAGCCGACGCGGATGCCGCTGGTCTTGACCGGGGGCAGCGGATCGTTGGGGATGCCGTTCTTGTTGCAGGTGATGCCCGCCCGCTCCAGTGCCTCGTCCGCGTCGCGGCCGGTGATGCCGAGCGGACGCAGGTCGATCAGGGCCAGATGCGTGTCGGTGCCGCCCGCGATCACGTCCGCGCCGCGCTCCTTCAGCGTGGCGGCCAGCACCCGCGCATTCTCGACCACGGCGGCGATATAGCCCTTATAGTCGGGGCGCAGCGCCTCGCCGAACGCCACCGCCTTGGCGGCGATGACGTGCATCAGCGGGCCGCCCTGGAGGCCTGGGAACACCGCCGAGTTGATCTTCTTCGCCAGCGCCTCGTCATCGGTCATGATCATGCCGCCGCGCGGACCGCGCAGCGTCTTGTGCGTGGTGGTGGTGACGACATGCGCATGGCCGAACGGGGTCGGGTGCAGGCCGGCGGCGACGATGCCGGCGAAATGCGCCATGTCGACCATGAAATAGGCCCCGACCTTGTCCGCGATCTCACGGAAGCGGGCGAAGTCGATGACGCGCGGATAGGCGGAGCCGCCGGCGATGATGAGCTTGGGGCTATGCTCGACCGCCAGCGCCTCGACCTGGTCGTAATCGATCAGGTGGGTGACCGGGTCGACGCCATATTGCACGGCGTTGAACCACTTGCCCGACATCGCGGCGCGCGCGCCATGGGTCAGGTGGCCGCCCGCGTCCAGGCTCATGCCCAGGATCGTGTCGCCCGGCTTGACCAGCGCCAGCATCACCGCGCCGTTCGCCTGCGCGCCCGAATGCGGCTGGACGTTGACGAAGCCGCAGCCGAAGATCTGCTTGGCGCGGTCGATCGCCAGCTGCTCGACCACATCGGACGGGGCGCAGCCCTGGTAATAGCGCTTGCCCGGATAGCCCTCGGCATATTTGTTGGTGAAGACCGAGCCCTGCGCCTCCAGCACGGCGCGCGAGACGATGTTCTCCGAGGCGATCAGCTCGATCTGGGTCTGCTCGCGCTCCAGTTCCTGGGCGATGCCGGCGAAGACCGCCGCGTCGGCGTCCGCCAGGTCGCGGGTGAAGAAGCCCTCGGGCTGCGCGCTCACGGTATCAAGGGGCTGGCTGCTCATGCGGCATGGTCCTGTTGAGAGGGGGCGGCGAAGAGGGCGGCGCCCAGCTTCTCGACCCGGTGTTGGTGGCGACCGCCCTCGAAATCGGCGGTCAGGAAGGCGGTGATGCAGGCCTTGGCCATATCCTCGCCGGTCAGGCGCGCGCCCATGGCGATGGCGTTGGCGTCGTTGTGCTGGCGGGCGAGCGTCGCCGACAGCGGCTCGGACACCAGGGCGCAGCGACAGGCGGGATGGCGGTTGGCGGCGATCGAGATGCCGATGCCCGAGCCGCACAGCGCGACGCCGCGCTCGGCCCGGCCGTCGGCGATCGCCTCGGCCAGCGCATAGCCATAGTCGGGATAGTCGACGCGGCCGTCGCCATGCGTGCCCAGGTCGATCACCTCATGCCCCTGCTCCGCCAGCCAGGCGGCCAGCCCCGATTTGAGGGCGACGGCGGCATGATCGGCGGCGATGGCGATGCGCATGGGCGCTTCCTGGCGGCAAGGGGATGGGATGGGCGCGCCCATAGCCCGGTCGCATCCGAATGACCATAGACCTTGCCGCGCGAAGGGATGCGTCTATCGTCGCGTCTCGATGGTCCGCACCGCTTCCCCCGACGCCCGCGCATATCTCGCCGCGATGCTGATCGCCACCGGCAGTGAGGATCGCGCCGCCTTTCGCGAGGTCTATCGACTGACCTCCGCGAAGCTTTTCGGCATCTGCCTGCGTATCTGCGGCGACCGGAGCGCGGCGGAGGATGTGTTGCACGATGTCTATCTGACGATCTGGCGCCGGGCGGGCGCGTGGGAGCCGGGACGGGCCAGCCCGATCACCTGGCTGGCCACCGTCGCGCGCAACCGGGCGATCGACTGGCGCCGGGCGCAGGGCGGCCGCCAGACCCGCCCGATCGCCGAGGCGCCCGACATCGCCGATAGCGCGCCGGACGCGGAGGCGATGCTGGTCGCCGATGGCGAGCGGCACCGGCTGGTCGATTGCCTGGAGGAGCTGGAGGACCGGTCCCGCGCCGCGATCCGCACCGCCTTTTTCGACGGGCTGACCTATGCCGAGATCGCCGAGCGCGCCGCCGTGCCGCTCGGCACCGCCAAGAGCTGGATCCGCCGCGGCCTCGCCCGGCTGAAGGAGTGCCTGGACCGTGACGGATGAACCCGACCTCCAGGCCGCCGAACTGGCGCTGGGCGTGCTCGATGGTGAGGCGCGCGCGGCGGCGCTGCGCCGGGTATTGGCCGAACCGGATTTCGCGGCCGAGGTGGAGCGGTGGCGGCTCTATTTCGCGCAGCTCTTCGACCTGTGGCCCGAAGTGGAGCCACCTGAGGATCTGATCGAGCGGATCGACGCCAGCCTGGGCGGGCCCGGCCATGTCCGGACCCGCCGCGCCGCGCCCTGGCCGCTGATCGCCATCGCCTCCAGCGCGCTGGCGGCGTGCCTACTCGTCATCCTGCTGCTGCGGCCCGCGCCGGAGCCGGTCGCTCCGTCGCCGACGCCGCCCGCCCCGATCGCCAGCGCAACGCCCGCCCCGGCGAGCGGACCGACGCTGATCGCGATGCTGGGCGAGGGCAAGACGCCGATCGCCGCCGCCTATGACGGGGCGGCGGGGCGGTTGCGCGTCGCCAGCCAGCCGACGACGCCGAGCGGCCGGGTCGCGCAGCTCTGGGTGATCGGCGGCGACGCCACCCCGCATCCGCTGGGGCTGCTGGGGCCGGACGGGCTGGAGCTGGTGCTCGCCCCCGCCGACCGGGCGCGGATCGTGGCCGGCGCGACGCTCGCCATCTCGATCGAGCCGCCGGGCGGGTCGCCGACCGGCCTGCCGACCGGACCCGTGGTCGCGACGGGCGCGTTGTCCAGGGTATGAGGTCCCCTGCGTCGTCCCCCACCTTGTCCACCGTGTCGCCCGCCGCCCGGCTGCTGGGTTTCTCCGGTCTGCTGCCGCCGCTGGCGCTGCTGGGGCTGGCGCTGGTCCGGCCGGACGACGGGTGGCGGATGCTGGCCTTCGCCTATGCGGGGCTGATCTTCAGCTTCCTGGGCGGCATGTGGTGGGGCTTCGCGGTGCGGCGGCCGGCGGCGGCGCAGGCGCCGTTGCTGGTCGCCGCGGTGGTGCCGTCGCTGGTCGCCTTTGGGCTGCTGGGGGTGGGGCTGATGCTGCTCGACCTGCGCTGGCCGCTCGTCCTGCTGGGCGTGGCCATCCTGCTGACGCTGCCGGTCGACCGCCATCTGGCGACGACGGGCGATGCGCCCAAAGGCTGGATGGCCCTGCGCGTGCCGCTGTCGCTGGGCCTGGGTCTGCTGACCATCGCGATGGGCGTGGTATAGGGGAGCGCATGAACAGGCTGGCGACCCTCCCGACTCCGGAGTCGTTCAAGGCACGCTTCACTGCGTCGGAGTTCCTGCGCATGGCTGAGGCCGGCGCGTTCGAAGGAATGACGGTCGAACTGGTCGGGGGAGAATTGGAACGGATGAATCCACCGCAGACCGCCCATGCGGGGCGACAGGCGATGGTCGTGGGTCAGCTGTGGGCGATCTTCGCATCCAGTGAAATACGGGTGATGGGCGAAGTCGGATTGGAATTGGCCGACGACATGATCCTGTCCTGCGACGCGGCGCTGCTGAACGGGCCGGTCGCGGCGGGACGTCTGGCCCGGCCGGAGGAATTGCGGCTCGTCGTCGAGATCGCGGAGACGACGCGGCTGCGCGACCTGGGCATGAAACGCATCGCCTATGCCACGGCCGGCGTGCCGGTCTATTGGGTGGTGGACGGGCCGATGGCGGTGACCCATGTCCATGCCGAGCCGATGCGGGGCGATTACCGCCGCGTCGTCACTATCCCCTTTGGCGAGCCGGTGCCGGTGCCGGTGCCGGGCAGCGAGCGGACGATCGTCATCGCCTGAACGGGATGACGATCGTCCGGTACGCGATCAGGCCTCGGCGGTTTCCAGCGCCGGATAGTCGATATAGCCCTCCGGTCCCTGGCTGTACCAGGTCTTCGGATTGCTCTCGTTGAGCGGCGCGCCGGTACGCAGGCGTTCCGGCAGGTCGGGATTGGCCAGGAAGGTACGGCCGAAGCTGATCGCGTCGGCGACGCCCTCGTCCAGCTTGGCCTGTGCCGCCTCACGAGTGTCATAGTCGCTGTTCAGCACCAGCGGGCGCGAGAAGGCCTCGCGGATCTGCGGGCTGAGGGGCGGCACGTCGGTGCGGCCGAAGGTGCCGTCGGGGCCGGGCTCGCGCAATTCCAGGAAGCCGATGCCGATCGCGTCCAGCGCCTTCACCGCCGGCAGGAAGACGGCGGCCGGGTTGCTGTCGTCGACGCCCTGGCTGTCGCCATTGGGCGACAGGCGCACCGAGGTGCGGCCCTCGCCCGCCACCGCCGCGACGCGCTCGGTCACTTCGCGGAGCAGGCGGATGCGGTTTTCCGGGCTGCCGCCATAGCGGTCGTCGCGGAAATTGGCGTTGTCGCGCAGGAACTGGTCGATCAGATAACCATTGGCGGCGTGGATCTGCACGCCGTCGAAGCCGGCGGCGAGCGCGTTGCGAGTCGCGGTGGCGTAATCCTCGATGATGCCGGGAATCTCCTCCAGCGTCAGCGGACGGGCGACCTCGAAATCCTGCTTGCCGTCGAAGGTGTGGGCCTGCCCCTCGGTCCGCGTCGCGGAGCTGGAGACGGGCTGCGCGCCATAGACCGAGCTATGGCCCTGGCGACCGGTGTGCCAGAGCTGCGCGACGATACGGCCGCCGGCCTGATGGACCGCCGCGGTCACCGGCGTCCACGCCTCGACCTGCTCGTCCGACCACAGGCCCGGCGCATAGGGCCAGCCGAGACCGGTACGGCTGATCCCGGTCGCCTCGGAAATGATCAGGCCGGCGCTGGCGCGTTGCGCATAATAGTCCGCCATCATGGCGACCGGCACGCCGTCGCGGCCGGCGCGACCGCGGGTCAGCGGCGCCATCAGCAGGCGGTTGGCGGCGTGGATCGCCCCGAGATCGATGGGATCGAACAGGTTGGGCATTGGGACTCCTGACGGGATATGCATCACGAATGGCCCGGACGGGCCTGACGCGGACAAGATAGGGGGCTAGGGAGCCACATGCACCAAGCCGCTCGCCCAAGAAAAACTGAAGCCATACCAAGCTCTGGTCCGCCGCAGGCCACGGAACCGCTGGCCCTGCTGTGCGTGGCGGTGGCAAATATCGCGCTCGCCTTCGGTCCCTGGTTCGTGCGCGTCGCCGATACCGGGCCGGTCGCCTCGGCCTTCTGGCGGATCACGCTGGCCGCGCCGCTGATCTGCGTCATGGCCCTGGCCAGCGGCGCGCGGCCGCAGCGGCTGGGGGCGGGGCTGTGGATCACGCTGGCGCTGGCCGGCATCGCCTTCGCCGCCGATCTGGGCAGCTGGCATATGGGCATCCTGCGCACCACGCTGGCGAACGCGACCCTGTTCGGCAATTGCGCGGTGCTGATCTTCCCGCTCTACGGCTTCCTGGTCGCGCGGCGCTGGCCGGCGCGGGGGCAGGCCTATGCGCTGCTGCTGGCGCTGGCGGGCGGCGTGCTGCTGATGGGGCGGTCCTACGACCTCGATGCGCGCAACCTGGCGGGCGATCTGCTCTGCCTGTCCGCCGGCATCCTCTACACCGTCTATTTCATCCTGATGACCCATGCGCGCCGGGTGATGGCGCCGCTGTCGTCGCTGGCGCTGTCGACGCTCGCCAGCATCCTGCCGCTGCTCGGCTTCGCGCTGCTGCTCGGCGAGCGGGTGATGCCGCAGCATTGGACGCCGCTGATCGGGCTGGCGCTGGCCAGCCAGGTGCTGGGCCAGGGCTGCATGATCTATGCGCTGGGCCGGCTGTCGCCGCTGGTGATCGGCATCGCCCTGCTGATCCAGCCGATGGTGGCGGGCGCGATCGGCTGGATCGTCTATGGCGAGCGGCTGGGCGCACCCGACCTGATGGGTGCGGCGTTGGTGGCGGCGGCGCTGGTGATGGTCGCGCGTCGCCCGGCGGTTGCGCCGGTCGCCGCGGATGCGCATGTGCAGGGGTGAAGGAGTGGCCCAGGTGATGGCGACGGAACAGGACTTCACGCTCGAGGAGATTCGCCAGGCGCTGGCCCCGGCGATCGCGGCCAATGCCGCGTTCGACGGCTGGAGCGATCCGGCGCTGATGATGGCGGCGGAGGCGCACGGGATCGACGCGGATGTCGCGCGACTCGCCTTTGCCGGCGGCGCGGTGGCGATGATCGACGCCTGGTTCGAATCGATCGACCGGGCGATGGCCGCCGCGCTGCCCGCCGAGACGCTGGCGACGATGAAGATCCGCCAGCGGATCAGCGCGCTGATCGAGGAACGGCTGCGCCTGCTCGCCCCCGAGCGCGAATCGCTGCGCCGCGCCCGCGCGATCCTGGCGATGCCGCAGAATGTCACCACCGCGGCGCGGCTCGGCTGGCGATCAGCGGACCGGATGTGGCGGCTCGCCGGCGATACCGCCACCGACTATAACCATTATACCAAGCGGTCGCTGCTGCTCGCCATCTACACCGCCACGACGACGGTGCTGCTCGACGACGACAGCGAGGACCAGATGGAGACCCGCGCCTTCCTCCAGCGCCGGATCGACGGGCTGATGCGCTTCGAAAAGGCCAAGGCGGCGGCGCTCAAGCGGACCGAGCATCGCCCCAGCCTGTCGCGCTTCATCGGCCGGCTGCGCTACCCGGCGGTCTGAATGCGGCGGATCGGGTGGGACAATTTGTCCACCCGATCCGATCACCGTTACCGGCTTTATCCTCTTTCCCCTTGGGGTCGCGCGGATTACATCCCTGGTTATGGACAATATCGGCATTGGTTCAGAGGCGCGCGTCGACTACGCCCGGGTCTTCCATCAGGCGATCGACCGGCTCCATGCCGAGGGGCGCTACCGCGTCTTCATCGACATTCTGCGCAACAAGGGCGCCTTCCCCAATGCGCGCTGCTTCGCCGGGCATAACGGGCCGAAGCCGATCACCGTCTGGTGCTCCAACGACTATCTGGCGATGGGCCAGCATCCCAAGGTGATCGCGGCGATGGAGGAGGCGCTGCACGATGTCGGCGCCGGCTCCGGCGGCACGCGCAACATCGGCGGCAACACCCATTACCATGTCGACCTGGAGGCGGAGCTGGCCGACCTGCACGGCAAGGAAGCGGCACTGCTGTTCACGTCGGGCTATGTCTCCAACGAGGCGACGCTGGCGACGATCGCCAAGATCCTGCCGGGCTGCATCATCTTCTCCGACGAGCTGAACCACGCCTCGATGATCGCGGGTATCCGCAATGCCGGGTGCGAGAAGCGCGTGTTCCGCCACAACGACCTGGCGCATCTGGAGGAATTGCTGGCGGAGGCGGACCCCGCCGCGCCCAAGCTGATCGCGTTCGAGAGCGTCTATTCGATGGAGGGCGACATCGCCCCGATCGCCGCCATCTGCGACCTGGCGGACCGCTACAACGCGCTGACCTATCTGGACGAGGTCCATGCGGTCGGCATGTACGGCGCGCGCGGCGGCGGCATTTCGGAACGCGACGCGGTGGCGCACCGGCTGACGATCATCGAGGGGACGCTGGGCAAGGCGTTCGGCGTGATGGGCGGCTATATAGCCGCCGACCGGACGATCATCGACGTGATCCGCTCCTATGCGCCGGGCTTCATCTTCACCACCTCGCTGTCGCCGGTGCTGGTCGCGGGCGTGCTGGCGAGCGTGCGCCACCTGAAAAGCTCCACCGCCGAGCGCGAGGGACAGCAGGCCGCCGCCGCCACGCTCAAGGCGATGCTGCGCGATGCCGGCCTGCCGGTGATGCCGGGCGACACGCATATCGTGCCGGTGATGGTCGGCGATCCGGTCAAGGCCAAGAAGATCAGCGACATCCTGCTCGCCGAATATGGCGTGTACGTGCAGCCGATCAATTATCCCACGGTGCCGCGCGGCACCGAGCGGCTGCGCTTCACCCCCGGTCCCGCGCATGACGAAGCGATGATGCGCGACCTGACCCGGGCGCTGGTGGAGATCTGGGACCGGCTGGACCTGCGCATGGCGGCATGAGCCGTTATGGGCGGGGGGACGCAGTCCGGCCCGCCAAGGGATGGTGGTGAGTGAATCCGCGTCGCTCCTGACTCGCACCATCCCGGAGGAGGCGAAACCTCCACGAAAGTCGCTACCGTGCTCCTGCGAAGGCAGGAGTCCAGGGTTTTGCATGCTGTAAGGCGTTGTTTTGTTTGGCTTTAAAGCCCGATGACACGACCTTGACCTAAAATCGTCATTGCGAGCGCAGCGAAGCAATCCAGGGCGTCACGCGCGGGGCCCTGGATTGCTTCGCTGCGCTCGCAATGACGGCTTGGGTCAACTCGATGTCATCTGCTCCAGGCTCCTGCTTTCGCAGGAGCATAAGTCTGTCCGACCTGGAGCACGATCCAAGCACGATAGGCGGTCGCCGACGGCAGCCTCGAATGCTCCGCAACCCCGTATGGTATCCTATACGGTAACCATATCTTCGTACCTGATCGTCTAGCGCCTCCCCGGTTCAATCCGGGGATTCGATCAGGTGGCGCACGAACGGCAGATTTTTCACGACCCCAGCGGCCGTCGCCGTCGGTGGACGATGCTGGTCGCGGGGATGGCGGCGGCGCTGACCCTGGTCTTCGCAGTGGCGCTGACCCTGTCGCTGACCCGCACCCCGCCGCTCGCCCCCCTGCGCTTCGCCGGGGACGGCGGCGCGCCGGTCGGGCTGACGGCCCCCGTCACCCATGCACCCGTTCACGCCGCCGCCTGGCTGCCTGCCGAGCCCGCCACCGTCACCGCCCGCGCGCCCGAAGTCGTCGGCTTCTACATGGGATGGGACATGGCCTCGCGCGCCTCGCTGGAGGCGCATATCGGCTCGCTCGACTGGGTGGTGCCGGGCCTCGCCAACGTCACCGGGCCGAATCACCGCTTCACCTATGAATCGGACGCGCATCTGACCGATGTGCTGGCGCGCGCCAGCGACCGGCCCGGCGTGCTGCCGATGGTGCAGAATGCGATGGAATCGGGCGAGTGGGACGGGCGGGGCACCGCCGCGCTGCTCGCCGACCCGGCCGCGCGCACGGCGCTGCTCGACTCGATCGAGCGGATGATTCGGGCCGAGCGCGGACGCGGCGTGGTGTTCGACCTGGAGAATTTGCCCGACACCGCGCAGGCCGATTACCGGACCTTCCTGGGCGAGGCGCGCCGCCGCTTCGCGCCCAGGGGCTGGCTGGTGACGCTGGCGGTGCCGGTCGCCGATCCCGCCTGGGACCTGGCCGCCTATGCCAAGGTCGCGGACCGCATGTTCATCATGGCCTATGACCAGCATTGGCCGGGCGGCGAGCCGGGACCGATCGCCGCACAGACCTGGTTCGCGCAGACCGTCGCGGCGGCGGTGCGCGCGATGGGGCCGGGCAAGGCGATCGTGGCGCTGGGCAATTACGCCTATGACTGGCCCCGCTCCGGGCCGGGCACGACCTCCGCCGCGATCCTGACCGTGGCCGAGGCCTGGGCCCGCGCCCGCGCCGCCGGCGTCACGCCGCATTTCGACCCGGCCAGCGGCAACAGCAGCTTCGCCTACCGCGCGCAGGGCGTCGACCACCATGTGTGGATGCTCGACGCCGCCAGCGCCGCCAACGAGATGAAGGCGGTGGCCCGCACCGGCGCGACCGGCATCGCATTGTGGCGGCTGGGCAGCGAGGATCCCGGCTTCTGGACCGCGCTGACCCGCCCGGCCGGGCTCGCCGCCGTCACTGTGCCGCCGGACGCCGCGGTCGAATCGCGGGGGCTGGGCGAGATCTTGCGCCTCGACCGCCCCGCCAGCGACGGCGCGCGCAGCGTGGTCGCGGATGGCGAAGGGCTGATCCGCGCCGCGACCTGGACCAGCCTGCCGAGCCCCGCCATCGTCCGCCATGTCGGTGCCGAGCGGCGGATGGTCGCGCTGACCTTCGACGACGGGCCCGACCCGCGCTGGACGCCGCGCATCCTCGACAGCCTGCGCCGCCTCCACGCGCCCGCCACCTTCTTCGTCACCGGCACCAATGCGCTGGGCGAGCCGGACCTGCTCCGCCGCATCGTCGAGGAGGGGCATGAGCTGGGCAATCACAGCACCACCCATCCCGACCTGACCGGCCTGCCGGTCGCGGCGATGCGGCTGGAACTGCTCGCCACGCAGCGGCTGGTCGAGGCCTATACCGGCCGCTCGCTGCGCCTGTTCCGGGCGCCCTATCTGGGCGACGCCGATCCCGATACGGCGGCCGAGATCGCGCCGATCCAGACGGCGGCGGAACTGGGCTATGTCTCGGTCGGACTGCACGTCGACCCGCTCGACTGGAGCCAGCCCAAGGCGGAGCAGATCGTCCGCCGCACCATCGACCAGGTCGCGGCCGGCAGCGCGGCGCGGCCGGCGCAGATCGTGCTGCTCCACGATTCGGGCGGCAATCGCGAGGCGACGATCCGCGCGCTGCCGGGGATCGTCCAGGGCCTGCGCGCGCGCGGCTATGAGATCGTGCCCGTGTCGCGACTCGCGCATCTCCGCTCGCATGACGTGATGCCGCCGGTCCTGGGCGGGCAGGGCGCGCTGGCGCTGGTCAATCGCGGCCTGTTCCAGGGGCTGGCGGGGATGCGCAGCGGCTTCGGCCTGCTGTTCGCGCTCGCCATCGGCCTGGGCATGGCGCGCTCGATCGGGCTGACCGCGCTGGCGCTCGCCCGCCGGCCCGCCGTGCCGGACGCGCGACCGCATCTGGTGCCGCGCTTCGTCTCGGTGCTGATCCCCGCCTTCAACGAGGCGCGGGTGATCGAGGCGTCGGTGCGCCGCATCCTGGCGACCGAGGATATCCGCGTCGAGGTGATCGTGATCGACGACGGCTCGACCGACGGCACCTCCGCCGTGATCGACCGCGCCTTCGCGCTCGATCCGCGCGTGCAGCTGCTGACGCTGGAGAATGGCGGCAAGGCGCGCGCGCTGAACGAGGGGCTGAAGCTGGCCAAGGGCGCGATCGTCATCGCGCTCGACGCCGATACCCAGTTCGAGCCGCAGACGATCGCGCGGCTGGCGCGCTGGTTCGCCGATCCGGCGATCGGCGCGGTCGCCGGCAATGCCAAGATCGGCAATGCCGTGAACCTCATCACCCGCTGGCAGGCGGTGGAATATGTCACCGCCCAGAATCTGGAGCGGCGCGCGCTCGACCGGCTGGGCGCGATCACCGTGGTGCCGGGCGCGGTCGGCGCATGGCGGCGCACCGCGCTCGATTCGGTCGGCGGCTATCCCGAGGATACGCTGGCCGAGGACCAGGACCTGACGATCAGCGTCCAGCGCGCCGGCTGGCGCGTCGCCTGCGACATCGATGCGATCGCCTGGACCGAGGCGCCGGAGACGGCGCGCGCGCTCTATCGCCAGCGGCATCGCTGGGCCTATGGCACGCTCCAGGCGCTGTGGAAGCATCGCGGCCTGTTCCGCGAGCATCATGCGCGCGGGCTGGCGCGGGTCGGCCTGCCCCAGGCCTGGGCCTTCCAGATCGGCTTCACGCTGCTCGCGCCGCTGATCGACCTGGCGCTGATCGCCAGCATCGCCGGCACCGCCTTCCGCGTCGTCAATCATGGCTGGGCGGAGGCGGGCGGCGACGTGCAGTGGATGGCGCTGTTCTGGGCGCTGTTCACGGCGGTCGACCTGGCCTGTGGCTGGGTCGCCTTCCGCCTCGACCCGCGGGAGGCGCGCTTCCCGGCGCTCCGCCTGCTGGCGCAGCGCTTCGGCTATCGCCAGCTCATGTACTGGGTGGTAGTGCGGGCCTGTCTCGCCGCGATCACCGGCCCGCGCGTCACCTGGGGCAAGCTGGAACGCTCCGGCCGGGTGACCGCGCCGTCGCTGGCGGAAGCGGCGACCAGCTTCGCGGTACCGATGGCCACGCAGGAAACCGCGCCGGTCCGCCACCTGCCCGAGGCGGCGTGAGGGGGCGCTTCTAGCGCTCGGCGCGCGCCTCCAGCGCGTCGAGCCAGCGGGTGATCGCGCCGCGGCCATGCTGGCCCACCGCGCCCAGCGCGATGCCGAGCACGCCCAGCGCCGGCAGGCCGCCGCCCGCCAGCGACCAGCTCACCGCCATCACCAGCCCGATCGTGGCCAGGCTGATCGCGGTGAGCATCGTCCGCCAGCTGGCCGCATCGAGCGGGATGACGCGCGGGGCCTTCTCGTCGAACAGCGACAGGGTGCGCAGCGTCGTGCCGGGCATAGGCACGCCATCGCCCCCGGCGAGCGGCCGCAGCAACGGGGCAAGCGGCCGGATCTTCAACAATGGCAGGCCGCGCGACCGCGTCTTGGCGGCCGTGGGCGGACGGGGACGCGCATCGGCGCCGATCTTGCGCGGCACCAGCGCCGGCGGCGCGGCGGCGGGGTCGCGCCATGTGTCCACCACCTCCAGCCGCCGGCCGCGCTCGATCACGCGGTAGCGGGGCGGCGGCGGGGTCCGCATTACCGCGCCATCCGCTCGCGCAGGTCGAGCAGCGCCAGCGCCGCCTTGGCCGCCTCGCCGCCCTTGTCCTTCTCGGTCAGGCGGGCGCGGGTCAGGGCCTGCGCCTCGTTCTCGACGGTCAGGATGCCGTTGCCGATCGCCAGTCCGTCGATGGTCAGCGCCATGATGCCGCGCGCGCTCTCGCCCGCGACGATTTCGAAATGATAGGTCTCGCCCCGGATCACGACGCCGAGCGCGACATAGGCGTCGAACCGCTCGCTCTGGTCGGCCAGCGCGATCGCGGCGGGCACCTCCAGCGCGCCGGGCACGGTCAGCGTCTCGTGCGTGTGGCCGGCGGCCTCGATCGCGGCGCGCGCACCGTCGATCAGCAGGTCGTTGAGATGGTCGTAGAAGCGCGCCTCGACGATCAGCAGATGGGCCATGGGATCAATCCTCGATTCGACGCTCGCCGACGATCGACAGGCCATAGCCGTCGAGCCCGACCAGCGTGTGGTGGGTGTTGGTGAGCAGCACCATGTCGTGCACGCCCAGTTCGGCCAGGATCATCGCGCCGACGCCATAGTCGCGCAGTTCCTCCATCGGCACTTCGATATCCTCGCCGGCCTGGCGGCGGACGGCGGTGGTGAAGGCGTCGGCGCGCTGGCGGTTGATCAGGACGATGACGCCCGCGCCCTCCTCGGCGATCGCCTCCATCGAGCGTTGCAGCAGTCGGCCGCGCGCACTGTCCTCGCCGAACACGTCGGCGAAGGGCGACAGCGCGTGCATTCGCACCAGCACCGGCTGGGTCGGATCGATCCGCCCCTTGACCAAGGCGACCTGCTCGGTGCCCGTCGCGGTGTTGCGATAGGCGCGCACGCTCCATTCGCCGCCCCAGCGGCTCTGGAAGGTCGATTCCGCCTCCAGCCGGACCAGATGATCGTAGCGGCGGCGATAGGCGATCAGGTCGCGGATCGTGCCGATCTTCAGGCCGTGCAGCTGCGCGAACGACACCAGGTCGTCCATCCGCGCCATGGTGCCGTCCTCGTTCATGATCTCGCAGATCACGCCCGAGGGGTTGAGCCCGGCGAGGCGCGACACGTCGACCGCCGCCTCGGTATGGCCGGCGCGGACCAGCACGCCGCCGTCGCGCGCGACCAGCGGGAAGACATGGCCGGGAGTGACGATGTCGTCGCGGCCCTTGGTCGAATCGATCGCGGCGGCGATGGTGCAGGCGCGGTCGGCGGCGGAGATGCCGGTCGTCACCCCCTCGCGCGCCTCGATCGAGACGGTGAAGGCGGTCTCGTGGCGGGTGCCGTTGTTGCGGCTCATCAGGTCGAGCCCCAGCTCCGCGACGCGCTCGCGGGTCATCGCCAGGCAGATCAGCCCGCGCCCGTGCCGCGCCATGAAGTTGATCTTCTCCGGCGTCGCCATCTGCGCGGGGATGACCAGGTCGCCCTCATTCTCGCGATCCTCGTCATCGACCAGGATGAACATCCGGCCGTTGCGCGCCTCGTCGATGATCTCCTCGGGACTGGACAGGAAGCCACGGCGCAGCGGCGCCAGTTCAGCCAAGTCAGCGGGCACGATATTGCTCCATGCGTTGCAGGTAACGGGCGAGCACGTCGATCTCGATATTGACGCGCGCGCCCGGCGTCAGCGTGCCGATCGTCGTCACCGCCTGGGTATGCGGGATGACGTTGATGCCGAAGACGGTGCCGTCGGCCCCATCCTCCGTATCGTCGGTCACACTGTTGACGGTCAGCGACACGCCGTCGATCGTCACCGATCCCTTGGTCGCCAGATAGGGGCCGATGGCGGCGGGGACGCGGATCGCGATCCGCTTCGAATCGCCCTCGGGCGTCACCTCGGTGACATGGCCGACGCCGTCGACATGGCCGGTGACGATATGGCCGCCCAGCTCGTCGCCCAGCTTCAGCGCGCGCTCCAGGTTGAGCGGGTGGCCAGCCTGCCACTGGTCGGCGGTCTTGGCCAGCGTCTCGGCGGAGACGTCGACCGCGAACCAGCCGCCCTCGGCATCGCGGCCCTTGTCGACCACGGTCAGGCAGACGCCGGAACAGGCGATCGATGCGCCCAGGTCGATGGTGGCGGGATCATAGGCGGTGCCGATTACGACGCGCGTGTCGCCGCGCGACTCGACGCTGCGGATGGTGCCTAGATCGCTGACGATACCGGTGAACATGGATCGCGCTCGTAGACCTCCAGCCGGTCGCTGCCAAGCGCGCGCGCATCGACCAGCCGCCAGCGGCCATGCGCCGCCGCCAGCGCCGTCAGGCCGATGTCGCCAAGTGCCGGCACGCCGCCGCCGATCAGGATCGGCGCGCGGTAGAGCAGCAGCCGGTCGACCAGGTCGGCGCGCAGGAATGCGGCGGCGGTCCGCGCGCCGCCCTCGACCAACAGATGGTCGCCGGGCAGCGTCGCGATCGCCCCGGGCGTGTCGATCGCCGTCCATCCCTGCGGCGCGGGACCGGTGGTCGACAGCAGCACGCGGGCGGGGCTGCGCGCCTCCAGGCCGGGCAGCCGCACGTCGAGCGTCGGCGCGTCGGTCGCGAAGGTGCCGCGCCCGACCAGGATCGCCTCGTGCCGCGCGCGTTCGAGATGGGCGTGGGCGCGCGATTCGGGGCCGGTGATCCAGCGGCTCTCGCCATCCGCCCGGGCGATGCACCCGTCGAGCGAGGTGGCGAGCTTGAGCGTCACGGCCGGCCGGCCGAGCGCGCGGCGGGTCAGGAACCCGGCCATGGCGCGCCGCGCCGCCGCCGCGCCCGGTCCGACCGTCACGGCGATGCCGGCCTCGCGCAGCCGCGCGAACCCCTGGCCGGCGGTGCGCGGATCGGGGTCCTCGATCGCCGCGACGATGCGCGCGACGCCGCTGGCGACCAGCAGGTCGCTGCACGCCGGCCCCCGCGTCGAGCGATGCGCACAGGGTTCCAGCGTCACATAGGCGGTCGCCCCCCGCGCCCGCTCACCGGCCTGGGCCAGCGCCATCGCCTCGGCATGGGGACGGCCGCCGGGCTGCGTCCAGCCGCGCCCGACCATGCGCCCCCGGGCGACCAGCACGCAGCCGACATTGGGATTGGGCGCGGTCGCCCCCCTCGTCCGTTCGGACAGGGACAGCGCCACGCCCATCCAGCGCGCATCCTCGTCCCGCGCCATGGCGGGGATCAGAGGCCGTATCTGGTCAGCTGGTCGTCCAGCTTCTTGAACGCGGCGCGGTTCTTGGCCTCGCGCTCCTCCTGCGCCTTGATCTGGGCGGCCTTGATCGGCGCGTCGATCGCCTGTTGCGCCTTGATCTGCGCATCGGTGCGGTCGAGCGTCCATTGCTGGACATAGACGATGTCGCGCTTGTACGCCGGCTCTTCATAGCTGTCGTGCGCGAAGGCGTAGACGAAGAACCCCGTCACCAGCATCGCCAGCGCCAGGAACCCCAGTTCATAGGGTTGGCGCGTGGCGAGGAAGAGGCGCAGATCCTTGTAGGCGCGCACCGGCGACATGCGAGAAAAGAAGCCCATGGGCGTAAAATAGGGAAGCGGGGCGGCACATGCCAGCCCCGTTCCCTTCGGCACGGCCGCGGCCGGCCGGATCATTCCTGCAGCACGAAGGTGACGGTCATCACCCGCCAGGCCTCCTGCGCCACGCCGTCGCGCGTGCCGGGGGTGAAGCGCCAGCGCCGCTTCGCCTGGTCGGTGGTGGCGCGCAGGAAGGCGTCGCTGGTGGCGGAGACCGGCTCGACCTGCTTGACCCGGCCGTCGGTGCCGATCAGCACCCGCACCGTCACCTTGCCCGACCGGCCCATCCGCTGTTCGCCGGCGGGATAGAGCGGCTGGAAGTCGCCGGCATAGCGCGGGTCGATGCCCGGCGCGACGATCACCGGCGCGGCTGGGGTGGGGATGGCGCGCGGCTCCACCCCCGTGCCGGTGCCGCCCAGCATGCCGCCATCGGCGGGCAGGGCGGGGACCAGCGATTCGGGCACCGTCACCTGTCCCGCCGCCGCCGGATGCTCGACGATCGTGCGCGGCGCATCGATCGGCAGGGTCGGGCGCGGCTCGACCCGCGCCTCCGTCCGGGGCGGCGGTGTCGGTTCGGGCGGCAGGGGTTGCAGCTCGATGGCTTCGCCGATCAGCGGGGGGGGCGGCGGCTTGTGGGTGACATAGGGCGCCACCAGCATCAGCGCGGCGACGACGCCGCCATTGATCCCGATCGCAGCGACCAGACCACCCGGATTGAACCGGGACGAGCCGGTATAACGAGGCGCGTACATGCTTTCCGTCTCCTGTTCCGTCACAAAGAAACGCAAATCGGCCAAACTGCGAATCGGATGTTACATCATAACGGAAGTGGCGCAAGTCTGTTGCGTGGCCGGAATGAAGGCGAAAAGCTTGAGCGAAATCAAGGGGTCACGCCGAGCATGGCGCAGTCACCCAAAGCCCGGGGCGGCCGGTGGGATCTAGCGCGAGAACCAGTGGCGCTGGACGAAATAGATCGTCACCCCCGCCGCGATCGCCGCGCAGGCCCCCATGATCGCGTCGAACGCCCAGGGTTCCTGCGCATAGGGCAGATGCGCGACGTTCATCCCGTACAGTCCGGTGATGAAGGTGAGCGGCAGGAAGATCATCGCCACGATCGAGATGACCAGCGAGCGGCTGTCGATCTGCTCGGCGCGCAGGTCGGACAGCGTCTCGTGCATCAGCGCGGAGCGTTCGCGGATCGATTCCAGCTCCTCCGCCATGCGCGCGGCGCGATCGGCGGCGGCGGCGAGGTGGAGCCGGTCGTCGTCGCCCAGCCAGTCGCCGGGCAGCGCCGCCAGCTTCTCCAGCGCCGCACGCTGCGGCTGGAGGAAGCGGCGATAGGCGATGGCGGCGATCCGCACCCGGCTGACCGTGCGGCGCAGCTCGAAGATGCGGGAGGCGTCCAGCTGCTCCTCGCAATCGTCCAGCCGGTCGCCCAGCGTCGCGACATCGGGGTCGAGATCCTCGGTGATCGCGGTGGCGAAGGCGGTGATCAGGTCGCCGGGATCGCGCACCGCGTCCGCCTCCACCTTGGCCTGGACCAGGGCGACCGCGATCATCGGCTTGCGCGTGACCGAGAAGACCCGCCCCTTGACCGCCCAGATGCGGACCGAAGCGAGCAGGTCGCTATTGTGCAATTCCTCGCGCGAGCGGCCGCGCAGGTTGAGGAACGCGCCATGGCCCAATGCCTCGCAGCGCGGCCGCGTCTCGGTCGCGGTCAGCGCATCGACCAGATAGGGATCGAGCCCGCCCGTCTCGCGCAGCCAGTCGGCGGTCGAGTCGTCGATGCCGGCAAGATGCACCCAGACCAGGCCGCCGCCGTCCTGCATCGCCTCGGTCAGCGCGATCTTCCGCGCCGTGCCGTCCGTGATCCGATAGGCGCAGGGGTTCATGATGCGGCACCCGGCGCGATCAGGGTGACGACCAGCCCGGCCGCCTCGGCCGGTGGCGTGGCGCTGCGCCCGGCATCGGCGCGGGCGCGGGCGAGGATCGCGGGCGGGGCGTCCGGTCCCGCCACCAGCCAGTCGGCATCGGCCAGCCAGCGCGCCTCGCGCAGGGTCAGGTCGTCGGGGTCGGCGGAGCGCAGCCGGATCGTGCGGCGGCTCGCGATCACGGCCGCGCCGATCGTCGCGGCGATCCCGTCCAGATCGCCCTCCGGCAGGGCGAGCGGATCGAGCGCGCCACCTGGGGCGAGCGCGCCGCTGATCGCGCGTCGACGATCGGCCATGTCGGGGAAGCGTCGGCGCAGCGCGCCGCGCGCCGCGTTGAGCGCCTGCGCCAGCGCACCGAGCCGGGCGGGGAGCAATGTCTCCAGCCGCTGGCGCAGCGCCGCCGCCAGTCCGGCGGAGACGCCGCCGGTGCCGATCGCGACGATCACCGGATCGCGGTCGACGATCGCGGGCAGGGTGAAGTCGCATTGCGCCGGCCGGTCGACCGCATTGACCAGCACGCCACGCGCCTTGAGCCGGGCGATGGCGGCGAGCGCCTCCGCCTCGTCCTCGATCGCGACGATGGCGAGCGCGGCCTCCGCCGCCTCGCCGACCGGCACCGCGCCGGCGCGGGCGAGCAGCCGGCCCTTGGCGGCGGCGGGTTCGCCTTCGCCGAGCAGGATGACCGGGCGACCGTCCAGCCGGACGAACAGCGGCAGGCTGTGGAGCGTCATGCCGCGGCGCTTGCGCCGGAGGAGCGTCGCGCGCCCTTCCCCGACCGGCCGGTGACGACGCTGCGCGGTCGCCACCCATTCCCCGTCTCCGTGCCCCAGGGGGAACTTGGGACACCGGGCGAAACAGGTCCGTGGGACGACGCGGTCGGTGAACGAGCGGCGGCGTTCCGCAACCGGGCCCCGGCCATCGCCGGGAAACGGAGGAGGGGAAACGCCACCGGCATCGCCCTCAGCCCGCCAGCCAGTCCGGCACGCGCTCGGCGGCGATCAGCGCCTCGGCCGCGACGCGGTCGGCGACCACGGCGAAACGGTCGCCATCGACCAGCACCTCGGGCACCAGCGGGCGGCTGTTATAGGTGGAGGCCATGGTCGCGCCATAGGCCCCGGCGGTGCGGAACACCGCCAGGTCGCCCGATTCGACCCGGTCGACCTCGCGTCCCATCGCGAAGGTGTCGCCCGTCTCGCACACCGGCCCGGCGATATTGGCGATGAAATGATCGCCGCGCGGGGTCACCGCCTGGAAGTCGTGCCAGGCATCGTAGAGCGCGACGCGCGCCAGGTCGTTCATCGCCGCGTCGACGATGACATAGGGGTGGAGCACGCCCGGCTTCACCCACACCACCTCGGTCATCAGCACGCCGGCATTGCCCGCGATCACCCGGCCGGGCTCGAACATCAGCTCGACGTCCCAGTCGGCGGTGACGCGCGCGACCATCGCGCCGTAATCGGCCGGGCTCGGCGGCACGTCGGTCGCCTTGTAGGGGACGCCCAGCCCGCCGCCCAGATCGACATGGGTGATGCGGTGGCCCGCGTCGCGCAGCTCGGCGACCAGCGCGCCGATCCGCGTATAGGCGGCCTCCAGCGGGCTGAGGTCGAGCAACTGGCTGCCGATATGCGTGGCGATGCCGCGCAGGTCGAGCCCGTCGAGCGGGGCCAGCCGGTCGAACATGGCCGGGGCCTGGTCGATCGGCACGCCGAACTTGTTCTCCTTGCGGCCCGTGGAGATCTTGGCATGGGTGCGCGCATCGACGTCCGGATTGACGCGCAGCGTCGCCGGCGCGCGCAGGCCGCGCTCGGCCGCCAGCGCGGCGAGCACCACGCCCTCCTCCTCCAGCTCCAGGTTGAACTGGCCGATCCCGGCGTCGAGCGCGGCGGACAGCTCGGCGCGCGTCTTGCCGACGCCGGAGAAGACGATGTCCTTCGCCGGGATGCCGGCCGCCAGCGCGCGCTTCATCTCGCCGACCGAGACGACGTCCGCGCCATATCCTTCGTTCGCCAGCACGCGCAGCACGGCGAGGTTGGGATTGGCCTTGATCGCATAGGCGATATGCTTGCGCGGCACGCCCGCCAGCCCGTCCTTGAAGACGCGGGCATGGCGGCGCAGCGTGCCGGCCGAATAGACATAGACGGGGGTGCCGACCGCTTCGGCGATGGCGGGCAGGGGAACGTCCTCGACGTGGAGGACGCCGTCACGATAGGCGAAATAATCCATGGTGTTCAGCCCGACGGGGGGAGATCGAACTCGTCCGAGCGACGCTCGTCCGAACGGCGGAGCAGCTCGTCGCTGCGTTGCGGGCGCTCTTGGCTGGTGGGGGTCAGCAGCTCCTGCGGGGTGGGCGTCGCCGCCGCGCCCAGCGGCGCGACCGGCAGATTCGCGCCCGGCGCCGGTTTCAATCCCGCCGCCGATCCACAGCCAGCCAGCAGCAGCGGCACCAGAAGGATGGCGGGACGCCGGGTCATGCGGTCTCTCCTTCCCGCGCGGCGGCGATCGCGGCGCGGACATTGGCGGGCGCGGTGCCGCCGAAGCTGGTCCGGCTGGCGACCGAGGCATCGACCGACAGCACGTCATAGACGCGCGCGTCGATCCGCGCGTCGATCGCCTGCAACTGCGCCAGCGACAGTTCGTGCAGGCCCAGCCCGGCCTCCTCGGCGGCGGCGACGGCGCGGCCGGTGACGTGATGCGCCTCGCGGAAGGGCAGGCCCCCCTCGCGCACCAGCCAGTCGGCCAGGTCGGTCGCGGTGCTGAACCCGGCCTCCGCCACCTGGCGCATCCGCTGGGTGCGGAAGCTGGCCGATTCGACCATGCCGGTCATCGCCGCGATCGACAGGCCGAGCAGGTCGTGCGCCTCGAAGGTCGGCGGCTTGTCGTCCTGCATGTCCTTGGAATAGGCGAGCGGCAGGCCCTTCATCGTCATCATCAGCGAGACGAGCGCGCCGGTGATCCGGCCGCTATGGCCGCGCACCAGCTCGGCGGCGTCGGGGTTGCGCTTCTGCGGCATGATCGAGCTGCCGGTCGACCATTGGTCGGACAGCGCGACGAAGCCGAAGGGCTGCGACGCCCAGAGCACGAACTCCTCCGCCAGCCGCGACAGGTGCAGCGCGCATTGCGCCGCCGCCGTCAGGTAATCGAGCGCGAAGTCGCGGTCGCTGACCGAATCGAGCGAGTTGCGCGTCGGCCCGTCGAAGCCCAGCGCGGCGGCGGTCGCGTGCCGGTCGATCGGGAAGCCGGTGCCGGCCAGCGCGGCCGACCCCAGCGGGCACAGGTTCATCCGCGCCCGCGCGTCGCGGAAGCGCGACACGTCGCGCGCGATCATCTCGTAATAGGCCATCAGGTGATGGCCGAGCGTCACCGGCTGCGCCGATTGCAGATGGGTGAAGCCGGGCATGACGCTGTCGGCATGCTCCTCGGCGCGGGCGAGCAGCGCCGCCTGGAACCCGGCCAGCGCCTCCAGCACCTGGTCGATCGAGTCGCGCACCCACAGGCGGAAATCGGTCGCGACCTGGTCGTTGCGCGAGCGGGCGGTGTGGAGCCGGCCGGCGGCGGGGCCGATCGCCTCGGCCAGCCGCGCCTCGGTCAGCATGTGGATGTCTTCGAGCGACAGGTCCTCGGGCACGCCGTCCGCCTCGTAACCGGCGGCGACCCGCGCCAGACCGGCCGAAATCGCGGCGGCATCGTCGGCGGCGATGATGCCTTTTTCGCCCAGCATCGCGACATGTGCCTGCGATCCGCGAACATCCTGTTGCCACAAGCGCTTGTCGAACGGCAGCGATGCGTTAATCTCGCGCATCACGGCCGAGGGCCCGGCGGCGAAACGGCCGCCCCACATGGAATTGGAGGATGTCATGCGCTGGTTGTTCGTCCCGGTCCTGCTGACGGCCGTCCTGGCCGGTTGCGGCGATAGGACTTCGCAGGGCGCGGAGCAAGGCGCTGGCAATGCCGCCGCTGCTGCCCCGTCCGCCGATGAAGTCGCCTCGCCCGACGAGGCCGCCCCCGCCGGCGCATCCGCGCCCAAGGCCGGCGCGATCGACCGCAGCCATGCCGGCCAGCCCGCGCCGACGCTCGGCTTCGTCGACCCGACCGGCAAGGCGGTGACGCTTGCCGATTATCGCGGCAAGCCGGTGCTGCTCAACCTGTGGGCGACCTGGTGCGGGCCGTGCGTGAAGGAGCTGCCGACGCTCGATGCGCTGGCGGCGCGCGAGGCGGGCAAGCTGACGGTGATCCCGCTCAGCCAGGACATGGACCCGGCCAAGGTCGCGCCCTTCTTCGCCACGAAGAAGTTCCGCGCCCTGAAGGCGTTCACCGATCCCAAGATGGCCTGGGTGCCGGGGGTGGCCGCCAACCTGCCGACCAGCATCCTGTTCGATTCGCAAGGTCGCGAGGTGTTGCGGACGGTCGGCGACCTCGACTGGTCCGGCCCGGTCGCGGCCCAGGCGATCGCCGAGGCGCGGTAGCCGGGGGCGGAGGGCGCCTTTTGGGGAGCCGCAACGGCATCGTGGGGGAACGGGAGCGATCCCCGCGGGTGCGGGGGAGCCCTCGGTGCCGGCGGCAATAAGTCGGAAATCTACGGTCGATCCCCGCAGGTGCGGGGGAGCCGCGTGGCCGAAGAGGTGCTGCCGACCATCATGGGGTCGATCCCCGCAGGTGCGGGGGAGCCTTGCGGAGAGCGGTGAGGGCGGCTCGGGCGAGGGGTCGATCCCCGCAGGTGCGGGGGAGCCTCTTCGATGAAAGCCGTCACGGCATTGCGATCGGGTCGATCCCCGCAGGTGCGGGGGAGCCCGCGCTGACCTTGCCGCTCAGGCTCGCGACGGGGGTCGATCCCCGCAGGTGCGGGGGAGCCGAGGCGCGGCCAGAAATGATGCGGCGACCCGAGGGTCGATCCCCGCAGGTGCGGGGGAGCCGAAGAACAGCCGTCGGGGATCGGCTTCGCTCAAGGTCGATCCCCGCAGGTGCGGGGGAGCCACGATAGAGCCGAACAGGCTGTTACGCTCGGCGGGTCGATCCCCGCAGGTGCGGGGGAGCCTCTCGTAGCCCCATCCGTTGTCGGGCATACGAGGGTCGATCCCCGCAGGTGCGGGGGAGCCTTCGGCGCGCGGCCGAGGAAGGCTGTCTCTACGGGTCGATCCCCGCAGGTGCGGGGGAGCCGATCTGGTCACGCACGGCGTCCGGCTCCTCTGGGGTCGATCCCCGCAGGTGCGGGGGAGCCGAGAAACCCCGGCAGAATCTAAGTCAAACTTTGGGTCGATCCCCGCAGGTGCGGGGGAGCCCCTCGAAGGCGTCGACGATCGCCGCCAGTACAGGGTCGATCCCCGCAGGTGCGGGGGAGCCGTCCTCATGTCCCTTCATCAACTGGAAACGCAGGGTCGATCCCCGCAGGTGCGGGGGAGCCTCTGGCCGGCAGGTGCCTGAGTTCATGGACGATGTCAAAGACGCGCCGTCATGCGCCCGGTCAGGCGGGCGTGCCGGCGACCGTGCGGGAGGAGAGTGCGCGGCGGACGAGGAGGATGCCGTCATGGGCGACGACGTCCTTGGGCGGGTCGCCCAGCACCGACAGGCCCAGCCCCCCGGCGGAGGCGGGTTCGGCCCAGCACATCACGATGCTGCCCCGGCGCAGGCGGCCGTGCCATTCCTCCACCACCGCCCAGAGGCGGCCGCGCACGCCGGCGCTCATGCGGGGCTGCGCATAGACGCCGGGCGCCAGTTCCAGCATCGCCGAGCCCAGGAAGCCGCGATAGCGATCCTCCACGTCGCGGGTGATGACGACGGTCAGCGGCATCCGTTCGCCTCCCCACCCGCGATCGGCGCGACCGTGCCGGGCGATGCCGGATCACCCTCCGCCCCGGCCGCGCCGGGCATCAGCAAGGTCTTGATCCGGTCGATCATGCCCGGGATCACCGAACGCTGGCGGAAGAGCAGCGCGGCGCGCTTGCGCACCAGCCGCTCGATCGGCGCGGCGCCGCGGGCCCGCGCCTCACGCACCGCGCCGAACGCGATGTCAAGCAGCACGTCGTGGCGATACAGGTCGGCGATGTCGAGCACGAAGCTCTGCCCCGAATCCTCATGCACGAAGCCCAGTTGCGGGATCGCGCCGGTCGCCGCCACCGCCACGGCGGCGGCGGCCGTCATCGCCGAGCCGGCATGATTGATCGCCTGGTTCGCCAGGTCGCCGGCCTCCGGATTCTCGCGGTCATACCGGCGGCCGTTCCAGGCGATGCCGTGGCGCTCGGCCGCCAGCACATAGGCGCGCTTGATCCGCGCGCCCTCCTGCCCGCGCAGCACGGTGATGTCGCGCGTCCGCACGATCTCGCCGAAGCGCATCGCGTACATGGCGCGCGCCGTCTCCATCCGGAGCTTGGGATCGGCCCAGCGGCGCACCTGCGCGCGCGCCAGCGCCGAACTGTCCGGCATCAGGGGCGGCGCGGTATAGAAGCGGACCGCGCCGTCGCCGATCGCCGCCAGCGCGCAGCCATGCCGCGCCAGCAGCCGCAGCGCGTCGTGCGTGACGCTGGAGCCGGGGCCGAGCAGCACGATCGAGATCGCATGATAGGGGATCTGGTAATCCCCCGCCGCCAGCGCGCCGCCGCCCGCCGTGACGAAGCGCAGGCAGCCATCCTCCACCTCCAGCCGCCCGCGATCCAGCCAGACCAGCCCCTGCCGGTCGGCATGGGGGATGCGCGCCTTTTCCAGCCCCAGGCGGCCGGACAGCATCTAGCGCTCGCGGCCCGGCACGGGGGACGGCGGCGAGAGCAGCATCATGCCATATCCGAACGCCGCGTGACGGCCGACGCCGCGCGCCAGCGCCGTGGCGAAGGCGGCGGGATCGGTGACGGTCAGGGTGCCCGTCATCACCGCATCCGGCCCCTCGACCGGGCTGGTCCGCGCGCCCCCCGCCCCGGGGCCAGAGCCATGCGTGCTGCGCCGGGTGCGCGAGCGCCGGAACAGGCGCAGCGCCACCCGGTCGAGCGTCGCGGCCTCCTTCAGGCGGGCGGCGAGCCACTCGGCATAGACCGCCTCGCGATCGACGCTGCCGGTATCGCCATGCGTCGCGACGGCGCGCTCGCAGGCATGGACATAGGCGTCGATCTCGCCCGCCTTGGGTTGCCACGCGCCGTCGCGGTCCTGGCGCGCGGCGCGGACGCGCCCGCCGAAGCGCACCACCGGCCGCACGCGCAGGTCGAAGTCATAGCGTGCGCCTTCGCGCCACGTCTCCGGCATCGGCTGTGCCTGGGGCGGGCCGTCGAACAGGTCGCGCAGCGCATCGTCGGTCACCGGCAGCGCGGCGGCCTCCTGCATCGCCGGCCAGTCGCTGGCATAGCCGAGCAGATGCGGCCCCCGGCCGTGATCGGGCAGGAAGCGGAACGGGCGCGGCGCGGCGGCGCCGAACCGGGCGATCAGCGCGCAGTGCAGCGCATAGCCGCCATCATCGTCACCGATCCGCCGCGCCGCCGCCAAGCGGGCCAGCGCGCGCGGGTCCACCCCCAGCCGGACGAGATGCAGCGTCACGCCGCCGCCTCCACCCGCGCCAGCCGCCCCTCGACCACGCGGCGCAGGCCGGCATGGACGCCGGCGGGCCAGTGGCGTTCGTCGGTCAGCTCCGTCTCGCGGGCGCCGACGGCGAAGGGATGGCCGCTCGCCTCGCCGACCGGCCATTGCGCGCGCACCGGCGGGGCATCGGCGGCGCGCTCCGCCAGCCCCGCCACCAGCGCGTCGGGGATGCTCGCCGCCTCGACGAACCCACGGATCAGCGGGCGCGAGGGGAGGAAGGGCTTGCGGCCGATGAACAGGGGCCGCTCCGGCCGGTCGAGCGCCGCCGCCAGCCGGTCGAGATCGGGATCGTCCGCCACTGGATCGAGCCGGCAGGCAATCAGCACGCGCGCATCGGCATCCATGTCGCGATAGCGGATATGCGGCGACTTATAGGTGTCGGCCCCGCCCGCGCGGCCCTCGACCCGGCCGCGCGTGGTCCAGCCGCGATCATTCGCCTCCAGCTTGGCGGTCTGGAATTCCTGCTGGCGCTGCCCCTCGGCGAGGCGCGCCGACCCCATCACCAGCCGGGCCTGGAGCGCCGCGTGCAAGTCGACGTCATGGCGCTCCCAGCCGAGTGCATTGGCGAACAGGCCGGCCAGCATCGACTTGGCCGGGAAGTCGCGCACCACGCCATAGGCGTCGACCAGGTCGCCGCCGAAGCTCATCAGCGGCGCGTCGAGATCCAGCAGCAGGTGCCTCACGGTTGCGCCCGCGCATCGCGGACCAGCGCGCCCGCCCAACCCGCGAGTTCGCGCAGGCTGGCATCACCGATTCCGTCTAGCTTCAGATTGCCCATGGCGGCCTGGCGACGGACCTCGCCGGTTTCGTACACCCGGTCCATCTCGGCCAGGTGACCGTGCAGCGCCGCGGCGGTGCGATGGCTGAGCGACTCGTTGGATTGGCGGTCGGTGAGCGCCACCGCCTCGCGGAACGCATTGGCCAGCGTGCGCGGCTGGCGGTCGCCCGCCTCGACCAGCACCAGTTCGGCGCGGCCATAGGGGGCGGTCGAGCCCTTCTTCGCGCCGGGCGAAACCTCGGCGATCAGATGGACCAGATGCTCGACCACCTGCGCGGCCAGCGCCCGGTCGTGATCCCCCGCCCAGTCGGCCCGCGCGCAGCCGGTCAGGTTCGACACCAAGAGCGGCACGTCGACCACGACATAGCCATAATAGAGGCCGGAGGTCAGCTCGGTGTCGAACACGCCGGCCGCACCGGCATCGTCGCCCTGTTCGCGGTCGCGCAGGTCGTCGACGACGGTGAAGTAATCGAGTTCGGCTTCTTCCGAATGCACGGTGAAGGCATGGGCGACATGGATGGCGGCATCGCGATTGGCGCGCGTGTCGCTGGTCACCATCCGCCCGAACAGCGCCGCCTCCAGCGAGGCGGCGAGCACGCTCTGGTCGCGCAACTGGTTGAGATTGGCCTTGTCGGTCTTGAACCAGGCCTCCGCCGCCGCCTTCACGGCCTTGGCATCGGCCTGATCGGAGAGCAGGCGCTCGGCCTGTTCCCGCATCCAGGCGATTTCGGGATGGCCGAACAGCAGGGCCTGGCGCTGCTGCTTGTCCTTGGCGTTCTTGCCGTAGAATTTGGCGAGGAACGCCTCTTCGACCGCATCGACCATGTCGTCGGGAAAGCGGCCGCGCAACGGCTTGGTCACCTGACGTTCGATCGTGATCTTGGAACGGACGCCCTCGACGCCGTTCCGCTTCGCCAGTGCATGCAGCGCACGGGGATCGTCGGCCATACGCCAGTGGCGCTTGAGGCATTGCGAGGAGATGCGGGTGCGCGTCGCCCCGCCGAAGGGCAGCCGCTTGGCAAGCCCGGCATCGTCGCGATTGAGCAGCGCACCGGGCCAGGCGGCGAGGAAATGGATCTGGATGAACTTCGGCGTCACGCCGCCAGCCGCGTCAGTCGTCACTGGAAACCCCCTTATCGGACCGCGCTTGGGCGGCATAATAGTCATGGGCGATGCGGAGGCGCGCGGCCTCCGCCGTGTCGGGATCGTCGCCGGTCAGGTCGAACAGCGTGTGCAGGTTGACCGGCACCGCGCCCCGCTGCGCCACCATCCGCATCGCGCGGATCAGCTGCGCCTCCAGCCCCGCCCCGCGCGCGGCGGTGAGGCGCAGCAGGCGATTCTCGGACAGCCCCGCCTCGTGCAGCGCCGCCCCCAGCCGCCGCCCGGCGGCATGGGGCTGGAGCTCGCCGGTGCCCGACAGCAGCGCCGCGCAATGCGCCAGCAACCGCCACCGCGCGAAGGCCCGCAGGTCTGTCGGTACGGTGACGCCCGCGCGGTGCATCAGGCCGATCACGACCCCGTCGGCCTCATGCCGTCCGGTCAGGTACAGGCCGCAACTGCGCCCGGTCGCCGCTGGACAGATGCGCGATCTGCCCGGCGATCGACTCGACCGGAGTCTTGGACCTGATCGGGGGTGCGGCGACCGTTCCGCCGCTCGGGTTACTCGCCATGGCGCACCTCCTGCATCCACTTCCCCATCTGTCCGTCGAAGAAAGCGCGGGCGCGAACCCTGGCGCGGATGCGTCGGATTTCGGTGCGCGGCGCGGCCTCCGCCGCCGTCTCGAACACATCGCTGGCGGTGGCGCGCAACCAGGTCCGCCACGCGACGCGGTGATCGCCCGAGGGGGCCGCCACTTCCGCCCAGAAGGATGTGTCGAAGAACGCGGCGTCCACCGTCCGATCGAACGCATTGAGCCAGCGATTGGTTTTCTTCTTGGCGGCATCGTCGTCCAGTCGCGCCGTCTCCGGCCCGCCTCGTTCGCCTCGCCCGCCCGGACCCCGGCGACCGCGCCGATCCGGTCGAGCGGCACCTGGTCGCCGAACGCGTCCTCCACCTGCCGGCTGATCGCCACGGCGCGGCGGTGCAGCCCTTCGGTCTTGCCCTGTCCCCGCACCAGCGCCGCCGCCACGATCGACAGGCCGGTCGCGGCGTCATCGCCATGCGGCACGGCGAGCAGGGGCAGGGTGATCTTCGCGGGATCGAGCAAGGTCGCCATCTGGCGATAGCCGAAGCCCGCGCCCGTCGGCGTGTGGCTGGACGATCCGTCCGCCTTCAGCGGGGCCCAGGGATCGTCCGTCCGTCCCTTGATCTCGCCGGCGGCGACGCGCGCGGCCTTGGAGCCGGCCGCCAGCGCTGCGATGGCGCCGCCCTCGTCGCGGCGCAGCCGGATGCGACGGCAGATCTCGACATAGAGTTCGTCCAGCTCGTTGAAGTCGAGCGACCGCGTACCGTCCCACGGCACCGTCCATAGCAGCGCGGTGCCGGTGCGCCGGTCGGTCCGCGCCCGCGCATTCGCAACCAGACGTGGCACGTCCCGGCGGAAACCGGACGCCGCCCCGCCACTGTCCGGCCGAACGCCCAGGCTCATCCGGCTGGCGAAGCCGCCGTTCATCCGGGAAATCCCGTAATTACCGGCGCCTAGAAAGCCTTCGCTGGTCTGGAGCGTCACCAGCGCGAACAGCCAGTCCTCGTCGCCGGCTCCGATCATCCGCTCCTGCTTCAGATCGTGATTCTTCGCTGTCACCAGCATGTCGAGCGCATCGGGCGTGCCCAGCCGGTTCTTGTACGCGGCCTTGTCCCCCGGCGCGACGATCGGCGGCTGGAGCAATGCCGGCCTGGTCCAGTCGTCGACCACCAGTTGCCATGCCTCAGGCTGTCCGGGCGTCAGGCCGAGCAGCAGGTCGCGCCACGCCGCCTCGTTTTCCGGCAACGTATCGACCCCCGCGCGGATCAGCGCCAGCGCCGCCACCTGCACGGTGAAGGCGTGCCACGGCTCGCGCTGGTGCGGGCGCAGCGCCGGGAAGCTCCATGCCGCGCCCCGCGCCAGTGCCGCGAAGGCCGCGAACAGCGAGCCGCGATGCACTTGGTCGGTCTCGTCACGCCATCCGATCATTCACCCCTCCCGCTGTCCAAGAGAACGGCAGGACAAGTTTGGGTCAAGGCGAATGCGGGGCTTGCGTCCATCATGGTGCAATCTTCTGTCCGGTCGCGGGAACCAGCGTCACCCGAACAACGCCGCATCCCCCGCCAGCACGGTCGGCACCGCCAGCGCGCGGTCGAGATACAGGTTGCGCGCCTCGCAACTCGTCTCCGCGACCAGCAGGCAATGGTGGCAGGCCGCGCCGCTCAGCGCGCGTTCGTCGCCATGGGCGGCGGGGTCGTGTTCGGCGCAGATCGGGTCGCCGCTGCACAGGGCCAGCCGGTCGAGCGCACGCTCGGCGATCGCGCCCAGTCGGGGCAGCACCGCGACCAGCCCGCCCAGCGTCCCCTGCGCCCCGGTCGAGGCAGTGTAGAGGAGCAGGCCGAACCGCTCGCCCTCGTCGTCCACGATCGCATAGAGCCGCTCCTTCAACGCCGTGGCGGGATAGCCGCAGTCGAGCGCGATCTCGTTCATCAGCGCGTGCGAGAAGCTGTGCAGCGCATAATAGGCCAGCCGGGGAAAGCGCAGCCGGTCGGCATAGGCTTGGGCCGTGCGCCACCGCTCCCAGCCGCTGAGCAGCGCCTCGCCCCGCGCCTGCACCGCCGGGCGGACCAGCCAGTCGTGGAGCGCCTGCGGGTCGAAGCGCAGGAACAGCCCCTCGCCGCGCTGCTCCACCGCCGGCAGCCAGTCGAGCTCGGTCGCCAGCGCCGCGCCCTCCACCGCCAGATGGAGGTCCTCCAGATCGCCGTCGATCGCGGTCGGCGCGGCTTCGAACCGGGTGAAGCCATAGAGGCAGGCGACCTCGCGCAGCCGATGCACCGCCACCGCCGATGCGATCGACGACAGGCGGGGGCGCTCGCCGTCCCACTGGTCGCGGGTCAGGGTCCGGGCATGGAGCCGCGCATCGGGTGCGTCGGAACCGATCTCGGCATCGCCGCACGCCAGCAGGTCGAACTCGGCGACCTTGGGCGCCTTGGCCAGCGTCTGGTGACCGGTGCGGCGCAGCTGCGCGATGCGGGCGACGATCTCGGCATCGCTCCATCCCGCCAGCGTCGCGCGCAGCGCCGGATTGGCGCGCCGCGCCATCGCCATCTCCGCCTCCGTCGTCACCCAGTCGATCGCGTCCAGATGCGCTTCGACCAGCCGCGACAGCTCGTCCTCGGCGGCGGGGAGCGAGATCACGGTCAGCACCTGCGGGAAATAGGCGTTGGTCGCGGTGCGGGTAAGGAAGCGGAGCTGTTCGCCGCAATCGCCCGGCTCGTTGGTGCGCAGCCAGGGGCGGCGGCCCAGGCATCTGCCGAACCGCCCGTCCGCCTGCGCGTCGCGCAGCGACAGCGCCCGCGCCGCAGCCGCACACCACCCGCGTCGAGGCGGGATCGCCCGACGTCCCGCGCTCCTCCAGCCAGAGCGGCTGCGCGCAGCGGTTGGCGGGCGGAGCATGATGGTCGCGGACATGGACGACATTGTGCCAGTCGATATCCTGCAAATGCCCCTTGCGGCATCCCGCGACGAAGCGGATCGGCGTCACCGCGACGCGGCGGCCGTCATCGTCGACGAACTCGGCGCGACCGCGCGGATTGAGGTCGCGCCAGCGGACCAGCCGGCGACGGCGCAGGTCGCCCGTCTCCTCCGCGTCGCGCGTGACGAACCAGGCGGGGAAGATCCGCGCCTCCACCCCCGGCAGCTCGCCCGCGCCCGTGGCGACGCGGTTCTCGTCATCGGCGGGCGGGGTGCGCAGGGTCAGCCTGGCATCCTCCGCCAGCCGGCCATTGCCGCGCAGCAGCGTCTCCAGCACCGCCACCGCGCGCGGTTCGTGGACCGGCCGCCAGCTGCCCCGCTCGCGCATGTGCCACAGGTCGAGCCCGCCGATCACCACCGATCGTGTCGGCAGGTCGACCATCGCGCCGGGGCCGAAGCCCAGCACCAGTTGCGATTGGCGCAGCGTGATGCGCTTGCCCGTCATGCCCCCATCCTCACATCAGGTCTCCCGCGCCCGCGACCCGTTCGCCATCCGGCCCGCGCGGCTTGATCAGCACGCCCGGCTCGACGTCCCGCATGCTCCACCCCGCCTGGAAGCGGGCATGGCCGGGCCGCAACTGGTCGAGCGCCGGGTTGAGCGGCGGATGCAGCAAGCGGTGCGGCCGGTCCGCATAGGTGAAGCGGCCGCCGGTCGCGCCCTGTTCGTCGGCCGTGGCGGTCCAGTCGTCGAGCAGCGTCGCGATCGTCGCGGCCAGCCGGTCGCGCCCGCCCTCGATATCGGGCGGCGCGCGCTCGACCAGATGGCGGACCACCTCGGCACGGGTGTCGGGCGCGTCGCGCAAGCGCGCGACCGCGTCGGCGGGCGTCAGCGCCGGGTCGAGATGCCGCGCGATCGCGACCACCACCGCCGCCAGCGACCGATCGAGCGCGGGCGGTGACCAGGGGGTGACGCTGGTCGCCTCCACCGCGCGGTAGAAGGTGTCGTGGAACGGCCCGAACTGCTCGAAATGCATCCGGTCGCGGGGGCGGTGGACGTTGAGCACCACCACGACCAGTCCGGGCCGGGCCGGATTGCGGCCGACGCGGCTGGTCGCCTGGATATATTCGGCCGCCGTCTTGGGCTGGCCCTGGACCAGCATCAGCCCCAGCCGGTCGATGTCGAGCCCGACCGAGATCATGTTGGTGGCCAGCGCCACATCGACCGGCGCATCGCCGCCCGGCTGGTCGAACCGCGCCTCCAGCCGCCGCTTCGCCGCCGCGACCTGATCGGTCGAGACGCGCGAGGTCAGCTCGACCGGTTCGGTGAGGAGGCGGTCGCCGAACGGCCGGTCCACCGGCTCCAGCCGCCGCCGGCGCGCGCCATAATGGGCCAGCCGCGCCGCCACCTCGTCCTCGACGATCCGGCGCGCGCCGCCCAGTTCGCGCAGCGCGTTGAAATAGCAGAGCGCGGTGCGATAGGCGTCGGCCTCGCCGCCGTGTTCCGCCAGCCCCTGCGCCGCGCCGAGCAGCGTCACCAGCGCCTGGAGGAACACCAGTTTCGGCCCGCGCCCGGCCGCCGCGATGCCGACATACCAGCGCGCCGGGTTCGCGGCGCTTTCCACTTCGGTCCGCGCGAAGAAGCTGTCGCGCGGGGACAGGCCGGGCGGCGGGAAGATGCGCGTCTCGTCCCGGTCGAACAGCGCGCGGATCTGGTCGCGCGCGCGCCGCACCGTGGCGGTCGAGGCGATGATCTTGGGCCGCACCCGCTGCCCGCCGACGATGCGCGTCGCCAGCCGGTCGATCGCCGCCTCGTACAGGGCGGCGACGGTGCCGAGCGGGCCGGAGATCAGGTGCAGCTCGTCCTGCACCACCAGGTCGGGCGGCGCGAGCCGATGGCCGCCGCCGAGCGCGCGGCCCTGGCCCGGCTCGCTCGCGCCGTAGAAGCCGGCCTCGTCCGCCCGGTCGACATGCCCGAAAAAGGCGCCCGCCGGTCCGTTCCAGGGCAGGGCGGCGAACTTGTCGATCGTCGCGATCAGAAAGGCGGGCAGGCGGCGGTAGATCGCCTCGTCCACCGTCACCACCGGCAGCGCGCGGTCGCCGGTGAAGGGGCAGGCGTGGTTGACGCAGCGCAGCTCCAGATTGGTCGGCGCATCGGCGTTGGGCACGCAGCGGAAGCTGTGCGACGTGAAGGCGGTGTCGCACCACGGGCACGCCTTGATCGGGGCCGGCGCGCGGGGATCGCGGCCGGTGGCATAGGCGCGGACGCGCTTGACGGCACTGCCCTCGCTCCTGTCGCCCTTGCCGCCCAGGCGGTTGGGGCTGGCGTCGGAGCCGACCCATAATCCGATCTCGATCGGCCAGGTGCCGAGCCGCGGCCGGCCCCCTTCGTCGCGATAGTCCGGCCCGGTGCGCAGCAGCTCCAGCGCGCAGACCAGCCCGGCGGCGCGATCCAGCTGGTCGAGCGTCAGCAGCCGCAGCGTGTAGCGCATGATCACCGCCACGCCCGCGCCCAGCAGTCCGTCCGCCCCCAGCCGGCGCAGCGCGATGGTGAAGGCGGCGAGGCCCAGATAGGCCTCGGTCTTGCCGCCGCCGGTCGGGAAGAAGAGCAGGTCGGCCGTGTCGCGATCGGGATGGCGCGGATCGGCCATGGCGGCCAGGTTGAGCAGTAGGAAGGCGAGCTGGAACGGCCGCCAGGCCGGGGCGGTGTCGGCGGGCCGGCGCGCGCGGGTGGCATCGGCGACCGCGCGATTGGCGATGGCGAAGGCGGTGCGGACGCGCGCGTCGTCCGCCAGCAGGGCCAGCCCCTCGGCGATGCGGGCGCGCGCCTCGTCCTGCGCGGCGAGCAGGGCGGCGGCGGTGCGGACCCGCTGCGCCGCCCCGGCGATGTCGGGCGCGGCGGCGGCGGCATGCTGCGCGACCGACCAGTCCGCATAGGCCGCAACCAGCGGGGCGAGCGCGGCGTGCAGCGCATGCCCATCGCCGCCCGCCAGTTCGGCCAGCCGGTCCATCCCGAAGGTGACGCCCGCCACCGGGGCGGCGACGGTGCGCTCGACGGCGGCGCGGGGCAGGTGGGTGGTATGGACCCGGCGCACCACCCCGTCCGCGTCCGTTTCATGCGCGGCGGCGCAACCCAGGCCGGCGGCATAGGCGGCGCTGTTGCGATAATGGAGGTCGGCGAGCTGGTCGTCCCAATCGTCGCGGGCAATGCGCGACAGGTCGCCCTGCGCGACGAAGCCCGCCGCGCAGTCCAGCGTGAGGCGCACCTGATAGGCATAGGCCAGGTCGCGGTAGCGCGAGGCCGGCTCCTGCCGCTTGTTGACCAGGAAGAGCGTGACGACCTGCACCGCGCGCGTGCCCCCCGTCGCCAGCGGCAGGGCGAAGGGGCGGGCGCGCACCGCCAGTTCCAGCCCGCCGCCGGGCCGGGCGGTCGCGCCCGTGCCGGGCAGCGCGTGATAGGCGATCCCCGCCTCCCGGGGCAGCGCCAGGGTGAGGCGGTGGCGACAGGCGACGCGCCGCCAGCCGATCGGGGCGCCGCGCGGTTCGCCACCGCTGTCGAGCAGGTCGATCGGCAGCGGCGGCTCGGGCACATAGTCGCCCCAGTCGATCGTCACGTCCAGCGCCTGCACCATGGCCCCGACCATGGTCGACAGGCCGATCGCGCTCGGCAGGAAGCGGCGGCGGGCGGGTGGCGGTTCGGGATCGTCGTCCAGTTCGCCGGCCGCGCCGCCCGCGCCGAAGCCGGGGTCGAGGATCGGGTCCACCTCGTCCCAGTCGCCGTCCGCGATCGGATCGGCCTCAATGGTGGGTTCGCCCGACGGCGCGATGAAGCCGGCCAGATACCAGCGCGACGGACTCTCCCCCTCGGGCAGGCGTTCGGCGGCGAGGTCGTGATCCTCCGGCTCGCTCGGGCCGATCAGGTTGCAGCGCAACCGCCGCACCAGCTCGGCGCGGACGCCGCTCGCGTCCATGCTCACAACATGCGCTCCATCCGTGCCCGATCCTCGTTCAGCCTGAGCAGGCGCGCCAGCACCGCGTCGCGGAACGGCGCGGGCCAGAACAGCCGGCCCTGGTAGCGATGGTCGTCCTCGCTCTCGGCATCGAGGAAGACGGGGGCGGCGGCCTCGGCCAGATCGTCCCAGCCATAGGCCGACAGCACGGCGCGATCCATCGCGTGGTGGAGCGCGCGCAGGCGTTCGATATCCTCGGCCATGTCGGTCGCGCGGTGGAAGCGGTTATAGGTCGGCGTCATTCCCTGATCGCGCGCGATCATCAGCGCGGCGCGGTGGTCGTGATAGGCGCATCCCGCCGCTTCCAGCACGGGCGCGTCGTCATGGCCGGGCGGCAGGGGGAAGGTCTCGAAAACCTGCGTGGGATTATAGGTCGGTGCGTCGCCGAAGGTGCTGCCGAAGGTGCGGTTCCATATCTCATGCAGTCGGGATTGCAGGATCGCAAAATGCGACAGACGGGGCAGCGCGAACACGATCAGCTTATGCGAATAGATCAGGTTTGCCGGCAGGCGGGCAAAGGCATGGTGCGCCAGTGCCGCGGCCCCGATGGCCAAGACATGATCGCACGGCGCAATACTGCGGTAGAGGTCGACACGACGCTCCGCATATTGCCACCAACGTTGCCGATAGACGGCCCTGTTGTCCTGTGCACGAACTGGCTTCACCAGCCGCTCGATGATCGAGAGCGCTTCTGGCCAGTCCTGTGCGACAGGATCGGGGTAGTCCCGTGCCACGATGCCGCGACGTAGCTGGTCGGCGCGTTGGACTGCGGTCAGTGCCTGCCACGACTCTCCGCTCGCGCGACGCTCAAGCGGGAAATCCCGAAAGTTGATGGAATAGCGGCTATGAGCATGACGAGGTGAATTGTTGATCTCATCAGCGCCGAGGAAGGGGAAGATTACCTGATCAGTTGCGGGACTCTCCGCCATCAAGGTATTCAGATCGGCAAGGCTGGATGATTTTCCTTTCGCCGCGTTTCCATCATCGAAGGTGAAACCCATGCCTAGCAGGATGGAACCCTGGAACGCCTTCCCCGCATTCGCCCGCAACACCGCCGGCGACCCGTCCAGATCCCCCTCCATCAGATAGGCGGAGATGCGCCGCACCGGGCGGCCGTCCAGCATCGCCGGCGGCGGGGCGTCCGCGCCGGGCTTGTGCACGAACACCTGCGCCACCACCACCGCCGCCTCGCCCTCCCAGGGCTGGCGGCTGATCGCATGATAGATGGTGCCGCCGTCCCGCAGGATGCGGGTCAGGCCGGTGTCGCGCGTATCGCCCTGGCGGATGGTGTTGGTCGCGATCAGCCCGAACGCGCCGCCCGGCCGCAGCAGGTCGAAGGCGCGGCGGAAGAAATGCGCGGCGAGATCGGCATTGCCGTGCGCGCCGTCGTGCAGCGTTTTCAGCCAGTCGGGATAGGCGGGCGGATGGCCCGCCGCGATCGTGTTCTTGCCGGCATAGGGCGGATTGCCGATGATCACGTCGAAGCCGGGGCGGGACCGGCTGAACACGTCGTCGAATTCCAGCTCCCAGTGGAAGCAGGTGATGCCGATCGGCGCAGCGTGCAGTTCAGCGCGCCATGCCGCCAGCCGCGCCCAGCTGTCCGCGCCCCCGGCCAGGACGCAGTGCTGCACCTCCGCCAGCCGCGTCGCCCGGTCGCGCGCGCCGCTGCCCGACAGATAGGCCCAGATCACCGCATCGGCGACCAGATGCGCGTGTTGCAGACGCTCGGTCGCGGCACGGTGGCGCGCCTCCTGCACGGCATAGGACGCGATCTCCGCCTCGGCGCGGATCAGCCGGCGCAGATGCGCGGCCGCCTCGATCCCCTCGCGCACGATCGTCCCGACGAAACCGTGCTGCCCGGAGACCTGGCCCCAGGTGACGGCGGCGATCTTGGGATTGGGCAGGCCGACCAGGCTGTCGCCACAGCGCAGCACATCGTCGAGGAAGGTGAACTCATGTTTGCTCGCCAGCGTCTCCAGCCACAGCGACAGCTTGGCGATGTCGATCGCCAGCGGGTTGCGGTCGACGCCGTGCAGGCAATGCTGCGCCACCAGCCGCTTGGCGTGGAGCAGTTCGTCCTCGTCGGCGGGAATGGTCGGGCGCTCGGCGGGCCAGCGGGTCCAGGCCGCGACCAGCCGCTCGGCGAGCTGGCGACATGCCTCGACCAGCAGTGCGCCCGATCCGGCGGCGGGATCGCACAGCTTCAGGTCCAGCACCGCCGCCGGCCGCGCCGCCGCGCCGATCCGTGCGAGCGCGGGGGCGAGCGCATGGGCGACGATCGGGCGCGAGATGGCGGGCGGGGTATAGTGGCTGCCGGTGCGCCGCCGCTCGTCGGTCGGTTGCAGGATCGGCGTGCCCGCCGCGACCGGCTGGCCGAGCGGGCAGGCGCGCAGATCCGCCACCGGGGCCAGCGCCGCCGCCAGCGTATCAGCATCGATCGCGGCGCGAAGCGCGCGTGTGACGGCGACCGGGAAGGTGCCGCGCCCCGTCTCCGCCTTCAGCCATTTCTCGCGATCGCTGCCCCTGGTCGCGGCGAGCGCAGCTAGGTCGACCCAGACCGGCACCCGATTGCCCTTGCCCGCGCGGATCGCCAGCATCGGCCCGCGCGCGCATTGGACGGTGAAGCCCATCACGGTCTCATAGACCGAGCCGATCTGCTCGACGCTGAGCGCGCGATAGGCGATGCGCTCGCCCTTCAGCATCAACAGCTTGTCGAGCACGCGCCGCACGCAGCCATCGCCGACCGCCAGCACCCGCTCCGGATCGTCGGACGTGTCGCGGCCGAGCAGGAAGGGGAACCGGCGCTCGTCGAACAGCTTGCCGCCGCGCTTCTGCATGAAGCCGGAGGGGTGGCCCTGATCGACCAGCCGGAACAGCGCCATCAACCGGCCCCAGGCCCCGCGCCGCTCGTCCATCGTGTCCGGATAGAGCGCGGCATCGTCGCACAGCCGCAGATGCAGGCCGCCCAGGGCGAAGCCCTGTTCGTAGAGCGTCACCGCCGCCGCATCCGTTTGCGACGGCATCAGCCCGCGATCCTCCGCATAGAGGATGAAGACTAGCCGCAGCAGCACGGTCAGCACACCTTCGTACAGATGCTGCGGATCGCGTGCGGCCAGCGCCCGGATGCGGGGGCGATTGGCCGCGTCCAGCCCGCGCAGCAATTCGTGCAGGCTGGCCAGCACCTGCCCCGCCAGCCGGCTCGACACGTCCGCCTGCGCGGCGCGGCTTTCCGCCAGCATGGTGGACAGACGGTGCGAGGGCGGGCCGGTGAACAGCGCATGATCGTCGAGCAGCAGCTTCAGCCCCGCCAGCATCGCCCGTGCGGGGACGTGGGGGAGGGCGTCGAGCGGCCAGCTCATATGGCCCGACGCGGCGCCGCGCGGCGCGACGACCAGCCGCAATATCGGCTCGGTCACGGGGCCGTCGCGTCGCCCCGTTTCGCGCGCGCCGACGATCACCCCGGCGGCGATGCCGGTTTCGCGGAGCAGCCGCTCGAACCGTTGCTGCGCGGTCGCCTCCCAGCCGTCCAGCGTGCCGCGTCGGTCGAGCACCAGCCCGTCCGCCTCGATCCGCACCAGCAGCTGGATCGATCCGTCGGGGGCCAGCACGGCCCAGTCCGGCGCCAGCACCACATCCTGTTCGGGAAGGGCGAAGCGGGTGTCCGGGGGCAGCGGCGGCCCGCCCGGCGCGCCCGCCACCCGTTCCGCGGGCCAGCCCAGCACGTCGCGGAAGAACGGCCAGGGATCGCTGGCCAGCATCTCCAGCGCCCGCGCCACCACCGCGCCGTCCGCCGCGCCCTGCGGTGACGGCCACAGCCCGATCCGTGCCAGCGCCGCGGGGGCGACGACCAGCCCGACCGGCTGGAGATAGCCGATCCAGTCCTGCTGCCCGCCGGGGATCGGGCCGCTCATGCGGCGGGCCAGAGATAGACGAGGCCGATCGGTTCCAGCCGCTGCGCCTGGACGCGCGCGGCGGCGCGCAGCCGTTCGGGTTCGCGCACCAGCTCGTCGTCCAGCCGGGTCGCGGCCCGGTCCCAGGAGCGGCGGTCGGCGGCGCGCTGGCGGGCCTCCAGCGGATCGAGCAGCAAGGCGAGCTGCCCGTCGTCCGCGCCGCGCTCGCGCCGGATGCGGGCGATCCGCTGTTCGAGCAACTGCTCCAGGCTTCGCGCCTCGGCGGCGGCGCGACGGGTGAGTTCGGCCTGCACCTTGTCCAGGCGCTGCGCCGCGCGCGCCTCCAGCACCGGGCGCAGGTCGGCCACGTCCGCCGCCGCCGCCGCCGTCGCGCGGCGGGCGGTGTCGGGATCGGCATCCCGGGCGGTCTTCAGGGCGGCGATCAGGTCGTCGAGCACGCGCGCCTCCGCCTCGCGACCCTCGGCCAGCGCGCGCAACGGACCCTCGCCCCGAGCCCGGTCGCGCCAGTCGGCGGCGACGCCCAGCACTTCCTCATGCAGGCGCGCCGCCTGTTCGCCGTAAAGCGCCAGCCGGCCGAGCAGCACGACGCGCGGCGCGCTGGTGGCGTCGGTGCGGATCACGCAGGCGCGCTCCAACCCCTCGCGGAAGCCGGCGGAGAGGAAGCGGCCGAGCAGCCGCCGCACCAGCCGATGCTCCAGATGCAGTTGCACCACGTCGCCGGCATCGCGGCCATCGGGCAGGATGGCGGGCGCGAAGCTGACGCGGCGGACGGCGGCGTCGGCGCTGGCGCGCCATTCGCCGGGCCGCTCGCCCGGTCGGGCGGGGCGGGCGCGCAGGTCGTCGAGCAGGGGCTGCCAGCTCGGATCACCCGCCAGACTGGCCTGGTCGAGCGCGAAGACCGGCGTGTCGCCGACCGCCGCCGGGTCCTGCCACGCAGCCCCCGCGCGGGCCAGCGCCAGCCCGACCACCGATTGCAGCTCGCCCGGATCGACCCCGACCCGCGCCCGTGCCCTGGCCAGCGTCGCGGCGAGATCGGCCTGTTCGCGGCGCAGCCGGGCAAGCCGGGCCGCCATGCCGTCATCCAGGTCGCGGATCGCCGTGCGGACCCGCTCGTCCGCCGCCTCGTCGGTGATCCGCGCCGCCAGGTCGCGGGCGGCGGCCCGGTCGATGCCGGCACCCAGCCGATCGGCGATACGCGCGCCCAGCACCTGTCCCGCCGACCCCAGCTGGCGGCGGATCAGCTCCGTCTTCCGCACCAGCGCGTCGAGCACCATGTCCTCGGGCCGGTCGGCATGGACGAAATAGCGGCAGGTGACGGTGGCGCTGGGTTGCAGCTTGCGATCGATCCGGCCGTTGCGCTGCTCCAGCCGCGACGGGTTCCAGGGCAGGTCGACATGGATCAGGTCATGGCATTGCGCCTGCAGGTTGATCCCCTCGCGCGCGGCATCGGTGCAGATCAGGATGCGCAGCGGGTCGCCCGGATCGTTGAACGCGCGCTTGATATCCTCGCGCCGCTCGGTCGAGGTCAGGCCGGTGAAGCTGTCGATCCGCCGCGCCTCGTGTGGGTCGGCGGGGTCGAGCAGCACCGACAGCTGGCGCTGGAGCCAGCGGCGCGTATCCTCATATTCGGTGAACAGGATCAGCCGCTGGTCCCGCCAATGGCCGGCGGCATCCAGCAGATGCGCGCGCGCCCAGTTGAGCAGCCAGCGCACCCGCGCATCGGGCAGGCTGCGCGCCGCCTCCGCCACCGCCAGCATCTCGGCGGCGAGCGTGCGTTCGGTAGCGAGCTGTGCGTGCGGCGATCCCGCCGCGCCGGCCATCGCCGCTGCCTCGGCGCGGGCGGCTTCGGCCTGGCGATGCCGGTCGAGCGCCGCCGCTTCCTCCTCGGCGCGCTCCGGCGCCTGCACCATGCCGTCCGGCAGCATGGCGGGCGGTTCGCCCGCGATCGCGCGGTCCAGCCCGGCCAGATGCACGCGCAGCGTCCGGGCGAAGGCGGGGATGGACGACAGCAGCCGCTGTTGCAGCCCGACGAACGCCAGCCGCGCGCGGGCCGCTGCCCCGCCCGGCAGCGTCGCGATCCGCGTCTCGCGCAAGCGGCGATAGCGCGCCAGCATCGCCGCCAGCACCAGTTCGGGCGAATCGGGGGGCAGGTCGGCGATCACGATCGGTTCGACCACGCGTTCGGGAAAGCGTTCGCCGAGCGCGCGCAGGTCGCTTTTCAACCGGCGCACCATCACCGGTTCCAGATCGGCGGGGCGGACCGGCACGCCGCGCGTGAAGCGTTGCGGGTCGAGCAGCTCCAGCAGCGTCGCGAAGCTGTTGGCATGGCCGTTATGCGGCGTGGCGGACAGGAACAGGCGATGTTCGAACCGGTCCGACAGGTCGCGCACGCTCCGTGTGAACTGGCTTTCCACCGCATAGCGGCCGCCGCCCGCCGGCGCGGCATGATGCGCTTCGTCCAGGATCAGCAGCGACCGCGCGCGGAAGTCCTCCAGCACGTCGCGCAGGCCGGCGACATAGGTCTCGTCGCCCAGCAGCCGGTGCGATAGGATGAAGCGCGACCCCGCCGCCCAGGGATTGGCGCCATAGCCGCGCCGTCGCCGCAACGTCTCCAGATGGCGCGCATCGACGATCTCGAAGCCCAGGCCGAACTTGCTCTGCAACTCGTCGCGCCATTGCCCGGTCATCGCCGCCGGCGCGATCACCACGGTATAGTCGACCCGGCGGCGCAGCAGCAGTTCGCGCAGCACCAGCCCCGCCTCCACCGTCTTGCCCAGCCCGACATCGTCGGCGATCAGCAGGTTGACGCGCGGCAGCCGCAACGCCTTGCGCAGGGGCAGCAACTGATAGGGATCGAGCCGGATGCCGGCGCGGAACGGCGCCTGGAACAGGTCGCGCTCGGCCGCGGTCGCGGTGCGCCAGCGGACCGTGCGCAGATAGGCCGAGAAGCTCGCCGCGTCGCCGCCGACCGGACTGCCCTGCGCGCCGAGCGTCTCCCACGCCTCTTCATCGTGCAGGCGGGCGTCGATCTCCGCGCTCCACAAGATGCGGGCGTCCTCGCCGCTGGCATCGTCGTCGATACAGGCGAGGCGATGGTCGCCCAAAGGTCCATCCGGTTCCGCCTCGACCATCCATAGACGGCCGCGCAACGAGACGAATTGACCGATGCCCGGTATCTTGCCGCGATAGGATACGGTCTCGGTCATGCGAAGACTTGTCCTCCCCGGTGCCAGACTGTGAGAGGATCAGGGCATATCCAATCTCGGTTGGGGCCGTTCCCGAGGCGTTGGTTTGCTTTTGCCTCCGCTACGGATCAGGTTTGCGGATGCAATCGGACTTGAAATAGGTAAGAGGTATCTAGAAATGGTATAATGATGCAAATCAACGAGGCTTGGGCAAAGCTGCAACGGGATGCGGATGACAAGATCATCGCATCCCTGCCGCTGGTCGATCATTGTCTGGATGTCGGCGCCGCGCTGACGGCGATCTTGCCGAGCTGGGCGCCGTATCTGGAAGCGGCGGCGGGACGCCCCCTGACCGAACAGGACCGGGCCCGGTTGATCGTGCTCGCCGTGCTGCACGATCTCGGCAAGGCCAATCGCGGGTTCCAGGCCCGGACGGACCGTAGCCGGCCCCCGATCGGCCATACCGGGCCGGTCGCGGCGCTGCTGCGCGACCCGGTGCTGAAACAGGGCGCGGCGGCGGGGTTGCTGCGCGCGATCATCGCCGATTGGGGCGTGGTCGACCATTTCGCCGCGGTGATGGCGCATCATGGCAAGCCGCTGCCCGAATTCGGCCCGCCGCCGATGATGGGGGTGCCGCCCTGGCAGGACCATGTCCGCCACTGGATCGCCGTCGACGGCCATGATCCCGGCCGGGCGGTCGTCGATCTGGTGGAGGCGGTGCACGCGCGCTGGCCTCTCGCCTGGGCGGCGGGGCCGGGGCTGCCCGACGCGCCGCGCTTCGTCGCGCTGTTCGCGGGGCTGGTGACGCTGGCCGACTGGCTCGGCTCCGATACGGGGCGGTTTCCCATCGCTGGTCCGCATGGCGCGGCGCGGGACGGGATGCGGCATGAACAGGCGCAGGCGGCGGCGCAGGCCCGCGGGCTGCTGCCGCTGGAGACGCCGTCGGCGATCAGCTTCGCCGATGCCTTCATCCATGCGCCACGCGGCTTCCAAACGGCGGCGGCCGATCCCGCACTGGGGCCGGTCGCGCTGATCGAGGCGGAGACCGGGTCGGGCAAGACCGAGGCGGCGCTCTGGCGCTGGCTGGAGCTGCGGCGGCAGGCGATGGTCGACGGACTGTTCTTCGCGCTGCCGACGCGGTCGGCGGCGGTGCATCTGCACGGCCGCGTCAACGATATGCTGAAGCGCGTCTGGGGCGCGGACGCGCCGGAAGCCGTGCTGGCGGTGCCCGGCTATTGGCAATCGGGCGACGCGCGGGGACAGGCCCTGCCCGGCTATGCGGTCCGCTGGGATGGGGGGGAGCCGGGCGGCGCGGAGGATTCGCGCTGGGCGGCGGAGCGCGCCAATCGCTTCCTGGCGGCGCGGGTCGCGGTCGGCACGATCGACCAGGCGCTGCTCGGCACGTTGCCGGTGAAACATGCGCTGTTCCGCGCGAGCGTGCTGGCGCGCAGCCTGTTGGTGGTGGACGAGGTCCATGCCTCCGACGCCTATATGACCGGGCTGCTCGACCGGCTGCTCGACCATCATGTCGGGGTCGGCGGGCAGGCGCTGCTGCTGTCGGCGACGCTGGGCGCGGCGGCGCGGGCGACGCTGTTGAAGACGCCGTGCCCCTGCCGGGACGAGGCGATGGCGCAGCCCTATCCGGCGCTGTCTGGTCGCGGCGCCGCCCCGCACGCCGTGGCGGGAGCCGGGGCGGGCAAGCGGGTGCGGATCGCTGCGGAGGGGCTGATCCACGACCCCGCCGCGATCGCCGCCCGCGCGGTCGAAGCGGCGCGGGCCGGCGCGGCGGTGCTGGTCGTGCGCAACAGCGTGGCCGACGCCGTTGCGGTGGCGCAAGCGGTCGCGGCGCTGGCCGACGATCTGGCGTTCAAGGTGAACGACGTGGCGACGCTCCATCACGGCCGCTTCGCGCCTGACGATCGGAAGGCGCTCGACCAGGCGGTCGAGGCGGCGTTCGGCAAACAGCGGATAGCGGGCGGTCGCGTGCTGGTCGGCACCCAGACGCTGGAACAGTCGCTCGATATCGATGCCGACTATCTCATCACCGATCTGGCGCCGATCGACGTGTTGCTCCAGCGCATCGGCCGGTTGCACCGGCATGCCCGCGCCGATCGCGGTGCCCATGGCGAGGCGCGTGTCCTGGTGCTGCGTCCGTCCGCGCGCGACCTGACGCCATTGCTCGGCAAGGGGGGCGGGGGCCATGGCCTGGGCATCGTCTATCCCAATCTGGTCCAGATCGAATCGACGCTCCGCCAGATCGAGGCGAATCCCGAGATCGTCCTCCCGCGCGACAATCGCCGGCTGGTCGAAGGCGCGCTCCATCCCGAGGCGCTGGCCGGCGTGGCGCGGGAAGGCGGCACCGCCTGGATCAATCATGCGGCGGAGCGCGCGGGCGGGACGCTGGCGGAGGGGCAGGCGGCGACGCGGATCGCGCTCGACCTGTCGCAGCGCTTCACGACCCTGGTGTTCGGCGAGGCGGGCGAGGCGGCGGCGACGCGGCTGGGCGCGCGCGACCTGCTGCTCGACCTCGAGACACCGCTCGCCGGGCCGTTCGGGAGGGCGATCACCCGCATCGCCCTGCCGGCCTGGATGGTCGGTCGAGTCGCCCCGGGCGAGGCACCCGTCAGGCTGGACGATCATCGCTTCCAACTGGGCGAGCGGCGCTATGTCTATGATCAATGGGGGCTTCGGCGGGAGGGCTGACGGTCGCCTTCCGGCTGCGGGATATTTGCGCTTGAACGGGTCGCCAAGCGCTGCCATCGGGCGCGCGTCGACCGGCTGGTCCGGCCCGACATCAGCACAGGACGACCATGTCTCGATCCAACCCCTCATCCGGCGAGGGCGACAGTAGGCGCTGCGGCGTCCGCTGTCCCGATCGCCACCGCAGGTCTGAAGCGGCCGCTTTGTGACAGCCTGAGGCTGGATCGGGCGGCGCCACCGGGCCTGGGGCTTCCCCATCCGATGGAGCTGTCATGACCCGTTTCCCGCTTGGCGCGACCGTGCGCGCCCTTTGCCGTTCCGCCATCCCCGCCTGCCTGGTCGGCACGGCGATCCCCGCCACCGCGCAGATCGCCGCCCCCCCGCCGGTGGCGCAGGACTGGGCGATCCATGGCCAGGCCACGCTAGTGGTGCAGGGCGTCGGCGGCTTCGACAGTCCCTATGCCGGCGCGAACAGCCTGACGCCGCATCAGCTGCGCGAGACGATCGACGCCACCGCCTTTATCGGCGCCCGCCCCTGGGCGGGCGCGGAGCTGTGGATCAATCCGGAGATCGACCAAGGCTTCGGCCTGTCCAACACGCTGGGCGTCGCCGGATTTCCGAGTGCCGAGGCCTATAAGGTCGGGCGCAGCGCCCCCTATCTGCGCTGGCAGCGCGCCTTTCTGCGCCAGACCATCGGCCTGGGCGGCCCGCGCGAGACGGTGGCCGCCGCCGCCAACCAGCTCGCCGGCCAGCGCGACGCGGACCGGATCGTGGTGACGGCGGGCAAATTCGGCGTCGGCGACGTGTTCGACACCAATGCCTATGCCCATGATCCGCGCGGCGACTTCCTCAACTGGTCAGCGGTGGATACGGGCAGCTTCGACTATGCGGCCGATGCCTGGGGCTATGCGACCGGCATCGCGGTGGAGGCCTATCGCGGGGCATGGACGCTGCGCGGCGGGCTGTTCAACCTGTCCACCGTCCCCAATGGCGAGACGCTGGAACGCGGCTTCGGCCAATATCAGCTCGATGCCGAGCTGGAGCATCGCCATGCGGTGGCCGGCCGGCCGGGGGCGGGTGCGGCTGACCGTCTTCCGCAATCGCGGGCGGTTCAGCCGCTTCGACGACGCGCTGGCCTATGCGCGGGCCCATGGGAAACCGATCGACCCGGCGGCGACGCGGCGGCGGATGACGCGGCTCGGCGTCCATATGAACCTGGAGCAGTCGCTGACCAATACACTCGGCCTGTTCGCGCGCGCCGGCCTCGCCGATGGCGCGATCGAGCCTTATGACTTCACCGATATCGACCGGACGGCGCAGCTCGGCCTATCGCTGGCGGGCGGGGGCTGGCACCGGCCCGCCGACCGGCTGGGGCTGATCGGGATCGTCAACGGCATCTCGGCCGCGCATCGCCGCTATCTGGACGAAGGCGGTCTGGGCGTGCTGGTCGGCGACGGGCGCCTGCCGCATCCGGGAGCGGAGCGGATCGTCGAGCTCTATTATGCCGCGCAGGTCACCAAAGGCTTCGATCTCAGCCTGGACGGGCAGCATGTCGTGGCCCCCGGCTACAATCGTGATCGCGGGCCGGCCAATATTATTGCCCTTCGCCTACACGACAATTTCTAGAATGTTCGAGCAGGGTGATGAACTTGTTAATGATTTTGCAAATCAAGCAAGTTGTTAACCATTAAGAATCCCGTAACGGATCATTAACCGAAACCGTCTGACCTTGTTCGATCGCGCTATTCTCTCGATAGCGAGCGCAGAAGATCGCTGTCACCCGCGATCGAACAGGGGGCTATGTCATGAAGAATTTCGCACTTGCCACGCTCTGTGCCGCTGCCGTTGTCGCGCCGGTGCAGCAGGCCGCAGCCGCCACTACGGTGCAGTCGGCGACCGCCGCCAATTTCGACAGCTACAGCCAGTGGCGGTCGGACGAACTGGGGGCGATCGCCCTGGCCAAGGGCACCAATCTGATCAGCAGCCTGACCAGCACCGCGACCGTCTGGGACCAGGGTTGGGGTGGACAGACCGATGACAACGGCCTGCGCCTTGCGTTGGTCGTGGGGACCTCGCGCGTCTGGCAAGCCACCGTCGCCAGCGCCCGCCATGGTGCCCAGACGATTGCTTTCACCGCCGACGTCGACCAGCTCGCCAGCCTGAACAGCGCGCTGGCGGCGATCGACTGGTCGACGGCATCGAACGTCCGCATGGGCATGTTCGCCAACGCCTATGGCTGGGGTGGCTGGGAACTGCACAGCCGCAATGCCAGCTTCTCGGTTGCCTCGACCGCTGCCGCGGTGCCGGAGCCGGCGACCTGGGCGCTGATGGCGGTCGGCTTCGGCCTGCTCGGCGCGACGATGCGCCGTCGCAAGACGGTGGTGCGCTACGCCGCCTGATCCTTCGGGTCCGGACAGGATAGGGGCGCGCGCGGCGATGGTCGCGAGCGCCCCTTTGCTTATTTGGGCAGCGGTGCGGAGGCCTTGGCGTCGAAGGTCGCCGACCGGACGGGAACGCCGGTGCCCGGCTGGCCCGATCCGACGCTGACCGTGTAGCGGCCGGCCATCACCTGGCGCACGCCCTCGGGCGTCACCCCGCTCAGGTCGCGCGGCGACAGGTCGAAGCGGACCTCCGCCGCCTGCCCCGGCTGGAGCGCCAGCCGGCGGAAGCCGCGCAGCGCGATGCGCGGCGCACCGGGCGCGTCGGGGAAGCCGAGATAGAGCTGCGCCACCTCGTCGCCCGCGCGGCCGCCGACATTCTTCACCTGGGTGACGACCCGCAGGCCCGCCGCCGCGCCGCCCGCCGCCGGGGTCACCCGCAACGGGCCATAGGCGAAGCGCGTATAGCTGAGGCCATGGCCGAACGGGTAGACGGGCGTGCCGGTGAAATAGCGATAGGTGCGCCCGGCCATGCGATAATCGTCGAAGGGCGGCAGGTCGGCGACGCTGCGATAGAAGGTCAGCGGCAGCCGCCCGGCCGGGTTGCTCCGCCCGGTCAGCACATCGGCGACCGCCTGCCCGCCCGACTGGCCGGGATACCAGGCCTCCAGGATCGCGGCGCCGCGCGCCTTGGCCTGGGACAGGTCGATGGCGCTGCCGTTCATCGCCACCACCACCACCGGCTTGCCGGTCGCATAGGCGGCGTCGAGCATCGCGCGCTGGTCGGCGGGCAGGTCGAGCGCGGTGCGGTCGCCGCCGGCAAAGCCCTCGACCTTCACCGGCATCTCCTCGCCCTCCAGGTCGGCGGTCAGGCCGACCACGGCGACGACCACATCCGCCTGTTTCGCCGCCATGGCCATGTCCTGCATCGCGGTGGCGGCAATGCGCTTCCAGAACACGCCGGGCTGGCCGCTATTGCCGGCCTCCATCTGGAGACGCAGGGGATAGCGCCGGCCCTTGACCAGCTGCACCTCGGTCAGCTTCAGCGGTTCGGCCCAGCGGCTATAGGCGGTGGCGGTGACGGGGCTGCCGCCGGCGATGTCGATCTGTCCCTTCACCCCGGTCAGCGCCAGCCGATAGGTGCCGGTTTCCGGTGCGACCAGGGCGCCCGTCCAGACCAGCTTGTGCCGCTCGCCGACCTGCGTCAACGCGCTGGCGGCGGAGCGCAGGCCGGCTTCGGTCCGGGTCACCACCGGCCGGTCGGGATAGGCGGGGGTGCCGGTGGCCGCGGTCGCGTTGTAATAGTCGGCGCGCAGGCCTGGCTGCCCGTCCGGGGTGACGAAGGCGCTGTCGGGCACCGGGTCGCCATCGGTGATCGAGGCGGTGAACGGCACCTGCGTCACCCGGTCCGCGCCCATCGCCTGGACCAGCCCGTCACGCACCGAGACGGGCGGCGCGCTCTGCGTCGAGGAATAATTGCCGCGCAGCACGCGCGTCGCATCCGCCAGCGGCCCGACCAGCGCGATCCGCGCGCCGGGCTTCAAGGGCAGCACGCCGTCATTCTTGAGCAGCACCAGGCTTTCGGTCGCCATCTTCAGCGCCAGCGCGCGGTGCGCGGGCGAGTCGATCGCCGAGGCCGGCACCGGATCGGCGGGGCGTATCCCGGCCAGGTCGCCGGTGCGATAGCGCGCGGAGAACAGCCGGACGAGCGCGCGGTCCATATCGGCCTCGCCGATCAGCCCGCGCCGCAGCGCCTCGCGATAACGGTCGCCCAGGCCCGGCGTGCGCGACAGGGTGGCGTTGTTGCACTCATTGTCGACGCCCGCCTTCAGCGCCACCGCCACGCCCGATGCGGGGTCGGGCGCATAATGGTGATGGTCGGAGATATCGACCACCGCGTCGCAGTCCGACACGACATAGCCGCGAAAGCCCCAGGCCCCGCGCAGGTGATCGGTCAGCAGCATCGTGCTGCCACAGGCGGGCTGGCCGTCGACGCGGTTATAGGCGCACATCACCGATCCCGCCTGCCCCTCGACGATCGCGGCGCGGAAGGCGGGGAGGTAGGTGTCCTCCAGGTCGTGCGGCGAGACCTGGATGTCGACGGTGTGGCGGGTCGGCTCCGGCCCGCTATGCACGGCGAAATGCTTCGGGGTGGCGATCACCCGCGGCCGGGCGGCGTCCGGCCCCTGCACGCCGCGCACATAGGCGACGCCCATCGTCGCGGTCAGATAGGGGTCCTCGCCATAGGTTTCCTGGCCGCGCCCCCAGCGCGGGTCGCGGAAGATGTTGATATTGGGCGACCAGGTGTTCAGCGCGCTGCCCATCGTGCCGATATGGCCGGTGGCGCGGCCCATCGTGTGGAGCGCGCGCACCTCGGTCCCGATCGCGCCCGCCACCTCGTGGAGCAGCGGCGCATCGAAGCTGGCGGCCAGGCCGATGGGCTCGGGGAAGTTGGTCGTCGGCACCGGGCCCAGCGCGCCGTGCAGCGACTCGGTCCACCAGTTATAGGCCGGGACGTTCAGGCGCGGGATTGCCGGCGCGGCGTTGAGCAACTGGTCGATCTTCTCCGCGACCGTCAGCTTCGCGACCAGCGCCGTGGCGGCGCGGTCGGCGGCGGCGACCGTGGCATCCGGCGCGGGGCCCTGCGCCATCACCGGCGCGCCCGCCAGCAGCATCGCCGCCAGCACCAATCCGCGCCGGGTCCGAATCTCGTTGCGCATGATCGCCGTTCCTCTCTCTTATGACCCGCCTTTTGCGGGGGTGCCCCTGGCCGTCATGGCGCGCGTGGCGACTCCATGACGATGGGGATGGATGCGATGTCGTGTCCGCCGTCCCGATCCTTCAGGTCCGGGATCAGGGCAGCGCGATCTCAAAGGGGCCGAGCGGCAGCGCGGCGTCGTCGAACACATTGACGACCGGGCTGTCCGCCCAGGCATAGCGGATGCGCGTCACCGGCTTGCCGTCACCCGCCAGCGTCACCGCCGTACCGTCCGCCACGGCGCTGGCATAGCGGCAGCTGCCGGGCGCCGCGCCGCACAGTTCGAAGCCGATCGCCTGGCCCGAGGAGCGCATGTGCAGCGCGCCCGTCACGCCGTCGATGCGCAGGCGCGCGCCGCCATCGGCGGTCCGCGCGGCCGCGCCGATCGCGGGTCCCATCGAATCGGGCGAGCGATAGGCGAGCGACCGCATCACCCGCGCCAGTCGCTGCCCGACCTCATGCTTCTCGCCCGGATGGATGTCGATCGGGTCGCCCAGGTCGATCGCCACCGCGACGCCGGCATGGCCGTCGCGCGCCGCCATCCGCCGCTGGTCCTCGCGCACCGTCGCCCAGCCGCTGTCGCCGGGGCGGGTGGCGGGCTTGCCGTAATCGGCGAGCTGCACGATCGCGAGCGGCAGGTCGGCGCGGCCGAACTGCGCGCGCCACGCCGCCATCATCGCGGTTAGCCGCGCCTCATAGCCGGGCAGTCCGGTGTCCGACTCGCCCTGGTACCAGGCGACGCCGGCCAGTCCGATCGGCCCCAGCGGCGCGATCATGCCGTTGTAGAGCGTACCCGCGCCGTTGATATCGTCCCAGGGCACGCGCGGCGCATCGCCCTCGACCTTGCGCGCCACCGCATAGCGCCAGCCGGTGCCGAGCGGGATGCGGGTCCCGTCCGCCAGGGTCAGCGCCATCGCCTCGACCGGGCCGGTCATGCCGCCCAGCGCATAGACATCGTCGTCATTGACGGTGACGACATTGCGTCCCGCCTTCAGCGTCCCGGCGGGCAGGGCATAGATGCGGGGCTGCGACGCCAGGCTGCTGCCGCCGACGCCGACGCCGTTGACCCAGGTGCGATCCGCATCGTCGACCGCGCCGATCGCCAGCGTCGCGACCCCGCGCGCCTGTTCGGGAGTCAGCATGATCTCGCGGCCGTACCAGATCATGCCGTTATAGTCGGCGAGTTCGGGAACGCCCCATTTTTCGAAATTGCCGATCGCCGGCACCGGCTTCCAGTCGAGCGCGGCGTCCGGCTGCCAGGGTTCGCGACCGGCTGCGTCGCCGCTCTTCTGCCGCCACCAATTCTCCCAGACGGTCGAGGCGCGCGTTTGCGCGGCGGCGGGATCGCGGGCGTGGAGCGCAAGCAGGTCGGCCTCCGCCGCCATGCCGGCGCGGCGCAGCCCCGCGCCGTCCAGCCACGCGCTGATCCGCGACCCGCCCCAGCTCGACGCGATCGCGCCGATCGGCACGTCCTGGCTGCGGCGCAGCGCCTGCACCATGTAGAAACAGGCGGCGGAGAAGGCGCGCGCCGTTTCCGGCCCCGCAACCTTCCATTGCGGGCTCTGCGCGAAGCGGGTGAGCGGCGTGTCGCTGGCGACCTTGTCGATCGTCACCAGCCGCAACTTGTCGTCGACCGGCGGCCGGGCGTCGGCGATCCATTGCTGCGCGGCGTCGACCGGCATCTCCATGTTGCTCTGTCCCGAGCAGAGGAAGACGTCGCCGATCAGCAGGTCGCGGATCATGCCGGCCCCGCTCGGCGCGGCGATGGTCAGGTCATAGGGGCCACCGGCGGGCAGGGCGGGGAGGCGCGCCTCGAACCGGCCGTCGCGATCTGCCTTGGCGGTGACGCTGCGCCCGGCCAGCCCGATCATCACCGTCTCGCCCGGCGCCGCCGTGCCGCGCAGCCGGATCGGCTGGTCGCGTTGCAGCACGGCATGGTCGCCGATCGCCCCGTCCAGCCGCGGCGCGGCGATGGCGGGCGCGGCGGCGAACAGCGCGGCGGTGGCGAGCAGGGCGGCGCAATGGCGGGTCATAGGGTCGGCATCCCGTGCTGATGGATCTTGCGGATCAGGTCGCGATGGCGGGGCAGGCCGGCGAGCATCCGCTCGGTCTGGCTGCGATTCTCGCGCCAGGCGCGGCTGGCCTGCACCGCCTCCGCGTCCAGGCTGCCCGGCGTCACCGCGCTGCGATGGCCCATGCCGTAGAGGACATATTGATAGCTGGCCGCCGGGAACACCTCGTCGGCGCGATCGAACTCGTCGTGCATCCAGGGGGCGTTCCAGCGCCACAGCTCCATCAGCCCGCGCAACCGGTCGGGGATCGTCTCCGGGCGGACATTGTCGCGCCAGAAGTCGGTGTCGCGCCGCTGGGTCAGCGCATAATGGAGCTTGAGGAAATCGATGATCCGGCCCCAACGATACTGCGTCGTCGCGTTGAAGCGCGCGGCGATGGTGCCCATCACCTCGCGGCACGCCGGCATCTGTTCGGCGATCAGCTTGGCGGACAGTTCGATCAGCACGATGGCCGAGGCTTCCAGCGGCTCCAGGAACCCCGCCGCCAGTCCGACCGCGACGCAATTGCCCTTCCAGAAGGTCTCGCGATGCCCGGCGCGGATCTTGAGCGTGCGCATCGGCAGGTCGCGCGCGCCTTCGCCCAGATAGGCGCGGAGTTCGCGTTCGGCCTCGTCCACGCTGATGTGGCTGCTGGAGAAGACATGGCCGACGCCGCGCCGGGTCGGCAGGCCGATATCCCAGATCCAGCCCGCCGATTGCGCGGTGGACTTGGTGTGCGAGGCGATGGGGGCGTCCTCATCCGCATATGGCATCTGGATGGCGAGCGCGGTGTCGCAGAACAGGGTATCGGCGCAGCTGCGGAACGGCACGCCCATCGCCTCGCCGATCAGCCTGGCGGCGAAGCCGGTGCAGTCGACGAACAGGTCGCCGGCGATCTCCCCGGCCTGTTCGGTGCGGACCGCGGCTATGTCGCCGCCCTCGGTCATCCGCACCTCGCGCACATCGGCCAGCACATGGCGCACGCCGAGATTTTCGGTGCAATGACGTTGCAGGAAGGCGGAGAACTTCCCCGCGTCGAGGTGATAGGCGTAGTTGGCCGGCCCCTCATATTCGGGCGTGGCGATCGTCTTGGGCGCCAGCCCCGCATCGCAGATCCGGCCCTGCGGCGTCACGCTGTCGCAGAAATTCGCCGCCGCCGGATCGGCCAGCCAGTGTTGCGCCAGGTTGAGCTGCCCGAAGCCCTGCGGCAGCATCAGCGGGTGGTAATAGGCGTCGTCCGCCGCGCCAGTGGTCCAGCCGGCGAACAGCGCGCCCTGCTTGAACGCAGCGTCGCACTGGCGGAAGAATTCGGTCTCCGACACACCCATGCGGCGCAGCGTGGTGCGCAGCGTCGGCCAGGTGCCCTCGCCGACGCCGATGATCGGCACATTGGGCGATTCGACCAGGGTGACGGTGAAGCCATGGGCCATGCGGCCCTTGTGCCGCGCGGCGATGGTCCCGGCGGTCAGCCAGCCGGCGGTCCCGCCGCCGACGATGACGATGTGGTTGATCGGTTGCACGACACCAAGCCCATGAAAAAAACGCGGGGATGTCAACCGTTAGGGTCGACATCCCCGCCAGGGGGAGAGGGTCAGAAGCGGTAGCGTGCGCCCAGCGTGAAGCGGCGACCATAGTCGAACACGTCGAGCAGCTGGTTGGAGTAGCGGCCGTGGGTGCTCTGCTTGTTCTTGTTGAGGTTGAGCGCCTCGCCGAACACGCTGAAGTTCTTCGTCACGTCGTAGCTGCTGGTCAGGTCGACCTGGAAGCTCTGGTTGACGAAGGTCGGCTCCGCACCGAACGAACCGGTGTTCTGGTTCTGCCCGAACTGCGCCAGATACTCGTCGCGCCAGTTGAGCGCGGCGCGGATCTGGAAGCCGCTCTTGTCGTAGAAGCCGACGAAGTTCGCCGAATTGGCGAGGCCGGTGACCGCGAAGCCGGTCTGGCTGATGTTCTTGTCGTCATAGGGGCGGTTGGTGCCGACGAAGGTGGCATTGGCCTGGAAGCCGAAGCCGGTGTCGCCGAACACCTGCTGCCACGCCAGCTCGACGCCGCGCACCGTCGCGTCCGGTCCGTTGACCTGCTGCGACACCGCGAAGGAGGCGAGCTGGCCGGTGGTCGGGTCGACCACGCCGTTGATCGCCTGGCGGGATACGCCGCCGACGATGAAGTTGCTGACGTTCTTCAGGAAGAAATTGACCGCCACATAGGAGTTGCGGCGGTAGTACCATTCCGCGCCCAGGTCGAAATTGTCGGCCAGATAGGGCTTCAGCCCGGCATTGCCGCCGCTGGCGTTGAGCGCGCCGATGCGCTGGCCGTTGCCGACGTTCAGCACCGGGTTGAGCAGGTTGAGCGTCGGGCGGGTCAGGGTGCGCGACGCGTCGATGCGCAGGATCAGATTGTTGGTCAGCTCCAGCTTCGCATCCATGCTGGGCAGCAGGTAGGAATAGGAGTTGCGCGCGGTCTGCGGCTGCACCTGCGTATAGTTGGGGATGCTGAGCAGCGTCGGATCGGCGGTGCTCGTCACCAGCCCCAGCGGCAGGCGGCCTTGACCGGCCGAGACCAGGCTGGTCGTCTCGTTGCGGATGCCGGCATTGATCGTCAGCGGCAGGCCGCCGACCTCGGTCTTGAAATTGGCGCTGGCATAGAGCGACCAGGTCCGCTCGCGCACGCGCAGGATGCTGCCCGGATCGACCGCCTCGTCGAACGTGCCGGTGAAGCCGTTGACGTTGCCATAGTTGAAGCCCGGCACCCGCGTGGCCGAGGGATTGCCCTGGCTGGTCAGGAAGTTCTGGTACGCGATCGGATCGAACACGAAGACCGAGGGCGGCAGGCTGCCGTTGAAGCCGGGGATGAAGTTGTTGAGGCTGATCGAGCCCTGGTACAGGTTCGCCGGCAGCGGCGAGATGCCCGACGTGCCGCCCGACGGGCCGCCGTAACCGGCATAGGCCTGCCAGAAATTGTTGACGAAGGTGCTCTGGTTCCGGAAGTTGAACGTGTCCTGATAATATTGGCCGCCGGCCTTCAGCGTCAGGTCGTCCTGCTTCCAGGTGGCGTTGCCGCGGAACTGGACCAGCTCGTCGGTATTATGCTGCGTCTGGTTGACGGTGACGTGCGAGCCGATCAGCGACTGGTCCGCCCAGCGCGAACCATCGCCTGCGGGACCGAAATTGCTGATCGACGGGAACGCCTTGTTGCTGGCGCCGTCCACGGTGAAGCGCAGGACGTTGCCGAGGCGGTTGCCGTACCCGATATCGCCGTTGGCGCTGCCGATCACGTCGCCGGGGTTCAGCCAGCTCTTGGCATAGGCGACATCGCCTTCCAGCGTCAGATTCTCGGTCGCGTCGTACTTGACGTTGAGGCCGGTCTGGTTGGTCTGGAGGATTTGCTTGTTGAGCGCGGCGGTGAAGTCGGTCGGCGTGTTCGCCTGGGTGAAGTCGGTCGCCGTGCCGTTGGCGTCCAGCGTGACGTTGCGCAGGTCGCCCTGGTTGAACCAGACGCCGAACGCGTAATTGTTCTGCGTGATGTTCTGACGCGAAAAGTTGTTGTCGATCGTCAGCATCAGGTCATCGGACGGGTGATATTGCAGCGAGACGCGCGCATCGACGCGCTCGTCCTTCACCCGCTGCTGCTCGGCGCCGTATTGCTGCGGGAACCAGCCGGGCAGGTTCTGGCGGTTGGCGGGATTGGCATAGGCGGCCGATTGCGTGTTGGTGGTCGGCGTGCAGGTGCCGCTGCTGCCCGCGAGCTGGCAGGGGGCATAGTTGCCGCCTGGCCAACCCGACACATAGACGCGGTTGGTGTCGGTATCGCGGCGCGTATAGATCACGTCCGCCAGCACGCCGAAGGTTTCGTCGGCGTTGGTGGTGCTGATCAGCAACCCGCCGGTCGGCACGACGCGGCCGGCGCGATCCTGCACCGAGGCCGAGGCGGTCGCGGCGGCGCGGAAGCCGGGATGGTCGAACGGGTTGGGGAAGGCGATGTTGACCGTCGCGCCGATCGAGCTGGACGCCAGCGACACGTCCGGCGTCTTCAGCACGGACAGCTGCCCGATGAAGTCGACGCCGACGGTGCTGAAGTCGATCTGTCGATTGCCGGTGCCGGTGGCGATGCGCCGGCCGTCATAGAGGGTGGTGTTGAAGTCGCCGCCGAAGCCGCGCACCGTGATGCCGGTCGGCTCGCCGCGCGAACCCGACCGCTGGATCGACACGCCGGGCAGGCGCTGGAGCGAGGCGGCGACGTTCGAATCGGGGAACTTGCCGATATCCTCGGCGGAGATCACGTCGACCACGCCGGAGGATTCGCGCTTCAGGTCGAGGTTGCGCTGGAGCGAGCCGCGCAGGCCGACGACGACGATGTCGGGATCGCCCGCCTCGACCGAATTGCCCTGCGATACGTCCTGCGCGGTGGCGGCGTCCTGCGGGCTGCCGGCCTGGGCGGCGCTGGTCTCGTTGGCGGTGACGGGCACCGCCGGCTGCGGCGCGGCCGTGCCCGGCGCGACATTGTTCTGGAGGTCGGTCTGGGTTTGCGCCTGGGCCGGCATCGCCAGCGCGATCGCCAGCAGGCTGCTGGCCCCGGTCATCAGCCATGCGGCCCGTTTGCCGCCGCGCATCGTGGTCCTGTGGAATGAAGTCGCCATCACCCTCTCCCTACCTTGGTCATGCCCCGCCCGGTCTTGCACCGGTACGAGAGCGGTATCATCAGAGCGTTTTCGTTGACCCGAATCCCATCCGGCCGCGACCGGCTGGCGATTTTGGTATCGCTCCCATGAGTCGGCACTATAGTCCGACAAGTCCGAACGGCAAGGGCTTTGTTGTCGCGGCGAAATCGCCCATGCTGCGCAGCATCCGCACCAGCGGGACAGGGGAGAGGAGAGGGTGTCGATGGAACAATGGGAGCGGCTGGAGACGGAGCGCCATGCCGAACTGACCGTGGCGCGGACGCCGGAGGCGCAGCGGCATTTCGTCCAGCTGGTGCCGAGCGAATTCGCCGCGGCGGCGCTGCACTATCCGATCCTGTTCACCAAGCATCCGGAGACCGGCGCCTTCTTCGCCGGCGCGATCCTGGGGGTGAAGCCGGGCGAGAATCTGTGCACCGGCGCGGACGGGCTGCTGACCGGCTATCGCCCCGCCGACCTGGAGCGACACGGCTTCTTCCTGGTCGAGGGCGAGATCGTGATCCGCCGCGACGATCCGGTCTTCGCCGGTGCGGGCCAGCCGCTGTTCGACGCGGGGGGCGAGGCGACGCCCACCTTCCAGCGCATCCGCCGGGCGCTCGGCCAGTTGCAGGCCGGGCTGCCCGAGACGGAAGCGCTGGTCGCGCGGCTGCTGGCGCTGAAGCTGATCGAGCCGATCGACGTCACGCTCCATTTCGACGATGGCGAGCGGCTGGTGCTCGACGGACTCTACACGGTCAGCCTGGACGCGCTGCACGAGCTGCCGGATGCCGAGGTGCTCGCCCTGTTCCGCGACGGCACGCTGCATCTGGCCTATACCCAGGCGCAGTCGGTCGGCCATCTGCGCACGCTTGCCGCGCGCCGCAACGAGCGGCTGGCGTCCGGGTTCGGCGGATGAGCGCGCCGCTGCCCAGCCTGGATGCGGCCGATTTCCCGGATGCGGAGACGTTCCGCACGCAAGTGATGACGGCCGGGCGACCGGTGGTGTTGCGCGGCGCGGTGGCGGACTGGCCGATGGTCGCGGCGGGGCGCAGCGCGGCCGACCTGTCCGCTTTCCTGCAAAGCCGGGATGCCGGCCGCGCGGCGGAGATGTTCGTCGGCCAGGCCGCGATCGCCGGCCGCTATCATTATGGCGAGGGCGAGGGCGGGTTCAACTTCACGCGCGAGACGCTGCCCTACCGCGCCGCCATCGACCGCATCCTCGCCACCGCCGGGCAGCAAGGGCAGGCGACGCTCTATGTCGGGTCGCTGTCGATCGACCAGTATCTGCCGGGGCTGGTGGCGGACCACCGGCTGGCCCTGATGCCGGCCGGCGTGGCCCCGCGCATCTGGCTGGGCCATGCCGCCTCGGTCGCCTGCCATTACGACCTGTTCGACAATGTCGCCTGCGTGGTGGCCGGGCGGCGGCGCTTCACCCTCTATCCGCCCGATGCGATCGGCGACCTCTATGTCGGCCCGATCGACCATACGCTGGCCGGCCAGCCGATCAGCCTGGCGGACGGCAGCGCCCCCGGCGACCCGCTCTATCCCCGGTTCGACCGTGCGCGCGACCGGGCGATCACGGTCGAACTGGCGGCGGGCGACGCGCTCTATCTGCCCAAGCTCTGGTGGCACCGGGTGGAGGCGCTCGACCCCTATAACCTCCTGGTCAATTTCTGGTGGGACGGCTTCGCCAGTGGCCCCGACCAGCCCCAGGCGGCGATGCTGCTGGCGATGATCGCGCTCGCCGAGCGCCCGCCCGCCGAACGCGCGGCATGGCGCGCCTGGTTCGACCATTATGTCTTCCGCCCCGACGGCCATCCGCTGGCGCACCTTCCAACCGAGCGGCACGGGCTGCTGGGGCCGCTCAAGCCCGCCAATTACGGTCGCATCCGCGCCATGGTCATGCGGTTGCTCCGCGGTTGAGGGCGGCGGAAATTTGCCAGACAAATCCATGAAAACGACCAGACAGGAGAGGCACGCGATGCAAAGGGTCAACCGTTCCAGGCTATGGGCCGCGATGCTGCTGCTAGGGCTCGGCCTGTCGACGCCGGGCGCGGCCCAGGTCGGCACCAACGCGCCGCCGGTGGTCGCCGGTGCGAAGCCGGTGACGATCGAGCGGATCAAGGTCCATGCCCCCAGCATCGAGGGCAGCCTGGAAGGGGATTCGGCGGACCGCGACGTCGTCGTGATCCTGCCGCCCGGCTATGCCGCCGCGCGCCATCGCCGCTATCCCGTCGTCTATGCGCTGCACGGCTATTCGATCGGTGCGGAGCAATGGATGACCGAGATCCATGTCCCCCAGACGGTGGAGGGGGCCTTCGCGCAAGGCATCAAGCCGATGATCCTGGTGCTGCCCGATTCGAAGACGGTGCATAACGGGTCGATGTATTCCCGGTCGGTGACGACCGGCGATTTCGAGACGTTCATCGCCCGCGACCTGGTCCGCTATATCGATGACCATTACCGCACCGTGCCGACGCGCGAGAGCCGGGGCCTCGTCGGCCATTCGATGGGGGGATATGGCACGACGCGGATCGGGATGAAATATCCGGACGTGTTCGGCGCGATCTACATGCTCAGCCCCTGCTGCCTGTCCCCGCGCGAGACCTTCGCCGTCGATCAGGCGGTCGAGGCCAAGCTGCGGGCGCTGCGCTCGCCAGGGGAGGCGGCGACGCTCGGCTGGGGCGAGCGGGCGCAACTGGCCTCCGCCGCCGCCTGGTCGCCCAATCCCAAGCGCGCCGCCGCTCTTTCTCGACCTGCCGGTCAAGGACGGCAAGGTGCAGCCCGACGTGCTGGCGCGCTGGACCGCCAATGCGCCGCTGGCGATGATCGACCAATATGCCGGCAATCTGCGCCGCTATCGGGGCATCGGCCTGGATGTCGGCGACCAGGACGGGCTGAAGGACGATGCGGTGAAGCTGCACGAGGCGCTCGACCGCTATGGCATCGCGCATCGCTTCGCCATCTATCCGGGCACGCACACCAGCAACGTGGCGCTGCGCATCCAGAACCAGGTGCTGCCCTTCTTCAGCGAGACGCTGGTCTTTCCGGGAGAGAAATCGGGCAGATAGTGTGTCCGGCCCCGTGCTCCTGCGAAGGCAGGAGCCCAGGGGTAACGAGAACAACCCCTTATGGGATGCGTGACTCTGGGCTCCTGCCTTCGCAGGAGCGCGGCGGGGAGCTTTGCCAAGGCCCGATTCCCGCCGGGATGGATCAGGACTCGCTCTGCCCCTTTTCACCTTCCGCTATCGCCAGTCCAGCCGGCTGCGATCCCGGTTGTCGGCGGTCGCACCCGGACTGTCCGCCCGCCACAAGCCATCGTCGGTGGCTCGCAGATAGCGATGGGTGGCCAGCGACATCAGCATCGCCCCGCCGCTCAGCGATTCCATCCACTGGAAGCTCTGCGCCGGCCCGTCGGCGCGGGGGGCGAGGCGGGTGGCGCCGTCCGCCGCCACGGTCAGCGCCCTGTCCCCGCGCAGCAACGCCACCCGGCCCAGTCCCAGCCCGACGACGCGGAAGCCTTCCCCCGCGGCCGGCGCGCCGACCGGGCGGAGGCGGACCGTCCGGTCATAGGGGATGGCGGGGCGGCTTTCCGCCAGCGGCTCGGCGATGGTCACGTCCAGCATGTCCGCGACGCCGCCGGTCCGCCCGTCCCGGTTGAACGCGAACAGGCCGTAGCGGACGCCCTGGAAGGTCATCAGCTGATAGGCCATCGTCACCGGCGATCCCAGGTCGGTGAAGTGGCGACCGTCCGTCGACCAGCGATATTGCGCCTTTTCTGAGCGGAAATCGGCCGCGACCTGCAACCATAGATGCGTCGCGGCGATCGGCTGGCGCAGCGGTGCCGCCCGCTGTTCGTCGCGCAGCATCAGCGCCAGGCCGCTTGCGTCGCGCGCCAGTCCCGCCCAGGCATAGGGCCGGTTGAGCAGCGCCAGCCCCGCGACATCGCCCGGCTTCAGCCCCGCGCCGTCGATCTCGACCGTCGCCACCGATACCGGCCCGACCGCACGCTGGGTCAGCATGTTGCGGGCCTGCAGGATATCGCCGGCGGGCAGCGCGGTCAGGCGCAGCGCTCCGGGCCGGGCGGTCAGCGACCAGTGGCGGTCGTCGGGGACATGGTTCCACTGCCAGATCGGTTGCAGCACGGCGGCGTCGAACGAGTCGCTGCGGCGATAGGGCGCGACGATCGGCTGCACCGGCAGCCTGGGCTTCACCCAGGTGCGGGGCGTGCGGCCCAGATTGCCGGGCAGGCCGAACCAGGGCCAGCCATCCTTCCACGTCACCGGCGACAGGGCGGTCAGCCGGCCGACCGAATTGCCCTCGAACATCGACCAGCCCCACCATTCGCCGGCCGGGGTTTGGACGATGCCGCCCTGGTGCAGCGACAGGCCGCCGCGCGCGGCCGGGTTGGGCGGCGTCAGCCGGAAGGGGGGCGTCGTGCCGCCGACCCGGTAGCCTGCCGTCTCGCCGAAATCCTCGTCGCGGCTGATCGTGGGGTTCACCTCCCATGGACCGGTGATCCGGTCGGCGCGCGCGGCGGGCATCCGGAACGGGCCGGACCATTCGGCGCTGGTGATGTAATAGCGGCCATCGATCTTGTAGAGATGCGAGCCTTCGCCCATCCCCGCCCCCTTGGCGATGATGATCCGCTCGCTGCCCGGCACGATGTCGGTCAGGCGCGCGTCCAGCTCGGCCAGATGGATGTCCTGATAGCCCCAGATCACCCAGGCCTTGCCGTCGTCGTCGAACAGCACCGACAGGTCGTGGAAGCTGCGCTTCATCGCCGTGCGCGTCCACGGGCCCTTGGGCGAGCGCGCGGTGAACATCTGCGTCGTCTGGCCATTCACATTGCTGAAAATGTAGAAAATGCCGTCGCGATAGCGGAAGCTGGGCGCCCAGATGCCCTTGCCATAGACATTCTGCCCACCCTCCAGCCGATAGGCGGGGCCGAGGTCGAGCCGGTCCATCGCATAGCTTTCGAAGGTCCAGTTCACCAGGTCGCGCGAATGCAGCACCGGCAGGCCGGGCATGGCGTGCATCGTCGTGCCGGTCAGGTAGAAATCGTCGCCGACCCGGATCAGGTCGGGGTCGGAGAATTCGTCGAAGAACAGCGGGTTAGTGAAGGTGCCGTCGCCATTGTCGGCGGTCCAGCCGATCGGCGCGGGGTCGGTCCGCGCGGTCGCACCGGTCGCGAGGAGGACCAGCGCCAGGGTGGTCCCCACGGCCCGCAGGGCATGTCGCCGCATCATCGTTTCTCTCCCAAAATCAACGGCCTGACTTGTGCGTAGCGAGGTGGGTGGTGCTGGCTACCCGAATCGCGATCGTTGACAGACTTCGGTCTGACAAATACGCGGTAGCGATACCAAGAGCCAGATCATGGCCATTTGGACCCGCCTGGGAGAGAGACATGCCCCGTTCCGGACGCCGCCGCGCCCCCCTGATGCCGCTGGTCGCCGCGTTGCTGGCACAGGCCGCGCTGCCCGGCATGGCCGGGGCCGATCCGCTCGACCCCGGCGGCCGCTGGACCGCCAATGCCCGCGGACAGGCGCCGGTGCCGCCGATGGGCTGGAACAGCTGGAACGCGTTCAACAGCGATATCGACGAGGCCAAGATCCTGGGCTCGGCGCAGACCCTGGTGTCGAGCGGCCTGGCCAAGGCGGGCTATACGCGCGTCAACATCGACGACGGCTGGTGGCTGAAGCGGCGCACGCGCGACGGGCGGCTGGTGATTCGCACCCGCGCAATTCCCCTCCGCCAGGGTGGCGGGCGGGCAGGCCGACGACACCAGCTTCCGCCCGCTGACCGACCGGCTGCACGCCATGGGGCTGAAGGCGGGCATCTATTCGGACATGGGCCGCAACAGTTGCGGCCAGATCTACACCGCCGACTTCAAGAACCAGCCCGAAGGCAGCGTCGCCGAGCGCGAGATCGGTCTCTACGGCCATGTCGACCAGGACATCCGGCTGTTCTTCGAGGAATGGGGCTTCGACCTGATCAAGGTCGACGGGTGCGGCATCCGGGGCCTGCCCGCCGACAGTCCGCGCGTGCGGTCCGGCCTGTACCGCGCCTTCCCGTCGCTGATCGACATGCAGTCGATCGGGCGGACCGATGTCGCGGCGGTGCGCGCGCTCTACACCTCGGTCGCCGATGCGCTGGAGCGCGAGCGGCCGGGCGGCGATTACCTGTTGTCGCTGTGCCTGTGGGGATCGGCCGATGTGCGCGCCTGGGGCAAGGACCTGGGCAATATCTCGCGGACCAGCGACGACATCACGCCGCATTGGGGGCGGATGCTGACCAATTTCGACACGGCGGCGCGGCGCGAACTCTATGCGCATCCCGGTTCGTGGAACGACGCGGACATGCTGTTCGTCGGCCAAGGCGATTTCGACGAAGCCCATCCGACCGAGGCCAGGTCGCATTTCGCGCTCTGGGCGATGATCAATTCGCCGTTGGTGATCGGTTACGACCTGCGCAAGCTGACGCCCGGCCTGCGGGCGATCTTCGGCAACACCGACATCATCGCGCTCAACCAGGACCCGGCCGGCAACCAGGCGGTGATCGCCTATGACAGCGACGATGTGCAGTTCCTGGTCAAGACGCTGGCCGACGGGACCAAGGGCGTGGCCCTGTTCAACCGCAGCGCGGTGCCCGCCACGGTGACGCTGAACGCTGGCCAGCTCAAATTCCGGGACGATGCCGCGATCACGCTGACCGATCTCTGGACCCGGGCGACGACCCGCTTCACCGGCAAGCAGGATTTCACGCTCGCGCCGCACCAGACGCTGATCTTCCGTGCCAGCGGCGCGCGTCGCCTGGCGGACGGGCTGTTCCTGTCGGAGCAGCCGGGGCGGGTCAATCCGGCGGTCGACGGCGTGATCGCGCGTCGCCCCGACCCGACCATCCATCATTCGGTCACCGCCTGGTCGGGCACCCGGGGGGCGGGCGAACATGTGCAATATAGCGGCTGGGGCGGATCGCGCGCCGACCGCGCCGTCTTCGGCCAGGTGCTGCGCGTCGGCGGGACCGATTACGACACCGGCCTGGGCGTGCTGGCGGGGTCGCGGCTGGAAGTGCGCAACACCGGTTTCCGCCGCTTCGCCGCCGAGGTGGGGATGGACGATGCCGCCGCGCAGGCGCGGGGCACGCTGCGCTTCGAAATCTATGGCGACGGCAAGCTGCTCGCCAGCACCGATGGCGTGGCATTCGATCGGGCGGCGCGGCCGCTGACCGCGGACGTGGCGGGGGTGAGGATCATCGAACTGGTGACGCGCGCCACCGGCGGCTCGACCGACGACCCCGCGCCGGCGGTCTGGGCCAATGCCCGGCTGCTGCGCTAGACCATGACGGACCGGTTCGACTTGGCGGCTTGACGATCACAGGGTTCGGGGAACGAACCCCAACGACACGAACGGGAGAGTGGGCGGATGAAGACCGGAACGGGCGCGGCGCTGGCCGCGATGGCGCTGATGACGGCGGGCGCGGCGGTGGCGGGCGAACCGGCGCATTTCACCCGCTTCGCCTATGAGGGCCATGCCCGCGAACAGGTGCAGCCCCGGCCCGGCGACTATCGCAACCCGATCCTGTCCGGCTATTATCCCGATCCCTCGGTGACGCGGGTCGGCGAGGACTATTACCTGGTCAATTCGTCCTTCGCGCATTTCCCGGGCATCCCGGTCTGGCATTCGAAGGATCTGGTGAACTGGACGCAGATCGGCAACGCGATCGACCGGCCCGGCCAGCTCGACTTCGCCGGGCGCGGCGCGTCGGAGGCGGTGTTCGCGCCCGCCATCTCGTGGCACGACGGCACCTTCTACATCGTCAACACCTGCGTGCGGTGCAAAGGCAATTTCATCATCACCGCGCGCAACCCGGCCGGTCCCTGGTCGGACCCGATCTGGCTGCCGTTCGAGGGGATCGACCCGTCGATCTATTGGGAGGGCGACCGCGCCTATATCGTCAACAACCGCGCCCCCGCCGAGCCGCCCCGCTATGAGGGGCATCGCGCGATCTGGATCCAGGAATATGACTGGCGCAAGGGCGAGATGGTCGGCGAGAGCACGCAGCTGGTCAATGGCGGCGTCGACCTGCGCGCCAAGCCGGTGTGGATCGAGGGGCCGCACATCTTCCGGAAGGACGGCTATTACTATCTAACCGCGGCGGAGGGCGGCACCAGCGTCAACCACTCCCAGGTCGTGTTCCGCTCGAAGGAATTGCGCGGGCCCTATCAGCCCTTCGCCGGCAATCCGATCCTGACCCAGCGCGACCTGCCCGCCGACCGGCCGGACCCAATCACCTCCGCCGGCCATGCGCAACTGGTGCAGACGCCCAAGGGGGACTGGTGGGCGACCTTCCTGGCGGTGCGGCCCTATGAGGGCGATTACTATAATATCGGGCGCGAGACCTTCCTGCTGCCGGTGACCTGGCGCGACGGCTGGCCGATCATCCTGCCGCACAAGACCGCCATCCCCTATGCCGCCGCCCGGCCGAACCTGCCCCGGGGCAAGGCGGCGGTGCCGACCAGCGGCGACTTCGCCTATGTCGACGACTTCGCCGGCGACCGGCTCGACATGCGCTGGATCGGGCTGCGCATCCCGGCCAAGCCCTTCGCCCGCGTCGCGGGTGGCGAGCTGATCCTGTCGGGCGGTGCGAAGCTGGGCGACCAGTCGGGCGTGCCCGCCTTTGTCGGGCGGCGGCAGCAGCATGGCCGCGCGACCATGTCGACCACCGTACGCTTCACTCCGACCCAGGATGGCGAGCGGGCCGGACTGGCGGCGATGCAGAGCGACCGCAACTATGCGTTCTTCGGCATCACCCGGATCGCAGGCCGGCCGATGCTGGCGCTGGTGACGCGCGACATGACGGCCGATGGCGGCGAGGAACGGCAGGTCGCCACCGCGCCGCTGACCGGCACCGGCCCGGTGACGCTGACCATCCGCGCCGATGGCGGCACGCTGGCCTTCGACTATGCGGTGGGTGGCCGCACGGCCACGCTGGCCAAGGATGTCGACTCGCGTTTCCTCAGCACCAAGGCGGCGGGCGGCTTTGTCGGCACGGTGGTCGGCCCGTACGTCTGGACGCGCTGAGCGGTACGTCACGCCCCTGCCGGGGCAGGGGCGCGAGGCGGCAGGGGATGGGCTGTGTCGCTTGGCTCCCGAATTCGCAGGCGCACGGCCGAACCCCGTTTCGCGGCCTGGCGCGACCTATAATTGGTGCCCGGTCCGATCGCGCTTGGTCGCCAGATAGCGCGCATTGTGCGGGTTGGGCGGCAGCTTGTGCGGCACGCGTTCGGCGACGGTGATGCCCGCCGCCTCCAGCCCCGCGACCTTGGCGGGGTTGTTGGTCAGCAGCCGCACCGCCCGCTGTCCGAGCAGGTCGAGCATCCGCGCCGCCACGCCGAAATCGCGCGCATCGACCGCGAAGCCCAGCCGGGTGTTGGCGTCCACCGTGTCGAACCCCTGGTCCTGCAACTGATAGGCGCGCAGCTTGTTGACCAGGCCGATCCCGCGCCCCTCCTGCCGCAGATAGAGCAGCATGCCCCAGCCATGCGCCTGGATCGCGCGAATCGCGGCGTGGAGCTGTGGTCCGCAATCGCATTTCAGGCTGCCGAACACATCGCCGGTCAGGCATTCGCTGTGCAGGCGGATCAGGGGCGACCGGCCATCGGGCTGGCCGATCAGCAGCGCGACATGCTCGTCCCCCGAATCGGGCGAGCGGAAGGCGACGATCTCCGCATCCTCCCGCCCCCGCCACCGGCAGGCGCGCGCGGGTGGCGATTCGCAGCGGCGCGGCGCTCTGGTGCGCGGCGATGTCGTCGGCGGTGATCGCCAGCTCGACCGCCGCCTCCACCGGACCGACGAAGAAGGCGGGCAGCAGCCCCGCGATCCGCGCCAGCCGCAGCGCGGCGGCGGCGGCCTCGGGCCGATCCAGCGGGATGGCGCGGAACGGACCTTTCAGCGGCGTCGCCAGGTCGAGCTGCGGATCGGCCAGCGCCACCGCCGCCGCCCGGTCCAGCCAGGGGGCGGCATCGACCAGCACCGGCGCATCGGGATCGGCGGCCGCCAGCTGGTTGGCGAGCTTGAGCGTCGCCGCGCGGCCGGCGGAGATCAGCACCGGCCGCTCGGTGCCGAACGCGCGGACGCTCTCCGCATCCGCCGTCTCCACCGACAGCAGCGTCATGCCGTCCACCGCGATCGGCCAGCCCCGCCGGAGCGAATCGACCGCGCGCGCCGCCGCGCGGGGATCGCTCACCAGGCGAACTCGGTCATGATCGGGATATGGTCCGACGGTTTCAGCCAGCTTCGGCAATCCTCGAACACGGTGTGCGACACGGCCTGGCCCGCGACATCGGCGGTCGCCCATTGATGGTCGAGCCGGCGGCCGCGATCGGACGCCGCCCAATCCTTGGCGCGGTAGCTCCACCAGGTGTGCAGCCGGCCGGGCGCGGGGTGGAAGTGGCGGCCCAGATCGACCCATCGGCCCGCGTCCTGGAGCCGGTTCAGCGCCTCCACCTCGATCGGCGTATGGCTGACCACGCCGAGCAACTGCTTGTGGCTCCACACATCGCTTTCCAGCGGCGCGATGTTGAAGTCGCCGACCAGGATCGTCGGCCCGGTCAGCGTCTCGGACCAGCGGGTCATCCGCTCCAGAAAGTCGAGCTTCTGCCCGAATTTGGGGTTCACCTCGCGATCGGGCACGTCGCCGCCGGCCGGGATATAGACATTCTCCAGCCGCACCCCGTTGGGCAACGCGACGCCGATATGCCGCGCCTCCTGATTCGCCTGCCAGTCGAGTCGGTTGTCCTCGACGATCGGCACCTTGGACAGGATGGCGACGCCGTGATGCATCCGCTGGCCGTGGAGCAGGCGATGGTCATAGCCGAGCGCGGCGAATGCCTCGTGCGGGAAGTCCTGGTCGACGACCTTGGTCTCTTGCAGGCACAATATGTCGGGGGCCGCCTCGCGCAGGAAGCGTTCGACGATGTCGATGCGAAAGCGCACCGAATTGATGTTCCAGGAGGCGATCTTCACGCGGGCGTACCTACCGGCACCGGCGGCCCAAAACAAGAAAGGCCCTCGTTCCGGGGGCATGGAACGAGGGCCGACTCAGCGTTGGTCACGCAGGCGGGATGAGGGTAATCGTCCAGGCAACAGGGGGAAATCCCGGAGCGCCCCGCATCCGCAAGACCGTCTTTAGGACAGCGAACCTGTCGCCCGGATGAATGAAGGGTCCATAATGAAACCATTCACCGCAAAAGGATTATTGTTCCGATAAATCACCGGTTGGTCCGGCGCGGATCGTTCCAGCGAAACGCGTTGGCGGCGACCGGCGCGCCGTACCGCTGATTCGAAAGACGCACGGTGGTGCGGTTGTTCTGGCTGTCGAGCGCGACCCAGCCCTGGAGCGTCAGTCCCGCCGGGGCGGCCGGGTCGCGCGCGAAGACCATCGTGATCCGGCCATATTCGGGATGCTTGGGATCACGCGCCTCGACCGACAGGAGCCGGTCGTCGCCCGGCACCACGCGGGCGAATTGCGACAGGTCGCGGCTGGGATCGAGCAGCACGCCGAGCGGCGAGTTGCGGATCGGCCAGCGCTGCACCTGCCGCACCGAATAGTCGATGAAGGTCAGGGCGCCGCCCTCCGCCACGATCAGCAGCGGCACGCCCTTCTGATATTGGAAGCGGATATTGCCCGGCTGCTTCCAGATCAGCGTACCGGTCAGCACCTTGCCGGCGCGGTCGGTCTGGGTGAAGTCGGCGGTCATTGTGGTGACGCCGCGCAGATAGCGCTGCACCGAGGCCAGGTCGTTCGCCTGGGCGAGCACCGGGGCCGGCGCGACCGCGACCATCATGGCGGCGGCGACCGCGGCGGCGGGGGCGGACAGGGCGGAACGGATCATCGTCATCTCCTTGGCGAAGCGCCATCGCCCCACCGGCTTGAACGGGTCGTGAATCCATTGCGGAGATCGGAGGCGACCCGTGGTCCGCATTCGTCACGTCTTTCCACCCTGGCCTCGGCAGGACCTCTGCAAAAAATGGACGAGCCACGCCCCCCGTCCTCCACCCCGGCGGAGGCCGGGGTCCAGTCACGGATCGCTTCAATCGACTCGCAAGCGTCCCCTAACTGGATCCCGGCCTTCGCCGGGATGGTGCGGTGTCTTGGGTGATGTCGAGGTTTTTGCGAGGCCTTGCAAAGGGCGACTAGCGCAGGGTGCGGGGGCATGGGCGCGTAACGCCGCACCCCCGCATCGGTTCAGATCGCGTGGCCTTCGGCATCGCGCAGTACCTCGCGCCGGCCGACATGGTCGGGGCGGCCGACGATGCCGTCCTTCTCCATCCGCTCGATCAGCCGCGCCGCCGAGTTGTAGCCGATCCGCAACTGGCGCTGCAGCCAGGAGGTCGACGCCTTCTGCGACTCGCAGACCAACTGGATCGCGGCGCGATATTGCTGGTCCTCGGCCGAATCCTCGCCGGTCGGCGCGCCGTCCAGCGCGAAGCTCTCCGCCGGCTCCTCGGTGACCGAGGAGATATAGTCGGGCTGGCCCTGCGAGCGCCAATGGTCGGCGACCAGCCGCACCTCGTCGTCCGAGGTGAAGGGGCCGTGGACGCGCACGATGCCCTTGCCGCCGGGCATGTAGAGCATGTCGCCGCGTCCCAGCAGCTGCTCCGCGCCCTGTTCGCCCAGGATGGTGCGCGAATCGATCTTGCTGGTGACGTGGAAGGAAATGCGCGTCGGCAGGTTCGCCTTGATGACGCCGGTGATGACGTCGACCGAGGGACGCTGCGTCGCCATGATCAGGTGGATGCCGGCGGCGCGCGCCTTCTGCGCCAGCCGCTGGATCAGGAACTCGACCTCCTTGCCGGCGGTCATCATCAGGTCGGCCAGCTCGTCGACGATCACCACGATCTGCGGCAGCACGTCGAACTCCAGCTTCTCCTCCTCATAGACCGGCGCGCCGGTGTCGGGATGATAGCCGGTCTGGACGCGGCGGCCGAGCGGCTGGCCCTTGGCCTTGGCGGCGCGGACCTTCTCGTTGAAGCCCGCCAGGCTGCGCACGCCGACCGAGGACATCTGCCGGTAGCGGTCCTCCATCGTCTCCACCGCCCATTTCAGCGCGCGCACCGCCTTGGCCGGGTCGGTGACGACTGGCGACAATAGGTGCGGGATGTCGTCGTACATGCTGAGTTCCAGCATCTTCGGATCGATCATGATCATCCGGCACTGGCTGGGCGTCAGGCGGTAGAGCAGCGACAGGATCATGCAGTTCAGGCCCACCGACTTGCCCGAGCCGGTGGTGCCCGCGACCAGCAGGTGCGGCATCGGCGCGAGATCGGTGATGACCGGATCGCCGGCGATGTTCTTGCCCAGGATGATCGGCAGCTGCGCGCTCTGGTCCTCGAAGGTCTGGCTGCCGACCAGTTCGTGGAACGACACCGCCTCGCGCTTGGCGTTGGGCAGCTCGATGCCGATGACGTTGCGGCCGGGGATGACCGCGACGCGGGCGGAGATGGCGCTCATGTTGCGGGCGATATCGTCGGCCAGCGCGATGACGCGGCTGGCCTTGATGCCGGGGGCCGGCTCCAGTTCGTACATGGTCACGACCGGGCCGGGCCGCACCTCGATGATGTTGCCCTTCACATGGAAGTCGTCGAGCACCGTCTCCAGCAGCCGGGCATTGCGCTCCAGCGCCGCCTTGTCGATCGCGCCCGTATTGGACGGCGGGGCGGGGATCAGCAGGTCGAGCCCGGGGAGCGTGTAATCGTCGCGCTGCTCCGCGCCCTGCCGCCGCGCCGGGGCGACGACGGGCGCGACCTGGCGGTCGGCGATGACGGGGGCGGGGCGGGGCTCGGTCTCCTCCACGGCGGGCCGGGGCGCGCCCATCCGGCGCGACGGCGGGGCCTGGACCTCGTCCTCCTCGTCCGCATAGCCATCGTCGTCGCCGTCATCCGCATCGTCCAGCGCGGTATCGGTGCCACCGGCGATGCGCAGGCGCGGCCGGCGCAGCCGCCAGCGCCGCTCGCCCCGGTCCAGCTCCAGGCTGCGCGCCCAGATCACCACGCCGATCAGCGCCAGCACCACGCCGACGCCGCGCGCGCCCCAGAGTTCGACCGGCGGATTCTGCGTCAGCCCCAGCAGCGAATGCACCGCCCCCGCAACGCCCAGGCCGACCACCCCGCCCCAGCCGGCCGGCAGCGCCATCACCGCCGAATCGGAGACGAAGGCGAGCGCGCAGGCCATCAGCGCCGCCCCGATCGTCGCGCCGCGCAGCATCCGGCCCCATTGGCCGACCGGCCGGTCGCGCCACAGCCGCGATCCGATGATCGGCCCGACCGGCAGCAGCAGCGCCACCGCCGGCCCGAAGGCGGTCAGCAACAGGTCCGACACCCAGGCGCCCGGATAGCCCAGCAGGTTGATCGGCGCGCCGCCCGAGGCGGTGTTGATCGCCGGATCGCTGGCATGATAGCTCGCCAGCGCCAGCGCCAGCATCGTCGTCGCGGCGAAGACCGCCACCGCGGTGATCAGCGCGCCCGAGCGCACCGCGCCCGCCTTCACCGTCTCCCGCCACAAGACCGGCTGCGCTTGGCTCGCCATCCCAACTACCCCGAAATTTCGCGAAAATCTGCGGGCCGAGTCATCGGCTTTCGCGTTTGTGTCGTCAAGCCGGCCGCCCGTTGGCAGCGGCGGACGACAGGACTAGGACGGACGGATGGAAAACAGCGCGAACCAAGGCTCTTCCCCTGACCGGGCCCCCCGCGACGCGAGCAGCGACGTCATCATCCTGGGCGGCGGCCTGGTCGGTGCGACGCTGGCGCTGGCGCTCGATGCGCACGGCCTGACCGCGACGGTGATCGACCCGGCCGACCCGGCGGTGACACTGGCCCCCGGCTTCGACGGCCGCGCCTCCGCCATCGCCAGCGCCAGCGGGCGGATGCTCGACGCGATCGGCATCGGCGCGACGCTGGCGGGCCAGGGCTGCGCGATCCGCCACATCCGCGTCAGCGACGGGCTGAAGCCTGGCAAGCTCGACTTCATCCCCGATGCCGATGACGGCGCGCTCGGCACCATGTACGAGAACAAGCTGATCCGCCGCGCGCTGTTCGACGCGGCGACGGCGGCGGTCGGCATCGACCTTCGGATGAAGACGCGCGCCGTCTCCACCGAGCGGACGGCGGCGGGCGTCGTCGCGACGCTGGACGACGGCACGACGGTGCGCGCGCCCCTGTTGATCGCGGCGGAGGGGCGCAACTCGCCGACCCGCGCGGCTGCGGGCATCCGCATCGCGCAGTGGCGCTATGATCATAGCGCGATCGTCGGCGCGTTCCATCACGAGCGGAGCCACGAGGATGTGGCCTACGAGATCTTCTATCCGGCCGGCCCGTTCGCGCTGCTGCCGCTGCCCGACGACGCGATCGGCCATCGCTCGGCGATCGTCTGGTCGGTCGCGGCGGAGCATGGGCCGGGGCTGATGAAGCTCTCCGATCGCGGCTTCCTGGCGGAGGCGGAGGCGCGGATGGGCGGCTTCCTGGGCCGGCTGTCGGCACCGTCGCCGCGCGGGGCCTATCCGCTCGGCTTCCACCATGCGGCGACGATCGTCGCGGACCGGCTGGTGCTGGTCGGCGATGCGGCGCACGGCATCCATCCGATCGCCGGGCAGGGGCTCAATCTCGGCCTGCGCGACGTCGCGGCGCTGACCGAGGTGCTGGTCGAGGGCAAGCGGCTGGGCCTGGACCTGAGCGACGCGCAGCTGCTCGCCCGCTATGGCCGGTGGCGCGGGCTCGACACGCTGGCGGTGGCGGGCGCGACCGACATCCTGACCCGCCTGTTCGGCATCCGGGGCGAGACGGCGAGCGCGATCCGCCGCTTCGGCATCTCGGCGGTCGATTCGATCCGCCCGCTCAAGAACCGCTTCATGGCCGAGGCGCGCGGTGAGACGGGGCAATTGCCCAAGCTGTTGCAGGGGCTGACGGTCTGAGGGGTTCGGGAAACGGTATCGCGTAAGATCATGCGTCACCCCAGCGGCGTGGAGAGCACCGCAACATTCAGCAGACCCATCCCGGCGAAGGCCGGGATCCAGTTGGGGGACGGTGGTACATTCCTCGAATCGTCTCCCAACTGGACCCCGGCCTTCGCCGGGGTGGTGACGGAGTGGCATGTGGCGGTCATTTCTTCGCTACGGTCGGATAGCGACCCGGCGCCCGCCCATGCGGTCTTTCGACCGGAGCCTTACGCTTGCACGACCTGACCTTTCACGGTGGCCGGCTGGACGTGGCGGCGCAGCGTTACCCGGATGCGCCGCGCCCATGGATCGACCTGTCGACGGGCCTCAATCCCTTTGCCTGGGATGCGGCATCCGTGCCGATCGACTGGCGCGCCCTGCCAAGCGACGCGGCGCGGCGGGCGTTGGAGACCGCCGCCGCCACCGCCTTCGGCGCGGCGCATCTGCCGGTCGCGGCGGTGCCGGGCAGCGAGGCGGCGCTTCATGCGCTGGCCGGGCTCGACCTGCCGCGCCCCTACACGATCATCGGCCCCGGCTATCGCGGGCATGGCGCGGCGCTGCCCGGCGCGCGCATGGTCGCGGCCGATGCGCTGGAGGCGGCGGCGGCGGCCGGCGGCACGCTGCTGCTCGCCAATCCCAACAATCCCGATGGCCGCCGCCTGCCCCCCGAGCGGCTGCGGTCGGTCGCCACGCGGCTGGCGGCGAAGGGCGGGCTGCTGATCGTCGACGAGGCGTTCGCCGATGCCGTGCCGGGGACCAGCCTGCTGCCGTCCCTGCGCGCCGACGACCCGGTGCTGGTGCTGCGCTCCTTCGGCAAGTTCTACGGGCTGGCGGGGCTGCGGCTCGGCTTCGTGCTGGGGGCGGATCGCTATGTCGCGGCGCTGGCGGCCAGGATGGGAAGCTGGCCCGTCTCCGCCGCCGCGATCGCGATCGGCACCGCCGCCTATCGCGACCGCCACTGGCCGGCCATGACCGTCGCGCGACTGGAGGCGGCCGGCGCGCGGCTCGATGCGCTGTTGCGCCGCCACGATCTGGAGCCGATCGGCGACTGCCCCTTGTTCCGGCTGGTCGAGAGCGACCGGGCGCCCGCGCTGTTCGACCGGCTGGCGCGGGCCGGCATCCTCACTCGCCCCTTTGCCGAGGATGCGCGGCGGCTGCGCTTCGGCCTGCCGGGCGGGGCGGCGGCCTGGGATCGGCTGGCGGCGGTGCTGGCCGATGGCTGAACCGGTCGCGCTCGCCGCGCTGGTGGGGGAGGCGGCGCTCGGCTGGCCGGCCTGGCTCTATGCGCGGATCGGCCATCCGGTCGGCGGCTTCGCCCGGCTGATCCAGGGATGCGAGCGGCGCTGGAACCGGGCGGAACGATCCGAGGCGCGGCGGCGTGCGGGCGGGGTCGCGACCATCGCGCTGGTCGTCGCGACCGGTGCCGGCGGCGGCTGGATCGCGCAGACGCTGGCGTTGCACATGGTCGGCTGGATCGGCGTGGCGCTGCTCGCGGTGCCGGGGCTGGCGCAGCGCAGCCTGGACGATCATGTCCGCCCCGTCGCCGCCGCGCTGGAGGCGGGCGACCTGGCAGCGGCGCGCATCGCGGTGGGCCGGATCGTCGGGCGCGACGTCGCCGCGCTCGACGCGGCCGGCGTCGCCCGCGCCGCGATCGAGAGCCTGGCGGAAAGCTTTTGCGACGGCGTCGCCGCGCCGCTCTTCTGGCTGCTGCTCGGCGGGCTGCCGGGGCTGTGGGCCTATAAGGGCGTCAACACCGCCGACAGCCTGATCGGCCATTACGAGCCGCGCTGGCGGGCGTTCGGCTGGGCGGCGGCGCGGCTGGACGATGTCGCCAATTGGGTGCCGGCGCGGCTGGCGGGGGCGCTGATCGCTCTGTGCGGCGGCGGCGGCTGGCGGACGATGCGACGCGATGCCCGCCGCCACGCCTCGCCCAATGCCGGCTGGACCGAGGCGGCGATGGCGGGGGCGCTCGACCTGCGGCTCGCCGGCCCGGTCGCCTATGACGGCGTGGTGATGGACAAGCCGTGGATCGGCGCCGGCCGTGCCGAACTGACCGCGCGCGACGTGCGGCGGGCCCTGTGGCTCTATCGCCGCGCGTGCGTGGCCTTGTGGATCGTGGCAGGGGGGATCGCATGGCGGCTGTGATGATCCAGGGCACTGGCTCCGATGTCGGCAAGTCGGTGCTGGTCGCGGGCCTGTGCCGCGCGCTCGCCAATCGCGGCCTGCGGGTCCGCCCGTTCAAGCCGCAGAACATGTCGAACAACGCAGCCGTCACCGCGGATGGCGGCGAGATCGGCCGCGCCCAGGCGACGCAGGCGATGGCGGCGCGCGTCGCCCCCAGCGTCGACATGAACCCGGTGCTGCTCAAGCCCCAGGGCGACCGTACCTCGCAACTGGTGGTGCGCGGGCGGGTGCGCGGGATATTGGCGGCGGCACGCTGGCGCGAGGGGCGCGAGGGGCTGCTGGACGAGGTGCTCGCCAGCTATCGCCGGCTGGCGGCCGACAGCGACATCGTCATGGTCGAGGGGGCGGGATCGCCGGCCGAGATCAACCTGCGCGGCGGCGACATCGCCAATATGGGCTTTGCGCGCGCGGCCGGCGTGCCGGTGCTGCTGGTCGGCGATATCGACCGGGGCGGGGTGATCGCGTCGCTGGTCGGCACGCGCGCGGTGATCGACCCGGCGGACGCGGCGATGATCCACGGCTTCCTGGTCAACAAGTTCCGGGGCGACCCGGCGCTGTTCGCGGACGGCTATCGCGCGATCGCGGAGCGGACGGGCTGGCGCGGCTATGGCGTCGTGCCCTGGCTGGCGGAGGCGCACCGCCTGCCGAGCGAGGATGCGGTGGTGCTGCAACGGCCCGGCCCCATGGCCGGCGAGCGGGTGGTGATCGCCTGCCCGATCACCCGGCATATCGCCAATTTCGACGATCTCGATCCGCTGCGGCTGGAGCCGGGCGTGGAACTGGTGATGGTGCCGCCGGGGCGGCCGATCCCGCGCGACGCGGCGCTGATCGTGCTGCCGGGGTCGAAGGCGACGATCGCCGACCTCGCCTTCCTGCGCGAACAGGGTTGGGACATCGATATCCGCGCGCATCACCGCGCGGGTCGGCCGGTGCTGGGGCTCTGCGGCGGATACCAGATGCTGGGGCGGAGCGTCGCCGATCCGCTGGGGTTGGAGGGACCGCCGGGCACCGCATCGGGGCTGGGACTGCTGGCGGTCGATACGGTGCTGGGCGGCGACAAGCGGCTGGCGCAGGTCACGGGCACGGCGCTGGGCGCGGCGTTCACGGGCTATGAGATCCATCTCGGCCGCACCGAGGGGCCGGACGGCGCACGGCCGCTCACCCGAATGGCGGACGGCCGGGCGGAGGGGGCGGTCAGCGCCGACGGGCTGGTCAGCGGCAGCTATGTCCACGGCCTGTTCGGCCTGGCGGCGCAACGCGCGGCGTGGCTGGCGCGGCTGGGCGTGTCGGCGCAGGGGCCGGATCATCGCGCCGCGATCGATGCGGCGCTGGACGCGATCGCCGCGACGCTGGAGCGGCATGTCGATCTCGACGCGCTGGTCGCCCTGTCGCGGACCGCTACGCCGCGATGACCAGCGCGAGGAGCAGCAGCGTCTCGACCGTCTCGATCCCCGCGCCATGCGCGTCGCCGGTGACGCCGCCGATCCGCCGTTTCAGATAGAGCCCCCAGAGCGGGATCAGCAGCGGCGCGGCGAGCAGGCCCGGCCGCACCACCCCGAAGCCGAGCAGCACCAGCCCCCAGCCCACCAGATCGCGCCTGCGCACGCCGGCCGAAATGCCCGCGCCCAGCCCCGGCTTCAACGGCGGCAGCCAGCGCGCCCAGGCCAGCGGCCCGCATCGCGCCGCCACCGGCACCAGGATCAGCGCCGGCCATGCTGTAGGGCCCAGCGCATGGAGCAGCACCAGCTTGGCGAGCAGTTGCAGCTGGATCGCCACGGTGCCGAAGCTGCCGATATGCGGATCGGCCATCACCGCCAGCAATCGCGTCCGATCGCCATGCGCCGCGCCCAGCCCATCGGCCAGGTCGGCCAGCCCGTCGAGATGCAGCGCCCCGGTCAGGCCGGTCCACAGCACGAGCGCCGCGAGCGCGCCCAGCCACGGATCGACCCGCGCGCCCAGCACCGCGCCGCCCGCGACCGCCAGCCCGACCAGCAGCCCCGCGACCGGAAACCAGCGCACCGCCGCCGCCCGTGCCCCCGCATCCGCCGCGACGCGCGGCACCGGCAGTCGCGTGCAGAAGCCGATCGCCAGCCACAGGGGCGTCATCGATCGGGCCGCACAGGCAAGACGCCTGCCCGGTATCGCCTCCTGTCCCACCCCGGCGAAGGCCGGGGTCCAGTTGGGGGACGCTGGCAAGGGGTCACGATCGCTCCGTAACTGGACCCCGGCCTCCGCCGGGGTGGAGGGTCCATAGTGGCGAGGGCCTAATCAAAGGATCGGAGCCAGAGCTATCCCCATGCTGCATCCTCACGCCGCCAGCCCGACGATCCGCGCCATCGGCGGTGCATCCCGCGCCATGCCCGGCCACAGGTCGAGCGACAGTCGCGCCGCATAGGGCAGGTCGAACGCCCAGACCTGGTGCGCGTCGAGGCCGCATCCCACCGCCAGCGCCGCGCGCATCGTGCCGCCATGGGTGACGACCAGCGCCGCGTCCCCCGCCCGGGTCAGATCGGCCAGCGCCGCGCCTACCCGCTGGCACAAGGCGGACCAGCGCTCGCCGCCCGGCGGCGGGCAGGCGTCCGGATCGGCATGGAACCGATCCAGGGCTTCGCGGTCGCAAGCGCCGGGCAGGCGTCCGTCCCAGGCACCGAAATCCAGCTCGCGCCAGCGCGGATCGATCGCGACCGGACGCGCCCCGCCGATCGCGCGGGCGCAGTCGAGGGCGCGCACCAGGTCCGAACTGTACAGCGCGACGTCGCCGACCTCCAGCGCCGCCATCCGGCACGCCGCGATCCCCGCCGCCGTGACGCCCGCATCGGTGCGCCCCAGCAGCCGGCCGGGCTGGTCCGGCGCGCCGTGGCGAAGCAGATGCACGCGCACCGGCCCGCTCATTCGCTCGCGACGCCCGCCTCGGCGAAGGTCGCCATCTCGTTATGCGCGGCGAGCGCGGCGCGGACGATCCCCGCCGCCACCGCCGCGCCGCTGCCCTCGCCCAGCCGAAGGCCGAGCGCCAGCAGCGGCTCCAGCCCCAGATGGCGGAGCAGCCGCTGGTGCCCCGGCTCGGCGGAGACATGACCGGCCAGGCAATGGTCGACGATGCGCGGTTGCCAGCGGGCGAGCGGGGCGAGCGCGGCGCTCGCGATGAAGCCATCGAGCAGCACCGGCACGCGCGCATGGCGCGCCGCCAGCATCGCGCCGGCCATCGCCGCGATCTCGCGCCCGCCCAGCCGGCGCAAACCCTCGAACGCCGAGACGCAGTCGCCCCGGTGCAGGTCGAGCGCCCGGTCGATCAGCGCGCGCTTGGCGGCGAGGGCCTCGCCTACCACGCCGGTGCCCGGACCCGCCCAGTCGCCGGCATTGCCGCCGAAGCTGGCGGCGCAGAGCGCGGCGGCGGGGGTGGAATTGCCGATCCCCATCTCGCCCGGCAGGATCAGGTCCAGTCCCGCCTCCACCGAGGCGGCGCCCAGGTTGAGCGCATCGAGGCATTCGGCCTCGCTCATGGCGACCGTCTCCGCGATGTCGCCGGTCGGGCGGTCGAGGTCGATCGCGACGACGCGCAGCTCCAGCCCGGCGGCACGCGCCAGCGCGTTGATCGCGGCGCCGCCGGCGTCGAAATTGCCGACCATCTGTGCGGTGACTTCCGGCGGGAAGGCGCTGACGCCGCGCGCGGCGATGCCGTGATTGCCCGCGAAGATCGCGACCCGGCCACGGTCCAGCCGGGGCCGGTCATGGCCCTGCCACCCGGCCAGGAACAGCGCGATCTCCTCCAGCCGGCCGAGCGACCCGGCGGGCTTGGTGAGCTGCGCCTGCCGATCCCGCGCGGCGGCGACGGCCCGGTCGTCCGGTCCGGGCAGGTCGGCGAGCGCGGCGGCGAAGGCGGCCGGCGTGTCGAAGCGGATCATGCGACCAGCGCCCCGGCGGGCGGCGTGCGGGCGATGAAATGGCCCTTCACCCCCTCCGGCCAGTCGCGATAGGGCACCTGGCCCGCCGCGCTGTCGGCATAGCGGGCGGCATAGTCGAGGATCGCGCGCGCCGCCGCCTCGTCCGGGGTGAACCGACCCAGGATATAGCCGACCTTGCCCTCCGCCCGCAGATGCACGGTGCAGAACTCCGTACAGGCGAACAGGCAGGGCATGGCGTGGACGGCGACGCCGGCATAGGCGGGGTCCTCGGCCTGGAGCCGGGTCAGTTCCGCGGCCAGCATCGCGCCGCCGCGCCGGCCGGCGCCATCCTCGCGATCGTCCTTCGAGAAGCGGCAGGCGTTGCACGCGATGACGGCGGGGCCGTCGGCGACGGGCAGGATGTCCATCAGAATTCGATTCCTTGCTGCGCCTTGATACCGCCGCGGAACGGATGCTTCACCGCAGTCATCTCGGTGACCAGGTCGGCGGCCTCGATCAGGGCGGGGGGCGCGTTGCGGCCGGTGACGACGACATGTTTCATGGGGGCACGCGCGGTCAGCACCGCCAGCACCTCGTCCAGCGGCAGATAGTCGTAGCGCAGCACGATGTTCAGTTCGTCCGCGACCACCAGCGCGATGTCCGGATCGGCAATCAGCCGGACGACTTCGTCCCAGGCGGTGCGCGCGGTAGCGATGTCGCGGGCGCGGTCCTGCGTGTCCCAGGTGAAGCCCTCGCCCATCGGGCGGAAGCTGACCAGGTCGGGAAAGGCGTCGAAGATCGCGCGCTCGCCGGTCGCCATCGCGCCCTTGACGAACTGGACGATGCCGACCTTCATCCCATGGCCCATGGCGCGCACCGCCATGCCGAAGGCGGCGGTCGACTTGCCCTTGCCGGGGCCGGTATGGACGATCAGCAGGCCCTTCTCGCCGGTGCGGCTCTCCATCATGTCGCGGCGCGCGGCCTGGATGCGCTGCATCTTGGCCCGGTGCAGGTCGTTGCGGGCGGTGTCGTCGGTCATGCCGGTCGGGCCTGCAACAGCCGCTCGGCGCTGCGGCCGAACAAGTCCGCCATCGCCAGCCAGAACACCCCCTGCACCGCCAGCGAGGCGAGGCGGAAGCGCCAGAGCAGGCTGGCCGGGAAGCCGGCGGGGACCTCGTCGATATGCGGCAGCAGCCAGGCCGCCAGCGCGATCAGCAGCGCATAGAGCGCGCCGGCCGCCAGCAACCGGTCGGGCGCGGTCAGCCGCGCGGCGAGCCGCTGCCACAGGATCAGCGACCCGGCGGCGGCGACCAGCGACCAGGCGATCAGCGCGAAACAGGCGGCGGTGCGCAGCCGCACCGTCTCGTGCAGCCCGACCGCCGGCGGATTGGGCGGATAGACCAGGGCCGGCACCAGCCCGATCGCGACGAAGCCGGCGAGACCCAGCAGCAGCGCCAGCCCGCGCGGGCTGGCCCGGCCGACCCGGCCCTGCATCCCGGCGAACAGGATGGCGAACACGCCGCCCAGGGCCGCGCCATAGACCAGCATGGCGGTATAGAGGCCATAGGTCTTCTGGGTCGCGCGGCTGACCAGTTCGACCTCCTCGCCGCCCATATGATGGGCGGAGCGCGCGGCCTCGAAGGCGATGGCGGCGTCGATCGACGGTTCGGCGAACAGCAGCGCGACGGTGGCGGCGACGAACGCCCCGACCAGTCCGGCGAGCATACCCCGCCAGAGGAGAGATGGAGTCATCGAAGACCCTCCCGCTCGAATGTCAGATGGCCGGGGGGCGCCCGGCCGCAGGCGTCAGTGGCAGGGGAAGCCGAGCAGGTGCCGGCCGTCATGCACATATTCGTGCACCATCATCCCCTTGAACAGCGCGAACGCGCCCTGTTCGGTGCTGACGAAATAGAGCAGGACCACCGCCACCAGCGCGGCGAACACCGCCCAGGGGGCGATTTCGGCGAGCGGAATGGGGCGGGGGATGGGACGGGATGCCGGGATGGCGGCGGTGGTGCCGGTCATGGTCACGAAGCTCCTGCCGGGATGGCGCGCCCGGTTTGGGTGAAGGCGCCGGGCGGGGTCTGACTCGCGCCGGGCCCGGGCCCGACGATCACAGTGGCGCGACCGCGCCGGATTCCCACCGGCTTCCCGCCCGGCTCCGATGGCCCATGCTCTGCCGGCTTGCGGCGGGCGCGTCAACCGAGCAGAGGCGGGGGCATCATGTCGATCCGGCTCGTCCTGCTCTGCGCCGCCGCGACCGCCGCGCGCCGTTGCCCCGGCTTTCCCGATCCGGCCGATCCGCTGGATGCGGGCGGCATCGCCAAGGCGCGTGGGTTGCGGCTGGAGGGGCCCCGGCCCGAGCGGGTCGTGACGGCGCCCGATGGCGCGGCGCGGGAGACGGCGGCGCTGCTCGACCTGTCCGCCGAGGCGGTGGATGCGCTGGCGGATCGCGACCATGGCGCGTGGACGGGATGCGGCTTCGACGCGATCGATCCGGAGGCGCTGACCGGCTGGTTCGCCGCGCCCGCCGCCGCGCCGCCGGGGGGCGAGTCGATGGCGGCGGTGGCAGCGCGGGTCAGGCCATGGCTCGCCGGTCTGGAGGGGCGCGTGCTGGCGATCACCCATGCCGCGGTGATCCGCGCCGCGATCGCGGTGGCGCTCGATGTGCCGGTGGCGGCGACGCTGGCGATCGATGTCGCGCCGCTGACCAGCGTCGTCCTGTCGCGCCAGGGCCGCTGGCGCCTGCAAGCGTTGCGCCCGCGATAGTCGCGCGGCGCAACTTCGGGGCTCAGTCCGCCGTCCCCCGCCGCAGCAGATAGCTGTCCATGATCCAGCCATGTCGCGCGCGCAGCTCGGCGCGAAGGGACGGGATGGTGTCGCGCAAGCTGGCGAGCGGCCCGGCGGCGAGCGCTTCCTGCGCCATGCCCAGATAGGCCCCCCACCAGATCCGCACCCCCGCCGGATCGACGGTGCGGAACGCGGCGCCGGCATCGAGCATCACCGCGACCGTATCGACCCCCGCCGGCCATCCGTCCGCGATCAGCCGCCGGCCGGTCGTCACCAGCACCGGTGCGCCAAGGGTGTTGAGCGGGATCGCATGGGCGGCGGTCAGCGCCTGGAGCGCGGTGATGCCAGGCACGACGCGCACCGTCATCCGCATCGCCCCGGCGGTCAGCCGCGCCGCAATGCGCAGGCTGCTGTCGTAGAGCGACGGATCGCCCCAGACGAGCAGCGCCAGCCGCCCGCCGTCCGGCAGATGCTCGGCGATCGCGTGCGCCCAGGCGGCGGCGATCGCATCGTGCCAGTCGTCGACCGCCGCCAGATAGGGGCCGTCGCGGCCGCGCTCCGGCAGGTCGAAGGCGACGATGCGCGCACCGGTCGCCACCGACCCGCACAGCGCCCGGCGCAGGTCGAGCAGCTCGACCGTCTCGGCCCGCTTGGCGGGCAGCAGGATCAGGTCAGCATCGCGCATCGCCGCCTCGCCCGCGCGGGTCAGGTGGTCGGGATTGCCGGTGCCGATGCCGATCAGGCTGAGCGCGATCCGTGGCCCGTCCCCGCTCATGCCTCGGCCCGGATCAGGTGGAAGAAGCTGCCGGTCACCGCGCCGCGCCGCGATCCCGTCTCCGGCACCACCGCCCCTTCGGCATCGGTGACGATGGCGAGTGGCGCATCGGGTTGCGCCTGGATGGTACAATAATGGAATTCATGGCCGGTCAGCACGGTGTCCGCCGGGATCGCGCCGACCGGATGCGCCAGCACCGCGCTGCGATAGCCGAGATGCATCCGCCGCTGCTGGTGGCTGGTGACCAGGCCGAGCAACCCGGCCATGCGATGCGACACCCCGTGCGCGTCGACCAGCGCCTCGCCCAGCGCCATATAGCCCCCGCATTCGCCATGCACCGCGCCGCCGCGCGCGACATGGCGGTGCAGCCCGTCGCGGAACCGGTCGGCGGCGGCGAGACGGCCGGCATGAAGCTCGGGATAGCCGCCGGGCAGCCAGACCATCTCGGCATCCCCGTCCGGCGCTTCGTCGGCGAGCGGCGAGAAGGGCCGGATCTCCGCCCCCGCGCCATGCCAGTCGCGCACCAGATGCGGATAGGTGAAACTGAACGCCGCGTCGCGCGCCAGGGCGATGCGCTGCGCCGGGGGCGGGGCGGCGGTCGCCAGGCCGGTCGGGCGGACGGCGGTGACGGCGGCGGCCTCGCGCAGCGCGGCGAGGTCGACATGCATTCGGATCAGCGCCGCGCACGCATCGATATGCGCGTCCAGCGCCGGATGCTCGGTCGCCTGGACCAGCCCCAGATGGCGTTCGGGCAGGGTCAGGTCGGGCCGGCGCGGCAGGCTGCCGAACACGCGCAGGCCGGCCGCCTCCATGCCCCGGCGCACCAGCCGCTCGTGACGCGGGCTGGCGACGCGGTTCAGGATCACGCCCGCCACCGGCACGGCGGGGTCGAAGCCGGCGAAGCCGAAGGCGGTGGCGGCGGCGGATTGCGCCTGGCCCGACACGTCGATCACCAGCACCACCGGCCAGCCCATCCGCATGGTGATGTCGGCGCTGGCCCCATGCCCGGTCGCGCCGCGCGCGGCGACGCCGTCGAACAGGCCCATCGACCCCTCCGCCAGCGCCAGGGTCGCCTGGTCGTCGACATTGGCCAGCGTGTCGAGCAGCGCGCCCGGCATCGCCCAGCTGTCGAGATTATAGGATTCCCGGCCGCAGGCGATCCGGTGGAAGGCGGGGTCGATATAGTCGGGCCCGCATTTGAACGGCTGCACCGCGACGCCGTCGTCGCGCAGCGCCCGGAGCAGCCCGAGCATCACCGTCGTCTTGCCGGTGCCCGAGGCGGGGGCGGCGATCACCAGGCCGGGACAGGTCATGCCTGCGCCTCCACGCTGCGGAAGCGGCGGTCATAGCCGGCGTCATAGAGGCGGCTGGCGGCGAAGTCGGTCGTGTCCAGCACGCGCCCGACCAGGATCAGCGCGGTCCGCTCCGGCCCGTCCGCCGCCGCCTGTTCGATGGTGGCGAGCGTGGCGCAGACGATCCGCTCCTCCGGCCAGCTTGCCCGCCAGACGATCGCGACCGGGCAATCCGCGCCGTACAGCGGCTGCAGATCGGCGACGACGCCGGCCAGATTGTGGATCGACAGATGGATCGCCAGCGTCGCCCCCGTCGCGGCGAAGGCGGCCAGGGTTTCGGCCGGCGGCATGGCGCTGGCGCGGCCGGGGGTGCGGGTCAGCACCAGGGACTGCGCCACGCCGGGCAGGGTCAGCTCCGCCTCCAGCGCGGCGGCGGCGGCGGCGAAGGCGGGGACGCCGGGGGTGACCGTCACGGGGATGCCGAGTCCACGCAGCGCTCGCAATTGCTCGCCCATCGCCGACCAGATCGACAGGTCGCCCGAATGGAGCCGCGCCACGTCCAGCCCCGCTTCATGCGCGGCGACCATCTCGGCGATGATGGCGTCCAGCGACAAGGGCGCGGTGTTCACGATCCGCGCGCCCGGCGGGCAATGATCGAGCAGGGCGGCGGGCACCAGCGACCCGGCATAGAGGCAGACGGGCGAGGCGGCGATCCGGTCGCGGCCGCGCAAGGTGAGGAGGTCGGGCGCGCCGGGGCCGGCGCCGATGAAATGGACGGTCATGACTGGGTTCTCTGGGCGATGGCGCACGTGGCGGTGCGGTCGGTGGCGATGTGGCGGGGACGGAGCAGGCGCGCGCCCGGCCCGGCGCCGGCGAGCGCGGCGGCCTCGGCGACGCTGCCGGTGCCGCGCCGGGCGAGGCTGATCGCGGAGCGGGTCGGGGTGGCGCGGCCTTCCAGCATCTCGGGCGACAGCGCGAGCAGCGGCAGGCCGAGCGTCGCGGCCAGCGGCGCGAGCGCGGCGCAGCGATCCGCCGGCGCGGCGAGGGCATCGATCCGTCCACCGCCCCAGGCGCCGGCGAGCGCATCGGCATAGGCGGCGGCGGTCGCGGCGGCGCGGCCGCCAAAGCCGGCGACGATCACAGCACCGCGCTCCATTGCACCACCGGATAGCTGGCGCGCCAGCCGCGTCGCGATCCCAGCGGCCGCGCCTCGGCCAGCTCGATCCGCAGCAGCGTGCCGCCGCGCCGCTCGTGCCATTCGGCGAGCAGCATCTCCGACTCCAGCGTCACCGCATGGGCAACGATGCGGGTGCCGGCGGGCATCGCGGTCGCCAGCATCGCGAGCAGTGGCGCGGACAGGCCGCCGCCGACGAACACGGCATCGGGCGGCGGCCGGTCGAACAGGCAGTCGGGGGCGCTGCCGGTGACGATCGCCAGCCGGTCGACGCCCAGCCGCCGCGCATTGTCGGCGGCCCGCGCCGCCCGGACCGGATCGCGCTCGAAGCCGGTGGCGCGGTTGTGCGGGTGCGCCAGCAGCCATTCGATGCCGATCGCGCCCGAGCCGGCGCCGATGTCCCACAGATGCTCGCCCGGCCGGGGCGCGAGCGCGGACAGGGCCAGCGCGCGCATCGGCCGCTTGCTGATCTGCCCGTCATGCGCGAACCAGCCGTCGTCGATCCCGGCGACGCAGGCCAGGGTGTCGCCCGTGCCCGCCACCTCCAGCGCGACCGCGACCGGATGGCGGATATCGCCCGGCAGGGTGTCGGCGGCACCGAAGCGGCGGACGCGCTCGGCCGGGCCGCCCAGTGCCTCCAGCACATGGAGGGTGGAGGCGGCGAAGCCCCGCACGCGCAGATACTCGGCCAGCGCGCCGACCGCCGCCCCGTCGCGCAGCAGCAGGATCGCGCGGACGCCCCGTGCCAGCAGCGGTCGCAACCGGTCGAGCGGCGCGGCGTGCAGCCCCAGGCACTGGCAGCGCTCGATCGGCCAGCCCAGGCGCGCGGCGGCGAGCGCGAAGCTGGAGGGGGCGGGGTGCGCTGTCCATTCGCCCGGGGCCAGCCGCTCGGCGACCAGGCTGCCCGCGCCGAACCAGAAGGGGTCGCCCGAGGCGAGCATCACCACCCGCCGGCCCCGCTCGGCGAGCAGCGGATCGAGGGCGAAGGGCACCGGCCAGGCGATGCGCCGGGCCGCGATCCGGTCCGGCACCAGCGCGAGGTGGCGGGAGGCGCCGATCAGAATCTCCGCCTGTTCCAGCGCGATGCGGCTTGCGTCGCTCAGGCCCGCCGGTCCATCCTCGCCGATCCCGATGATCGTCAGCCACGGACCCGCTTCAACCATGCCGCATCTCCTGATCCTGGGCGGCACGACCGAGGCGAGCGCGCTGGCCACCGCCTGTGCCGCGCGCGGGCTGCCCGCGACGCTCAGCTATGCCGGGCGCACCGCCAATCCGGCCGCGCAAGCCGTGCCGGTACGCATCGGCGGGTTCGGCGGCGCGGCGGGGCTGGCCGAGTGGATGGCGGCGGCGGGCGTCACGCATCTGGTCGACGCCACCCATCCCTTCGCCGCGCAGATCAGCGCCCATGCGGTCGCCGCCGCCGCGCGCATCGGCGTGCCGCTGGTGGCGCTGACCCGCCCGCCCTGGCAGGCGGAGGCCGGCGACCGCTGGCGCCATGTGGCCGACATTCCGGGTGCGGTCGCGGCGCTCGCCGGGCCGGCGGAGCATGTCCTGCTCGCCCTGGGGCGGATGCATGTCGCAGCCTTCGCGACGCAGCCGCAGCATCATTATGTCCTCCGCTTCGTCGATCCCCCGGCCGAACGGCCGGTGCTGCCCGACCATCACCTGGTTGTCGATCGCGGACCCTTCACCGTGGCGGGCGACCGCGCGCTGATCGCGGCGCATGGCATCCAGCGGATCGTCTGCAAGAATGCCGGCGGCTCGGGCGCGCGGGCCAAGCTGGTCGCCGCGCGCGAACTGGGCGTGCCGGTGCTGATGATCGACCGCCCCGTGCTGCCTGAACGCGCGGCCGTGGACAGCGTGGCGGCGGTGTTCGACTGGCTGGCGGATCATGATGCGGATCGGGGCGTGTAGAGCCAGGGGGTGCCCGGTCGTTCGACGATCCGAGTCTGGCTGGAGCCGACGATCACCATCGTCCGCATGTCCGCCATGTCGCCGCTCGCCTGATCCAGCGGCACGATGCGCAATGCCTCGTCCGCCGTGGTCACGGCGCGGGCGAACAGCACCGGCCGATCGTCGCCACAGGTGGCGCGCAGGATGGCCAGGGCCCGGTCGAGACCGTCGGGCCGCGCCCTGGAGCGCGGGTTGTAGAAGGCGATGGCGAAATCCGCCGCCGCCGCCAGCGCCACCCGGCGCGCGACGAGCGACCAGGGTTTCAGATTGTCCGACAGGTTGATCGCGCAGAAATCATGGCCCAGCGGCGCGCCCGCCCGCGCCGCGGCGGCGAGCATCGCGGTGATGCCGGGCAGCACGCGGATGTCGAGCGCGCGCCAGGGGGCGGGGCCGGCCTCCACCGCCTCGAACACCGCCGCCGCCATGGCGAAGACGCCGGGATCGCCCGACGAGACGACGACCACGCGCCCGCCCGCCGCCGCCAGCGCCAGCGCCTGTTCGGCGCGCGCGCGCTCGACCCGGTTGTCGCTGGCATGGAGGGTCAGGCCGGGTCGCGGCGCGACGCGCGCGACATAGGGGATATAGCCGATCACGTCGGTCGCCTGCGCCAGCGCGTCCTGCACCTCGGGCGTGACCAGCGCCTCGCCGCCCGGTCCCAGGCCGGCGATGGCGAGCCGGCCGCTCATGGCCGCCGCCCCCGGCCATGGATCAGCAGGATCGCGAAATAGGGGGCGGTGTCGTCGGCCTCGGCCAGCGGGCGGACGCGCTCGCCCGGCATGGCGGCATATTCGACCAGCCAGGCCTCTCCGGTCCGCCCCGCCGCCGCGACCGCGCGGCGCAGCTTGGGCAGGTGGCGGCCGATCTTCATCACCACCAGCGCGTCGGTGTCGCGGATGCGGCGGGTCAGCTCCGCCTCGGCCAGCGTGGCGGTGGCGACGGTCAGCACGTCGTCACCCCAAGTGATCGGCTGACCGCTGGCGGTCCAGGCCCCCGACATGCCGGTGATCGCCGGCACCACCGCGACCGGCACCTGCGACCGCAGCCGGGCGTGGAGGTGCATGAACGATCCGTAGAAGAAGGGGTCGCCCTCGCAAAGCACCACCACATCCTCGCCGCCCTGCGCCAGCGCGGCGAGATGCGCGGTGCAGCGCGCGTAGAAGGACGACAGCCGGTCGTTGTAATCGGGATGGTCGACCGGAATCTCGGTCGTCACCGGATAGTCCATCGCATATTCGACCGCATCGGCGCGCAGCATGTCGCCGACGATGGTGCGGGCATGGCCGCGCCGCCCGCGTTTCCGGAAATAGGCGATGTGGCGGGTGCCGCGCACCAGCCGGTCGGCGCGGACGCTCATCAGGTCGGCGGCGCCGGGGCCCAGGCCCACGCCATGGATGGTGCCGCAGCTCATTCGGCGCGGCTCGCCAGCGCGTTGACGGCGGCGACGGTGATCGCGCTGCCGCCCAGCCGCCCCCGGACGATCGCGCACGGGACGGGTCGCTCGGCCCAGAGCGCGTCCTTCGACTCGACCGCGCCGACAAAGCCGACCGGACAGCCGATGATCGCGGCGGGGCGGGGGCAGCCGGGATCGGCGAGCATGTCGAGCAGGTGGAACAGCGCGGTCGGCGCATTGCCGATCGCCACCACCGCGCCGGCCAGATGCGGCCGCCACGCCTCCAGCGCCGCCGCCGACCGGGTATTGCGCATCGCCGCCGCCCGTTCGGCCACGCCGGGATCGTGGAGCGTGCAGATCACCGCATTGTCCGCGGGCAGGCGGGCGCGGGTGATCCCCTCGCTCACCATGCGCGCGTCGCACAGGATCGGCGCGCCCGCCGCCAGCGCCGCGCGCGCCGCCACCGCGAAGCCGGGCGAGAAATGGATATGGGCGGCCAGATCGACCAGCCCGGCGGCATGGATCATCCGCACCGCCACCGGCTCCTCTTCGGCCGAGAAGCGGGCGAGATCGGCCTCGGCGCGAATGATGGCGAAGGACCGGCGATAGATCGCCGCACCATCGGTTTCGTAGGAATGGGGCATCAACAGGCTCCGAAACGGGCGAGGAGTGTGGCGGCGTCCAGCCCCGCCTCGACGGGCGGATCGCCCGCGCGGGCGGCGAGCCCCAGGTCGAACCGGCCGTCGCGCCCGGTCAGCACGACCCGGGCGGGGCCACTCCGCGCGCAGCCCTTGGCGCAGCCGGAGACATGGAGTCCCGCGACATGGGGGGCGAGGCGGCGGGCGAGGTCGCGAGTCGCGACGCTCGCCTGCGGACAGGCGGGCGCGCCGACACAGGCATGGGCGGCGAGCAGCGGATCGGCGGGATCGAGGGCGAGGCCCGGCACCGGCACCGCCGCCGCGTCCTCGACCAGCAGCAGGCGCCACGGGGTCAGCCGCACGGCGGATGCGTCGGGTCGGTCGACCAGGGCGGTGAGCGCGTCCGCCGCGATCCGGCCGAAGGGCAGGCCGTACAGCGCCCCCAGCGGATGCGGCCCCGCCGCGAGCGGGCCGCCCTGCGCGGGCCTGGCATCGCCCTGCGCCCAGCCGGGCAGCGGCACCGGATGCCGCGCCATCCGCCCGCTGGCCTGGCCGCCGGTGTCGCGGAACCAGCGCGCCAGATCGATCGCCGCCGCCGCTTCCTCGCCCCTGGCGAGCGCCACGCCGGTCGCCTGCCCGCCGGCGCGCAGCATCGGGCCACCCTCCACCGACCGTTCGATGCGGATGTCGGCGGGCGTGTCGCTCAGCCGACCGGCGCGCCCGGCATCGACCGCGAAGCCGAACTTGGCGGGAAGCGCCGGCCAGTCGCCGCGCAATGCGAGCAACTCTGTGGCGATGCGATGCGTGTCGTCGCCCGCCTGCCAGTCGGGCGCGACCGTCAGTCCCGCCTGCGCATCGACCGCCGGATCGGGATCGACCAGGCCCAGCGCGACCAGGGTCTCGACCAGCGGTCGCCAGTTCGCCTCATCGACGCCGCGCAGTTGCAGATTGGCGCGTCGGGTCAGGTCGATCGCCCCCCGGCCGAAGCGCGCCGCCGCCGCCGCCAGCCCCAGCGCCTGCGCCGCCGACAGCCGGCCGAGCGCCGGCCGGACGCGGACCAGCAGCCCGTCGCCCGCCGCCATCGGCCGCCACGCGGCGGGGCACCAGCCCCGGACCCGCGCGGTCATGCCCGGTCCTCCAGCCAGGCGATGATGGCGTTGCGCCGTGTCGGCCACAGGCCGGACCGGTGGAGCGCGGCGAACCGGGCCTCCATCGCGCGCAATGCCTCCGGGTTCGCCTCCGCCAGGAAGGCGCGCACGTCGTCGCGGCCCAGCGTCGCGTCGTGATAGAGGTCGATCAGCGCAGGCGGCACGACCCGCGCCAGATGCGCGAAGCTGCCCAGATGGTCGAGCGTCGCCGCCAGTTCCGCCGCGCCGCGAAAGCCGTGGCGCATCATCCCCGCCACCCAGCGCGGATTGGCGGCGCGGGCGCGGACGGTGCGGGCGATCTCCTCCGCCAGCGGCCGGGCGCGGGGGCGTGTCGGATCGCGCGTGTCGAGATGCCAGAGCGCGGCCGACCCGCCGGTCAGGCGTTGCGCGGCGGCGAAGCCGGCCTGATGCGCGGCATGGTCGGCGGCGAGCAGCAGGTCGGTCTCGGGCAGGTCGTGGCAGTGGACGAAGCCATCGGCCGCCGCGACCCGCGCCGCCAGTCCGGGCGCATCGGCAACCCCGTCGCTGTCCGGCGCGTCGAAGGCGTAGCGCGAGGCGGCGAGCCACGCCTCGCCCGCGCGGGTGCGGCCCGCTTCGTCATAGTCGTCGACGGAATCGCCCATCGCCAGGCCGTAGCGGCCCGGGGCGGGGCCATAGACGCGGGGCGCCGGCGCGCCCCCGACGAACGGGTTCCAGTCCGCCGGCTCGTCACGGTCGCAGAGGGCGCGCACCGCCTGGCCGAACAGCGCGCACAGGCTGGGGAAGGTGTCGCGGAACAGGCCGGAGATGCGCAGCGTCACGTCGATGCGCGGCCGGTCCATCGCCATCAGTGGTCGCACCGCGATCCCGGTCACCCGGTCCGACCCGTCGTCCCAGACCGGCTCCACGCCGAGCAGATGGAGTGCCATCGCGAATTCCTCGCCCGCCGTGCGCATCGTCGCCGATCCCCACAGGTCGACGACCAGCGCGCGCGGATAGTCGCCCTGTTCCTGCAAATGGCGACGGACTAGTTCGTCGGCGAGCGTCACTCCCTGCGCATGGGCGGCGCGCGAGGGGATGGCGCGCGGATCGACGCTGTAGAGGTTGCGCCCGGTCGGCAGCACGTCGCGCCGGCCACGCCAGGGCGAGCCGGCCGGGCCCGGCTCGATCCGCCGGCCCGCCAGCGCGCGGAGCAGCCCGTCGCGCTCCGCCGCGGCACAGGCATCCCGGCCATAGACATGCAGGCCCTCGCCGAAGCGGCTGTCCTTCACGTCGCAGACGAACGCATCGATCCGCGCCATCGCCTCCGTCCGGCTGGCGGCGCGGGCGAGGCCGAGTTCGGCGGCGAGGCCCAGCGTCTCGGCCTCCTGCTCGATCGCACCCTGCAACCGGTCGCGCCGCGCCGGGTCGAGCCCGTCGGCGGTGGCATATTCGTCGAGCAGCGATTCGAGCCGGCCCAATCCCGCGCCTGCGCCCGTCCCCACCGTCTCCAGCCGGGGCGGCAGATGGCCGAGCGTCACCGCGCCGATCCGCCGCCGCGCCTGCGCCGCCTCGCCCGGATCGTTGACGATGAAGGGATAGAAGATCGGCAGGGGGCCGGTCAGCGCCTCCGGCCAGCAGGCGCCCGACAGCGCCACCGCCTTGCCCGGCAGCCATTCCAGCGTGCCGTGCGCGCCGACATGGACCAGCGCGTGGAGGCCCTGGGCGCGCAGCCACAGATAGAAGGCGACATAGGCGTGGCGGGGGGCCAGCGACAGGTCGTGATACTCGGCGGCGCGGTCGTCGGCGGTGCCGCGCTCGGGTTGCAGCGCGACCGATATGTGGCCCCGCCGGGTCGCGGCGAAATGGAAGGCGCCGTCGCGTACCGCCGGATCGGCGTCCGGCGCCCCCCAGCGCGCGGCCAGGTCGTCCCGAAGCGTTTGGGGCAGGGTCGCCAGCGCGGCGTGATAGTCCGCGAGCGGCCAGGCGATGACCTCGTCGGCCAGCGCCCGGTCGAGCGGTGCGCCAGGCCCAGTGGCATAGCCCGCGTCCGTCCAGTCGGCGAGCATCGCCTCGGCCGAGGCGATCGCGTCGAGGCCGACGGCGTGCGCCATCTGCCAGCTTTTGCCCGGATAGGTGGAAAGCACGATCGCCACCCGCCGCCCTTCCGCCGGGGTGGCGGCGAGGCGGTGCCAGCCGGCGACGCGGTCGGCGATGGCGGCGATCCGCTCGGGCTCGGGCTGGTGCGCGCGGGGGGCGAAGTGGAGCGCGGGGTCGCGCGCGCCGGCCTGTTTGAAGCTGGCGACGCCGGCGAAGATCCGCCCGTCGATCTCGGGCAGCACGACATGCATCGCCAGATCGGCCGGCGACAATCCGCGCGACGCGGTCGCCCAGGCGGCGCGGTCCGAGGTGGCGAGCGCGATCTGGAAGACGGGCGCTTCGCCGTCGAGCGGGCTGCCCATATCGTCGTCGCGCGCGGCGAAGGCGGTGGCGTTGACGATCGCCGCCGGAGCCAGCGCCGCCACCCAGCGCCGCAGCCAGCCGCGCGCCTCCGCGGCCTTGAGCGACGGCACGAACAGCGCCGCGACCGCGAAGCCGCGCGCCGTCAGCGCCCGTTCCAGCGCGGCGATGGGCGCGAGATCCTCGGCCAGCAGATAGGAGCGGTAGAAGGTGAGGAGGACCAGCGGCCGGGGGCTGGTCCATCGATGGGCCCAGAGGCTGGCGGCGGGGCAGGCCAGGCCGTGGCTCGCGCTCCACCCGCCGACCGGGGCGAGCGGCGCCGGCATCCCCGCGACCGGCGCGGCCAGCCCCGCCGCTTCCGCCAGCAGCGCCAGGGCCGCCCGCGCCGCCGCCGCGCCGCCCTGGTCGCACAGCGCCGCCAGCCGCGCGAGAATCGCCGGGGGCAGGGTGGATCGCTCGGTCAGCGCCGGGTCGGCCCGGCCGTCGCCGCTGACGATCGCCAGCGCGATGCCCCGGTTGCGGGCCAGCGCCTCGACCTGTTGCAGGCCATAGCTCCACCAGGCGGGGCCGCCGATCATCCGCACCAGGATCGCCTTCGCGCCCGACAGCGTCCGCTCGACATAGGTGTCGACCGACAGCGGATGCGCCAGATCGCCCAGATTGGCGAGGCGCAGCGCGGGCAGCGGCGTGCCGTCGCCGGCGGCGCCATGCCAGCCGGCGGCGAACGCGCCCAGGTCGCTGTCGGAAAAGGACAGCACGACCAGCGCCGCCGGGTCCTGCGCCAGGTCGCGCGGGGTGGCGGTCTCCTCCAGGCCGTGGCTCTCGCGGAAGACGAGGTGCATCGGGGCTCAGCCGGCCAGCGCGGCTCCGATCGCGGCGGGATCGATCCGGTCATGCTCGGCGATCACCACCAGCCGGGTGACGCGCGGCTCGCCGGGCCGCCAGGGGCGGTCATATTGGGTGCGCACGCGCGCGCCGACCGCCTGGACCAGCAGCCGCATGGGCTTGCCGCGCACGGCGGCATGCCCCTTCACCCGCAGGATGTCCTGGTCGCGCGCCATCGCCTCGATCCGGGCGACCAGATCGGCGGGATCGTCGATCTCACCGGCCTGATGGACCAGCGAATCGAAATCGTCATGCTCGTGATCGTCGGCGCCGTCGTGATGCGAGGGGCGGGCGGCGATATCGTCCTCGGCCGCCGCCTCCAGCCCCAGCACCACCGCCGGGTCGATCCGCCCGTCGACCAGCTCGACCACCGGCACCGGGCGCGGCGCGGTGGCGGCGATGGTCGCGCGCGCGGCGGCGATCCCCTCCGGCCCGGCCAGGTCGCCCTTGGTCAGCAGCACCAGGTCGGCACAGGCGAGCTGGTCCTCGAACAGCTCGGCGAGCGGCGTGTCATGGTCCAGCTCGGGATCGGCGGCGCGCTGCGCCTCCAGCCGGGCCAGGTCGGGGGCGAAGCGGCCCGCCGCCACCGCCTCCGCATCGGCCAGCGCGACGACGCCGTCGACGGTGATGCGCGAGCGGATCGCGGGCCAGTCGAACGCCTTGAGCAGCGGCTTGGGCAGCGCCAGGCCCGACGTCTCGATGACGATATGGTCGGGGCGGGGATCGAGCGCGAGCAGCTGCTCGACGGTCGGGATGAAGTCGTCGGCGACGGTGCAGCAGATGCAGCCATTGGCCAGCTCGACGATATTCTCCGCCGGGCAATCGGGGATGGCGCAGCCCTTCAGGATCTCGCCGTCGATGCCGAGCGTGCCGAACTCGTTGACCACCACCGCCAGCCGTCGCCCGGCGGAGCGGCGGATCAGCTCGCTGACCAGCGTGGTCTTGCCCGCGCCGAGGAAGCCGGTGACGATGGTGACGGGAATACGCGAAAGGTCGGTCATGGTGTCTCCGCGCGGGCGCCCTGGCAACGACACGGACGGGGCCTTGTGCGGCCGGCGCGTGGGACCGGGCGGGCGCTCGCTGGAGTCGCCCGTGCCACGCACCGATGCGGCCCCGGCCGCAAGGATTCGTCGCTCAGACGGAAACACCGTACCGCGGCCATCCCCTGGACCATGGTAAGAGCGACCATTGCGCCGGCAGGTCTCCTGGCTCGCGGGTCGTCGCTTGCGGCACGCCTTCCCGGCGGGGACGTCGCCGTCCGTCGCCAGTGGCCGCCCTCGCCCGAATGGGGCCAGGGACCTGTGCCGCTCGCTCGCCGCTTACAGTTGCAGGGACAGCCGCGGCTTGGAGGCGTCGCCGCCTCGCACCGCATTCCCATTCAAGCCCCTTGGCGGGGCACCGACGCGATCGATGGAACCGGATACCGGCCCCGCTGCCGCCTCTAGCCGAGGGACTGGCCGGTGCCAACCGCGGGGACAGACGAATGCGGCACGCGCTCCGTTCGGCCATGTCGCTGGAAGGGCGGGGCTTTACGGAAGAGGCACGAATCCGTCCCGGAGCAAGACCGAATTAGCGATGGACTTTACGCCTTGTTAAGATCATCGCTGCGGATCGACGCGGCGCTGGGGAGCGCGCGCGGGCGACTGGGGACTATTTGGACGTGCGCGCGGTGAAGACGGTGATCATGGCATGGCTGGCGATGCTGGGGCTGTGCGTCGCCATGGCCTGCCCGGCGGCGACGCTGTCCACTACGCCGCCGCGATCCGGCCATTCGCATGTCTTCACCGCCGATGCCCCGCCGGTCGAGTCGCGGGATGGCGGGGACGCGATCCGCATCGTCGTCGACGGCCATGTCGCGGTGGACGGCGTCACCGAGCGCGACGCCTTCGCCTATGCGCTGATGCATGACGATCTGGCCGCCGCCAATGCGACTCGCCCGCCGCGCAAGACCGGCATCGCCGCCGCGATCGCCGCCGTGCCCGAACCGGCCGGCTGGGCGCTGATGATCCTGGGCTTCGGCCTGCTGGGGCTGGTGCTGCGCCGCCAGGTGCGGCGTTCGAATGCGCGCTTCGACCGTGCGATCAAACAGGCCTATGCCGATATTGAGCGGTGAGGATCCAGTCGAAGTACGGTTTCGCGATTCTACCAGCGATCAAGCCCATCCCTCCCCGCCTGTTGATGACTCCGCTTCGTGAATGTGCCTTCATATTTAGGGAAGCGTATGACCGATAGCATCTTTGCCAAGCGAGCTTTTGTTGTGGATGGCCGCGAAGTGGAATGCCGCTTTTACAAGCCGCTGCAAGACAATGACTGTTTTTTCTGCAAAGTTGAAATCGACTGGCCGGAGGGTGTGAAGAGCAAGAGGGCCGGTGGCGTGGACGAAGTTCAAGCCTTGCTGCTCGGAATGAAGATGGCGCACGTAGATTTGCTGGCCGCTCGCAATGTCGATGGAAGAACGGTGGAGTGGCTCGATGATAAGAGTCTTGGGCTCCCCATATCCGATGTCATCCGAGATTGGGATCCGGACAACCATATTTAATCCCCCTCACCCCGGCCGGCGCTCCACCTCGACGATCTCGAACACATGGTCCGTCCAGCCGCGCTGGCGGGCGGCGTCGGCGAGGGCGGTGCGCTTGCTCTTCGCCTCCGCCAGCGACTTGGTATGGCCCCAGAACACCTCGGTCTTGCCGTTCGCCAGCGTCGCCACGATCCGCCAATAATGGGTGAAGGCGGTGGCGGTGGGGCCGATCGTCTTCACATAGCCATCGGGCAGCGTCGCGGTCAGGTAATAGCGTTTCGCCATCGCTGCCCCTCCCAGCCGTCCGTCAGTCCTTGCGCGCGACCTGGAAGCCGGCGAAGCTCTGGCTGACCGGCATCAGCTCCAGTCGGTTGATGTTGAGATGCGGCGGCAGCGTCGCCACCCACAGCATCGTCGCGGCGATGTCCTCCGCCGTCATCGGCGTGGCGCCGCGATAGAGCGCGTCGGAGGCGGCCTGGTCGCCGCCGGTGCGGACCGTGGTGAACTCGGTTTCGACCATCCCCGGCTCGATCGAGGTCACGCGCACGCCGGTGCCGTGCAGGTCGGAGCGCAGGCCCAGCGAGAATTGCTCCACGAACGCCTTGGTGCCGCCATAGACGTTGCCGCCCGGATAGGGATAGGTCGCCGCCACCGAGGACAGGTTGATGACCGCGCCCTGCCGCTCGACCAGGCCGGGCAGCAGCTTGTGGGTCAGCGTGACCAGCGCGGTGACGTTGGTGGCGATCATCGTATGCCAGGCGGCGAGGTCCGCCTTCTGCGCGGGCTGCGTGCCGAGCGCCAGTCCGGCATTGTTGATCAGCAGGTCGATCGCGCGGTCCTCCGGTGACAATTGGCCGAGCGCCGCGTCCATCGCCGCCTGGTCGGCGATGTCGAAGCAGAGCGTGTGGACCTTGTCCGCCCCCAATTCCCCGGCCAACGCCGCCAGCCGTTCGGCGCGTCGCCCGGTCGCGATCACGCGCCAGCCATCGGCTACGAACGCCCGCGCCGCCGCCGCGCCGATCCCCGCCGTCGCGCCGGTGATGAATGCCGTCCGTGCCATGTCGCGTCTCCTGCCGTATCGCGGGGGGTAAAGACCAACGGGCCGGAGAGTTCAACCACGGGGACGCGTGCTCCCGGTTTCCGCTGGCCCCGCAGCACGCTAAGGAAGCGGGCATGTTGCGCATCACCGAACTCAAGCTGCCGCTCAACCATGCCGAGGAGGCGCTGCCCGCGGCGATCCGCAACCGGCTGCGGATCACGCCGCGCGACCTGGTGCGCTACACGGTCGCGCGCCGGGCGCATGACGCGCGCGACAAGATGGACATCCAGCTGGTCTATTCGATCGACGTAACGGTGAAGAACGAGGCGGCGGTGCTGGCCCGCTTCCGCCGCGACCGGCACGTCAACCCGACGCCCGACACCGGCTATCGCTTCGTCGCGCGGGCTCCCGCGGACTATCGCGGGCCGCGCCCGATCGTGGTCGGGGCGGGGCCGTGCGGGCTGTTCGCGGGGCTGATCCTGGCGCAGATGGGGTTCCGCCCGATCATCGTCGAGCGCGGCAAGGTGGTGCGCGAGCGGACCAAGGACACCTGGGGCCTGTGGCGGCGCAGCGAGTTGAACCCCGAATCGAACGTCCAGTTCGGCGAGGGCGGCGCCGGCACCTTTTCCGACGGCAAATTGTGGAGCCAGATCAAGGACCCGCGCCATCTGGGCCGCAAGGTGCTGACCGAATTCGTCAAGGCCGGCGCGCCCGAGGAGATCCTGACCGAGGCGCATCCGCATATCGGCACCTTCCGCCTGGTGACGATGGTCGAGTCGATGCGCGCGACGGTCGAGGCGCTGGGCGGCGAATATCGCTTCGAGCACCGGGTCGATGACCTGGAGATCGAGACGGCGACGGACGGCACGCGGACCCTGCGGGCATTGGTGTTCCAGACCGGCGAGCGGCTGGCGGTGGAGGGGCCGGTGGTGCTGGCGCTGGGCCATAGCGCGCGCGACACCGCGCATATGCTGCACGATCGCGGCGTCGCGCTGGAGGCCAAGCCCTTTTCGATGGGGGTCCGGATCGAGCATCCGCAAAGCTGGATCGACGAGGCGCGCTTCGGCCCCTGCGCCGGCCATCCCGATCTGGGCGCGGCGGCCTATACGCTGTCGCACCACTGCAAGAACGAGCGCACCGTCTACAGCTTCTGCATGTGTCCGGGCGGCACGGTGGTGGCGGCGACCTCCGAGCCGGGGCGCGTCGCGACCAACGGCATGAGCCAATATTCGCGCAACGAGCGCAACGCCAATTCCGGCATCGTCGTCGGCATCGATCCGGCGCGCGACTATCCCGGCGGGCCGCTGGCCGGCATCGCGCTGCAACGCCATTGGGAGGAGAAGGCGTTCGCGGCGGGCGGCGGCGGCTATGTCGCGCCGGCGCAGCGGCTGGGCGATTTCCTGGCGGGACGGCCGTCGACCAAGCTGGGTAGCGTCATCCCCTCCTATCGGCCGGGGGTGAAGATGACCGACCTGTCCGAATGCCTGCCCGATTTCGTCATCGCCGCGATGCGCGAGGCGCTGGTCGCGTTCGGCCGGCAGATTCCCGGCTACGACCATCCCGACGCGGTGCTGACCGGGATCGAGACGCGCACCTCCTCGCCGATCCGCGTCACGCGGGGCGCGGATTTCCAGAGCATCAACACCACCGGCCTCTATCCGGCGGGCGAAGGGGCCGGCTATGCGGGCGGCATCCTGTCGGCGGCGGTCGACGGGATCAAGGTCGCCGAGGCGGTGGGGCGCGCCCTGGCCGGCATCGCCGTGCCGCAGGCGGAGGATCTGGCGGCCTGACCTATTCCAGCGCGCGTTCGACCAGCGCCGAGGCTTCCGCGGTCAGGCGCACGAAATAGCGGCGGCCGTCCTTGGGATCGGGAATCCGCTCGACCAGCCCGCGTTCCGCCAGCGTCGCGACCCAGCGCAGGCCGGTCGTGGTCGCCGCGCCGGACGACAGGCAGGCATTGCTGACCGTGACGGGCTTGTCCTCGTGCAGGGCGATGTACAGGTCGAGCAGCATGTCCCAGGCCGGTTCGCCGAACAGGTCGGCGCGGTCGCCGAACACCTGTTGCCGGCGGCGGCGGGCGGCGAAGGCGCGGCGCGCCCGGACCAGGCTCGGCGGTGGGCCAGGCGGCGCGGCGTCGGCGACCGCCGGTTCCGTCTCCGCCGCCGGCATGGCCGCGTCGATGTCGGCTGCCGGTGCCGCGGCGTCTCCGGCCATCGGGTCGTGACGCGGCCCAGGACTGTCGATGATGGCTGAGGACATCGCGTTACATCTTCTCGAACGCCCGGCGACGGGGCCGGGAAGGGGTATAAGGGGGGCGGCCGGGATCAGTCGCGAATGTGGCGGCGGACGTCGAACGCCACCCCCAGCATCAGGCTGAGCAGCACGGGGATCGCCCAGAAACTCTCGATCGCGCGGTACATGCGCGGCAGGAATGCCGGGGCGATCGCCACCGCCAGATGACTGGCCACCGCCGCCAGGTGGAAGCCGGTCATCCAAATCGGCCACCAGCGCCGACTGTCGAGCATCAGCGCGTACAGGCCGGCGAGCAGCAGCAGGTCGACACCCAGCCGGGCGATTTCCACCTGTTGCCAGCCATGGTCGATCCGGCTGGCGACGATCGTCAGCACGCTCGCCCCCAGGATCAGGAAGGCGGCCCGTCGCCCGTCGCGCCCGCCATAGAACAGGGCGATGCCGGTGCTGGCCAGGGCCAGCAGCCAGAACAGCAGGGCGACGAGCATCCGTCGGCGCTCCGTCGATCAGGCGGCCGTGGATCAGGCGGCCATCGGGCGATCGGCGCGGGGCGCCGGCTGGCCGGCGTCGAGCGCCATCTGCTCCCAGCCCTCGGGGCAGCCGAAGTTCATCGGCGCGATGTTGCTGCCCTGCTTGATCGCGTTCAGGTGACGGATCGCGGAGACGACCTGGCTGCGTCCCTCGACCACCGAGGCGATGCCGGTCGACAGCGAGTGCAGCACCTTCTGGCTGCGTGCGGCGGGCAGGCCCGACCCTTGCGTCGCCTCGATGAACGACATGCACATGCGCATCGAATCGAGCAGTGCGCCATCCAGGGCGGCGATGGTCTTCTGGGTGTCGGCGGCGACGACGGCGCCGGCATTGGGCTGGAAGGTCGGCATGATGATTCCCCCAAGGCGGCCCAGGCGGCCGCCGCGTGCAAGTGTCAGCGGAAGGTCTGGAGCAGTCCCGCCATCGCCAGGGCTAGTGCGATCACCACGGCGACGCCGAGGCCGGCCACCTGCATGGCCTTGATCGTCTTCTGGTCCCAGCTGAGGTCGTTCAGGCTCCCACCGACCGGGGGCAGGAAGCGCGGGCTGGCCGCCGATCCGCCATCGGTCGACCCCGTCTGTGCCGGGGCTTCCGGGGGGCTGCCAAGCGCCGGCAATGGGGGTTCCGATTTCTGGGATGGCGGATTTCCGCCATTTTCCCACGCGACGAACAGCCGGGCGGCCTCGCGCCGGTTCGACACGCCCAGCCGCGCCATTGCCTGTTTCAGATAGGTGTCGACCGTCTGCCAGCTCAGCCCGGTCTCCTGCGCGATCTCCTTGCTCGACATGCCACGCGCCACCAGCCGCAGGCAGACCGCCATGCTGGCGGTGATATCGCTGAACCGTTGCTCCACCCGTCTTCCGCTTCCCGGCTCATCCATCCGGATCATCGCCCGGACCTGGGCTCCTGATACAGGCGCTTGGCCGCCAGGGGTAGGGCCGGCGCGCATCCGCCGCAATCGATCGCGGCGGGGCGTCGCCGCATAGAGAAAGGGGGCGGACGGTTGCCCGTCCACCCCCCTGCAAGGCGATCGGAGACAGGCGCTTAGAAGCGGACCTGCGCACCGAAATAGAAGCGGCGGCCGATCGGGTCGTAGATGTCGGCGGCGGTCGTCGTGCCGGTGATGTTGCCGTAGAACACGGTATCCTCCAGCTTCGGCGGCTTGCGGTCGAACAGGTTGTTGACGCCGATGAACCAGTCCATGTGCTCGCCGGCGCGGGCCCGCAGCTGCACGTCGTGATAGACGCGCGAGCCGATCTCGTTGTGCGAGGCGATCTCCGGGTCGAGGTCGGCGGCGAACTCGGCGAACTCCTCGCGCACCGTGTCGACCATCGGGCTGAGATAGGTGACGGTCCAGTTCAGGCTGAACGGCCCCGCCGCATAGGTGGCGGTGGCGTTCACCTTGTCGCGGAACACGCCGCCAAACTCCAGATTGCCCACGCCGCTGGTGACCGGCGCCGACGGATCGGACTGCGACTTGTACGAGATGGTGTGCGTGTACAGGACGCTGAAGTCCAGGCGGTCGTCGTCCATCAGGCCGAGCGCGCGGCCATAGCGCAGGTTGACGTCGATGCCGCTGGTCTTGGTATCGGCGATGTTGATGTTCTGCGCGTTCACCGTGCGGATGAAGCCGGTGTTCGGGTTACGAATGACGTTGTTGCAGAACTGCGGCAGGCCGGTCAGCAGGCACTGCTGGATCGACGTGGCGCGCGGCACGATGCCGATCGCATTGTCCAGCTTGATGTTGAAGTAATCGACCGTCAGGCTGAGGCCACGCACCTGGTCGGGAGCGATCACCGCGCCGAAGGTCAGGGTCTTGCCCTTTTCCTCGGACAGGTTGCGGTTGCCGCCGTCGAAGCCGTTGATGCCCTGGATGTGTCGGCCAGCGTGTACTGGAAGGTGCCGCCATTGGCGACCGCCGCCGCTACCGCCGGGATCGCGCGGCAGGCCGCGGCATAGGTGCCGGACGAGGCCGCGGTGGTGCCGTCGCAGGGATCGGTAACGCTCGGGAAGGTCTCCGACGCCGAGGAGAACAGCTCGCTGATGTTCGGCGCGCGGTTCGCGATGGCGTAGTTGCCGCGGAAGCGCAGGCCGCGGAACGGCGAGTATTCACCACCCGCATTCCAGCTGAACACATGGCCGATGGTCGAGTAATCCGAGTAGCGCGCCGCGCCCTGGATGCTGAGCGATTCGACGAACGGCAGGCCCTTGAGCAGCGGCACGTCGACTTCGCCGAACAGCTCCTTGACGTTGAACGACCCGACCGTGTCGGGCGTCTGGTTGCCGGAGTTGAGGCCGGCATTGGTCAGCGCGTCCCAGTCCTCGCTGCTCTTCTCGCGGCGATATTCGCCACCGAACGCGACCTGCAGGTCGCCATAGGGCAGCGCGAACAGCGAGCCGTTGACGCTGGCATTGGCGACGAACTGCGTGTTCTTGATGTTGACCTGGCGCGGCAGTTCCGACCGGACATAGGCCGAGGCGGCCGGGCTGGCGGTGTCGTAGCCGAACAGGTTGATCGGCACGCAACCCGCCGCGCGCGCCGTCGCGTCGCGGCAGACGATCGAACCGGACGCATCGGTCACCGCGTCGAGCGCCTGGGCATAGCGCTGGATGTTGATGTCCTGGCTGCTCGTCACTTCCTTGAGCTGGCCATAGACCGCCGAGGCTTCGTAGCTCCACTTGGGCGCGATGTCGCCGCGCAGGCCGCCGGCCACGCGGAAGGTGTCGCGGTCGTTGCGGTTGCTGCGGCTGAACACCTCGTTCTGGCGGCGGCGGAATTCGATCGAGGTCACGTCGTTCGACGCGATCCCGTCGCTGTTGCGCGCGATGATCTGCTGGCGGATCGCCGCCGGGATGAACGGATTGTCGATCGAATAGCCGGCCGCGGCGAAGCCGCCGATGTCGTTATACGAGTCGAGCGCCAGCGCCTCGATCTGCGAGCTGGACTTGGTCTTGGCGTAGGTGCCCTCCAGGAACAGCGTCGCCGCCGGGCTGAACTCATATTGCGCCGAGCCTGCCGCCAGATACCGCTCGACCGGGGTCGAGATGCGGCGCACCGCATTGCGGTTGAAGCCGTAGCCGGTGGGGAAGCCGCTCACGACCGAATTGTCGGGGTTGAAGGTGAACAGGTTGCTCGCATAGCCGCCCGCATTGGTCGATGCGGCATTGCCATTGTAGAACTGGAACCGGCCCTGCGCCGGGTAGGAGCTGTAGGACTGGGGACCGCAACCGGCCGCCGAGCAATCCTCGGCCGAGATCGCGCGCTTGCGCGACAACAGGCCCAGATCCTTCGAATAGGTGCCGTTGACGATCACCGAGCCGCGATCGTCCGCGCCGAACTTGGTGCCGGCGGTGATGCTGGCGGTGTAGTTGGGATTGTCGCCCTTGTCGGTGATGCCGTACTGCGCACGGGCGACCACGCCCTGCAGGTCGGTCCGCAGCACATAGTTGACGACGCCCGCGATCGCGTCCGACCCGTAGATCGACGATGCGCCGCCGGTGACGACGTCGATCCGCTCGACGAAATCGGCCGGGATGTTGTTGACGTCGACGATCGAGGTGCCGGCGACGCCGGGCACGAAGCGGCGGCCGTTGACCAGCACCAGCGTGCGCGAATCCCCCAGGTTGCGCAGGTTGAGCGTCGCGACGCCGTTGCCCGTGGTCAGGAAGTTGCTGTTGGTGCGGCTGAGGCCGGGAATGCCGATCTGCGGCAGCTTCTGGAGCAGGTCCTGCGTGTTGACGATGCCCTGCGACTGGATCTGCTGCGCGTCGATCACCGCGACCGGCGAGGCGGACTCCAGATCGGGGCGGCGGATGCGCGAACCGGTGACGACGATCGCCTCGCTATTGCCGGCCTGCTCGGCCTGGTCCTGCGCAGCGGAGTCGGTGGCCTGGTCCTGCACCTGCGGGGTGGTGCCGGCGTCTTGTGCAAAGGCGGGAGCGGACAGGATGCCCGCCGCCAGAGCGGTCGCGCTGAGGAGCAGCTTACGAGACAATGCGGTTCCTTCGAGTGATAGGCGTGAAATATCCTTTCCTTTTCACTCGAGTACGGCACGGTATGGCAATCATATTGTCGTGTCCGGGTGGCATCATCGCCATTTTGGACCAATGCTGACGCAAATCCGCAACACATTGATGTCATTGGATGATATATACCGGCCATAGTTTGGCCGAAATGTGGCGACAATCCGGCCGTGACAGTTGGCGATTGATGCGGCGGCCATTCGCTGACAGGGCGGCGCGACCCCGAATTGAAAGCGCCGCTCGTGACCCCGTTCCTGTCCCGCATCCTGTCGGCCGCCTCCATCGGCGTGCTGGCCCTGCTCTCCCAACCGGCGGCGGCGCAGACGCAGGACGGGCAGATCTGGTTCCAGATCAACACGGCGGTGCCGGTGGCCAAGCGCACCCGCGTGACACTGGAGCAGATCGCGCGGGTCAGCGAACGGCAGGACGGGCTCTACCAGTCCGAATTCGGCGTGCTGCTGTCGCGCAAGCTGGTGCGCGGGCTGGAACTGGGCGTCGGCTATCGCAAGGTCGGGGCGCATAACGGCAGCAGCGGCACCAATGAGGACCGGTTGCGCCAGCAGCTGGTCGGCAGCTTCGGCCCCTTCGCGACCCGGTTCCGCATCGACGAGCGGTTCAGCACGGAGGCCGGCGGGGTCGGCATCCGCATCCGCCCGCTGATCCGCTACAATTACAAGCTGGGATCGCCCGGCCTGGCGCTGTTCGCCAGCCATGAGAGCTTCTATTTGCCCAATTCCACCCGCTGGGGCCAGCGCAGCGGCTATGAGCGGATGCGCAACATCGTCGGCGCGACGCTGCCGATCGGGACCGAGGCGTCGCTCGATATCGGCTATCTCAACCAGTATCGTCCGGGACGCGGCGGCCGACCGGGGCAGATGGATCATGCGCTGACCACGCAGCTGACCATCAACCTGCACGATCTGAGCTTCCCCTCGCTCCACGACTGACCGTGCCCGGCCGCCTCGCGGCACGGAAGGGACCGGGGGACAGGGGGCGGGCAGGGGCTTCCAACGCACGTTAAGGGCCAGTATCGCCTGCGGGACGGGCCATGGCGGATGACCCGGTGAAAGGGGCAGGCGGCCGGATGCTGCACGACATGGGTGCGAGGGTGGATGACGAAATGGCGCGCGGGGACGATCCGCGCGGGCCGCTTCGCTCGATCGTGATCGTCGGCGGCGGCCTCGCCGGCTGGATGGCGGCGGCGCAACTGGCGCGCCAGCTGGAAAGCGTGTCGATCACCATCGTCGAATCGCCCGAGGACCAAGCGGCCGGCATCGCCGAGGCGACGACGCCCACGATCCGCGCCTATCTGCGCGGGATCGGCGTCGCCGAGCAGGAGGTGATCGCCGCCTGCCAGGGCACCGCCCGGCTGGGCACCGAATTCGTCGACTGGCGCGGTCCCGGCCGACGCTTCTTCCACCCCTTCGGCCATTACGGGATGCGGTCGCGCGGCGTCGCCTTCCACCATTATTGGCGCAAGCTGCGCGCGGCCGGCCACGAGCTGCCGATCGCCGAGCTTTGCCTGGCAAGCGCGATGGCCCGCTATGACCGGTTCATGCTGCCGAGCGACCGGCCGGAACAGGACCTGCTGGCTTTCGACTGGGGGCTGCATCTGGATGCCGGCCTGTTCGCCCGCTTCCTGATGCGGCGGGCGATCGCGCAGGGCGTCGTCCATGTCGATGCCGGGATCAGCCATGTCCATGTCGAACACGGCCTGATCCGCGCGGTCGACACGGCGGGCGGCCGTACGATCACCGGCGACCTGTTCCTCGACTGCACCGGCCCGCGCTCACAACTGCTCGGCCGCGCATTGGAGACACCGTTCGAGGATTGGAGCAACCTGCTGCCCTGCGACCGGGTGGTGACGGTCCCCTGTGTCCGCACCGGGCCGCTCCATCCCTATACGCGCAGCACCGCCCGGCCCGCGGGGTGGCAATGGCGGATCCCGCTCCAGAACCGGATCGGCAACGGCCATGTCTATAGCAGCCGGCATCTGTCAGACGATGCGGCGGCGGCGGCGCTGACCGGCTGGCTGGAGGGCGAGGCGATGGCCGAGCCGCAACTGCTGCGCATGCGCGCCGGTCGCCGGACCCGCGCCTGGACGGGCAATTGCGTGGCGCTGGGCCAGGCGGCGGGCTTTCTGGAGCCGCTGGAATCGACCAGCCTCGCGCTGATCCAGAGCGGGATTGAGCGGCTGTTGGCGCTCCTCCCCGATCGGGGGTGCGCGCCTGCGCTGGCGGACGAGTATAACCGCGTCACCGCGCTGGAACATGAGCGGCTGCGTGACTTCCTGGTGCTGCATTATGCCGCCAATGCCCGGCACGGCGAAGCCTTTTGGGACGAGCGTCGCGACACCGCGCTGCCGCCGATGCTGGCGCACAAGCTGCGCCTGTTCCGCGCGCGCGGTCACCTGGTCCAATATGATGGCGAAACGTTCGGGGATTCGAGCTGGCTGTCCCTTTATGCCGGCTTGGGCGTCGAGGCGGCGGCGCATGATCCCATGGCCGACCATTTCTCCGTCGACGATGTGCAGGCGGCGATCACGCGGATGAAGGCGTCGATCGCCGACACGGTGGCCCTAGCCGAGCCGCACGAGGCGTTCCTGGCGCGGGCGGCGCGGGCCTGAACGGGGCGGCGTGCGAGGGGGGCTGGCGACGAAGGCCGCCCCGCCATCGCGGCCGCGCGCGATCGCGCCACTGGCGGCTGAGCGCCCGGGACGATCGAATATGCGTGCTGTGGGATAGTCCTGGATGCCCCGTGAGGATTCGAACCTCAATTGACGGAGTCAGAGTCCGTAGTCTTACCTTTAGACGACGGGGCAACCGGAGGCGGCCATCTAGGCGGTGGCGCCAAGCCTGTCAACAGTGCTTGTGAGCGGCCCCGCGCATCGCTAGGTTGCAGGGCAAGCACCGAGCGGTCGGCAATGGCCGTGACGGCAGAACACGAACACGAAAGTATCACGGCTCATGGGGAATTTCGCCCGACAGCCGTACCGGCAGGCGCATCCTGCCCGTCCGGCGCCGACCCGGCCGCCCCGCGGCCGCTGGGCGGATGCGCAGGCCTATGCCGCGCTCGATCTCGGCACCAATAATTGTCGCCTGTTGATCGCCCGGCCCCAGGGCGGCGGATTCGCGGTGGTCGACGCCTTTTCGCGAATCGTCCGGCTGGGCGAGGGGCTGGCCGCCAGCGGCCGGCTGAGCGACGCGGCGATCGATCGCACCATCGCCGCGCTCCGCGTCTGCGCCGACAAGCTGAAGCGCCGCAATGTCGTCCTCGCCCGCTCGGTCGCGACCGAGGCGTGCCGGCGCGCCATCAACGGCACCGACTTCATCGAGCGCGCCCATGCCGAAACCGGCATCCGGCTGGACATCATCACCGCCGAGGAGGAGGCGCGGCTGGCGGTGCTCGGCTGCCACGCGCTGATCGAGCCGGGCTCCGACCCGGCGCTGGTGTTCGACATCGGCGGCGGATCGACCGAACTGGTGCTGGTCGATACGCGCGGGGTCGTGCCTCGCGTGCTGGACTGGCATTCCATGCCCTGGGGCGTGGTGTCGCTGACCGAGAGCGCCGGGGGCAGCGACGATGCCGAGGGCCGCGCCGCCGCCTATGCGCGGATGCGGACGCTGGCGACCGAGGGGATGGCGCGATTCGCCGCGCGCCTGCCCCGGGTCGAGCGGCCGCGCCTGCTCGGCACCAGCGGCACGGTGACGACGCTGGGCAGCGTCCATCTGGGCCTCAGCCATTATGACCGCAACACCGTCGACGGGCTGATCGCACCGGCGGCGGCGATGCGGGAGATCAGCCGGTCGATCGCCGCCAAGTCGCTGGCGGAGCGCGCCCAGATCCCCTGTATCGGCAACGAGCGCGCCGATCTGGTCGTGGCGGGCTGCGCGATCCTCGAAACGATCCTCGACCTTTGGCCCGCCGAGCGGCTAGGCATCGCCGACCGGGGGATCCGCGAGGGCATCCTCCGCCGATTGATGGGGGAGACGACACCATGAGCCGCGGAGGAATGAGCGGGCGCCAGCGGGTGCGCACCGCGCGCGGGCGCACGGCGGCGTCGACGCGCTGGCTGGAGCGCCAGTTGAACGACCCCTATGTGCGCCGCGCCAAGGCGGAGGGCTATCGCAGCCGCGCCGCCTACAAGCTGCTGGAGCTGGACGAGCGGTTCGGCCTGTTGAAGGGCGTGAAGCGCGTCGTCGACCTGGGCATCGCGCCGGGCGGCTGGACGCAGGTGGTGCGCCGCCGGGCGCCGGGGGCACGGGTGGTCGGCATCGACCTGTTGCCGGTCGATCCGATCGACGAGGTGACGATCTTCCAGATGGACTTCATGGCCGACGAGGCGCCGGGCGCGTTGATCGACGCGCTGGGCGGCGCGCCCGACCTGGTGCTGTCGGACATGGCGGCGAACACGGTCGGCCATGCGCAGACCGACGCGCTGCGCACCATGGCGCTGGTCGAGACGGCGCATCTCTTCGCCTGCGACGTGCTGCGGCCGGGCGGCGCGTTCGTCGCCAAGGTGTTCGCGGGCGGGGCCGATTCGGCGCTGGTCGCGGAGATGAAGCGCAATTTCGCCACCGTGAAACATGCCAAGCCGCCCGCCAGCCGCAAGGGTTCGGTGGAGTGGTTCGTGATCGCGCAGGGGTTCAAGGGCCGCGCGGCGGAGAGCGAGGCGGAGGCGGAGCCGGAATCCTCGGAGGATTGAGGGGGCGGCGAGCCCGGGGCGTCGCGCGATCGGCTGGCTCGCCTCCCGCGCCACCCCGGCCGGGGCGAGAGCCCGATGATATGACCTTGACCTGTAAACGTCATTGCCAGCGCAGCGAAGCAATCCAGGGCGTCACGCGCGCGGCTGTGGATTGCTTCGCTGCGCTGGCAATGACGGCTGGGTCAGCTCGATGTCATCCTGCTCTAGACCTTCGCGAAGGTCGCTAGCGTGCGTCTGGACACCCTGGTCTACCGGAGTTTCGCAACGGCTCCCCCCTTCACCGCGTCGATGACGGGGAGGGGGTTCGAACGCGCCTTATGACGTGACGGTGCTGGTCACCGGTCCGTCCGCCGGCTGGGCATCGTCGTCCTGCGGCGCGACCATCGCCCTGGGCTGGGGCTGCGCGCCCTGGGCCTGGCCCAGGATCGCCGCCGTTTCCAGCACGTCGAGCGCCTGGTGGACGAGTAGGTAGCGATGCGCCGCCGCCATCCAACCGCTGGCGGCATCCGCCCCCGGCAGGCGGGCGATCTCGGCGCGCGCCGCCTCGACCCGGCCATCGGCGAGCAGTCCGCGCGCGCGCGCGATCCGGTCGGCCGGGCGGGTCGAGGGGGCATTTTCGGGCCGCAGCACGACCAGGCTGCCCAGTTCGCGGCGGATATCCTGCCACCAGCCGTCGCTGGCCGGCGCGGCGAGCGACGGGGCCAGCGAGTCCAGCCCCTGGCGCAGATCCTCGATCGTCACCGGCGTGCGCGCGGCCTGGATCACCACCGACACGGCGCGCGGCTGCGCTTGGCCGAAGCGGGTGCGGAGCTGTTCCTCCAGATAGCCGAGCGGGGCACCGCGATCGATCGCGCGGCGCGCGGCGAAGGCGACCATCAGCGCCTCGGCACGCGTCGCCTGCGCACCGGCGGCGGCGGCATCGGTGGAGACGGCGGCGGCACGGGCTTCCAGCGCCGAAAGCTGCGCGGCGAGCGCGGCCTCGCGCGTCACCAGCGTCGCCGGATCGATCGCGGGGGCGCCGGTGACGCCGACGGGCGGCGCGGGCTGGTAATGGCTGGCCAGCGCCTCGCCCCGTTCCGCGGCGGTGCTGGCCTTGCTGGCGAACAAACTGGTGGTGCGCGCCAGATAGGCGACGGCCGCGCCGCCGCCGACAAAGGCGATCACGACCAGCACGAGCGCCAGCCAAAGGCGCGATATCCGCGATCGCGGCGGATCGGTGGGCGCGTAGCTGCTCATCGCCTGCCTCTATCCCCGCAGCGGGCGATGCGGTCAATCGGCAAGCGCGATGGCCGCCGTCAGCAAGGCGTCCTCTTCCGGCACGGCGACCGCCGTGGAGCGATCCCAGCCGGGGCCGGCGGCGGCCAGGATGGCGGGGCTGAGCGCGGCGAGGCGGATGCGGGCGCGGTCCACGCCGCCCGCCGCCAGCGCCCGCGCCGCGCGGGCCGAATGGAGCAATGCGACGCTGCCCGACAATCCGGCCCAGTCCGCCGGCGTCACCGGCCGCGGGTCGGCGGCATAGACGGTGATCGCGGTCACGCCGGGCACCGCCATGCGCTCGCGCCCGGCCAGATGGAGCAGGCGGGTCTCGCCGCGATCCGCGGTCAGCGCCGCCACGCCGGCCGCACCGGTCCGCACCACACGCAGGCCCGCCGCGCGCGCCGCCGCCGCCGTCGTCGATCCCACCGCCCAGACCGGCAGGCGGGAAAGCGGCGTGGCGGCGATGTCCGCGTGGCGGACGGCATTGGCGCTGGTCAGCACCAGCGCGTCGAAACCGGCCGGGTCGGGCGGTGTCCAGGCGACGGGGACGATGGCGAAGAGCGGGCGGCGAATCACCGTCGCGCCCAATGCGGCGAGCCGATCGGCGGTGCGTCCATTACCCGGTTCCGGGCGGAGCACCGCGATCGGCCGGGTCACGCCGCGAACAGGCGGCGCACGGGATCGGGCGCGCGGGCGAGCAGATCGGCGGCCAGGCGTTCGCCCAGCGGCTCGCCGACCGCGCCCTCCACCGCCCCCTCGACCGAATGCACGCCATCCTCCGACAGCAGTTCGGCGCGCAGCGACAGCGTCTCGCCCGCCAGGCTCGCCAGTGCCGCGACCGGCGAATGGCAGTCGGCGCGGAGCGCGGCGAGCAGCGCGCGTTCGGCGGCGACGCAGACATGGGTCGGCGCGTCATCGATCGCGGCCAGCCGGACCAGCGCGGTGGAGTCCGCGCGCCGCACCTCGATGCCGACCGCTCCTTGCGCAGGCGCGGGGAGCATCAGGTCGGTCGGCACCGCCACGCCGACCTCGCCCCGGCCCAGGCGGTCGAGCCCGGCGGCGGCGAGCAGCGTCGCGTCGACCTCGCCCGCCGCCAGCTTGGCGAGCCGCGTCTCGACATTGCCGCGCAGCAGGACGACGTTCAGGTCCGGCCGGTGGCGCAGCATCTGCGCGCGGCGGCGCGGGCTGCTGGTGCCCAGCGTCGCATGGGGGGGCAGGTCGACCGGCGAAGTCGCGCCGATCAGCCGGTCGCGGACATCGGCGCGCGGCAGCATCGCGGCGATCGCGATCGCATCCGGGCGCACCGTCTCGACATCCTTCATCGAATGGACCGCCGCGTCGATCTCCTCGCCGAGGAGCGCGCGGTCGAGTTCCTTGGTCCACAGCGCCTTGCCGCCGATCTCGGCGAGCGCACGGTCCTGCACCCGGTCGCCGGTGGTGCGGATCACCACCAGCTCCACCTGGTCGCGCGACCAGCCATGCGCGGCGCACAGTGCATCACGCACCATGTTCGCCTGGGTGAGCGCCAGCGGCGAACCGCGCGTGCCGAGCCGGAACCGGATCATCCCGCCCGCCTAGCCGCTGACCCGACCGCTGGGCAAGAGGGGACGTTTCCCCTTCGCCACGAATGGTTCTACAGGGGGAGCCATGCTGATCCTTGGCCTAGAATCCTCCTGCGACGAGACGGCGGCGGCGCTGGTCACCGGCGACCGTCGCGTGCTGGCGCATCGCCTCGCCGGGCAGGAGGCGGCGCACGCCCCCTATGGCGGCGTCGTCCCCGAAATCGCCGCGCGCGCGCATGTCGAGGCGCTGGAACCGCTGATCGCGGCGGCGCTGGACGATGCCGGCGTGACCCTGGACCAGGTCGATGCGATCGCCGCCACCGCCGGGCCGGGCCTGATCGGCGGGGTGATGGTCGGGCTGGTGACCGGCAAGGCGCTGGCCCATGCCACGGGCAAGCCGCTGGTCGCGGTCAATCATCTGGAGGGGCATGCGCTCAGCCCGCGCCTGTCCGATCCCGCTCTGGCCTTTCCCTATCTGCTGCTGCTGGTGTCGGGCGGCCATTGCCAGTTGCTGCTGGTCGAGGGGGTCGGCCGCTATAAAAGGCTGGCGACGACGATCGACGATGCGGCGGGCGAGGCGTTCGACAAGACCGCCAAGCTCTTGAAGCTGGGCTTCCCCGGCGGCCCGGCGGTGGAGCGGGCGGCGGCCCTGGGCGATCCGAAGGCGGTGCCGCTGCCGCGTCCGCTGAAGGGCGCGGCCGAGCCGCATTTCTCCTTCGCCGGGCTGAAGAGCGCGGTGGCGCGCGCGGTCGGGCAGTATTCGGCGGAGGATCTGGCCGCGTCCTTCCAGGCGGCGGTGGTCGACTGCCTGATCGACCGCACCACGCGCGCGCTCCAGGCCGCGCCCGACGCCGGGACGCTGGTGGTGGCGGGCGGCGTCGCGGCGAACGGCGCGGTGCGCACGGCGCTGGAGGCGCTGGCGACGGCGCATGGCCGCCGCTTCGTCGCGCCGCCGCTCTGGCTGTGCACCGACAATGCGGCGATGATCGCCTGGGCGGGCGCGGAACGGTTCGCGGCCGGGATGACCGACCCGCTCGACCTGCCGGCGCGACCGCGCTGGCCGCTCGACCCGGCGGCGGAGGCGGTGCGTGGCGCGGGAGTGAAGGCATGAGGATCGGGGTGATCGGCGGCGGCGCCTGGGGCACCGCGCTGGCGCAGGTGGCGGCGCATGGCGGGCGCGAGGTGCTGCTCTGGGCGCGCGAGCCGGAGGTGGTGGACAGCGTCACCGCCGATCGGCGCAACCATCTGTTCCTGCCCGGCATCGACCTGTCCCCGACGATCCGCGCGACGGGGGTGCTCGCCGATCTGGCCGAGGTCGACGCGCTGCTGGTGGTCGCGCCGGCGCAGCATGTCGGCGCGGTGCTGGCCGAGACGCCGGTCGGTCGTCGCCCGCTGGTGCTGTGCGCCAAGGGGATCGAGGCGGGCAGCCGGCGGCTGGTCGGCGAGGTGGCGCGCGCCGTCCATCCGGACGCGCCGATCGCGGTGCTGTCCGGCCCGACCTTCGCGCATGAGGTCGCGCGCGGATTGCCGACGGCGGTGACCCTGGCCTGCGAGGACGAGGGGTTGCGCGCCGCCTTGTCGGAGCGGATCGCCGCGCCGCATTTCCGGCCCTATGGCTCCAGCGACGTGACCGGTGCGGAGATCGGCGGCGCGGTGAAGAACGTGCTGGCGATCGGCTGCGGCGTGGTCGAGGGCGCCGGGCTGGGCCAGAATGCCCGCGCCGCGCTGATCGCGCGTGGTTTCGCGGAGATGACCCGTTTCGGCCTGGCACGCGGCGCGCGGGCGGAGACGCTGGCGGGATTGTCGGGACTGGGCGACCTGGTGCTGACCTGTTCCTCGACCAGCAGCCGCAATTTCTCGCTGGGCGTCGGCCTGGGGCGTGGCGAGCCGGCCACGTCGCTGCTCGCCGACCGGCGGACGGTGGCGGAGGGGGCGTTCACCGCGCCGGTGCTGGCCCAGGCCGCGCGCGAGGCGGGGGTCGACATGCCGGTGACCGACGCGGTCTGTCGCCTGCTGGACGGCGCGGGCGCGACCGAGGTGATCGGCGCGCTCCTCGCCCGTCCGCTGCGCGACGAGGGGGTTTGAGAAGGGACGGGCCAAGCGCGCGAAGCGGTGACGCCAGAGGCCGGGCCGGTTTGCGTGTTCGCGCTTCTACAGCCCGATGACAGGACCATCGTCAGTGCGAGCGCAGCGAAGCAATCCATGGCGTCACGCGCGCGGCGGTGGATTGCTTGGCTGCGCTCGCAATGACGGTTGGGGTCAGGCCGATGTCATCCGGCCCTGAGAATTGAGGACCGCCTACCGCAGCGCCCGCGCCGACAGGCCTGCGCAGTCGGCGTCGGTGGCGGTGGGGCCGTTATGGCCGGTGATCTTGCGGCCGATCGCCTTCAGGATGTTGCCGGCCGAGCGGACCTCGGGCGGGACGGTCAGTTGCGGGTTCTGGATCGTGCCGCGCAGATAGGCCTGGCCCGGAATGCGGAGCAGCGCCGATCCCTTGGGCGCGCCGTGCAGCGTCAGCGCCAGCCGTTCGTCAGGGAAGTGGATCGTGCCGTCGCCCCGCAACTGGCTGACGGCGGTGTCGATCACCAGCGGGTCGGGGCGGGCGGTGCCGCCCTGCATCGTCAGCCGCGTGACCAGGCAGCGCAGCGCGCTATGGTCGTCGCTGCCCGCCAGCAGCGCGCGGCCGGCGTCGAAACCCAGAGCGGCGGCGTAGCGGGCCGGCAACTGGCCCTGGCGCACGGTGAAGCCGATCGTGCCGCTCGACCGGCCGACCGCCGCGCGGATCGTCTCGCCCGTGCCGGTCAGCCGCACCCGCGCCGCCAGCTTGCCGGTGAAGGCGCCGCCCGCCGCGAACGCACCGACATCGCCGCCTGCCAGATTCAGGTCGAGCGTCAGCGTCGGCGCGGGCTGGCCGCGCCGCTGGTCGACCACCGCGCGGCCGGTGATCCGTCCCTGCGCCAGGTCGAGCCGGAGCGGCGCCAGCGTCAGCAGCCGGTGGTCGAGCGTCAGCACGCCCGCCAGCCCCTCGACCGGGGGCGAGGAACTGCCGACGATCCGTCCGACCTTGAAGGCGAGCCGGCCATCGGTCGAATCGATCTTGCCGATGTCGATCCGGGTATTGGGCACCAGGCGCGGGCCGATCCGCGCCTCCAGCGCCGCCGCCTCCGCCCGCCCCTGTGCGGAGGTCAGGTCGTTGAAGTCGAACGCCTTGCTGGTGAAGGCGCCATCGATCTTCGACCGCCCGTCCACCTTGTCGACCGTGACATGGCCGGTCAGGTCGGACCGGCCGATCGTACCGGTCAGGCCGGTGACGACCCAGCGGTCCGGATCGTGGCGCACCCGCGCTTTCAGCGTGACGGGGCGGGTGTGGAACAGGCCGGCCTCGATCACCGTGTCGATCCGCTTCAGATCGTCGCCGCGCGCGGTCACGGCGATGTCCATGCGGGCGGGGTCGAGCGGCCGGTCCATCCGCCCGGTCGCGGTCATCGCCAGCCGATCGCCCTCGATCCGCGCGGTGAAGGGCCAGGGCTGGCCGCTGGTCGGTGCCGGGCCGGCCAGCGCCAGCCGCACCGGCGCGCCCGCGACCGTGCCGGTGCCCTGCGCGCGCAGGCCGGTCACCGGATCGGCGGTGAGGGTGAGGCGCGCCGTCCGGTCACGCTTGGCATCGGCATAGCGGATCACCGCATCGCGGACGGTCAGCGTGCCGAGATCGGTGCCGCTGTCCTGCTCGCCGCCCTTGGCCTCGGGCGCGTCGGGGGATTGCCAGTTGGTGCGGCCGGCCTTGTCGCGCGCGAAGGACAGCGCCACGCCGCTGGCGACGATATCCTGCGGGCGGACGCCGCCGCGCAGCATCGTCCAGATCGGCAGGCGGAATTGCAGGCGGTCGATCTTCACGAAATCGCCGGGACCGGCCCAGTCCGCCTGGGGGATGCGCAGGTCGCGGACGGCGATGAGCGGGCGGAAGCCGAAATAGTCGGTCCGCTCCACCGATCCGATCGTCACCGGCCGGCCGAACCGCCGGCTCGCCTCGCGCTCGACCAGCGGCCGCAGCCAGCCCCAGGGAAAGGCGGCGACCAGCAGCAACAGCAGAAGGAGGAGCCCGATCAGCGCCGCCGCGACGATCCGGCGACGACGCCCGGTATGATCCATATCAGGCTCGACGCGTAAGCCCTGCCGATCGTTCCGCTTGCGTCAGGAGTGCAGACTTAAAAATCCACCGCGATTCCCTTGAGTTCCCAGTCCCCATAGCGGACCGGATCGCGCCCCAGCGGATCGTCCTGGCGCTCGGGCGCGGGGCGCGGCTGCGGCACCGGCGGATTGGGGGAGAGATATTCGGGCGGTTTGACGTGGTCGGGACGCTGGCCCATGGCTGGCTCTCACATGTATCGGGCGGGATGTCGCCCATATAGGGTCGCGGTCCACCGGGCGCGAGGCCCGCTTATTCCAAGAACGGTTGCTTCACGATCATGCCGAAACCGCCCGCTTCCCCACGCCAGCCCGATCCGCTGGGCACCGCCACCCGCCGCGCGTCGCTGCGCCTGCTCGACGCGGTGCTGCGCCGGGGCGAGCCGCTCGAATCGGCGCTGGCCTATGCCACCCGCGCGCTGCCCGGCGGGCCGGACCGGGGCCTGGCCCATGCCATCGCGGCGGAGACGCTGCGCCGCCTGCCCGATCTCGACGCGCTGATCGACAGCGCGACGCGCCAGCGCCTGCCCGACGATGCCAAGGCGCGGTTCGCGCTGCGCATCGCGCTGGCGCAGGTGCTGGGGCTGGGCACGCCGCCGCATGCCGCGATCGCGACGGTGCTGCCGCTGGTCGATGGCGGCCCGCGCAAGCTGGTCCATGGCGTGTTTGGCACGCTGATGCGCCAGGGCGTGACCCTGCCGGAGGTCGCGCGCCTGCCCGATTCGGCGGCGGCGCGGTGGGAGATGCACTGGGGCATGGCGATGGTCGAGGCGGCGGAGGCCGCGATCGCCGCGCCGCCGCCGGTCGACCTGTCGCTGCGCGATCCCGCCGCGACGGCGGACTGGGCGGAGCGGCTGGACGGCGTCAGCCTCGCCCCCGGCCATGTCCGGCTGGGCCCGGATCACGCGCCGATCCCCGACCTGCCGGGCTTCAAGGAGGGGGCCTGGTGGGTGCAGGACATCGCCGCCTCGCTGCCCGCCAGGCTGATCGGCACGGGGGAGGGCACGCTGCTCGACCTGTGCGCCGCGCCCGGCGGCAAGACGCTGCAACTCGCTGCCGCCGGCTGGCGGGTCACGGCGGTCGACCAGTCGGAAAGTCGTCTGGCGCGACTTTCGGACAATCTCGACCGCACCGGCCTGTCCGCCGAGGTGGTGCGCGCCGACCTGCTCGACTGGACGCCGCCCGCGCCCGCCGACGTGGTGCTGCTCGACGCGCCGTGCAGCGCGACCGGCATCTTCCGCCGCCATCCCGACGTGCTCTACCGCGTCCGCCCCTCGGTCATCGCCGAGATGGCGGAGATGCAGGGCAAGCTGCTCGCCCGCGCCGCCGACTGGGTGAAGCCGGGCGGCACCCTGGTCTATGCCACCTGCTCGCTGGAGCCGGCGGAGGGGGAGCGGCAGCTGGCCGCGTTCCTCGAATCGCGCAGCGACTACGCGCTGGTCCCGCCCGCGCCGGCGGCGTTGCCGGAGGATGTGGCGGCCGATCCGCGCGGCTGGCTGCGCACCGGCCCGGCGATGCTGGCGGATCGGGGGCGGATGGACGGCTTCTTCATCGCGCAGCTGACGCGCACGCTTTCGTCGGGCTCCGGCGTTCGCTAACAGGGCCGCCATGTCGACCCGCGCCCCCCGTCCCGTCCGCATCGCCCCGTCCATCCTGTCCGCCGACTTCGCCCGGTTGGGCGAGGAGGTCCGCGCGATCGACGCGGCCGGCGCGGACTGGATCCATATCGACGTGATGGACGGCCATTTCGTGCCGAACATCAGCATGGGGCCGGCGATCGTGAAGGCGATCCGGCCGGTCACGACCAAGCCGTTCGACGTCCACCTGATGATCGCGCCGGTCGACCCCTATCTGGAGGCGTTCGCCGAGGCCGGGGCCGACTGCATCACCGTCCATCCGGAGGCGGGGCCGCACGTCCATCGCACGGTGCAGACGATCAAGGCGCTGGGCAAGCGCGCCGGCGTGGTGCTCTGCCCGGCGACGCCGGTCGACACGCTCGACTATCTGATCGACCTGGTCGACCTGGTGCTGGTGATGAGCGTCAATCCGGGGTTCGGCGGGCAGCATTTCATCGACAGCCAGCTCGGCAAGATCGCCGCGATCCGCGCGATGATCGACGCCACCGGCCGCGACATCGACCTGGAGGTGGATGGCGGCGTCGATCCGGTCCATGCGCCGCGCTGCATCGCCGCCGGGGCCGATGCGCTGGTCGCGGGCACCGCCGCCTTCCGGGGCGGGCCGAGCCAATATGCCGCCAATATCGCGGCGCTGCGCGCCGGGTGAAACGGCCCGCGTTCGACGCGATGCTCCGGCCGCGTTCCAGCGATGACGTGCCGATCGACGGGGTGGAGGAGGGCAAGCGCCTAGTCCGCGCCGCCGGGGGCGGCACCCCGTCGCTGGCGGAGCGGGTGGCGGAACGGTTGCGGTCCTTCACCTGGGCGGCGCCGCTCCACGGCCTGCGGCTGAACGGCCGCCAGCCAGTGCGGCTGGTGGCGGTGCCGATCGACCCGATTCCCGGCGACGTGGCGCGCGGCAAGGCGATGCTGGCCGGGCAGATCAATTATCTGGGCGAGGCGCGCGACCTGGCGCGGCTGGACCTCGCCAAGCCCGACTGGACGCCGGGGTTCGACCAGTATCTGCACGGCTTCGACTGGTTGCGCGACCTGGCGATGGCCGGTTCGCTGTCGCAGGGCGTGCCGGTGGCGGAGGCGCTGATGAGCCGCTGGCTGGCGCGCCATGCCGACAAGCCGGCCGATCCCGCCTGGTCGCCGGCGCTGTGGGGGCGGCGCATCCTGTTCTGGACGGCGCACGCGCCGCTGATCCTGTCGTCGACCGACGTGGTGTACCGGGCGCAGCTGCTCAACACCCTGGCGCGGGGGGCGCGGCATCTGGACCGCTGGGCCGACAAGGCGGTGGCGGGGACCGGCCGGATCGCGGCGTGGAGCGGCATCATCGCCGCCGGGCTGCTGATCCCCGGCGGCGAGCAACGCCGGGCCTTTGGCGAGCGGGGGCTGGCCCGCGCGCTGGCCAGCGGCACCTTCGGCGATGGCGGCGTGGTGTCGCGCGGCCCGGCCGACCTGCTGGAGGCGGTGATGCTGCTCGGCATGGTCCGCGCCTGTTACGAGGCGCGCGGGCTGGAGCCGCCCGAGCTGATGCGCGCCGCCCTGTCGCGGATGGTGCCGGCGCTGCTCGGCGTGATGCATGGCGACCGTACCCTGTCCTGCTGGCAGGGCGGCGGCCCCTCGACCGAGGCGCATGTCGCCGCGGTGATCGAGGCGAGCTGCATCCGCACCCGGCCGCTGCGCCAGTCGCGCGACTGGGGCTATCAGCGGCTGGCGGCGGCGGGGGCGGTGCTGATCGTCGACGCCGCCCCGCCGCCGATCGCGCGGCTGGCGGCGGGGGGCTGCGCCTCGACGCTGGCGTTCGAATTCTCCGACGGGCCGGACCGGCTGGTGGTCAATTGCGGCGGCGCGCGCGACCATGTCGTGCAACTGCCCGGCGGTCTGGCGGAGGGGCTGCGCACCACCGCCGCGCATTCGACGCTGACCTTGGCCGACAGCAACTCCACCGCCATCCTTTCCGACGGCACGCTGGGGCGCGGCGTCACCGAGGTCGAGCTGTCGCGCCAGGAATCCGAGGGGGCGAGCCGGATCGAGGCGAGCCATGACGGCTATGCCGCGCGCTGGGGCTTCCTCCATCGCCGCCAGTTGCTGCTGACCGGCGACGGGCGCGAGCTGCGCGGCGAGGACGCCTTGCTGCCGGCGGGCAAGCGCCGGCCCGGCGCCGACACCGCCTTCACGCTCCGCTTCCATCTGGGGCCGGGGGTGGAGGCGACGCCGGCGGCGGAGGGGCCGGCGGTGATGCTGCGCACCGCGAATGGCGCGATCTGGCAGTTCCGCTGCAAGGGCGGCACGCTGTCGATCGACGACAGCCTGTGGATCGACGGGCAGGGCCGGCCGGTCGGTATCCGCCAGCTCGTGATCGTCGGCCAGGCCACCGGCGGCGGCGCCCATGTCAGCTGGGTGATGAAGCGGGCGGCGTGATCCGGACCGGGGCGACGATCCCGGTATAAAATCGGATCGCGGGGGCTTGGGTGCGGCCGTTCCTAGCGTGTAAGGCCGCCGCAACCGTTCCTTTCCCCATCCCCCCGAGGATATTCCATGACCCCTGTCGCCGTTCCCGCCCCCGACATCGTCGCCGTCCGCCGCGCGCTGCTGTCGGTTTCCGACAAGACCGGCATCGTCGACTTCGCCCAGGCGCTGAGCCAGCATGGCGTCGAGCTGGTGTCGACCGGCGGCACCGCCAAGGCGCTGCGCGATGCGGGGCTGACCGTGATGGACGTGTCGGAGCTGACCGGCTTTCCGGAGATGATGGACGGCCGCGTCAAGACGCTGCACCCCAAGGTGCATGGCGGCCTGCTCGCGGTGCGCGACGATGCCGGCCATGCCGCCTCGATGCAGGATCACGGCATCGGCGCGATCGACCTGGTCGTCGTCAACCTCTACCCGTTCGAGGCGACGGTGCTGCGCGGCGCGGAGCGCGACGAGGTGATCGAGAATATCGATATCGGCGGCCCGGCGATGGTCCGCTCCGCCGCCAAGAACCATGGCTATGTCGCGATGGTCACCGACCCGACCGACTATCCGGTCGTGATCGCGGAGATCGCCGCCGGCGGCACGACGCATGCCACGCGCAAGCGGCTGGCCGCCCGCGCCTTCGCCGCCACCGCCGCCTATGACGCGGCGATCGCGCAATGGTTCGCCTTTGCCGACCAGGGCGAGCATTTCCCCCAGACGCTGCCCATGGCCTATACCCGCCATGCCGACGAACTGCGCTATGGCGAGAATCCGCACCAGTCGGCGGCGCTCTACATGCCGCGCGGGCCCCATGGTCGCGGCATCGCCCAGGCCGAGCAGTTGCAGGGCAAGGCGCTGTCCTACAACAATCTGAACGACGCGGACGCCGCGCTGGAGCTGGTCAGCGAGTTCCGCGACGGCCCGCCGACCGTGGTGATCGTCAAGCATGCCAACCCCTGCGGCGTCGCCACCGCCGACACGCTGCTGGAGGCGTACAAGGCCGCCTTCGCCTGCGACACGGTGTCGGCGTTCGGCGGCATCATCGCCTGCAACTGTCCGCTGGACGAAGAGACGGCGGAGGCGATCTCCGGCATCTTCACCGAGGTGGTGGTCGCGCCCGACGCCAGCGACGCGGCCAAGGCGGTGTTCGCGCGCAAGAAGAACCTGCGCCTGCTGCTGTCGGGCGAACTCCCCGATCCGGAGCGTCCGGGCCTGGCGCTGAAGTCGATCGCTGGCGGGCTGCTGCTCCAGTCGCGCGACGGCGGCCGGCTGACCGACGAGATGCTGAAGGTGGTGACCAAGCGCGCGCCGACCGCGCAGGAACTGGCGGATTGCCGCTTCGCCTGGACGGTCGCCAAGCACGTCAAGTCGAACGCGATCGTCTATGCCAAGGGAAATTCCACCGCGGGCATCGGCGCGGGCCAGATGAACCGGCTGGAGTCGGCGCGCATCGCCGCGTGGAAGGCCAAGGATGCCGCCGACAAGGCGGGCTGGGCGGAGCCGCGCACGATCGGCTCGGCGGTGGCGTCGGACGCCTTCTTCCCCTTTGCCGACGGACTGCTCGCGGCGGTCGAGGCAGGGGCGACGGCGGTGATCCAGCCGGGCGGCTCGATCCGCGACGAGGAAGTGATCGCGGCGGCCGATGCGGCCGGGCTGGCGATGGTCTTCACCGGGATGCGCCACTTCCGCCATTGATGGCCGGTCCCGTGCGCCTGCGTCCGCAGGAGCACGGGCCGTGGCGGCGGGACGTCCCGCCGCCACGTCACGATCAGCGCAGCTTCTCGCTGCCGTTGATCAGCGCGTCCTTCTGGCTCTCGCTCATCGCCTGCGCATTGACGTCGGCGGCGTCGATCGCGTCTTCCTGCCGTTCGCCGCTCTTGCGCACGGCCTTGGCCTGATCCTCCAGATTGTCGGCCTGCGCCTCCAGCGCGTCGGCGCGATTGTCGGCGGCCTGCTCGACCCGGTCGCCGAGCTTGTCGTCGCCCTTGCCACCGCAGGCCGACAGCGCCAGCGCTGCCGCGACGGGCAGCAGGAGTGCGATCTTCTTCATTCTATTCCATTTCCTGTTGGTTGATGCGGATCAGGCTACGCACCAGCCCCCCAGGTCGTTCCGTCAGCGTATCGGCGCACCGACATTGGGCAGGGTCGCATCGTCGCCCGACGGCACGCTGCCGAACAGCGTCCGGTCCGCCGGACCGAAGGCGTAGCGCCACAGGATGAACAGATAAAGGCCCGCGATCGCCGGCACGCCGAACAGCAGTTCCGCCCATTCCAGCCGGCGCGGCAACAGGGTGAAGGCGCCGCCGACCACCGTCGCCGCACCCGCCGCCCACAGGATCGGCCAGCGGAAGGGCGAGACGGGCGCGGACAGGATGCGGCGGAGCAGCCGCGCCTTGATCAGCGAGGTCAGCCCCACGCTGGTCATCAGCGCCACCGCCGGCCCTGCCGCCTGCCATGTCGCCGGCCAGTCGAGCGCGCGCATCAGGAAGATGAAGCCGAAGCTCAGCCCGATCTGCACGACCAGCATCACCACCGAGATCGCCAGGTTGCGATGCCGCGCGGTGTAGACCAGCGCCGACTCGCACACCGCGCCGGTCGAGGCGAACACCTCCGCGAACAAGAGGAAGGCGAGGGAGGCGGTGCCCGCGACGAATTGCGGGCCGACGATGCCCATCACCGCCTCGCCCGGGATCGATCCGGTCAGCGCCAGGCAACCCTGGGCGGCGATGATCCAGAAGGCGACCTGGCGCACCTGGCGCGCCACCGCTGCGCGATCGCCGATCGCCAACGCGCGGGTGATGACCGGACCCAGCACGGGGTCGAAACTGGTCTTCAGCTTCTGCGGCAGCGAGGCGACCTGCTGCGCCATGTAATAGATGCCGACGATGCCGGGGGTGAAAACCAGCCCCAGGATGAAGCGATCGACGTTGCGGCTGCCCCATTCCAGCGCGTCCGCCCCGGCCAGCGGCGCATTGGCGCGCGCCAGCCGGGCGAGCCGGCCGAGCTGCGGCCGCCAGCCATGCGGCAGGCCGTAGCTGCGCAGGAACGGCACGATCGAGGCGAGCAGCGCCGCCGACATCGACGCGACATAGGACAGGACCAGCCCGTCTCGCGTCGTGACGAAGGAGAAGATCCAGGCCGCGCCCGAGATCGTCCACGGCTCCACCACCGCGCGCGCCGTCACCGCCGCCTTGACGTTCAGCCGATAGGCCAGTGCGGCCAGGCTGACGTCGGACCAGGCGATGGCGATCACGATCAGCGGCAGCCAGCGGTCCAGCCCGACGATCGGCGAATTGGGATAGAGGAGCTGCGGAAAGGTCCATAGCACCGCGCTGGCGATCAGCGAGGCGACCAGCGCCAGCGCCATCGCGTCCCACACGACATGCACGTGCGGCCGGTCGGTCGCAGCCAGCGCCTGCGCCAGGCCGCGCTTCATGCCGAGCGTCGCGAGCAGCGCCGCCAGCTCCACCACGACCACCGCGATGGCGAAGCGCCCGACCAGGTCGGGGCCGTAGAGGCGGCCGGCGATGAACAGGAACGGGATGCGCGCCGCTAGCCGCAGGATGAAACCCGCGACATTGGTCCGCCCGCCCTTGGCGAGCGCGTCGATATCCTGAGGATCGGCCATCAGCGTCGGGCCGCGCTCAATGCGCCGCGCCCCAGGACAGGCCCGTGCCGATCTCGACGCCCAGCGGCACGCTGAGCGTCACCGCCGGCTCGGCCGCGCGCTCCATCACCTCGCGGATGACCGCGCCGGCCGCCGCCACGTCCGCCTCGGGCAGTTCGAACACCAGTTCGTCATGCACTTGGAGCAGCATCCGGACATGGCCCAGGCCCGCCGCCGCCAGCGCCGGCTCCATCCGCACCATCGCCCGCTTGATGATGTCGGCGCTGGTCCCCTGGATCGGCGCGTTGATCGCGGCGCGTTCCGCCCCCTGGCGCTCGCCCTGGTTCTTCGACTTGATGCGCGGGAAATGCGTCTTGCGGCCGAACAGCGTCTCGGTGAAGCCATGGTCGCGGACCTGGGTCAGCGTCTCCGCCATATAGCGGTTGATGCCGGGGAAGCGCTCGAAATAGCGGTCGATCATCGCCTGCGCCTCGTCCGCCGACACTTCCAGCCGTCCCGCCAGGCCCCAGCGGCTGATGCCGTAGAGGATGGCGAAGTTGATCGTCTTGGCGCGTGCGCGGGTGTCGCGATTGACCTCGCCGAACAATTCGGTCGCGGTCAGGCTGTGGATGTCGTCGCCATTGGCGAAGGCCGCCTTCAGCGCCGGCACATCGGCCATATGCGCGGCCAGCCGCAATTCGATCTGCGAATAGTCGGCGGCGAGCAGCACGTTGCCCGGCTCCGCCACGAACGCCTCGCGGATCTGGCGGCCGATCTCGGTGCGGATCGGGATGTTCTGGAGATTGGGTTCGGTCGAGGACAGGCGCCCGGTCTGCGCGCCGGTCAGGCTGTAGCTGGTATGGACGCGGCCGGTCTTCGGGTTGATCTGCGCCTGGAGCGCGTCGGTATAGGTGTTCTTCAGCTTGGTGAGCTGGCGCCAGTCGAGCACCTTGTGGACGATGGCGCTGCCCTCGCCCTTTTCCCGGGCCAGCCGCTCCAGCTCGGTCACGTCGGTCGAGTAAACGCCCGACTTGCCCTTGCGCCCGCCCTTCAGCCCCAGCCGCTCGAACAGCACGTCGCCCAGCTGCTTGGGGCTGCCGATGGTGAAGGGGCCGCCGGCCAGCGTGTGGATCTCCGTCTCCAGCCCGGCGATCTTGCCCGAGAACTCCTCCGACAAGGCGGCGAGGCGGGCGCGATCGACCTTGATGCCGTGCCGCTCCATCCGCGCGATCACCGGCACCAGCGGCCGGTCGACCATCTGGTAGACGCGGGTCGCGCCCTCCACCGGCAGCCGCGCCTTGAACCGGTTCCACAGCCGCAGCGTCACGTCCGCATCCTCGGCGGCGTAGCGGGTCGCGGTCTTCAGATCGACCTCGTGGAAGCCGAGCTGCTTCTTGCCGGTGCCGACCACCTCCTTGAAGGCGAGGCAGCTGTGCGACAGGTGCGTCGCGGCCAGTTCGTCCATGCCGTGCCCGTGCAGGCCCGCATCCAGGTCGAAGCTCATCACGATCGTGTCGTCATGCGGCGCCACGGCGATGCCGCGCTCGCCCAGCACGATCATGTCGAACTTCAGATTCTGCCCGATCTTGAGGACGGACTCGTTCTCGCACAGCGCCTTGATCCGCTCCAGCGCCGCGTCGACCGGGATCTGCACCGGCACCTCGGCCAGCAGGTCGCTGCCGCCATGGCCGAGCGGGACATAGCAGGCGCGGTTGGGGGCGAGCGCCAGGCTGACGCCGACCAGCGCCGCCTGGGTCGCGTCGGTCGAGCTGGTCTCGGTATCGATCGCGACATGGCCCTGGTGCACCGCCTCGGCGATCCACTGGTCGAGCGTGTCGAGATCCTGCACGGTGACATAGCCGTCCAGGTCGCAGGCCGGCTCGTCCGGGATCGGCGCATCGGTCGCCGGACCGGCGGCGGGCGCGGCCGGGGCGTCGGCGATCTGGCCCAGCTTGTTGATCAGCGAGCGGAAGCCGTGATGCTCCAGGAACGCGCGGAGCGGCGCATCCGGGATCGACGGATGCAGCGCCAGTTCCTCCAGCGGCGTCGGCAGCGGCGCGTTGCACTCCAGCGTCACCAGCCGCTTCGACAGCCGGGCATTGTCGGCATGGTCGATCAGATTGTCGCGCAGCTTGCCCTTCTTCATCTCGGGCGCGGCGGCGAGGACGGATTCGAGATCGCCATGCTCGACGATCAGCTTGGCGGCGGTCTTGGGTCCGATGCCGGGGACGCCGGGGACATTGTCGACGCTGTCGCCCATCAGCGCCAGCACGTCGCCCAGCTTCTTCGGGCCGACGCCGAACTTCTCCTCGACATACGCCTCGCCCAGCCGGCGGTTGTTCATCGTGTCCAGCATGTCGAGGCTGCCATCCTCGACCAGCTGCATCAGGTCCTTGTCGCCCGACACGATCGTCACCTGCCAGCCCTCGGCCAGCGCGGCGCGGGCGTAGCAGGCGATCAGGTCGTCCGCCTCCAGCCCCGCTTCCTCGATGCAGGGCAGCGAGAAGGCGCGGGTGGCGTCACGGATCATCGGGAATTGCGGGACCAGATCCTCGGGCGGCGGCGGCCGATGCGCCTTATACTGGTCGTAGAGTTCGTTGCGGAACGTCTTGGACGACTTGTCCAGCACGATGGCCATATGGGTCGGGCCGTCGGCGGCGTTCACCTCGTCGACCAGCTTCCACAACATGGTCGTATAGCCATAGACCGCGCCGACCGGCTCGCCATGCTTGTTGGTGAGCGGCGGCAGCCGGTGATAGGCGCGGAAGATATAGCCGGAGCCGTCGACGAGATAGAGATGAGGCATCGCGATCGGGCCTAGCAAACTCCGGCGCGGGCGGGGAGCGCCTTATTGCAAGCTATTGAGTCCGGCCGCATTTGACGGATGCGCCTGGACATATTGGGTGAGCGCGGCGGCGGCGGCCTGGATCAGCATCTGGCGTTCGCGGATCGGCCGGGTCGAATCGCCGATCATCACCGCCAGCGCATAACGCCGGCCGTCCGGCGCGGTGAGCAGCCCGACATCGTTGAAGCCGGCATTGCGCGCGCCGAGATCCTGACCGGTGCCGGTCTTGTGCGCGATCTTCCATCCCGGCGGCAAGGCGGCGCGCAGGCGGGCGCGGCCGGTCACCGAACTGGCCATGGTGTCGAGCAGGATGCGCGTCGAGGTCTCCGACAGGATCTCGCCGCGCGCCAGCCGGGCGAGCGCATCGGCGATGGCGAGTGGTGCGGCCCCGTCCGGCGGGTCGGCGACATAGCGGTCGAGCGCCGCCTTGCGCGCATCGGGCGACAGGCGCGACCGCGCGATCTGGAAGGCGTTGCCGATCGCATAGGCCGGCTGCCAGGTCAGCCCGGCGGTGCCCGCCTGCAACTGCCGCTCGCCGGGGCCGAAGCGGATCTCGCCCAGCCGCTTGGCCTGAATCATCCGCCGGACCGCCGACGGGCCGCCGACCAGGGTCAGCAGCCGGTCGTTGGCGGTATTGTCGCTCTGCGTCAGCGCGCGGGTCAGCAGCCCGCCGACCGTCGTCTTGTACCCGCCCGCCTTGACCAGAAAGGCGATCGGCTGGTGGAACAGCGTCAGGTCCTCGGGCCGCACGACGATCGGATCGTCCAGCCGCACCCGTCCCTGGTCGCGCTGGTCGAGCACGGTCATCGCCACCCACAGCTTCGACACGGATTGCTGGGGCAGGCGCTGGCGGGCGGTGTGCTCGACCGTCCAGCCATCGTCGACCGCGCGGATGGCGATGCCGAACCGGCCCTTGAAGCCGGCGGCGATCGAATCGATCCGGGCCTGCAATTCGCGCGGGCGATTGGCCGCGGCGCGGCGCGGCGTCGGCGGCGGCATCGGGATGGAGACGGACACCTGTTCCTCGCGCGACGGCGCACGGCTGCTGCCGCCCGGACGCGTGCCGGAACCGCAGGCGGCCACCGCGCCGCCGATCAGGGCCAACAGGGCCAATGCCCTTGGAAAAGTCATGCGCTTGAGAAGATCCACCACCGCCGTGCCTGATCATTATAGGCTGGCGGGCGGGGGAAAAGGGGCTTTTCCCGTCCTGCGACGAAACGGGACGGGGGCGCGGCGGGCGGAGGATCGACGCTGGAGCACGAGGCCGGGCGGTCTGCGCGGTTCAAAGGGGGCCGTCTCCGCCGACCTCACGGCACCAGGATCGTGTCCCTCGCCTCGGGCAGCATCTCGGGATAGTCGAGCGTATAGTGAAGGCCTCGGCTCTCCTTGCGATGGAGCGCCGAGCGGACGATCAGGTCGGCGCTCTGGAGCAGGTTGCGCAGCTCGATCAGGTCGGGCGTGACGCGGAAATGGCCGTAATAATCCGCCACTTCCTCGGTCATCAGGCGGATGCGGCTGGCGGCGCGCTGGAGCCGCTTGGTGGTGCGGACGATGCCGACATAATTCCACATGAAACGGCGGATCTCGGTCCAGTTCTGCTTGATCACGACCTCTTCGTCCGAATCGGTCACCCGGCTCTCGTCCCAGGCGCGGATCAGCGGCGGCGGGGGCAGATCGTCCCAGGCCTGCGCGATGTGCGCGGCGGCCGATTCGCCGTACACGAAACATTCGAGCAGCGAGTTGGACGCCAGCCGGTTGGCGCCGTGCAGCCCGGATTGCGTGCACTCGCCCGCCGCATAGAGGCCGGGCAGGTCGGTGCGCCCGTCGCGGTCCACGACGATGCCGCCACAGGTGTAATGCTGCGCCGGCACCACCGGGATCGGGGCGCGCGTCATGTCGATGCCCAGGCCCAGCAGCTTGTCATAGATGGTCGGGAAGTGGGAGCGGACGAAGTCGGCCGGCTGGTGGCTGATGTCGAGATGGACGTAATCCAGCCCCAGCCGCTTGATCTCATGGTCGATCGCGCGCGCCACGATGTCGCGCGGGGCCAGTTCGGCGCGCGCGTCGAAGCGGGGCATGAACCGCTCGCCCCCGCCGGGCACGCCCTGCGGTAGCAGCAGGTGCCCGCCCTCGCCGCGCACCGCCTCGGTGATGAGAAAGTTCTTCACGTCGAGATCGTAGAGGCAGGTCGGATGGAACTGCATGAACTCCATGTTCGACACGCGCGCGCCGGCCCGCCACGCCATGGCGATGCCGTCGCCGGTCGCGCCGCGCGGCGCGGTGGAGAAGAGATAGGTGCGCCCCGCGCCACCGGTCGCCAGGATGGTGGCGCGCGCGGTGTAGAGCGCGACCCGGCCGCTGCGCCGGTCGACCGCATAGACGCCCCAGACATGGCCCGCGCCCGAATAGCGCTCTTCGTGCCGGCTGGTCGCCAGGTCGATCGCGACCTGATCGGGCACCAGGGTGATGTTGGGATGCGCCTCGGCCGCGCGTTGCAGGGCCTCCTGCACCGCCCAGCCGGTGGCGTCGGCGACATGGACGATGCGGCGATGCGAATGGCCGCCCTCGCGCGTCAGGTGGAGCGCATCGCCCTCCATCGCGAAGGGGACGCCCAGTTTGCGCAGCCGCTCGATCGCGGCGGGCGCGCGCTCGACCACGAACTCGACCGTGGCGCGGTCGTTCAGGCCCGCGCCCGCGACCATCGTGTCCTCGATATGGCTGTCGAACGTGTCGCCCGGCTCCAGCACCGCTGCGATGCCGCCCTGCGCCCAGGCGGTCGAGCCCTCGTTCAGCGCGCCCTTGGCCAGCACCGTGACCCGGAACCGCTCGGCCAAGTTGAGCGCGGCGGTCAGCCCCGCCGCGCCGGAGCCGACGATCAGCACATCGGATCGGTGACCGCTCATGCGGAGGGACTTTCGGACGAGGGAGCGGGCGCGCGCGACGGGTTCATGCCGCCGCTCTGGCACAACAGGGCAGGGATGTGACAGGGGGAAGTGATGGCCAGGGAATGCGATGAATCGTCCGACCGACAGGGAACCGAAGCGGCGACTTCGCTTTCAACTGGAACTGTGAGTATCCTGTCCAAGGCTGATCGCCTGCGCGACCGCGCCGCGCGTCTGCGTTCCGAAGCTGTCAACTGCGTGTCGATCGCCGTGCGCGAGCGGGACCAGGACCATGCCGCCCGCCTGATCGACGAGGCGATCACGCTGACGCGGCGATCGAGCGAGTTGCTGGCGAAGAAATAGGGAGGGCGAAGCGCGCCTTACCCCTCGCCCCGCGTCAGGCTGAGGAACACGTCCTCCAGATCGGCTTCCTTGGTCGAGACGTCGACGATGCCGAGCCCGGCCGCCTGGATCGCGGCGAGCACCTCGCCGGCATTCACCTTGTCCTTGGCATAGGTGATCTCCAGCGTCCGCTCGCCCTTCAGCACGATCTTCTGGAAGCAAGGGTTCACCGGCGCCGCCGCGACGTCGCGGTCGACGGTGACCGCGACCACCTTCTCCTGCGCGCGGCCGACGAGCTGGCGGGTCGGCTCGTTGGTGATCAGGCGACCATGGTTGATGATCGCGATCCGGTCGCACAGCTGCTCGGCCTCTTCGAGATAATGGGTGGTCAGCACCACCGTCACCCCGCCGGCGTTGAGTTCGCGGACATAGTCCCACAATTGCTGGCGCAGCTGGATGTCGACGCCCGCGGTCGGTTCGTCCAGCACCAGCACCGGCGGCGCATGGACCATCGCCTTGGCGACCATCAGCCGGCGCTTCATGCCGCCCGACAGGGTGCGGGCATAGGCGTTCGCCTTGTCCGCCAGATGCACCGCCTGGAGCAGCTCCATCGACCGCCGCTCCGCCTTGGGCACGCCGTACAGGCCGGCCTGGATCTCCAGCGTCTCGATCGGCGTGAAAAAGGGATCGAACAGGATCTCCTGGTTGACGATGCCGATCGACGCCTTGGCGTTGCGCGGATGCTCGGCAATGTCGAAGCCCCAGATGGAGGCGGTGCCCTCCGTGCGATTCACCAGCCCCGCCAATATGTTGATCAGCGTCGACTTGCCCGCGCCATTGGGGCCGAGCAGGCCGAATATCTGGCCGCGGGGCACGTCGAACGTCACCCCGTCCAGCGCCCGCTTGCCGCCGGCATAGGTCTTGCCCAGGCCCTGGATCGAAATTGCCGCATCAGTCATGACGCTCGCGATAGGCCGGTGCTTGCCTGACCACAATGCTCCTTGCTATCGCGGGGTCATGCATCCGCCGCTCGAAATCACCCGTGTCAGCCAGCCCCGCGTCGCCTGTGACGGCGCCAGCGACATTCCCGGAGGCGCCGCGCTCGGCCATCCCCGCGTCTGGTTGCAGATCGACGAGGAAGGCTATGTCGATTGCGGCTATTGTGATCGCCGCTTCGTGTTGATCGGCGGCGCCGCCGACGGCAAGGACCAGGCGACGCTGGTCGATCATCCGGACGGCGCCAGCGCCTGATCCTTTTGCGCGTCCGCCGGCATCAGGCCGGCGGCAGCGCCCAGTCGATCGGCGGCTGATCGTGCGCGACCAGGAAGGCGTTCGCGCGCGAGAACGGCCGCGAGCCGAAGAAGCCGTTATGCGCCGCCAGCGGCGACGGATGGGCGGAGCGCAGGATGCAGTGGCGTCCGCCGCCCGCCGCCTCGACGAACCCGGCCTTGCGCTGCGCATAGGCGCCCCACAGGATGAACACGATCGGGCGCGGTTCGGCCGCGACGTGGCGGATGACCGCGTCGGTGAACTGTTCCCAGCCGCGCTTCTGGTGCGAGGCGGCCGCGCCCCGCCGCACGGTGAGTACCGAATTGAGCAGCAGCACGCCCTGCTGCGCCCAATGGTCGAGCGTGCCGTGATTCGCGCGCGGGATGCCCAGGTCGCTTTCCATCTCGCGGAAGATGTTGGCGAGGCTGGGCGGCGGCTTCACCCCCGCCGGCACCGAGAAGGACAGGCCGTGCGCCTGCCCGTCGCCATGATAGGGGTCCTGCCCCAGGATCACGACGCGCACCGTGTCGGGCGGCGTCAGGTCGAGCGCGCGGAACCAGTCGGCGGGCGCGGGGAAGACCGGCCCGGCGCGCCGCTCCTCCGCCAGGAACGCCTTCAACGTCGCCATATAGTCGCTGTCGAACTCCGGCCGCAGCGCGGCGAGCCAGTCGGGATGCAGGCGGATGTCGCTCATGGCCGGGGGATGGATAGGGCTGCGGCCAAGGTCAAGTCGGCGCTCCATGGACGTGGGCCGCGCCGCCCCTATATTGAGCCGCATGACCTATCAGGACCCGCGCGCCTTCCTTTACCGCGAACTCTCGCCCGAGACGGCGCAGCGCCTTACCAGTGATGCGCTCGGCCGTGCCGATGATGGCGAACTCTATCTGCAATATCGCAAGTCGGAGGCGTTCGGCTTCGACGACGGCCGGCTCAAGACCGCCTCCTACGACACCAATGCCGGCTTCGGCCTGCGCGCCGTGTCGGGCGAGACGACCGCCTTCGCCCATGCCAATGAGCTGACCGAGGCGGCGATCCGTCGCGCCGGGCAGACCATGGCGCTGATCGATCCCTCCGCTGCCGCCCGGTCCGCCGCGCCGGCCGGTACCAACCGGCATCTCTACACCGATGCCGATCCGCTCGACCTGGTGCCCTTCGCCGACAAGGTGAATCTGTGCCAGACGATCGACGCGGCGGCGCGGGCGCGCGATCCGCGCGTGGCGCAGGTGTCGGTGTCGCTGTCCGGCTCCTGGGGCGTGGTGGAGATCGTCCGCGCCGACGGCTTCGTCGCCACCGATGTGCGACCGCTGGTGCGGCTCAACATCCAGATCGTGGTCGAGCAGAATGGCCGGCGCGAGACGGGCAGCTTTGGCATCGGCGGCCGCTATCTCTACGACCGGCTGTTCGACGCGGCGACCTGGAACCGGGGCATCGACGAGGCGCTGGCCCAGGCGCTGGTCAATCTGGACGCGGTGGCCGCGCCGGCCGGCGAGATGACCGTGCTGCTCGGGCCGGGCTGGCCGGGCATCCTGCTGCACGAGGCGATCGGCCATGGGCTGGAGGGCGATTTCAACCGCAAGGGCACCTCCGCCTTTTCCGGCCGGCTCGGCGAGCGGGTCGCGGCGCCCGGCGTCACCGTGGTCGATGACGGGTCGCTGGCCGACCGGCGCGGCTCGCTGTCGATCGACGACGAGGGCACGCCGACGCGCGAGACGGTGCTGATCGAGGACGGCATCCTCAAGGGCTATATGCAGGACCGGCTCAATGCGCGGCTGATGGATATGGACGCCACCGGCAACGGTCGGCGCGAAAGCTTCGCCCATGCACCGATGCCGCGCATGACCAACACCTTCATGAAGGGCGGGCAGGACGATCCGGCCGAATTGCTGTCGCGGGTGAAGACCGGCATCTTCGCCAAGTCGTTCGGCGGCGGTCAGGTCGACATCGTGTCGGGCAAGTTCGTCTTCTCCTGCACCGAGGCCTACCGGATCGAGAATGGCCGGATCGGCGCGCCGATCAAGGGCGCGACGCTGATCGGCGACGGGCCGACCGTGCTGACCAAGGTGACCGGCATCGGCAACGACTTCGCGCTGGACGAGGGCATCGGCGTCTGCGGCAAGGGCGGTCAGGGCGTGCCGGCCGGCGTCGGCCAGCCGACCCTGCTGGTCGAGGGGCTGACGGTCGGCGGTACGGCGATGTGAGGGGAAAGGGGCGGGTCAGCAGCCGTTGATGAGATAATCGAACGCCCCCTTGATCGCGAGATCGTGGCTGGCGAGCGAGCCGATGGCGTCGCGCAATTCGCGGACCGACACGGCGGTGGCGAACTCCGTCATCATCATCAGTCGCTGACCCGCGACATCGAAGACGGGATTGAGCCGCGTCATCGCCGGCAAGCCGCCGCCCGGTGGCACCAGCGGCACGACAAGGCGGCTATTGTAGCCGTTGAGCAGGTCGGACTGGCAATCGAGCACATATTGGCCGTGATCCAGGCGGAACACGTCGAACTGCGCCATCAGAACATCCGGTAGCGTTCGAGCGGCAGGCCGTTTTCCTCGACCCATGCATTGTGTGCGGCAATCGCTTCCCGATTCTCCTCCGCCCACCGGCGCGCCCGTTCGGTCTTCCTGACCGACTCGGACAAGCCTTTGACGCACGCCGCATCGACATCGATGCCGAGCGCCCGCGCCTCGGCCAGCAGGCGTGCGGGCAGGGCCACCTCGGTGGATTCCACCGGATCGGCGGGCTCGGATCGATATGCGGTCGCCATGGTCCAAAGATATGGCGCGGCCGGTGGAGGGTCAATGATGCGGGGGCGGAACGATCCGCCCCGCGCCGCGCTTCAACCCGCATGGCCCTGATCGAACTCGGACGATATTCGCGCAATGAGGCGATGATCCTGGTCGGCCGGCTCGAATCCGAGGGGATCGCGGCGGTGGCCTTCGATGGCGGCGCGAGCATCGCCGATGGCAGCTATCTGCTGATCCCGGTGCGCGTGATGGTGGACGAGGACGACCTGTCCGCCGCCCGCGCCATCCTACCTGCCTGAAAAACAGGCAGCACCGCGAGTCGCTGCTTAATTAATCGTTGCAGCGCTGCGGCACGCGCCCGCCTCTGACGGTAATTGCCCCTGAATCCAATCGTTAACGAAACTGGCACGGCTGTTGCGATGCGGGACCAGCATCAACAGCCAACAAGGGGGCGGGATGAAACTGGTCATTGCGGTCATCAAGCCGTTCAAGCTCGACGAGGTGCGTGAAGCCCTGACGACGCTGGGCGTCGCGGGCATGACGGTCACCGAGGTCAAGGGGTTCGGCCGCCAGAAGGGGCAGACCGAAATCTATCGCGGCGCGGAATACAGCACCAACATGGTGCCCAAGATCAAGATCGAGGTGGTCTGCGCCGAAGCCATCGCCGACCGGGTGGTCGAGGCGGTGCAGCAGGCCGCCAACACCGGCGCGATCGGCGACGGCAAGATCTTCGTGCTCGATGTCGGCCAGGCGGTGCGCATCCGCACCGGCGAGACCGACGATGCGGCGCTCTGAGGCAAAGGGGGGTATAATGAAGCAAGCGATCAAGATCGCCGCCGGGGTCGGCCTGACGGCCGCACTCTGTGCCGCGCTGCCCGCCTGGGCACAGTCGGCGACGCTCCAGGCGCCGCCCGCCGCGCCCGCGGCGGTCGTCAACAAGGGCGATACCGCCTGGATGATGACCTCCACCGTGCTGGTGCTGATGATGATCCTGCCGGGCCTGGCGCTGTTCTATGGCGGCCTGACCCGGTCGAAGAACATGCTGTCGACCATGACCCAGATCGGCGCGGTCGCCTGTCTGGCGATGCTGGTCTGGGTGATGTGGGGCTATAGCATGGCCTTCGGTCCGGACGTGTCCAACACCTTCCTGTCGCAGTTCGTCGGCAGCCTGGACAAGGCGTTCCTGAAGGGCGTGACCTCCACCACCCAGGCGGCGACCTTCACCGCGGGCGTCGAGATCCCCGAATATGTCTTCGTCTGCTTCCAGATGACCTTCGCCGCGATCACGATCGCGCTGGTGCTGGGCTCTGTCGTGGAGCGGATGAAGTTCTCGGCGGTGATGGTGTTCGCGCTGGTCTGGCTGACGATCGTCTATTTCCCGATCGCGCACATGGTCTGGGCCTCGTCGGGCGTGTTCTTCAAGGCCGGGGCGCTCGACTTCGCGGGCGGCACCGTGGTGCACATCAACGCCGGCGTCTCGGCGCTGGTCGCCGCGATCATGCTCGGCAAGCGGCTGGGCTATCCGCGCGAGCCGATGCCGCCGCACTCGCTGACGCTGACCGGCGTCGGCACCGGCCTGCTCTGGGTGGGCTGGTTCGGGTTCAACGCCGGCTCGGCGCTGGAGGCCAACGGCACCGCCGGCCTGGCGATGATCAACACCTTCGTCGCCACCGCCGCGGGCGCGCTGGCCTGGATGCTGATCGAGCGTGCGCGCGGCCATAAGGGCTCGGCCCTGGGCTTCTGCTCGGGCATCATCGCCGGCCTGGTCGCCGTCACCCCGGCCGCAGGCAATAGCGGCCCGTTCGGCGCGATCGTGCTGGGCGCGCTCGCCTCGGTCGTCTGCTTCTTCGCCGTGTCGGTGATCAAGCCCAAGCTGGGCTATGACGACGCGCTCGACGCGTTCGGCGTCCACGGCGTCGGCGGCATGGTCGGCGCGATCGGCACCGCGATCGTCTACGCCCCCTCGCTCGGCGGGCCGGGTGCGGCGGACTATGGGATCGGCGCCAAGCTGCTCGTCCAGATCGAGGCGGTCGCCGTGACCATCGTCTGGGCTTCGATCGGCACCGTCATCGCCATCCTCATCGCCAAGGCCGTCACCGGTCTCCGGGTCAGCCAGGAGGTCGAATATGAAGGCCTCGACCTCGGCGAGCATGGCGAACGCGCCTATAATTGACTGTTCGGGTGCGGGGGACGGTCCCCCGCACCCCACCGATGTTCCTCCTGCGGACGACCCTCAGCCCGGTGCGGAAACGCACCGGGTTTTTTTTGCGGATGCTAGAGTCCGCGACGATGGAGCAGCGGGCGCAGGCGGATGCCCAGGCAGATGACCAGCGGCCAGAACAGCGTGTTGGCGATGTCGCCCAGCGTGTCGGTCCAGCGCCACGAGCCGTAATAGAGCCGGTCCATGATCTCGTTGAACGCCTCCGCCAAGACCACCACCGACAGCGGCACCAGGCTGCCGAGCGAGCGGCGGGTGACGACGCGCGCCAGCATCAGCACGGCGAGGCCGGCATGGATGTGCAGGATCGTGTCGGACAGACCGGTGCCGTCGCCGATCCAGTCGATGAATTGCTTGTAGAGCGCGCTGGGCGTCGTCACCATTGGGTCCCCTTGGGTGTCAGGCGGCGGATGTCGAGCGCATTGACCCGTGCCAGGCGCACCGCGCCGAGCCGGCGGTCGCCCGTCTCCACCAGGATGCCGTCGCGCGTGGCGCGGACGACGCGCCACGGCACCTCGCGCGCCAGCAGGCGGCGGCCGACGCGGCGCACGGCGGCGATCCGGCCATCGGCGGTCAGCGCTAGCGCGCCCAGCCCGTCCGCGCCGACCACGGCGGCGTTGACCGGAAAATCAGGCAGCATCTGCTCGACGGCGGCGACGGCCTCCTCTGGCCCGTCGATCCGGACCGGCGTCCGGCGACGCCACAGCCACAGGCCGACCGGCGCGATCACCAGCAGCGCCGCCGCCCCGCCGCCGCCGATCAGGACGGCGTCGGATGCGATCACTGCTCGGCCGAAAGCGACTCGAGCGTGGGGCGCAGCGCCGACAGGTCGTAGCCGGCCGATTCGGCCTGCGCGATCAGCAGCGTCGGGTTACGGCCCGCGCGCGCGGCGGCGAGCGCCCACAGGTTGCACGAGCGCGTACCCGACCGGCAATAGGCCAGCACCGGCCCGTCGGCGGCGGTCAGCGCCTGGACCATCGCGTCCAGTTCGGCATGGCCGATGCCGGCCGGCGTCACCGGAATCGCGGTATAGGCGAGGCCGGCGGCCTCCGCCGCCTCGCGGATCGAATCGCCCGTGGGCTGGCCCGGCTCCTCGCCGTCCGGCCGGTTGTTGACGATGGCGACGAAGCCCGCCTGCTTGATCACCGGCACATCGGCCGGGACGATCTGCGGGGCGACGGCGACGGACTCGTTAAGGGTGCGGATCTGGGCCATGTCCGGGCCTTACTGAAGCGGCGGGGGCGGGGGAAGATGGCATGGGGGTCGTAACGCATAACCTGCCTGTTCCCCGGCGAAAGCCGGGGACCAAGACGGAGAAAGGGGGGCGGCGTCGCGGGAGCCGTCACCCGCCGATCACGCCGCCCGGATCACCTCCAGAAAGGCGTCGCCATAGGCGTCGAGCTTGCGCGCGCCGATGCCGGACAGCAGCGCCAGTTCCGCCCGGCTGGCGGGCCGTTGCGCCGCTATGTCGCGCAGCACCGAATCGTGGAAGATGACGTAAGGCGGCACGCCCGCCGCCTGCGCCAGTTCGCGTCGCCGTGCGCGCAACGCCTCGAACAGGGGATTGTCGGCCGGGTTCGCCGCCACCGCGCCCGCCTTGCGGCCACGCCGCTCGCGCTTGGGCGGCACAACCACCGACAGCGTCGCCTCGCCCTTGAGCAGCGCCCGCGCGGCGGGGCCGAATTCCAGCCCGCCATGCGCATTGGTGCGCAGCGCGTCGCGCAGCATCAGCGCGCGCAGCACCGGCTTGATCAGCCCGACCTCGTCGCCGTCGACGATGTTCCAGATCGACAGAGTCTCATGCCCGTTCATCAGGCTGCGCTCGGTCGACTGGCCGCACAGCAGCTGTTCGATATAAGTCGCGCCGAACATCTGCCCGGTGCGGAACACGGCGGACAGGAACTTGCGCGCGGTCTGGGTCGCGTCGCGTGCGTCGGGCGAGCCCAGGCAATTGTCGCAATTGCCGCAATCCTCGACCGGATTCTCGCCGAAATGGCGGAGCAGCACATGGCGGCGGCATCCGCCCGTCTCGACCAGCGCCCCCAGGGCGCTCAGCCGCTGGCGCTCGCCGGGCTGGCGTTCGGGCTCGACCTCGCCGATCCGCTGGCGGGCGCGGGCGAAATCCTCCGCCCCCCAGAACATGTGCGCGACGGACGGATCGCCGTCGCGGCCGGCGCGGCCGGTTTCCTGATAATAGCCCTCGATCGACTTGGGCAGCCCGGCATGGGCGACGAAGCGCACGTCCGGCTTGTCGATGCCCATGCCGAACGCGACCGTGGCGCAGATCACCATATCCTCGCTGGCGACGAAATCGGCCTGGTTCTTCGAGCGGATCGCGGCGTCCAGCCCGGCATGATAGGCGCGGGTCGGGCGGCCGGTGCGGGCCAGCGCCTCGGCCAGCTTCTCGGTCGCGGCGCGGGTCTGGGCATAGACGATGCCGGGGCCGGGATTGGCGCGGATCACGTCGGCGAGCTGCTGGTTGAGGTTGCTGCGCGGCGAGATATGGTAGCGGATGTTCGGCCGGTCGAAGCCGGAGACGATCAGCCCCTCCTGGTCGATGCCGAGCTGTTGCAGGATGTCGGCGCGGGTATGCGCATCGGCGGTCGCGGTCAGCGCCAGGCGCGGCACGTCCGGGAAATGATCCATCAACGGCGCGAGCAGGCGATAGTCGGGGCGGAAATCATGGCCCCATTCGCTGACGCAATGCGCCTCGTCGATCGCGAACAGCGACAGCTTCGCTCGCCCCAGCAGGTCGCGGAAATGACCGGACGAAGCGCGTTCCGGCGCGACATAGAGCAGGTCGAGCGCGCCGTCGCGGAACCGGGCGATCGTCTCCTCGCGATTCTGGTCGACGCTGGTCAGCGTGGCGGCCCGGATGCCGACTGCCTCGGCCGCGCGGAGCTGGTCATGCATCAGTGCGATCAGCGGCGAAACGACGACGCAGCAGCCGTCCATCATCACTGCGGGCAATTGATAGCAGAGCGACTTGCCGGCGCCGGTCGGCATCACCGCCAGCGTCCGCCGCTGGTCGAGCACGCGGCCGACCACCTCGGCCTGGACGCCGCGAAAAGCGGGAAAGCCGAAGACGCGCTGAAGGGTGGGCAGGGTTTCGGGGGGCATTGCCCGGCGATGTAGGCGCGCCAGGGGGCAGGGTCGAGGGGGGAGGCCGAAGAAGCGGGTGGTTCGCGCAGGAAGCGCGGAGGATGCGGGGCGGGAGCGCCGGGGGAGGAACCCCTCCGCCTTCCCCGCGCCTCTGCGCGAAATCCGATCCGGTCCACATGCCGGCCTTGATCGTTGCGCCAGCGACATGACACGCTGACGCTGCGGCACCTACGCCGCGGGAGGGCAGGCAGCATGGCGGCATGGCGTTGGATCGCAGCAAGCGGATTGCTCTTGGTCGGGGCGGCGTTGCCCGCAAAGGATGCGCCCCGTGAACGGCTGGTGCCGCCGGACGGGCTGGTCGCGGCGCGGGTGGGGGATACGGCGATGACCGTGCGGATCGATCCTGCGATGATCGCGATGCCGATGCTCGATGCGGCTCATGCCGCGCTTGCGGGATTGAAGGCGGGACCGTTCCCCATGGGGTTCGCGGTGGGACCGCATATGTTCAAGGGGCAGACAGCGGTGGGTTCGCTCATGCTGCCCGGCGCCGCACCGTTCAAGCGACGGATCGGCTGGTCGACCGCGCCCCACACCGAAGGGATCGCCGGGTCGCTGGGGCCGGGCGGGGTGCCCGAGCCGCTGGTCCGCTTCGCCCTGCGGCCGCCGGTCGCGGGGGAGCGGTCGGTGACGCTGCCGATGATGAAGTCGGGCGGCCTGTTCGGCGAATGGGGCGCGAGCGATGCGATGATCCTGGTCGATGGCCGGCCGATGCGGCTGCGCTTCGATCCCTTTCATCCGCGTACGCTGGCGACGGCGGGGGCGGCGGTCCGGCTGGCGGCGGCGCAGGGCGGCACGCTGTCCGGCGCGGCGGTGCCGGTCGAGATCGCCTTCGGCATCCCGCGTCCGGTCCGCATGCTGACGCTGGCGCGGCCATTGGCGATCGGGCCGCTCATGCTGGCGACGCTGGGCGCGCGGACCAGTGATTATGGCCGCACCTCGGCCATCGCCGAGGCGGAGCCCGATCCGGACGAGGTGGTGGTGGTGGCACGCGGCAAGAAGGCCGATCCGTCGCGCGACCGGCTGACCCTGGGGGCGGACATGCTGGCGCGCTGTTCGTCGATCCTGTTCGACAAGCCGGCGCGGCGGATCACGCTGCGCTGCGCCTGACGCAACCGGGGCATGGAATGGGTCTGGGCAGCACGGACCCGGATCGGGCAGAGCGCGTTCGATGACGATGCAACAGCTCCGCGACAATCGCGCCGAACAGGAATTCACCCTCGAGGTCGACGGCCAGACCGCCGTCGCCGCCTATCAGCGCGAGGGCGGGGTGATCGTCTTCACCCATACGCTGGTACCGCCCGAGATCGAGGGGCGCGGCGTCGGCAGCAAGCTGATCCGGGGGGCGCTGGACAGCGCGCGTGACCAGGGGCTGCGGGTGGTGCCGCAATGCCCGTTCGTGAAGGCGTTCATCGATCGCCATCCGGCCTATCGCGACCTGTTGGGGTGAGGGGGCAGGACGCCCCCGACCCCGACCAGGGTGAAGGGGGCGGCGTTCAGCCGCCCAGCGTCTTCTTCAGGCCGGCCAGCGCGCTGAACGGGCCGGTCACCGTGGCCGCCTCGTCCTCGCCGACCACGCCGGCGCGCTTCAGCGCCTCGGCCGCGCCGGGACCGCGCGGGAAGGGATCGAGCGCCAGCGCCATCGTCTCCGCCGCCGCCTCGCCCAGGTCGATCGCGCTGCCCTCGATCTCGACGGTGTCGAGCGCATCGGCGGACAGTTCCACTTCTTCCTCGCCCGCCACAGGCTCGACGAAGCGCAGGGCGAGCGGCTCGTCGATCGCGATGGTCAGCGGATCGCTGGTGATCGAGCAGGACTGGACGACCTGGCCCGTCACCCGGCCGGTCGCCAGGATGCCGCTGGCGTCGCGGCGGATCGTCAGCGTGGCGGCGAGCGAATCGACCGCGACGATGCCGAACCGGGCGGCGAGCTTGCGGCGCTCCTCCGCCTCCGCCGAAATCGTGATGCTGCGCTCGCCCTCGCCGATCGTGTCGAGGCGTTCGGGGCGGGAGAATTCGGGGGTCATGGCAGATATCCGGTCAGAAGCTGGTCGATGGGCAGGGAAGTGAGATCGGCGCGCAGCTGGCGCAAGCGGTCGGCGACATGGGCGAGCGCCGCCGGATCGGGCGGGGTGCCGCGATAGAGGTTGCGGACCAGCGCCTGCTCGAACCCGCCATCCGCCAGCCCGTCGCGATAGGCGCCGAGGCGGCCGCCCAGCGCCGCCATCATCCGGCCGATCTGCTTGCCGACGACGATGTCGCCGATGCCGAGCTGGCGGAGTTGCGCGTCCATGTCGTCGACGAAGCGTTCGGTCAGCCGTGCGGCGGGCTCGGCCCCGGCGGGGTCGTCCTCCAGCCGCAGCAGCACCATCGCCAGCACGGCCGCGATCATGTCGAACCGGCCATCGACCGTGTCGGGCACCGCGCCCGAAAGATACCAATGCTCCTGGCGGGCGTGCAGCACCACCGCATTATAGAGCGGCAGGGCGGCATCCGCCTGTCTGCCGCCGCCGAACAGCTTGCCCAGCCAGCCCAATCGCGCGTCCTCCCGCTTCACGCGGCTTGTGCACCGCGACGCCCTCGCATATCGAGGCGATCGGCGACCGATGCAATCGGCCGTCGTCGTTCAGCGTCCCGTGCCCGCCCGGAGTTATCGTCCATGCGCCATCCCCTCGCCTCTCTCGCGCTGGTCGCGGGTGTCGGCCTCCTCGCAGCGGGATGCGCGCCGCTCCGCTCGCATCAGGGCTATGTGGTCGACAGCGACCTGGTCAACTCGGTGCAGCCGGGCGTCGACAATCGCGCCTCGGTCCAGGCGACCCTGGGCAAGCCGACGCTGACCACCGCCTTCGGCCAGGGCGACTGGTATTATATCGCGCGCGACAGCCGCAACTATGGCTATCAGGTGCCCAAGGTCCGCGACCAGATCACGGTGCAGATCAGCTTCGACCAGGCCGGCAATGTCAGCGCGATCCGCCGCGGCGGCGTCGCCCAGGTCGCCTCGGTCAGCCCCTATGGCAAGACGACGCCGACCCTGGGCCGCCAGCGTGGCTTCTTCCAGGACCTGTTCGGCAATATCGGCACGGTCGGCGCGGCGGGGGCCGGTGGCCCTGCGGGCGGCGGCGGCGGTGGCGCGGGTCGTACCCGGCCCTGATCCACGCCGGGTTGGTACCAAGCGAAGAGCAAGCGATTCTCTTCCCCCGCATGGCGGGGTGGCGTTTCGTCGCTCCTAATGCCCAATGGCATGATTTCGACTGGGGATCGTCACTGCGAGCGCCGTGGGGCAATCCACCCGCCGCGCATGACGCCCTGGATTGCTTCGCACCGCTCGCAACGACGGCTTGGGTCGACCCGATGTCGTCGGGCTCCCGGATCGGCCGCGTCTCACCACGGATGACCCGCATCGCTATGTCGCTGGCTGGCTGACCCCTGCGCCTTTGGCGGGCGCCTGATCGTCCCTCAATGGCTTAACCCCTGGGAGGGGTGCCTGAGGGGCGATGGTGGACGTCGTCCTGGACGACGTCGGAAGAAATGGTGCTGCCGGTGAGGATTGAACTCACGACCTCAGCCTTACCAAGGATGCGCTCTACCACTGAGCTACGGCAGCACTCGACCCGTTCGGGTGAGGCGCGCCTAAAGCGGTTCTGGCGACCATTGTCAACCCATTCCGCTCGGCGGTAAGCGAGAAACATGACGAAGGACGATCGGGCGGCGCGATTGGCGGCGCAATTGCGGACCAACCTGAAACGCCGGAAGGCCCAGGCACGCGAAGCCCAGGGGGCCGCCGACGCGGGGCCGGCGGACGACCGGGAGGGCGGGACGGAGGCCGACGGTCAGCGTCGGACCAGCGACCCCGCCGCATAGGTGGCGACGCCTGCGGCCTGCCAGGCCGCGAACGATGCGCCGCATCCGATTGCGAGAACGGCTGTCACCTGAATCAGCCGACGGGCGAGCATTTTCCCAAAAGCCATGCCTTCACCTCTCCATCGAGTTGTGGGCCGATGATCTCCGTCACCTTGGCGTGATAGGCATTGAGCCATGAAAGCTCGGTGGGCGTCAATAGGGCCGGATCGATCAGATCGCGCTCGATCGGTGCAAAGGTCAGCGTCTCGAATCCCAGCATGATCCGGTCGGGATCGCCGCCCGCGATCGCGCGCCGCTCGATCCGGATCAGGTTCTCGATGCGGATGCCGTATTCGCCCGCCTTATAATAGCCGGGCTCGTTGGACAGCAGCATCCCCTCGCGCAGCGGCTCCAGCGCCTGGCCGCCGGGATAGTTGGGCGCGGCGATCCGCTGCGGCCCCTCATGCACCGCCAGATAGGCGCCGATGCCGTGGCCGGTGCCATGCGCGAAGTCGAGCCCCGCCTCCCAGAGCGGGCGGCGGGCGAAGGCGTCGATCTGGCCGCCCATCGTGCCGTCGGGGAAGATGGCGGTGGCGATGGCGATATGGCCCTTCAGCACGCGGGTGAAGCGGTCGCGCATCTCCGCCGTGGGCGCGCCGATCGGCATGACCCGGGTCACGTCGGTGGTGCCATCGGCATATTGCCCGCCCGAATCGATCAGGAAGAGCTGGCCCGGTTCGATCCGCGCGTTCGACTCCTCGGTGACGTGGTAATGCGGGATCGCGCCATGCGGGCCGGTCGCGGAGATGGTCGAGAAGCTGGTGTCGAGCAGCAGCCCCGTCTCCTGGCGGAAGGCGAGCAGGCGCGCGGCGGCGGAGAGTTCGGTCTGCGATCCGTCCTGCGCCGCGGTCGCGACCCAGTGGAGGAAGCGGGTCAGCGCGGCGCCGTCGCGGGCCGAGGCGGCACGGTGGCCGGCGACCTCGACCGGGTTCTTGATCGCCTTGGCCAGGATCACGGGGTCGCGGGCGGGCATCACCCGCGCGCCGCCCGCCTCCAGCGCGTCGAAGATCGCCGCCACCGCGCCATTGGGGTCGGCGACCACCGTCCGGCCCGCAAAGCCGCCCAGCGCCGCCGCGAAGCCGTCGCGCGGGTGGAGGCGCACCGAATTGCCCAGATGCTGGCGCACCGCCTCGGTCAGCTTCTCCGGCGCGACGAACAGGTCGGTCGCGCCATCGGCATGGACGATCGCATAGGACAAGGCGACCGGCGTATGGTCGACATCGCCGCCCCGGATGTTGAGCGTCCAGGCGATCGAGTCGAGCGCCGCCAGCACCACGGCATCCGCGCCGCGCGCCGCCAGCCAGTCGCCGATCTCGGCGCGCTTGGCGGCGGAACCGACCCCGGCGTGGCGCTCGTCCTGCACCGCCAGCCGGGCGGGGGAGGGGGCGGGCTGGTCGTGCCAGATCGCGTCGATCGGATTGCTCTCGACCGGCACCAGCACCGTGCCCGTGCCGGCGAGCGCGGCCTCGACCTCCCTCACCCAGGCGCGGGTATGCAGCCAGGGGTCGTAGCCGATCCGCCCGCCGGCCGGCGCCTGTTCCGCCAGCCAGGCCGCGACCGAGGTGGCGGGGACGCCGACATAGGCCCAATCGTCCGCCGACACCTGTTCGCGCACCTGGATGGTGTAGCGGCCGTCGGTGAAGATCGCGGCCTGGTCCGCCAGCACCACCGCGCTGCCCGCCGAGCCCTCGAACCCGGTCAGCCAGGCGAGGCGCTGCGCATAGGCGCCGACATATTCGCTCATATGCTCGTCGGTCAGCGGCACGGCGAAGCCGTCCAGCCCCCGGCGCTGGAGTTCGTCGCGCAGGGCGGAGAGACGGGCGGAATGGATGGACATGGATTTGGCTCGCGTCGGTCGAAGGGGGTGGGTTCGGCCGGCGGGTCTGCCAGTTTTCGCGAGGCAGGGACAGGGGCGCGGCGCGTCAGGCGGGGTCCTGCGGGTGGTGCGGCACCAGGATCAGCACATTGTCCTCGACCCGCCAGGATTTGAGCCGCGACAGGAAGTTCATGCCGACGACGTTGACATCGCCAAAGGCGGGGGAGACCACCACCGGCAGGTCGCGCGCGACGATATTGCCCAGTCGCATCTCGTCGACCGTCGCCGATTGCGCACGGATCGTGCCATTGGCGGTGGTCAGCAGCACCGGCACGATGCCGTCGCCCACCGCCAGGTCGGCGGCGGCGGCGGTGCGCGCCGACAGCGCGGTGACGGTCGCGCCGCTGTCGACCAGCATCCGCTGCTCGATCCCGCCAATCTTGGCGCGGATCCAGAAATGGCCGTCGGGGCTCATGCGGATGCGGGTCTCGCCACCCTCGACGCGCTGATCCTCCAGGTGCAGGAATTGGAGCGCGCGGGCGACATAGGGATCGAAGGTCTGGCGCTGTCCGACCGCGACGACCATCAGGATCAGGATCGCCACCCAGCTCGCCAGCGAGATCAGGGTACGCAGGCCGGGGATGCGGCGCGCCACCAGCAGCACGACGATCGCGGCGAAGGCGATGGCATAGAAATGCGGATGCGTGCCCGGCAGGGGGATCATGCGCCACTCTATAGCCCGAGGCGGCTGTATGGCGGATGAAGGATTTACAGCAACTTGGGAGTAAATGTTCCCGGCTGTTCCGGGTCTTTCGGCGCGACGAACCATCGCCGCGCCGAAAGGGACAGGATCATCAGAAGCGCGTGGTCGCGCCGATGACGATCTGCCGCCCGAGCAGGTCGTAGCGGAACAGGGTGTTGTTCCGCAGCAGGCCGAGCACGTTGCGCGAATCCGGCATCAGCGGCGGATCGCGATCGAACATGTTGTTCACCGCGATCCGGAGCGTGAACCGCTTCGCCACGTCGAAGCTGGTCGCCAGGTCGATGTAATCATAGGCCGGGATGCCGGTGTAGAATTTCCGGATCTGCGGCGTGTTCTGCGGAATGCCGGTGCTGGCGGGGGCGTTGAAGCCGATCGTCATCGCCGAGATGTGCCGCCAATTGACCGAGATGCTGGCGAACTTGTCCGGCGAAACCCAGGTCGTGCGCAGCCCGTGCGACCAGCGCGGCATGCTCTCGCCGCAACCGCCGCCATAATAGCCGACGCAGTTCGTGGCCGGCGCTTCCGGTGAGCCCTGTCCGCCGACGCTGGTGGTCAACGTGCCGTTGAACGACATGTCGAGCGCACCCGCGCCGCCTAGCCCCAGATTATACTGGCCCTGGAAATCCCAGCCATGCGCGTTGGACTTGTAGGTGTTGGTGGTGCCGCGCGCGAAGTAACCGGTCGTCGGATTGCCGGTCGGCTGGCTGTTCAGCGTAAACGTACCCGGATTGCGCACGATGCCGCGGCAGTAATATTGCAGCCCCGTGGTCAGGCAGCCATTGAGGAAATCGCTGACCTGGAAGAAGTTGATCGAGTCGTTCAGGTTGATGAGGAAGCGGTCGACCGACACGGTCAGCCCCTTCACCATGCGCGGACGCAGGATGACGCCGAACGTCTTGGTATAGGCGGTTTCCGGCTTCAGGTTGAAACCGCCGTTGCGGACCGTGCAGCCGGTGTTGAGCGAGGCGCAGTCGAGCGTTGCGCTGCCGTACAGATTGTCGGGCAGGCCGGTGCGGCGGCACTGTTCCAGCGAGGCGGTCGGTGCGACGCGGGCATTCGGATTGGACGAATTGGGATCGCGGGTCGAAGCGCACGGATCGTTCGGGCCGCTGGTCGTATAGTTGATGTTGCTTGCCTGATCGGCCTCGATCACGGTCGGGGCGCGCTGTGCCTTGTTGAACGAGGCGCGCAGCGTGATGTCGGTAACCGGCGCCCAGATGCCCTCGGCCTTCCACGTGCTGAAGGTGCCGTTCAGGCGGTTGTACTTCGACACGCGATAACCGCCATTGACCTGCAACAGCTCGGCGAAACGCCGGTGTTCGACCAGCGGCGCCTGCACTTCGACGTTGCTCTCGACGACATTCTGCGTGAAGCGCGAATCGGTGCCGCCCGCCAGTTGACGGAACAGCGCATTCGCGCTGCCCTTGTACAGCTCGGCCCGGAATTCGCTGGCGAAGGCGACCGCGACCCCCTGTTCGGCAAAGGGTGAGGTGATGCCGTACTTGCCCAGGTCACCGTTCAGCACCGCCAGCGCCTGCCACATCTGCGAGGTGCTGTTCTGTGTCGCGCCGCCATTGGTGAACAGGTACGTGTTCAGCGCCGCGTTGCTGTTGTACGGGCGGAAGGCGTTGAACGGCACGCAAGCGCGATCGCTGCCGCTGACCACCGACGCGCAGGTCGGGGTGCCGTTGACGTTGACGACGTTGAGCGAGCGGTTGACGCGATCGAAATCGGGCTGCGACGGGAAGATCGTCTCGCCCTTCATCAGCGAATAGACGCCCGCGATGTCATAGTGCCAGGCATCGTCCAGGACGCGGCCACGCAAGCCCCCGGCAATACGCGCACCGCGATTCTCGTAACTGGTGCGCACCAGCGGTAACGCGTCGAACCGATAGCGGACGTCGAGCGGCGCCAGCCCCGTGGTCCGCGTGCCGCACAAGGCGGTGCGCTGCGACACCGACAGGAACGGATTGTCGCAATTGGTCTGGAATGGCGTGCTGCCATAGGCGCTGTACGAATAGACGCGATTGGGCAAGGTGTTGGACGAACGGTCGCGATAGAACATCGCGGTGGAATAGAGTTCGATGTCGTCGCTGATCCGCGCGTTCACGAACGCGCCGGTGTTGAGGCGGTTGAACGCGCGCTGGAACGGGATCTCGTCGAACGGATTGGTGGAGGTGTTCGGACCAGAATTGTAGGGGACGAACGTTCCCGATCCGTCGGGATTGTTGACCAGGGTGTTGCCGACGCCGATCCCGCCGGGCACGATCGTGCCGACCTGGGTATAGGTGCTGCGCGTGCAGTTGAGCGCGCCGGTCGCCAGCGTCTGCGACACCTCGCAGGCGGAGAGCGAGCGATCGCCCAGATTCACCTGATCCGAATGGCGATAATTGACGTAACTCATGATGTTGAGCGCGCCGTCGAAGAACGACTTACCCGCGGTCAGGGAGATGTTGGCACGCGCGCCGTCATTGGTCTGGCCCAATGGCGTCGGGAAATAGGCGCGGTTCGCCGCTGCGGTGACCGCGTTGGCGCGATTGTCGTGGTTGAAGAAGCTATAGTTGCCGCTGAGCGCGATGCCGTTGAAGTCCTTCTTCAGGACGAAGTTGACGACGCCGGCGACCGCGTCCGAACCATAGACCGACGAAGCGCCGCCGGACAGCACGTCGATGCGTTCCACCAGATCATTGGGGATCATGCTGACGTCCATGCCGTTCTGGATGCCCAGCCGCAGTCCGTCGACCAGCGTCAGCGTCCGCTCGAAGCCCAGGCTGCGCAGCTTGATGCGCTGGCGCCCGTCGGAATCGGCGTAGTTCTGCTCGGCATTGGCCTGTACCTGCGGCAGGCGGTTCAGCACCTCCTCGATGGTGGTGGCGCCCTGGGCGATGATTTCGGCGGCGGTGGTGGTGGTGATCGGCGCGGCGGAACTGTTGTTGGGGCGGGTGATGCGCGTGCCGGTCACGATGATCTCGTCGTCGCTGTCGCGCGTCGCGTCGTCATTGCTGGCCGCCGCCAGCTTGGCCGAGGCGACGGGATCGCCGATCGCGCTGGTCGGATTCTGCGTCTGCGCCATGGCCGGCGCGGCGACCAGCGCGGCCGTGGCGCAGCTTGTGCCTAGCAAGGCCTTCAAAAACTTCATAATTCCCCCTTTTGCACCAAAATATCGGCCAATCTCATCCTTGTCGGATGACGATCTGTCCGTGCATTCAAGCGCAGGCTGCAGGGGTTGAACCGTTTTCGACTATCTCACCCCCGGACTCGTAATTGAGAACCAGTCCTCCGCAGGAAAGCACATTGCCGATACCAATATGGTACAAGCCAAGTTTCAGGGATGCAATCCATGTTGGAATGGTAACTGATTTCGCGACGGGATTTCGAAGAAGATCGAAGATTATCTATGTTTTGCAAAGTCTTGGCTGGATATGGTCGTGCGGTGGCGGCAGGCGCGTAACGCGGGATCGGACCCGCTTTTCTTGCACGATATGGAAGGGCGCGCGACGATGCGCGCGCCGGGCTATTCGCCCGGATGCACCGCCATCAGCGCGGCGACCTGGCGTCGGAAGGCGCGCAGATCCTCGCCCGACAGGCGCGCGACTTGGGTGAAGCTCAGGCTGCGCGGATTGATCGACTGGCCGTTGCGCCACATCTCCCAGTGCAGATGCGGGCCGGTCGACAGGCCGGTGGAGCCGATATAGCCGATCACCTGGCCCTGGCGGACCTGCATCCCCGGCCGCACCGCGATGCGGCTCATATGGCCATAGCCGCTGGCGAGGCCGCCGGCATGGCCGAGCTTGACGAAATTGCCATAGCCGGCGTTGCGTCCGGCGCTGGCGACCCGGCCGTCGAGCACCGCGTAGATGGGCGCGCCATAGGGGGCGGCGATGTCCAGCCCCTTGTGCATGCGGAGGAAGCCGAGCAGCGGATGCATCCGCATCCCGAACGGGCTGGTGACGCGACCCGCGACCGGCATCCCCATGAAGCCGCGCCGTTCCGCCTGGCCGGCGGCGTCGAACCAGCCGGCCTCCTGCTCGCCGGGCGCGGTCCAGTGGACCAGCCGCACCGCGCGCCGGCCCTGGTCGATCCCGGCATAGAGAAGGTCGCCCAGCCGCGTCTCGCCGGTGGCGGCGCGTTCGCGCGCGATGACCAGGTCGAACCGGTCGGCGCTGCCAAGGTCGCGGCCGACCGACAAACGCGTGGCGAGCGCCTTGATATAGGCCTCCACCGCCTTGGCCGGCGCGCCGGCGGCGCGCGCCGAGCGATAGAGGCTGGCGCCGACCAGCCCCTGCAGGCGCAGCGGGGTGCGGTCGACGGCGATCACCTGCCGCTCCGCGATCAGCGTGTCGCCCGCCCGGCGCACCGTCATCGCCAGGTCGAAGCGGGCGCGCAGCGACAGACGGTCGAGCGGGCGCGCGACGGTCCGCGTCGGGCGGCGGCCGAGCGTCAGCGCGATCCGCGTGCCCGAGGGGATGGCGTCGAGCGGCGTCGCCGCCGCCACCAGCCGCGCCGCCGCCTCCGCATCGCGGCGGCCGACCCCGGCGCGGGTCAGCGCGCGCTGGAAGCTGTCGCCCTCGCCCAGGGTCACGCCCAGGTCGATGCTGGGCCGCTCCGGCGCTTCGGCGAGCGGGCGGACGAGATCGTTGGCGGCCATGTGCCGGCCGGTGTCGCCGCCCAGCGCCAGCGGGGCGATAGCCTGGGCGCGCGCCTGTTCGGCGGGCTGGCCGGCGAGCGGCACCGGGCTTTCCCCGACCAGCGGCCGGTCGAAGCCCGGCGACAAGGCCCAGGTCGCGGCGCAGAGCGCGGTGCAGGTGGCGAGACCGCGCCACCAGTCGCGGCTGCCGATGCGCGCGCCGAGATCGGGCGTCCAGTCGATGGCGGCGGCGCGGGGCCGCAGGGCCAGGATGCGCGCCGCGGCCGCGCCGCCACCGGCCAGCTCCAACTCTCTGTCGGCCTTCAGATACACGCCGGTCCGCTTTCGGTATCGCCGCCGAGCCCCCGGCGCGCTGTCGGCCCCGACTGTGGCGGCAATCCCCTAAAGTCAAATGAACCAGCCGGTTCGCTGCGACGAGGCGTGGCGGCGGCGGGATGTTCGCCGGATGCGCTCTCCGGCCCCGATTGGCATTGCGCCCGCGCCTGGAACACCCGATGTATTGTCGATGACCAGCCGCGTCTCCGGCAACGTGACCGCCGTTCTCGGGCCCACCAACACGGGCAAGACCCATCTCGCGATCGAGCGGATGTGCGCGCATAGCAGCGGCATCATCGGCTTTCCGCTGCGCCTGCTGGCGCGCGAGGTCTATGACCGGGTGGTCGCGATCAAGGGCGCGGACCAGGTCGCGCTGGTGACCGGCGAGGAGAAGATCGTCCCGCCCAATGCGCGCTGGTTCCTCTGCACCGCCGAATCGATGCCGGGGCACGAGGCCGCCTTCGTCGCGCTGGACGAGGCGCAACTGGGGGCCGATCCGGAGCGCGGCCATATCTTCACCGACCGGCTGATGCACATGCGCGGGCGCGAGGAGACGATGATCCTGGGGTCGGAGACGCTGCGCCCGATGGTCAAGGCGCTGGTCCCCAAGGCGGAGATCGTCGGCCGCCCGCGCTTCTCGACGCTGAGCTATGCCGGGGCGAAGAAGATCAGCCGCCTGCCCAAGCGATCGGCGATCGTCGCGTTCAGCGCCGAGGAAGTCTATGCGGTCGCCGAGATGCTGCGGCGGCTGCGCGGCGGCGCGGCGGTGGTGATGGGCGCGCTGTCGCCGCGCACCCGCAACGCGCAGGTCGCGATGTTCCAGGCGGGCGAGGTCGATTATCTGGTCGCCACCGATGCGATCGGCATGGGGCTGAACATGGATGTCAGCCATGTCGCCTTCGCCTCGCTCAACAAGTTCGACGGGCGGCGGCAGCGGCGGCTGACGGTGGCGGAGATGGCGCAGATCGCCGGCCGCGCCGGGCGGCACCAGCGCGACGGCACGTTCGGCGCGGTGAGCGAGGAGGGGCCGGGCGCGTTCCTACCCGAGGAAGTGCTGGCGATCGAGGAGCATCGCTTCCCCAATATCGAGGGGCTCTATTGGCGCGAGGGCGATCCCGACCTGTCGAGCATCGAAGCGCTGGTCGCCGACCTGGAACGCCGCCCGCCGACCGACCTGCCGCTGCGCGCCGCGCCGCAATCGGTCGACCTAGCGGTGCTGAAGCGCCTGTCGGAGGAAGCCTGGGTGCGCGACCGGTCGCGCGGCGTCGCGGGCGTGCGGCGGCTCTGGGCGGCGTGCCAGATCCCCGATTTCCGCAAGCTGGGCCTCGATCCCCATGCGCGTTTCGTCGAGCGGGTGTTCCGGCATCTGAGCGAGGGGCGCGGCCATGTCCCGCACCAATGGTTCGCCGACGAGATCGCGCGGCTGGACACGGTCGCCGGCGATGTCGAGACGCTGGCCGGGCGGCTGTCGGCGATCCGCAGTTGGGCCTATATCGCGCAGCGCCCCGACTGGCTGGCCGATCCGCAGCATTGGGCCGGTCGCGCCCGGGAGATCGAGGAGCGGCTGTCCGACGGCCTTCATGCCAGCCTGACCCAGCGTTTCGTCGACAAGCGCACCACCGCCCTCATCCGCCGCATCGGCGCGGATGCCGGCGTGCTGCCGGTGACGATCGGCGCGGAGGGCGAGGTGCTGGTCGAGGATCACCCGATCGGCCGGCTCGATGGCTTCCGCTTCTCGGTCGAGCCGGGTGCGCGAGCCAGCGACAAGCGGCTGTTGCTGGCGGCGGCGGAGAAGCGGCTGGGCAGCGAGCGGGCGCGGCGCGCGACGGCCCTGGTCGCGGCGGTGGATGCGGATTTCCAGCTGGAGGAGGGTGACGGCATCGTCATCGCCTGGCAGGGCGAGGGCGGTTGGCACCGGATCGCGCGGCTGGAGCCGGGGGCGACCCTGGCGCGGCCGCGCATCCGGCTGGACCGCGACCTCGACTGCCTCGACAAGGCGATGCGCGAGGGGGTGGCGGCGCGGCTGGAGCGCTGGCTCGCCACGCAGGTCGCGCGCCGCGCGCCGGTGCTGACGATGCTGGGCGAGGCGATGCGTGATCCCGCCGCCACCTCCACCTTCCGCGCGGTGACGGCGGCGGTGGAGGCGGCGGGTGGCCTGACCCCCCGCTGGCCGCTGCGGCTGTCGCTCGACCAGTTGACGCCGGAGGAACGGCGGCGGCTGCGCAAGATCGGCATCACGGTCGGCGCGCTCGACCTGTTCGATCCCCGGCTGTTGAAGCCGGCGGCGGCGAGCCTGCGGCGGACCCTGCTCGCGGTGCGCGGCCCCGCGTCGCCGGTGCCGCCGGAGGGCGCGACGGTGCTGCCGCGCGGCGTCGGCGGCGCGACGCTGGACAGCGGCTTCCGGCCCCTGGGCGCGCAGGCGGTGCGGATCGACCTGGTCGAACGGATCGCCCGCGCCGCGCACGACGCGCGCCAGGGGCGCAAGCCGTTCGCGCCCGATCCGGCGCTCGCCACCTCGATGGGGCTGGAGCCGGCGACGCTGGCGCGGCTGATGGCGGAACTCGGCTTCCAGGGACTGAAGGGCGAGACGGGCCACTGGGTGTGGCGCGGCCGTCCGTCGGCCCGGCCCCCGGGCAAGCCCGTCGCGAGCGATCCGGGCAATGCCTTTGCCGGCCTGTCGGTGCTGTTCGGCCATGGATAACAAGGGCGTCGGGGGTGCGATGCGGGTCGACCGCTTCCTGTGGTGGGCGCGACTCGCCAAGACGCGCAGCGCGGCGCAGGCGATGGCGGAGACGGGGCGGATGCGGATCGACGGCCGTACCATCGACCGCGCGCATTGTCCGGTCAGGCCGGGCAACATCCTGACCTTCGCCGCCTATGGCCAGGTGCGGGTGGTGCGGATCGAGACGTTGCCGGGCCGGCGCGGTCCACCGGCGGAAGCGCGCGAGAGTTATACCGAGTTAACCCCGGGCGGCTCGCCGGGCCCGCGCGAAGCTGCTAACGTGTCGCAGCAAGACGAGCTTGATTGACGCGGACCCGCCTCGCGTCCTAGCAGCCGCCGCTTGAAACCAGGTCCGGCGTGACAGGCCGGCCGCAGGACGGACCCGGAGTGTTTCCCAATGACCTACGTCGTCACCGACGCGTGCATCCGCTGCAAGTATATGGACTGTGTCGAAGTCTGTCCGGTGGATTGCTTCTATGAGGGCGAGAACATGCTCGTCATCAATCCGTCGGAATGCATCGACTGCGGCGTGTGCGAGCCGGAATGCCCGGCCGAGGCGATCCTGCCCGATACCGAGAATGGGCTGGAGAAGTGGCTGGAGCTGAACGCCACCTTCTCCACGCAATGGCCCAACGTCACGCGCAAGCTGGACCAGACGCCGCCCGATGCCGATGCGATGAAGGGCGTGGCCGACAAGTACGACCAGTTCTTCTCGCCCGAGCCCGGCGCGGGCGACTGATCGGCGCGTTCGCGCGACCTTCGCAACACTCCATCGGACCATCCCGGCCTCCGTCCGGGTGGGGAGATGGAGCGTGGAGCAGGCAGGAATGACGCTCAGTCGCCGGACGATGCTGGGGGGCATGGGCGCGGCGTTCGCCGCCGCCCGCTCGGTGCGCCTTTTCGCGGCCGAGCCGACCGCCTATCCCGCCCCGACGCGCGAGGCGATGCTGCGGGTGCCGGGCGGGCGCGTCTATGTGCGTGTCAACGGCGACCTGCGCGGACCGCGCCCGCCGCTGGTGATCGTGCATGGCGGCCCCGGCGGTACGCATGGCAGCTATCTGCCCGCGCTAGCGCTCGCGGGCGAGCGCGCGGTCATCTTCTACGACCAGCTCGACAGTGGCCGGTCGGACTGGCCGCAGGACCCCGCCAACTGGACGGTGACTCGCTTCGTCGACGAGCTGGAGGCGGTGCGGACCGGGCTGGGCGTGCCGCGCTGGCATGTCTGCGGCCATAGCTGGGGCGGCACGATCGCGCTGGAATATGGCGCGCGGCACATGCGCGGGACGGCGGACCCGCTCGCCGCCCTGGTGCTGGCGAGCCCGCTGATCTCGACGCGCAGCTGGATCGCCGATGCGGACGCGCTCCGTGCCACCCTGCCGCAGGCGACGCGCGGCGTGCTGGCTGCCTGCGAGACGCCCACGCCGCCGGCTGCTGCGATCTGCGATGCCGCCACGGAGCAATTCTATGCGCGGTTCAACCGCCGGGGGCGCCCGTCGCCGGCCATGACCGCCTATCAGCGCACGCAGGCCGGACGCGGCTTCGACGCGCGCCTCTATGAGGCGATGTGGGGGAAGAGCGAGTTCTCCGCGACCGGCCGTTTGCGCGACTATGACGGCGAGCCGCTGCTCGGCCGACTGGACGGCGCCCGCACCCTGTTCCTGGTCGGGCAATATGACGAGGCGCGGCCCGCCACCGCCGCACTGTTCGCGGACCGGGTGACGGGTGCGGACTATGGCGTGGTGCCCGGCGCGGCGCATTCGCTGTTCACCGATCGCCCAGCGGAGACGGTGGCGATGCTGCGCGGCTTCCTGGCGCGCCACGATCCGCCGGCCGGGCGCTGAGCCTATCGTATCCGAACCGGACGAGAGGCTGGCATTTTTCGTGCTGTTGTGTTAAAGGAGCCACTGACGGGCGCTTTCTGCCGCCCGCCTGTCCGCACTCAAGTTCAGGGCTGTCCGCCGACCCTATGGCCGGAAGCCCGATTCGATGAAAGGCCCTATATGGCTGCCAAGGCGCTGTTCTTCGACGTCGGCGATTATGTTGTCTATCCCAAGCACGGCGTGGGCCGGGTAATCGAGCTGCAGAAACAGGAAATCGCGGGCACCAGCCTCGAACTCTATGTGCTGCGCTTCGAAAAGGAGCGGATGACGCTCCGCGTGCCGACCAACAAGGCGGAAAGCGTCGGCATGCGCAAATTGTCTTCGGACAAGACGATGCGCGAGGCGATGGAGACGCTGAAGGGCAAGCCCAAGGTGAAGCGCACCATGTGGTCGCGCCGCGCCCAGGAATATGAGGCGAAGATCAACTCGGGCGACCTGGCCTCGATCGCCGAGGTGGTGCGTGACCTGTTCCGCGCCGACGACCAGCCCGAGCAGAGCTATTCCGAGCGCCAGATCTTCGAAGCCGCCGCCAGCCGGCTGGCGCGCGAGCTGGCCGCGATGGAGCAGGTCGACGAGCCCAAGGCGCTGGAGAAGATCCTCGACATCCTGCGCGCCGCCGCCGCGATCTACAACAAGGAAAAGCCGGCGGCCTGATCGGGCGGCCGGGTTTTCCCGGTGAATGCAAGGGGGCGGTCCGGTGACGGGCCGCCCCTTTTTCGTGGGGTTGCCATGGGCACCGGCCGGGTTTGGCGGTGGCAGTGTCCTGTTCGACCCCGGCGGTCGCAGGAAGGCAAGTCGAGCAAGAACAAGGCTTTATGGAGGCGGCGGCCTTGGGCTTCTGCCTGCGCAGGAGCACGATAGTGATGTCCGCTAAGGCCTCCCACGCCGCATAAGACTGTTGCAACGTGAACCCGGCGTGTATTATCTAGGCAATACACATAGGGGAGACCGTTCGATGATTCGCCGTCACCATGCCGCCATCGCCCTTGCCATCCTGGCCATGCCCGTCGCGGCCTGCTCGATGAACTGGAGCGACAAGCAGGACAAGGAGGAGGCAGGCATCGCCGGCGTCGGCAGCGGCGACAGCCGGACCTATCCGGTCGAGGGTTTCACCACCATCGCGCTGGCCGCGGCGGGCGATGTCGATGTCCGCGTCGGTCCGGCCTATTCGGTCACCGCGACGGGTTCGCCCGAGGCGCTCGACAAGCTGAAGGTCACGCGCGACGGCGATACGCTGAAACTGTCGCGGCAGCGCGGCGTCACCTGGGGCAAGAGCGGCAAGGTGCATTTCACCGTCACCATGCCGCGCATCCGGGGCGCGGATATCGGCGGCTCCGGTACGATCACGGTCGACCGGGTCGAGGGGGAGCGGTTCGAGGGCAATATCGGCGGCTCCGGCACGCTCGACATTCGCGGGCTGAACGTGCGCAAGGTCGAGTTCGCGATCGGCGGCTCGGGCGATGTCGCGGCGGCGGGCACGGCGGGTGAGCTGGAGGTGTCGATCGGCGGCTCGGGCAAGGTGCGGGCGCAGCCGCTGCGCAGCGAATCGGCCGACATCACCATCGCCGGGTCCGGCAATATCGCCGCCACCGTGACCCGCCATGCGGATGTGACGATCCTGGGCGCGGGCGATGTCACCATCCAGGGCGGCGCGCAGTGCAAGGTGACGAAGATGGGGGCGGGCAACGTCCGCTGCGGCTGACGGCCCCCGGCGCGGCGGTCCTGGGGGCCGCCGCGCCATGATTGCATTGCCTTTTTAGGGCAGGAGGCCTGCCGGGATCAGGGGGCCAGTCGACCGTCGGTGATCGCCGCCGCCTCGAACGGGAAGAGGATGTCCGGATCGGGACGCTTGGCGGTGCGGGCGATGCCCGGATCGGCGAAATGATTCAGCACATGCTTCATGATCGCCTTGCGCGCGACAGGCTTGTCGTCGGCGCGGACGCAGAACCAGGGGGCGAGCGGCGTGTGGGTGCGCAGCAACATGGTGTCGCGCGCCGCGGAATAGTCGGCCCAGCGATCCTGCGCCACCGCATCCATGTCGGACACCTTCAGGCTCTTCAGCGGATTGGTCCGCCGCGACTTCAGCCGTTTGTGCTGCTCCTCCTTGGTGATGTCGAGCCAGACCTTGAGCAGGCCGATGCCGCTCTCGACCAGCATCCGCTCGAAATCGGGCGCGTCGCGCAGGAACTCGGCCTGTTCGTCTCGGGTGGAGAAGTCCATCACCACCTCGACCCCGGCGCGATTGTACCAGGAGCGGTTGAAGATCACCAACTCGCCCGCGGCGGGAAGATGTTGGACATATCGCTGGAAATACCATTGCGACCGTTCGCGTTCGGTCGGCTTGGGCAGCGCGACGACGCGGGTGGCGCGGGACGACAGATGTTCGGTCAGCCGCTTGATCGTACCATCCTTGCCCGCCCCGTCGCGCCCCTCCAGCACCAGGATCATGCGCTTGCCCGACTCGATCGCCGCTTTCTGCATCTCAACCAGCCCGAGTTGCAGCCGTTCGAAATGGGTAAGGGATTCCGTTGTATTCACCAGCGTCGCTCCATGGGTTGCGGCCAATCGTTTCTGGGGTGGAAACCCTCGGGGCCTGGAAAAGTTTACAACCGGTTTTGCGACATCATGATTCTGGGCGATCGAACCGGATCAGCTTTGATCTAAATCTCAAAAATGTTCATTTCGGATGTTGACGGCCAGTACAGGAGCGTTAGGGCTGGCGGCGAAGAGGAGCGACCATGGTAGACGATACGACCGACAATAATGCCGTAGAGCTGGCGACCGAGCTGACTATTGCGTGGCTGGGAAATCCCAATACGCGCACGTCGGCCGAAGACGTGCCGGCTTTCCTGGGCAAGATGCATGACACCGTGTCGGCGTTACTCGGCAATGGCAGTGTCGCCCCCGCCGCCGAACCGCAGGGTGAATATGTCCCCGCGGTCAGCGCGCGAAAGTCACTGGCGTCCAAGGATCACATCATCTCGATGATCGATGGCAAGCCCTACAAGACCTTGCGTCGTCATCTGGCCACCAATGGCCTGACCCCGCAGGAATATCGCGAGCGTTACGGCCTGAAGCCCGATTACCCGATGGTGGCCGAGAATTATTCGGAAAGCCGTCGCGCCATGGCGAAGAAGATCGGCCTGGGTCGCAAGCCCGGCGCGCGCAAGTCCGCCGAAGCATCCACCCCGGCGAAGCGTGGTCGCAAGCCGGCGGATGCCGTATCCGAATAACAATCGCGGCTCCGCAATTGTTGATCCGAAAGGGGGGTGGCGTGGCCGCCCCCCTTTTTTGTCGCGTCCGCCAGACTGCCCAGGTCTGCGAATCGCCTCTCATGGCAATGGTGAGGCGATGACGCACTGTCGGGCCAGAATGTCCTCACACAAATAAAATCGCGGCCCGCATTTGATGCTCGTCGAGTCGTCTCTACCGGCCCGCGTAAAACGCGGACCCGCAACGATTGTTGCGGGAAAATGGTTCCAAAGCTTAAAGCCGTGGTTAACAACTAGTAAAAACCGATCAACTTCCACGACTTGCCGATGCTTTGCCACGCCTTGGCTAAGCGACTGTAAACCAAACTTTTCTGGTTGGTTCCGTTAATCGACCCGCAACCCTTTTCACTTACTTCGACCTTCATAGAGTGGTCGGGGAACTTAACGGCATGATCAGTTACTTGCGCGATGGCGCGGCCGTGGTGCTGCGCCGGAACAATCGTCGCGCCCATCTGGCGCTTACGGCCCTGTCGGGTGCGGTGCTGCTGTCGGCCTGTGGCGGTGGCGGCGGCAGCGGGGATGTCGGTACGGCATCGTCCGGCGTGACCGTCGTTCCGGTCGCCACGCCGACGCCCAGCCCAACGCCGGCTCCCACGCCGACACCGACGCCGGCTCCAACGCCGACGCCGACACCGGCCCCCACACCGACGCCGACGCCGGCCCCCACGCCGACGCCAACGCCGGCCCCCACGCCGACGCCAACGCCCAGTCCGACCCCCACACCCACGCCAGCCAGTTCGCCATCGCGCGCCGGCTTCGGTCTGGGGGTGAACGTTTCATCGGTCGATTACTTCTCGAACGAATATACGTTCATGAACCTGCTGACCGGCCATACCTGGGTCGACACCGCCACAGGCTGGCAGGCCGTGCCGGAGAGCGAAATCGACTCGCTCGGCATGATCAAGCAGATGGCGGCGGGCAAAAGCTATGCCCGGGTCATGACCCCGCCGTCGCAGGTGTTCAACGGCCAGGTGGTCGGCGTTCGCTGCACCTGGACCGGTACCGGTGACGTCAATATCGGCGGATACCGGAAGAACCTGGTGCGCGGCGACCATGTCCTGACGTTCGATTGGACGGCCGCGCCCGCGCCGGAAGGTAATAGTCGCAACTGGATGAGCCTGTCGAATGTCAGTGCGACCGATCCGGTCCGCAATCTCGACTGCCGGGAGCAGGGCGCACCGCGGGACCAGATCTTCTCCACGCAGCTTATCGAGAGCTTGAAGCCGTTTTCCGTGATACGCTTCCTTGACTGGTCGCCGGCCAATCAGAATCCGGCCTCGGTGACCTGGGCGAACCGATCATTGCCGAACGGCATCAACCAGGCGGATCGTCCGCGCGGCGTCGCGCTGGAATATATGGTGGCGCTGGCCAATCAGGTGGGTTCCGATCCCTGGTTCACCATTCCGTGGAATGCGGACGAAGACTATGTCACGCGCATGGCGCAGCTGGTCCATGACTCGCTGGATTCCGGCCGACGTGTCTATGTCGAGCTGGGCAACGAGAATTGGAACTATGCCTTCCCGCTGGCGCACCAAATCCAGGCGGAGGGACTTGCCGCCGGTCTCGATACCAACGCCTTCGCCGCGAACCTGAAGCGTTACTCGCAGAAGACGGTTTGGGCGATGAAGATCTGGGCGAAGGTCTTCGCCGATCGGCCGGGCCAGCTGGTCCGCGTCGCCTCTGCGCAAAGCGCCAACCCCTGGGTGGGTCAGCAGGTCCTGGCCGCGCCAGAACTCGCCGCCAATGTCGATGCACTCGCCATCGCGCCCTATTTCAACCTCGCCAAGGACAGTGATTCCACCGGTTCGCTCAGCGACCGGCTGGCCTCGCTCAAGGCGGGCCTGGACATCACGTTGCGCGCCATCGCGGACAATAAGGTGACCGCGCAGAAATATGGCAAGCGGCTGATCACTTATGAAGGCGGCCAGCATGTCGTCGACATGACCACCGGGGGCGGTACGCGCGTGCAGGAGGTCAACCGGTCCGCCACCATGTACGACTTGTACAAGAGCTATATCGAGGGTTGGAAGGCGCGGTCGGACGACCTGATGGTGCTGTACAGCGCCACGGGTCCGGCCGGCGGCGGCGGGGCCTGGGGCATGCGGGAATATGCCGGACAGCCCGTCGACCAGACGCCGAAGCGGCGAGCCGCCCTCGAATTCGGTCGATAGGTGGAACCCCCGTCTATTTCTTGGCATGCCAAGCGGTTACAGCAGCTTCAAAATCCGTAAAAAAGAAATTGATCGCACCATATCGTTAAGTCATCGGTATCTCTGATCTTTAATCCGGTGTGGATCAGTAAGCTATATTTAGGAAAACAGCAGGATCGCGAAGGATAGAGCCCTTCGCGATCGACGCCAAAGCTTTAACTGGAGTAGTCCATGACTGGTACTTCTATTGCTAAGATGATTGCCGCTGTGAAGGCCGTCGCGACTACGCCATCCACGGCGCTGGTGGCCGGCGCGACGGCGGTGGCCGCCGTGGGTTCGGTGGGTGTCGTGACCGGCAAGGGGTCGGTCGACTCGTCCACCCCGACGATCTTCGTGCTCAAGGGCGTGCCCAAGCCGACCCCGACCCCGACACCGGCCCCCACGCCGGCCCCATCGCCGTCCGCCAAGGGGTTCGGCCTGGGTATCAACGTCGCCCCCGTGGACTATTATTCCAACGAATACACCTTCATGAACCTGGTTTCCGGTCATGGCTGGGTCGATACCAACAATGGCTGGCAGTCCCTGCCGAATGGCCAGCTCGACACCTACGGAATGCCCAAGCAGGTTCCGACGAACAAGAGCTATGCCTATGTGATGACGCCGCCGTCGCAGGTGTTCAACGGCCAGAGCGTCGCTATCCGCTGCACTTGGGCGGGCTCGGGCGACGTGAATATCGGCGGGTCGCGCAAGAACCTGGTCCGCGGCGATCATGTCCTGACCTTCGACTGGCCGGCCGGTCCGCCGCCCGAGGGCAATACGCGCAACTGGATCAACGTGTCGGGCGTGCCGGCGAACGATCCCGTGCGCGATCTCGACTGCCGGGAGAAGAATGCGCCGCGCGACCAGATGTTCGCCTCGCAGCTGATCGACAGCCTGAAGCCCTATAGCGTGTTGCGCTTCCTGGACTGGTCGGCGACCAATACCAATCCGGCCAAGATCACCTGGGCGGAGCGGACGCTGCCGACCGGCGTCAACCAGGGTGATCATGCGCGGGGCGTGGCGCTGGAGAATATGGTCCTGCTCGCCAATACGGTGGGGGCCGATCCCTGGTTCACCATCCCGTGGAATGCGGACGAGGATTATGTGACCCGCATGGCCAAGCTGGTGCATGACAATCTGGCGTCGAACCGGCGGGCCTATGTCGAGATCGGCAACGAGAACTGGAACTATGCTTTCCCGCTGGCGCACCAGATCCAGTCCGAAGGTCTGGCGGCCGGTCTCGACACCAACGGGTTCATCGCCAATCTGAAGCGCTATTCGCAGAAGACGGTCTGGGCGATGAAGATCTGGGCGAAGGTGTTCGCCGACCGGCCGGGGCAGTTGGTGCGCGTGATCGGTTCGCAGAGCGCCAATCCCTGGGTCGGCCAGCAGGTGCTGGCCGCGCCGGAAGTGGCGTCGAATGTCGATGCGATCGCGATCGCGCCCTATTTCAACTATGCCGGCGACGTGACGGGGCGCAGCCTGGTCGAGCGGCAGGCGTCGCTGCGCGCCGGCCTGGCCCAGACGATGAAGGATATCACGGGGAACCAGGATACCGCCAAGCAATATGGCAAGCGCCTGATCACCTATGAAGGCGGCCAGCATGTCGTCGACTTCACCAATGGCGGTGCGGCGCGGGTGCAGGACATCAACCGGTCGGCGGTGATGTACGATCTGTACAAGAGCTATATTGCGACTTGGAAGAGCCAGGTGAACGACGTGATGACCTTGTACAGCGCCACCGGCATGGCCGGGGCGGGCGGCGCCTGGGGTATCCGCGAATATGCGGGCCAGCCGGTCGATCAGACGCCCAAGCGCAAGGCGGCGCTGGAATTCGGCAAGTAAAGACCGGGCGGATCACTTCGAAGGGGTGGTCTGGCAGGAAAAGGGCGGTGGGCGCGACGCGGCGTCCACCGCCCTTTTTCGTTGCGCGGGTGGTGGCGGCCCGCTTTGCCGGCACGACGGGTTCCGCCGGCGCTCAATCCAGCCAGATCGCGCCATGCGGCAGGTCGAGCACCAGGCGACGGTCGGCGAAGGCGTCCCAGCCGATCGATACGGCGCCATCGGCGTCGCGGCGGCCGGGCAGGGGCGTGCCGCCGATGGTCACCGACAGGGTGGCGGGCGGCGGCGGCTGGTCGTGCGGGGCGGTGTCGAAGCGGACGGTGACCGCTTGACCGTCGAGCTGGCCCGGCATCGTCAGCGCATCGTCCCGCAGCGTCACCGGGATGCGGGTGGCATGGTCGGCAAGGCTTGCGGCATCGCGCGCGGCGAGGCTGCGAACCTGGCCCGCCTTCAGGTCGAGGCGGATAGTGACCGTGCCCAGCACGTCGCGGCCGAGATCGAGCAGCGCGCCGTCCGGCAGCAGGGGGAGGAAGCGCGCGCGGCGGAGATCGGCATAGGGACGCACGAAGCGGATATGGAGCGGGCGGGGCAGCGTCGTCACGCCGGTGTCCGACACTTGGGGCATGCCGGGCAAGCGCCGGGCGAGCGGCCGGGCGATGCCGGTGACCGGCGCGGCGGGGTCGAGGAAGACGCGCGCGTCGATCGTCCGCGCCACCGCGACCGCGTGCAGGCCCGAGGGGGCGAGCACCAGCCGGTCGCTGGGCGGGGCGTGGAAGCCGGTCATGGGCGGGTCTCCGTCGCGGATGCGGGAATGGGGCCGCCGACCGCCTGGAACAGCGCGACCGTGTCGGCGAGCCGCGCCGCCTCCGCCTGGATGCGGGCGGACGAGGCCTGGGCGGCGGCGGCGCTGGCGTTCAGCAGTGCCAGCGTGCCGACGCCGCCGAGTTGGAGCTGGCGGCGCGTGAAGCCCAGCGACTGGTCGGCGGCGTCGCGCGCGCGGGTCGCGGCGTCGAGCGCGGTGGCGTCGCTGCGCAGGCCGGCGAGCGCGTCATCGACATCGACGAACGCCTGGAGCGCCGCGCCGCGATACTCGGCCTTGGCGATGTCGAGCGCGGCCTCGGCGGCGCGTTGCTGGTGGCGGAGTGCGCCGGCGTGGAAGATCGGCGCGGTGAGGCCGCCGATCAGCGCGTAGAATGGATTGCCGGTCGCGAACATCCGCTCGAACCGCTGGGCCGAGCCGCCGGCATTGCCCGACAGGGTGAGGCTGGGCAGCCGCGCGGCGATGGCGGTGCCGAGATCGGCGGCGGCGCCCTCCATCTGCGCGACGGCGGCGCGCACGTCCGGTCGCGCGGCGACCAGATCGGCGGGCAGCGCGACCGGCAATTCGGTCGGCAGGCGCAGTTCGGACAGGTTCGGCAGGTCGAGCGTCGCGGCGCCGGGGGCGGTGCCGGTCAGCGTCGCGACCAGCGCGCGCTGGTGCTGCGCCTGGCGCTGGAGCGGCGGCAGCACCGCCTCCGCCGTGGCGAGCGCGCTGGCCTGCGCCGCCACGTCCGCCGCGCCGATCTCGCCCAGCGCCTGGCGACGGCGGAGAAGGTCGAGGATTTCGCGGTTGGAACGGATCGCGCTGGCGGCGGCGTCGATCTGCGCCTGGAGCGCGGCCTGTTCGATCACCGCCAGGGCCAGATTGGCGACGACGCTGGTCCGGGCCGCGTCGAGCCGGGCGGCGGCGACCGAGGCGGCGGCGGCGGCGGAGCGGATGCGGCTGCGCTGCCCGCCGAACAGGTCGAGCGGATAGGTGACCGACAATTGGCTGGTGTGCAGCGTGTAGAGCGTGTCGGCCACATTGGCGAGCGGCGAGGACAGTGCATTGGACACCCGCGCCCGCTCCGCCTGATAGCCGGCATCGACCTGCGGCCCGGCATTGCCGCGCGCGACGCCGCGCAGTTCGCGGGCCTGGCGCAAGGTCGCCTCCGCCGCCGCCAGGTCGGTATTGGCGGCCAGCGCGCGGGCGACGAGCGCGTCGAGCCGGGGGCTGCCGAAGCGCGTCCACCAGTCGGCGGGCGCGGGGCGGCCGGGTTCGATCCGCTGCGTCGAGCCCGCGCTGGCCGTCAGCGTGGCGGCGGCGACCGGCGGCGACAGGGGCAGGTCGACCCGGGGATGCTGCGGTCCGACCGAACAGGCTGACAGGGCGGCGGTGCCGAGCAGCAGGGCGAGGGTGCGAGGCGAACAGGTCATGCCGGCTGCTCCCCGGATTGGGTGGGATGATGGGGCAGCGCGTGGCCGTGCGGCCCGCGCTCCTCGGGCGAGACATGGCGCGAGAAGCGGTCGATCAGCACCGGCATGACCAGCAGGATCAGCACGGGGGCGAGCGCCATGCCGCCGACCACGACCAGCGCCAAGGGCTTTTGCACCTGGCTGCCGATGCCGGTCGAGACGGCGGCGGGCAGCAGGCCGATCGCGGCGGCGGCGCAGGTCATCACCACCGGGCGGAGCGCCGTGTCGACGGTGGTGGCGAGCGCCTCCGCCCGTGCCATGCCGCCGTCCAGCGCCTGGTTGAAGGTCGTCACCATCAGGATGCCGTCCATCACCGCGATGCCGAACAGCGCGACGAAGCCGATCGCGGCGGAGATGCTGAACGGGGTGCCGGTCAGCGCCAGCGCCAGCACGCCGCCGACGATCGCCATCGGGATGACGCTGAACGCCATCAGTGTGTCGGTGACCGAGGAGAAATTGGCGTAGAGCAGGATCAAAATCAGCCCCAGGCTGATCGGCACGACCACCTCCAGCCGGTCGACCGCGCTGGTCAGGTTGCCCAGCTCGCCGGCCCATTCCAGGTGATAGCCGGCGGGCAGCGGCACGGCCTGGGCGACGCGCGCCTGCGCCTCGCCCACCGCGCCGCCCAGGTCGCGGTCGCGGACGCTGAACTTGATCGGGATGTAGCGTTCCTGATGCTCGCGATAGACGAAGGACGCGCCGGAGGTGAGGCGGACCTTGGCGACTTCGGACAGCGGCACCTGGACGATGCCGTTGCCGTTGGCGGCGGGCGCGCCGATGGTGATGCGGCGGATCGATTCCAGGCTGTCGCGCTCATTGGGGCGGAGGCGCACGACGATCGGGAAGTGGCGGTCGGTGCCGGTCTCGTACAGGTCGCCGGGGCTTTGCCCGCCGATCGCGGCGGCGACCGTGGTGTTGATGTCGTCGGGCGTCAGGCCGTAGCGCGCGGCGGCGGCGCGATCGACGTCGATCCGCACGGTCGGCTGGCCGAGCGAGTCGGACACGCCGAGATCGGTGATGCCGCGCACCTTGGCCATCTCCGCCTGGATGCGGGCGGACAGTTTCTCCAGCGTGGCGAGGTCGGGGCCGAAGACCTTGACCGAATTGGCGCCCTTCACGCCCGAGGAGGCTTCCTCGACATTGTCCTGGATATATTGCGAGAATTCGAACTCGACGCCGGGATAGCGGGCCTGGAGCTTCGCCTGGAGCTCGCGGGTCAGCGTGTCCTTGGTCACGCCGCTCGGCCATTCGTTGGCGGGTTTGAGCGGCGTGTAGAATTCGGCGTTGAAGAAGCCGGTGGCGTCGGTGCCGTCATCGGGCCGGCCATGCGTGGAGATGACGCGCTGCACCTCCGGATAGCTGGCGATGATGCGGCGGATGCCGTTCACCGTCGGCTGCCCGGCCTCCAGCGAGACCGAGGCGGGGAGCGAGGCGCGGATGTAGAGATTGCCCTCCTCCAGATGCGGCAGGAACTCGACGCCCAGGCCGTGGACCGCGACCAGGGCGGCGACCATCAGCAGCGCGGTGCCGCCCAGGGTCAGCATCCGGTTGCCGAGCGCGAAGGCGGCGGCGGGGCGGTAAATCCCCCGCAGCTTGCGGACGATCCAGGTCTCCACCTCGTCCAGATTGTCGGGCAGCAGCAGCGCCGACAGCACCGGCGACACGGTGAAGGTGGCGATCAGGCCGCCCGCAATGGCATAGGCATAGGTCTTGGCCATCGGGCCGAAGATATGCCCCTCCACGCCGGTCAGCGTGAACAGCGGCAGGAAGCTGGCGATGATGATCGCGGCGGCAAAGGCGATGCCGCGGCTGACCTCCGACCCCGCATGCAGGATCGCGGAGAAGCGGCTGGCGGCATTGGCATGGGTGCGGCCGCTGTCGATCGCGGCCGAGCGCATCACCATGTGGCGGAAGATGTTCTCGACCATGATGACGCTGGCATCGACGACCAGCCCGAAATCGAGCGCGCCGACCGACAGCAGGTTGGCGGATTCGCCCTGCAGGGTCAGGATCAGCACCGCGAAGGCGAGCGCGAAGGGGATGGTGGTGGCGACGATGATCGCCGAGCGCAGATTGCCCAGGAACAGCCATTGCAGGAGGAAGATCAGCAGGATCCCCTCGATCAGATTGTGCAGCACCGTGTGCGTGGTCACGTCGATCAGGTCGGACCGGTCGTAGATCCGCTCCAGGGTGACGCCGGGGGGCAGGACGCCGCCCGCGTTGATCGTCGCGACCTCCTTCTTCACCTGTTCGATGGTCGGCATGGATTGCGCGCCGCGCTGCATCAGCACGATGCCCATGACGATGTCGTCGTCCGGCCCGACCCCGGCGATGCCCAGGCGCGGCTGGTTGCCGATGCGCAGGCTGGCGACGTCGCTGAGCAGCACGGGATTGCCGGCATTGGTGCCGACCAGCACATGGCGGATCGCGTCAGTCGACTGGATCAGCCCGACACCGCGCACGATCGCCGCCTGCGATCCGAAATTGATCGTCTGCGCGCCGACATTGCCGTCGCTCTTGCCGATCGCGGCCAGCACCTGGCCCAGGGTGACGCCGTGGGCGAGCAGCTTGTCGTTGTCGACGACGACCTCATAGGTGCGCAGCTTGCCGCCCCAGCCGGTCACGTCGGCGACGCCGGGAATCCGCTTGAACCGGCGTTGCAGCACCCAGTCCTGGAGCGTCTTCAGGTCCATGACCGAATAGCCGGCCGGCGCCTTGATCCGGTAGCGGAAGATCTCGCCGATCGGGCTGGTGGGCGAGATGGTCGGCTGCGCATTGTTGGGCAGGGCGCCGAGCTGCGACAGGCGGCCGAGCACGCGCTGTTCCGCCTCGCGGAAGCCGACATTGTAGCTGAACTGGATGCGTACGTCGGACAGGCCGAACAGCGAGATGGTGCGCACCGCCTTCAGGTCGGGGATGCCGGCCACCGCCTGTTCGATCGGGATGGTGACACCGCGCTCCATCTCCTCGGCGGAGATGCCGTTGGACTGGGTCAGCACCTCGACCATCGGCGGGACGGGATCGGGATAGGCTTCGATATTGAGGTTCGCGAAGGCGACGCCGCCCGCCAGGATCATGCCCGCGAGCAGCATCAGCATCAGCACGCGCTGGCGCAGCGCGGTGGCGATCAGGCCGTTCATGCGCCGGCACCCCCGCCGTTCAGGCCCGCCTCGTTGACGAACAGCGCGCCGGCCGTGACGATCCGCTCGCCCGGCTTCAGCCCGGCGGTGACGCGGTCCCAGCCATCGTCGCTGTCGGCGACGGTGACGGTGCGGGCGGTGAGCAGCCCGTTCGCCCCCGCCACCCAGACGCGCGCGCCGTCGCCCTCATGGATCACCGCATCGGAGGGGACGCGGACGCCTGCCGGCCCGGTCGGCGCGGCGCGGCGGATCGCGAAGCTCGCGAACATCTCCGGCTTCAGCGCGCCGTCCGGGTTGCGGACCGTGGCGCGGACCGCCAGGCGATGGGTGACGGGGTCGAGCGCGACCGCGACATTGTCGATCACCGCGGCGAAGCGCCGGCCCGGATAGGCGGGGGTGGTGACGGTCACGGCATCGCCGACATGGACGCCCGCCGCATCGCGCTCGGGCAGTTGCGCGACCAGCCAGACGCGCGACAGGTCGGCGATGGTCAGCAGCGGCTTGTCGCCGCCCGCGCCGACGAACTCGCCAGGCGCGACATCGCGGGCGACGACGGTGCCGGCGACCGGCGCGGTATAGGTGACGATCGCCGCGCCCTGGCCGCCCGTGCCGGCGGCGCGGCCGAACAGCGCCAGCCGGTCCTGTGCGGTGCGGACCGCGCCTTGCGCGGCGGCGACGGCGGCGCGCGCCACGACCAGGTCGCTGGCCGCCTGGCGATAATCCTTCAGCGCGCCGCCGGCGGTGGCGTAGATCGCCTGCTGCCGCTTGGCATTGTCCTCGGCGATGCGGAGCTGTGCCTGTGCCGATTCGGCCTGGGTCCGCGCGGTGGTCAGGGCGTTGCGCGCATCGGCATAATCGTTGGAGGCGAGGCGGAGGAGCGGCTGGCCGCGCCGCACAGTCTGCCCCGCCTCGACCAGCACCTGCACGATCCGGCCGGAAAAGGGCAGGGTGACGGGGGCGCTATGCTCGCCATCGACGGCAATCGTGCCGGTCGCGTCGAGCGGCGCGCCGGCCCCCGCATCGCCGACCGTCAGCAGCTTCATCTGCGCGAGCTGGTCGGGCGTCGCCTGGAAGGTACCGGGGGGCAAGGGGTGGTCGGCCGTGGGCGTCGGTGCGGTCAGCGCGCGGATCACGGTCATCGCCAGCCAGATCAGCAGGAACACGCCGCCGCCGATCAGCAGCCAGCGCAGTTGCGCGCGGCGGTCGAGCCGCAGGACGGTGGGAAGGGGCGGGGATGCGTGTTCGATGGACATGATGCGGCCTTGACCCCTGCTTGCGGCGAGGAAGGTCGGCGGCTAGGCCCGCTGGCTTACACGAACCTTACGACCGGATCGGACCCGCGCCGTGCGCCTGCTGCTTGTCGAGGACGATCGCGATCTCGCCGCCGCGCTGGCGCAGGCGCTGGGGCGCCACGGCATCGCCACCGACCATGCGGCGCGGGCCGAGGACGCCGAAGCGATGCTGGCGGTCGCCCAATATGGCGCGGTGCTGCTCGACCTGGGACTGCCCGACCGGGATGGGCTGGCGGTGCTGCGGACGTGGCGGGCGAACGGGGTGGCGGTGCCGGTGATCGTGGTGACGGCGCGGGGCGACACGCGCGCGCGGATCGCCGGGCTGGACGCGGGCGCGGACGATTATCTGCCCAAGCCGTTCGACGTGGACGAACTGGTCGCGCGGCTGCGCGCGGTGACGCGGCGGCGGGATGCGCTGGCCGGCAACCGGATCGCGCTGGGCAACGGCCATTTCGACACGGTGCGGCGCGAGCTGACCGTGGCGGAGGGCGTCGTGCCGCTGTCGGCGCGCGAGGCGGAGCTGGCGGCGCTGCTGTTCCGCCGGATCGGGCGGGTGGTGGCCAAGGCGGCGGTGGAGGACCAGCTGTTCGGCCTGATGGGCGAGGGCGGCGGGCCGAATGCGGTCGAGGTCTATGTCCACCGGCTGCGCCGCAAGCTGGAGGCGGCGGAGGCGGCGGTGCGGATCGAGACGATCCGGGGCATCGGCTATCTGGCGCGGATCGCATGAGCCTGTTCGCGCCGCGTTCGCTGTCGCGGCGCATCCTGCTGGGCGAACTGCTGGCGGTGACGCTGGTCGCGGTGCTGCTGCCGGTGCTGCTGATGTCGGCGCTCCACGCCGCCACCGCGCGCGAGGAACGCGTGGCGCTGCGACGCGAGGCGGACATGATCGCGGGGCGGCTGCACTGGCGGGGGGACCGGCTGGCGATCGACCATCCGGGCGAACTGGAGCCGGGCTATGCCACCGCCTATGACGGGCGCGCTTTCGCGGTGACGGACGATGCCGGCCGGGTGCGGCTGGCGAGCCGCTATGCGGCGGGGGTGCCGTGGCGGCGGATCGCGGCGCACGCGACGCGGCCCCGGTTCGTCGGGGCGGAGGATTTCGTGCTCTATGCCCGGCCGGCGGCGGTCGGGGGGCGGGACGTGCGCGTGATGGTGGCGCAGGACCGGTCGCAGCCGGGGGTGATCGTCGACGATATCGAGCGGGCCTTCCTGATCCGGATCGGGCTGGTGATGCCGGTGCTGCTGCTGCTGCCGGTGCTGAGCGGGCTGGCGATGCGGCGCACCGTCCGCGCGTTCCGGCGGGCGTCGGCGGAGGCGGAGGCGATCGACGCCTCGTCGCGCGGGGTGCCGATCGCGATCGAGGGATTGCCGACCGAGGTGCGGCCGCTGGTCGCCGCCGCCAACGGCCTGGTCGAGCGGGTGCGGCGCGCCTTTTTCCGGCAGTCGGAATTCGTCGGCAATGTCGTCCACGAATTGCGGACGCCGCTCCAGACGCTGGCGCTGGAACTGGACGCGCTGGCCGATCCGGCCTTGCGCCAGCGTTGCGCGGCGCAGGTCGAGCGGTTGAGCCATGTCGTGACTCAGTTGCGCGACCTGGCGACGCTGGACGATGGCGACGTGCGGCCCTGGCAGGCGCTGGACCTGGCGGCGCTGGCGACGGAGACGGTGGTGCGGATGGCCCCGGCGGTGATCGAGGGCGGGCATCACCTGGCCTTTGCCGGCGCGGACGGCGATGCCGGCCCGCGCGTCCGGGGCAATGCGACGCTGATCGACCTGGCGATCGCCAATCTGATCGGCAACGCCGCCAAGCACACGCCGGCGGGCTGCACCATCACGGTGAGCGTGCGCGACGATCCGGTGGGGGCGGCGGTGGAGGTGGCGGATGACGGCCCCGGCATCGCCTGTGTCGATCTGGGCGATGCGCAGGCGCGCTACTGGCGGGCGGACCATGCGCGATCAGACAGCGCCGGGCTGGGGCTGGCGATTGTCACGCGGATCATGGAGCGCCACGGCGGACGGCTGGTGCTGGCAGTGTCGGGCGGCACGCGCGCGACCCTATGCTTCCCCGCCGCGATCGATCGTGCCGCGCGGGCGGCGGATGGTGCAGCCGGCCGGGCGGAGGATCGTTGATCGTCGTAATCGATCACAGGGCCAAGGATTTCGCATTTCTACCGATCGTCGCGCTGGGATAGCGTGACGCCATACCGCCCCGGCTCTTCGATGCGCCGGTGCCGTCACGAGAGGAGCAGAACATGGACGCCATCACCGAAGGCAGCCCGATCAACGACCCCAAGAAGCAGCCCGCCGCGATGCGCACGCTGCTGGGCCGGACGGCGCGCGACTGGTGGCCCGAGGCGCTGTCGATCGACATCCTTCACCAGAAGGGCGTCAGCGGCAATCCGATGGGCGATGATTTCGACTATCGCAGCGAGTTCCTGAGCCTGGACTATGACCAGCTCAAGGCCGATCTGACCGCGCTGATGACCGACAGCCAGCCTTGGTGGCCGGCCGATTACGGGCATTATGGCCCCTTCTTCATCCGCATGGCGTGGCATTCGGCCGGCACCTATCGCACCGGCGACGGGCGTGGCGGTTCGTCGGCGGGGCAGCAGCGGTTCGCGCCGCTCAATTCCTGGCCCGATAACGGCAATCTCGACAAGGCGCGTCGCCTGCTCTGGCCGATCAAGCAGAAATATGGTCGCCAGCTGAGCTGGGCCGACCTGTTCATCCTGGCCGGCAATGTCGCGATCGAGTCGATGGGCGGCCCGACCTTCGGCTTCAGCGGCGGCCGCGAGGACGTGTTCGAGCCCGAGAAGGATGTCTATTGGGGCACTGAGGAGGAATGGCTGGGCCAGACCCGGATCGACGAGGAGGCCGGCCTGGCGCTGGAGAACCCGCTCGCGGCGATCCAGCACGGCCTGATCTACGTGAACCCCGAGGGGCCGGGCGGCTGCCCGATGCCGCAGGGTTCGGCGCGCGATATGCGCGAGACCTTCGCACGCATGGGCATGAACGACGAGGAGACGGTGGCGCTGACCGCGGGTGGCCACACGTTCGGCAAGGCGCATGGCGCGGGCGACCCGAAGCATGTCGGCCGCGAGCCGGAAGGCTCGGACATCGCCGCGCAGGGCCTGGGCTGGACCAGCACGCATGAGAGCGGGATGGGCGACCATACCATCACCTCCGGCCTGGAGGGCGCATGGACGCCGACGCCGACGACCTGGGACATGACCTATTTCGACATGCTGTTCGACCATGAGTATGAGCTGGTCCGCAGCCCGGCGGGCGCGCACCAGTGGCAGCCGGTCGGCAATCCCGAGGACACGCTGGCCCCGGCCGCGCATACCGCGGGCAAGAAGGTGCCGACGATGATGTCGACCGCCGACATGGCGCTGAAGGTCGATCCCGCCTACAACGCCATCTGCCAGAAATTCCGGGCCGACCCGGAATATTTCGCCGATGCCTGGGCGCGCGCCTGGTTCAAGCTGACCCATCGCGACATGGGCCCCAAGATCCGCCTGATCGGCCCCGAGGTGCCCGGAGAGGAACTGCTGTGGCAGGACCCGATCCCGGTCGCCGACTATCCGCAGATCGAGGCGGGCGACATCGCCACGCTGAAGGACGCGATCACCGCATCGGGCCTGACCGTGGCCGAGCTGGTGACCACGGCCTGGGCGTCGGCGTCGACCTGGCGCGGGTCGGACCATCGCGGTGGTGCCAATGGCGGCCGCATCCGGCTGGCCCCGCAGAAGGACTGGGAGGTCAACCAGCCCGAACAGCTCGCCCGCGTGCTGGCGGTCTATGAGCGGATCAAGGCGGAGTTCGACGGCGCGCAGGGCGGCAAGCAGGTGTCGATCGCCGATCTGATCGTGCTGGGCGGCTCGGTCGGCATCGAACAGGCGGCCAAGGCGGCGGGTCATGCCATCGAGGTGCCGTTCACGCCGGGTCGGACCGATGCGTCGGCGGAGCAGACCGATGTGGAGAGCTTCGCGGTGCTGGAGCCGCGCGCCGATGCGTTCCGCAACTACCTGCAGGTGCGCTTCACCGTGCCCACCGAGGAGCTGATGATCGACCGGGCGCAGCTGCTCGGCCTGTCGGCCCCCGAGATGGCGGTGCTGGTCGGCGGCCTGCGCGTGCTGGGCGCCAACCATCCCAAGGCGGGCGCACACGGCGTGTTCACCAAGCGGCCGGGGCAGCTGACCAACGACTTCTTCGTCAACCTGCTCGACATGGGCACGGCGTGGAAGCAGATCAGCGACGAAAGCGATCAGGAGTTCCTGGGCACCGACCGCCACAGCCACGAGCAGAAGTGGACCGCATCGCGCACCGACCTGGTGTTCGGGTCCAACTCGCAGCTGCGCGCGCTGGCGGAGGTCTATGCCTGTGACGATGCCGGGCCGGTGTTCGTCCGTCACTTCGTCCAGGCCTGGACCAAGGTGATGAACGCCGACCGCTACGACCTGATGCCGAGCTGACGGCCGGCGCGTCCTGTTTCACCCCCTTTGCGGGACGCGACGACCCGACGACGAGACCTCCGGTGCTGCCCTGTGCACCGGCGGTCTTTTTCATGCGCGGATCAGGAGGCGATCCGCAGGGTGGGTGCCGGTCGCGCGGACATCGACCTCGATCGATCGGCGAGCGACTGGATATAGGGATATAGCGTCCGCTCCTGCGCCGCCATCAGGGCGAAGGCCTCGTCGAAATGCGCGGCGACCTCGACATGGAAGCGCGCGGTATCGGCCGATACCGCCGACAGGTTCCAGCGGCCGACATGTTTCGAATAGCATTGCATCAACCGGGCGCGACGATCGATCACGTCGCGTACCGAAGTGGGCAGGGGGGCTTTGCCGTGCGCCGTCAGGACGGGCAGGATCATGCGATCCTCGTTGCGGATGTGATCCCTGATCTTCATCGACAGCGCCATGCGGTCGCGGGCCAGCGCATTGATGTCGACCGGCACGTCCGCCAGGGTGCCGAGCATCGCGCGGCACGCTTCTGCGATGGCGCGATGCCCTGCGATAAGAGTGGCGCAATCCATTGATCCGTTCCCGCGTTCGTCGGTCTCGGATTCAACTTATATCAAGCCGCGCGGCACGCTGGTCAGGTTGCCACGTAAACCGTTGCGATTTCTTCGGCCGCCGCGGTCAGGGCGTGCGGCGGATGGTGAGGATGCGGACCGGCGCGGTGAGCAGCTGACCCTTCATCGCGCCTTCGCCCTTTTGCGGATCGGTGGGGGCGGCCCAGATCGTCTTGACCACGTCCATGCCGCTGACGACCTTGCCGAAGGCGGCATAGCCGGGATCGGCGGGCGGGTTGGGGCCGGGCTTGGCATCCAGGCCGGTCATGTCGCCGACCATGATCGTCCATTCGCCCTGCGCCGAACCGGGTTCGCGCCGGGCCATGGAGATGGTGCCCTCGACATGCGACAGGCCGGTGGTGGTGGTTGGTTCGTGGCGGATCGGCGGGAAGATCTTCTTGCCGTCGCGCTGCCCGGCCTGGATCAGCCCGGCGTTCCACGGCAGCTTCATCGACCGGTAGAAGGCGATGCCGTCGAACCGCTTGCCATCGACATAGCGAAGGAAGTTGGCGGTCGAGACCGGGGCATGACCGCGGTCCAGCGCGACGACGATGGGACCGGCGGTGGTGGTGATGGTGACGTCGACGGTGTCGGCGGCCGGGGCCGGGATGGGGGCGGGGGGGGGCGTCGGTACCGCCGTCTGGGCGGTGGCGAGCAGCAGGGCGGGGAGCAGCAGGAGTCGCGTCATGGCCCGAATGCTACGCGCCTAAGGCGATCAGGAGAAGAGCGGGTCCGACTGGCCGGCGCCGGCCTGATCGATCGCCGTGCCGACCGCGCGCGCGCAGCGATCGAGATGGCGACGCTCCTCCGGGGTCAGGGCGGGACGCGCCGTCTCGTCGGTGACGCAGAGCACGCCGATCGGCTGGCCGTCATAGAGGATCGGCGCGCCGGCATAGAATTGGACGCCCCCCTCCGACTCGGTCAGCGGGTTGCCGGCAAAGCGCGGATCGTGGCTGGCATCGGCGATGCAGAACACTTCCGTCGGTTCGAGGATCGCGTGGCCGCAAAAGGAGGTGCGACGGCTATAGGGACCGATGTCGATGCCATGGCCGACGATCACATATTGCCACTCTTCATAGACGATGGTGACCGCGCAAGTGCTGGCATGGAATTGCCGGCAGACCTGACTGACGATGGCGCTCAGCACCGGATGGTTGGGCAGGCCGATCGCACCCGAGCGGCGCACCGCTGCTTCGCGGGCCGATTCGTCGGCGGGGCGCGGGGGCGGCGTGTAATAGCTGATGCTCATGCTGTCCCCCCATGCTCGATCGGTTTGTCTGCCGGTCACTGGTGACATGAGACGCGTGCTTTGTACATGGTTTAAAGCATTGCGATCTGGTTCTTTTAGCTAAACAATTTTGTATAGGAAACAAGTTTGCGAACCGATCTGGTTATTTGAAGTTGACAGCGTCGCGCTCTCAAGGTACATAACGGGAACGCTGAGGAATTGCGGACGGGCCGGGCGGCCCCGGGGATCGGTACGATGCCCGGGACCGTGCCGGCCCTTCGCATGTCCGGCGCAGGCGGACCGGAGGGGCGCGATGCAGATGAGGAGACAAGGCGAGGGGCGCGCGGCGGCGTCGCGGCGCGCCAGGCGGGAGGGGATGAGCGATACGCGGCGGATGACGTTCCTGGAGGCCCTGCGCCGGACGAGCGACGTGCGGCTGGCGGCGGAGGAGGCCGGGACGTCGGCACAGGCGGCATATGGCCTGCGGGATCGCGACGCGGCGTTCGCACGGGCGTGGCAGGCGGCGATCCTGGGGGGATATGAAGATCTGGAGTTGCGGCTGCTGGCCGCGGCGCGCGGCACGGCGAAGGAGGAGGGCTTCGATCCGGCGATCGCGCTGGCGCTGATCCGGCGGCAGGATGCGCGGACCAAGGATAGCGCGGGATCGGCAGCGGCGGAGACGGTGTCGCCGGCGGAGGTGCAGGCGGAGCTGCTGCGCCGGATCGCGGCGCTGGCGCCGCCCGCCCCATGACCGAGGCGGCGGTCGCGGGACTTCGTCTGCTGGTCGCGCAAGTGGCGGCGATGGATGCGGCGGACCGGCGGCGTCTGGTGGAGGAGCTGCCGGTCGCCCATCAGCGCACGCTGCTGGAGCAATGGCCGGTCTGGGCACATCAGGGGCAGTTGCCGGCGTCGGAGGACTGGCGGGTCTGGCTGATCCGGGCGGGGCGCGGTTTCGGCAAGACGCGGGCGGGCGCGGAATGGGTCAGCGCGGTGGCCCGTCGCCGGCCGGATGCGCGGATCGCGCTGGTCGGGGCGACGATGGACGATGTCCACAAGGTGATGGTGGAGGGGCAGAGCGGCCTGCTGGCGGTGGCGCGGCACGACGAGCCGACCGTCTGGCGATCGAGCCTGGGCGAGTTGACCTTCGCATCGGGGGCGCGGGCCTTCGTCTATTCGAGCGAGCGGCCGGAAAAGCTGCGCGGGCCGGAACATCATGTCGCCTGGTGCGACGAACTGGCCAAGTGGCGGCAGGGGGAGCCATGCTGGGACAATCTGATGATGGGCCTGCGGCTGGGCGAGCGGTCGCAGGTGCTGGTGACGACGACGCCGCGCCCGACCATGTTGATGCGGCGGGTGATGGCGCTGCCCGGCCTGATCGAGTCGCGGGGCGGGACGCGCGACAATGCGCATCTGCCCGCCGATTTCCGGGCGCAGATCGAAGCGCTCTATGCGGGGACGCGGCTGGGCCGGCAGGAACTGGACGGCGAGCTGCTGGAGGATGTCGAGGGCGCGCTGTGGAACCGGGCGCTGCTCGATCGGCAGCGGGTGCGGGCGGCGCCGACCCTGGTGCGGATCGTGGTCGGGGTCGACCCGCCGGCGAGCCGGACGGGCGACGCCTGCGGCATGGTGGTGGCGGGGCGTTGCGCCAATGGCCAGGCCTGGGTGCTGGAGGATGCGAGCGAGGCGGGGCTGACGCCCGAAGGCTGGGCGGCGCGGGTGGCGGCTTTGGTCGCGCGCTACGATGCCGACCGGGTGGTGGTGGAGCGCAACCAGGGCGGCGACATGGTGGAGACGGTGCTGCGGCTGCACGACGCATCGCTGCCGCTGCACGGCACCCATGCCAGCAAGGGCAAGGGCGCGCGGGCCGAGCCGGTGTCGTTCCTCTACGCGCAGGGGCGGGTGTGGCATGTCGGGGGCTTCGCCAGCCTGGAGGATGAACTCTGCGGGCTGACGCTGGACGGCTATCACGGGCCGGGCCGGTCGCCGGACCGCGCCGATGCGCTGGTCTGGGCCTTGTGGGCGCTGATGATCGCGCCCGAGCGGCATGTGGGGCTGCGGCGGATCTGAGGCTTCGCCGGATCAATGGGGAGACGAACGATGAAATGGTTCGGTCGCAAGGCCGGGCGCGACGAGTCGCGTCCGGCGCTGTCGGGCGGCTTCGCGCGGTCGGGAGTGCCGATCCTGGGCGAATGGCCGCGGCAGTATGAGGCGCAGGCGCGCGATGCCTATCTGGACAATGCGGTGGCGCAGCGCGCGGTGAAGCTGGTGGCGGAGACGCTGGGCGCGGCGCCGCTATCGGCCTCCGATCCGGGGATCGCGGCGCTGGTCGCGGCACGGTCGGGGGGACAGGCGCTGCTGCCGACGGTGGCGGCGCAGATGCTGCTGCACGGCAATGCCTATGTCCAGCTGCTGCGCGATGCGGAGGGCGGGGTGGCGGCGCTCTATGCATTGCGGCCCGAGCGGGTGGCGGTGGAGACGGACGGGGGCGGCTGGCCGGTCGCCTATCGCTACCGGGTCGGATCGGTGGCGACGCGGCTGGATGCCGATCCGGTGCGGCCGGCACTGGTGCATATTCGCGCCTTCCATCCGCTGGACGATCATTATGGCCTCGGCTGCCTGGGCGCGGCGGCGGGGGCGGTGGCGATCCACAATGCCGCCACCCGCTGGGGCAAGGGGCTGCTGGACAATGCGGCGCGGCCGTCGGGCGCGCTGGTCTATGAACCACGCGACGGATCGCCGCTGTCGGGCGACCAGTTCGCGCGGCTGCGGGCCGAGCTGGACGCGTTCATCGGGGCGCCCAATGCCGGGCGGCCGATGCTGCTGGAAGGCGGGCTGAAATGGCAGGCGCTGAGCCTGTCGCCGGCGGAACTGGATTTTTCCGGCACCAAGGCGGCGGCGGCGCGCGAGATCGCGCTGGCGTTCGGCGTGCCGCCGATGCTGCTGGGGCTGCCGGGGGATTCGACCCATGCCAATTACCGCGAGGCCAATCGCGCGCTGTGGCGATCGACGGTGTTGCCGCTGGCGGAGACGATCCTGTCCGCGCTGGCGCAGGGCTTGCGCGGCTGGTTTCCGGAAGCGCGGCTGGCGGTCGACCTGAATGCGGTGCCGGCGCTGGCGGAGGAGCGCGAGCGGTTGTGGGCGTCGGTGTCGGCGGCCGATTTCCTGACCGGGGAGGAGAAGCGCGCGCTTCTCGGCCTGTCCTGAGCGGGGGCGTTGCGTTCGCTGGCTATGCGGCGCTGTTCGACCGGGTGGACCGGGCGGGCGACGTGATGCGCGCGGGGGCCTTTGGAGCGGTGGGGCTGGTGCCGCTGCTGTTCGCGCATCGCGGCGATCCGGTCGGCGTGATCGAGACGCTGGCGGTCGACGCGCGGGGGCTGCGGGTCGCGGGTCGGGTGACGGATGCGGACCTGGCGGCGGCGGTGCGGCGGGGCACGCTGGCGGGCCTGTCGATCGGATATCGGCCACTGGCGGTACGGCAGGGGGCGTGGCGCGAATTGCTGCGAGTCGTGCTGGTCGAGGTGAGCCTGGTGCCGGTGCCGATGCAGCCGCTGGCCCGGATCGACCGCGCCGGGTGAAGTTATCCACAGGGTTATCCCGGGGTTCCCCACCGGACATTCCCACAACTTATCCACAAGCAGGACGGAGAAAGACCATGGACGTGACGGTTCGACCGGCGCTGGACGGCGCGCGGCAGCAACAGGGCGATGCGGGGTTCGCCAGCTTCGTGCGGACGGGCGCGACGCTGGAGATGAAGGCCTTCACCGGGGTGAGCGGCGATGCGGGCGGCTATGCGGTGCCGCGCGAGATCGATGCGGAGATCGGGCGGGTGCTGACCGGCCTGTCGCCGATCCGCAGCATCGCGCAGGTCGTGACGGTGGGCTCGGCCGGCTATCGCAAGCTGGTGACGAGCGGCGGCACGCCGAGCGGCTGGGCGGCGGAGACGGAGGCACGGCCGACCACCGCGACCCCGGTGTTCCGCGAGATCGTGCCGCCGAGCGGCGAACTCTATGCCAATCCCAGCGTCAGCCAGGCGATGCTGGACGATGCCGCGTTCGACGTGGAGGAATGGCTGGCGAGCGAGATCGCGACCGAATTCGCGCGGGCCGAGGGTAGTGCCTTCGTCACCGGCAATGGCGTCAACCGGCCCAAGGGGTTCCTGGCGCAGCCGAGCAGCACCGAGGGCGATGCCAGGCGCGCGTTCGGGACGCTGCAATATCTGGCGACCGGCTCAGCGAACGGGCTGGGCGGCAGCGCGGCGGACCGGCTGGTCGACCTGGTCCAGATGCTGAAGGCGCCGTATCGGCAGGGAGCGTGTTTCGTCGCCAATGCCGCGACGCTGGCGCTGATCCGCAAGCTGAAGGACAATAACGGCGCCTTTCTGTGGCAGCCCGGTCTGGCGGCGGATCAGGCGTCGATGCTGCTCGGCTATCCGGTGGTGGAGGCCGAGGACATGCCGGACGTGGGCGCGGATGCGATGGCGCTGGCCTTTGGCAACTTCCGGCGCGGCTATCTGATCGCCGAGCGGAGCGAGACGGCGATCCTGCGCGATCCCTATTCGAACAAGCCGTTCGTCAGCTTCTACGCGACCAAGCGGATCGGCGGCTGCGTGGCGGATTCGAATGCGATCAAGCTGCTGAAGATCGCGGCGGCCTGACGGGCCGGGCGGGGCCGGCGCGATCGGCCCCGCCCCCAAGGAGACATGCGATGATGAACGGACAGGAGGCATCGGCGCTGGTCGCGCCGGTGGCGGCGGCGGCGCGCGAGATGCTGCGGCTGGAGGGGAATGGCGAGGATGCGCTGATCCTGCGGCTGGCGATGACCGCGCTGGGGCTGGCGGAGGCGTTTTGCGGGCAGAGGCTGGTGCGACGGGCGAATGCGGAGGGGCTGGCGGAGGGCTGGTCCGACCTGCCGCCGCCGATCGCGCACGGGTTGGTGCTGATGGCGGTGCATCTGTTCGAGAATCGCCATGCCGAGGTCGGGGTGCCGACTGCGGTCGCGGCGCTGTGGCGGCCGTGGCGGCGGATCGGGCTGTGACGGAGCCGCGGGCGCTGCTGGTCGCGGCGGCGGTGGCGCGGCTGAAGGGGCTGGCCCGACTGGCGGGCGTGGCGGTGTTCGACGCGCCGCCGGTGCGCGGCGGCCTGCCCCATGCGGTGGTCGAGGAGCCGGTGATCGCCGACGCCTCCGTCGCCGGGTGGAGCGGGCGCGACGGGCGGCTGACCGTGGTGCTGGAGGATGCGGGCGAGCGGCCGGTGCGGCTGCGCGCGCTGCTGGCGGCGGTGGAGGCGGGGCTGCCGGGGATGGCGGGCGCGGCGATCGGCGGCGGTTGGCGGGTGGTGACGGTGCGGCTGGCGCGGAGCCGGCTGGCGCGGGCCGGACGGCAGGAAAGCCGCTGGCAGGGCTCGGCGGAGTTCGCGTTCCGGATGTGGCGACAGAATTGAGGAGGGTGGCATGATCGAACGGGGAAGCGCGTTCCTGTTGAAGGTGGGGGATGGGGCGGCGGCGCCCGCCTTCGCGACGGTGGCGGGGCTGCGCACGACGCAGTTCGCGATCAATGGCGAGGCGGTGGTGGTGACCAACAAGGATTCGGGCGGCTGGCGGCAATTGCTGTCGGGGGCGGGCATCCGCAGCGTCAGCGTGTCGGGCGCGGGCGTGTTCACGGGATCGGCGGCGGAGGCGCGGATCAAGGCGAGCGCGCTGGCGGGTACGATCGACGATTACCGGCTGAGCTTCGAGAGCGGCGACAGCATGACCGGCCGCTTCCTGGTGACGCGGCTGGACTATGCCGGCGATTTCAACGGCGAGCGATCCTACACGCTGAGCTTGGAAAGCTCCGGCGCGGTGGTGGCGTCGTGAGCGGGGCGGCAAATCCCGTGCGCGGCGAGGCGGCGCTGGCGGTGGCGGGCGAGACGCTGGTGCTGCGGCCGAGCTTCGCGGCGCTGGTCGCGGCGGAGGCGGAGTTGGGGCCGCTGTTCGCGCTGGTGGAGCGGGCGGCGGACGGCAAGCTGAGCCTGGCGGAGATGGTAGCGCTGTTCTGGCACTGCCTGCGCGATCCGCCCGAGGGGCTGGACCGGATCGCGCTGGGCGAGGCGGTGGCGGCGCTGGGGCTGGCGGCGGTGACGCCGGTGCTGCGCGTGCTGCTGGGACAGATCCTGGCTGGGCGGTGAGTACGGACTTCGCGGGCGCGGCGGCGCGGGCGGCGGGGTTCGCAGGAGCGGTGCTGGGCTGGTCGCCCGACCGCTTCTGGCGGGCCACGCCGGCCGAGCTGGCGGTGGTGGTGGCGGCGATGCGCGGCGTGGAGGGCGGGCAGGCGCCGCCCGATGCGGCGGCGATCGCGGCATTGCGAAAGGCATTTCCGGATGGATGAGGTGGATCGGGCGATGGTGTCGGTGCGCGCCGACACGCGCGGCTTCCTGAGCGATGTCGCGTCGATGCGCCAGGCGCTGGAAAGCGGGCTGGGCCATGGTGCGGCGCGGGCGGGGGGGCTGGTCGAGCAGGCGCTGCTCCGGGCGGCGCGGACCGGCAAGCTGAGCTTCGAGGATCTGAAGGTGACGGCGCTCCGGGTGATGGACCAGATCGCGGCGGCGGCGCTGCGCAGCGCCGTACATTCGATCGTTATCGGGGGTGGCGGTTCCGGCGCCATGCCGAGCGGGGGCCAGCCCGGACGGGCGATGGGCGGGCCGGTGGCGCCGGGGCGCGGCTATCTGGTCGGCGAGCGGGGGCCGGAACTGTTCGTTCCGATCGCGGCCGGCCGGATCGAGACGCTCGCCCCCGCCGCGGCGCGCGAGGTGCGGGTGTCGATCACGATCAATGCGGGGCGGAGCGAACCGGCGGCGGCGCTGCGCCAGTCGAGCCGGCAGGTGGCGCAGGCGGTGCGCGCGGCGCTGGGGTGAGGGGAGCGACCATGGGGCATTGGTTGGCAGCGGCGCGGAACGGGCAGCGCGCGGAGATGATGCAGCGGTTCGATCCGCGCTTCTGGACGGTCAATTTCCCGCGCCCGATGATGGCGGCGGTGACGACGATCGGCGAGACGGGCGATGCGTTGCGCGTCGACTGCGTCTTCTACAAGCGCGACGATCTGGCCGGGCTGATCTGGGAGGCGGAGGATCGGCACGATCACCCGCTGCTCCGCTACGAGACGGCGCGGGATTTCCGCCAGTGCCGGCTGCGGTTCCGCTGGCGCTCGGCGGGGGTGCGGGCGCTGGACGCGGTGCAGGGGCCGGTGCTGACGATCGAGGGGCGCGATGCGGGCGGCGTGGCGCGCAGCTGGTATGTGCGGCTGTGGAACTATGCGAGCGGATCGCCGCAGGACGCGGTGGTGGCGATCGACTTCGCGACCGTGGAGGGCGGGTTCCGGCTGCCGGACGAGGCGGTGCCGGTCTGGGCGGGGGATGTCGACCGGATGTTCGTGTCGCTCGTCCCGCCCGGCTATGACGGGGGGGATGCGGCGCTGGCGGAACCGGCGGAGGGCTGGGTCGAGTTGACCGACATCGCCTGCGAGGGGCCGGGCGCGGTGCTGGCGCTGGGCGGGGCGGTGGTGCCGGAACATGGCCTGCGGATGGCGAGCGGCTATGACGACAGCTATCACCTGACGCCGGCGCGGTTGCTGCGCAACGCACTGCATCTGGGGTATCGCGGGCCGATCGTCCATTATGTCGGCATGAGCCATTATTTCCGGCTCGAAGCGGCCGGCGGCGGTTTCTACGTGAGCGGCCGGGGCGGGGTGCTGAACATGGCGTGCGTGGCCTGGCATCGCGCCTTCGCGCAGGCGGCGCAGCGGCTGGGTTACGGGCTGATCTGGTCGCTGTCGTACGAATTGTTCGACGCGCATTGCTGGGGGGACTGGAAGCAGCGGGCGGCGGACGGATCGCCGGCGCTGACCGGCTGGTCGCCGCCCTCGACCCTGCTGAGCCCGGCCCATGCGGGGGCGATGGACTGGCTGGCCCAGGTGGCGGCGGCGTTCATGCGGCTGGCGGTGGCGGCGGGGATGGCGGCGCGCTTCCAGGTCGGCGAGCCCTGGTGGTGGGTGCAGCCGGACCGTCATGCACCGTGCTTGTACGATGCGGCGGCGGTGGCGGCCTTCGCGCCGGTGCCGATCGCCAGCATCCGCGAGGTGACGACCGAGGCGCAGCGCGCGACGCTGGACCGGGCGGGGGCGTGCCTGGCGCGGTCGACCATCGCGCTGGCGGATGCGGCACGGGCGGCGGCGGGGGGCCAGTGCGTCACGCATCTGCTGACCTATCTGCCGACCGTGCTCGATCCGCTGGCGCCCGAAGCGAAGCGGGCGAACATGCCGGTCGGCTGGGCCTGGCCCGCCTTCGATGTGCTGCAACTGGAGGATTATGACTGGGCGGCGACCGGCGATGCCGTGGCGACCGCGCAGGGCGTGGCGGCGGCGACCGCGCGGCTGGGCTATCCGATGGAGGCCCAGCATTATTTCGCCGGCTTCGTGCTGCGGCTGGAAGAGCGCGGGCAATGGCGGGCGATCGCCCGCGCCGCCGCGACGGCGCGGGCGCGCGGCGTGGCGGAAACCTTCGTCTGGGCGCTGCCGCAGGTGATGCGCGACGGCTTCGTTCATTTCGATCTGGAGGAGGATGCGATGCAGGCGTTCGACGATGTCGCCTTTCCGCTGGCGCTGGGCCGGGACGTGGAGGTGACGCCGCATTTCTCGACCCAGATCGTGACGGCGGCGGGCGGTGCGGAGCAGCGCAATGTCGGCTGGGCGGAGGCGCTGAGCCATTATGACGTGGGGCCTGGCCTGCGATCCGAGGCGGATATCGCGGCGCTGCTGGGGTTCTTCCGCGCGCGGCTGGGACCGGCGCGGGGGTTCCGGTTGCGTGACCCGTTCGACTGGCAGGGACGGGGCGAGGCGATCGGGACGGGGGACGGCGCGATGCGCCGGTTCGCGCTGGTGCGGCGCTATGGCGCGGCGGTGCGGCGGATCACGCGGCCCGTGGCGGACAGCGTGCGGGTGGCGGTGGCGGGGCGCGGGGCGGGATTCCAGCTCGGCGACGGTGGCTGGGTGGTGCTGGACAGCGCACCGGCCGCCGGGGCGGCGGTGACCGCCTCGTTCGACTTCGACGTGCCGGTGCGCTTCGCCGAGGATCGGCTGAGCGTCAGCCGCGCCACCTATCTGGCGGGCGTCGCGGCGTCGGTGCCGCTGGTCGAGCTGCGCGAGGTATTCCCATGACCGCTGGGATCGGCTGGCTGGACCAAGCGGTGACGACGATCGCCCTGTGCTGGCGGGTCGAGCGACGCGACGGGGTGACGATCGGGCTGACCGCGCATGACCGCGACCTGGAGATCGACGGCCTGGTCCATCGCGCCGCGCCGGGCATGGTGCCCTCGGCGATCAAGCGGTCGGTGGGGCTGGAGGCGGATACGATGGACGTGTCGGGCGCGCTGACCGGCGACGCCTTCACCCCGCGCGACCTGCTGGCGGGGCGGTGGGACGGTGCGCGCGTGATGATCTTCGCGGCCGACTGGACGGGCGCGGGCGCGCCGGTGCCGCTGGGCGAGGGGACGATCGGGGCGGTGGAGATGACCGATCATGGCTTCACCGCCGAACTGCTGGGCGCGGCGGCGGCGCTCGACCGGCCGGCGGTGGAGGCGACGGCGCCCGAATGCCGGGCGGCGCTGGGGGACCGGCGCTGCCGGGTGGCGCTTCGGCGCTATTGGGCGCGGGTTCGGGCGATCGACGAGCGGACGCTGCTGAGCGATGTCGACGAGCCGGTGGCGGATGCGTTCGGCAACGGCACGGTCCGCTGGTTCGGGGGTGCCAATAGCGGGCTGGAGACGGCGGTGGCGCGGTCCGAGGGACGGCGGCTGGTGCTGGGCGCGCCGCCGGCCTTCGACGTGGCGGCCGACACGTTGGTCGAGTTGGTCGAGGGGTGCGACAAGAGCTTTGCCACCTGTCGCGACCGGTTCGGCAATGCGGCGAACTTTCGCGGGGAGCCGCATCTGCCTGGGCTGGACCTGATCACCCGCTGGCCGGGGGGCTGAGCCGTGGAGGGCGGGGCGGTGGTGGCGCGGGCGCGCGCCGCTTTGGCCGTACCCTTCCGATTGCATGGACGGGACGGCGCGGGGCTGGATTGCGTCGGGTTGGCTGCGCATGCGCTGCGGCTGGAGGCACCAAGTGGCTATCCGCTGCGGGGTGGCGAGCCGGACCTGGTGCGGGCGCGGCTGGATGCGGTGTTGCACCGGGTCGAGGGGCCGCCCGTGGCGGGCGACCTGCTGATGATGCGGACCGGGCCGGGGCAGTTGCACCTGGGAATCTGGACGGGGGCGGGGCTGGTCCATGCTGATGCCGGGCTGCGGCGGGTGGTCGAGCGGCCCGGTGCGCCGCCCTGGCCGGTGCTGGGATGCTGGCGACGATAAGGGAAGGAGCGGGCAATGGCGACGGTGGTGCTGACGGCGGTCGGGACCGCGCTGGGCGGGCCGGTCGGCGGCGCGATCGGCGCGCTGATCGGGCAACGGATCGACCATGAACTGTTCGGGCCCAAGGGGCGCGACGGGCCGCGCCTGACCGAACTGGCGGTGCAGACCTCCTCCTATGGCAGCGCCATCCCCTGGCTGTTCGGACGGATGCGCGTGGCGGGGACGGTGATCTGGTCGACTGACCTGATCGAGACGCGCAGTCGGTCCGGCGGGGGTAAGGGGCAGGCTTCGGGCGCGCGATACAGCTATGCCGCCTCCTTCGCGGTGTTGCTGTCGGGGCGGCCGATCCAGGGGATCGGGCGGATCTGGGCGGATGGGCGGCTGGTGCGCGGGGCGGCGGGCGATCTGAAGGTCAAGGCGGGCCTGCGCGTCCATCTGGGGGGCGAGGACCAGCCGGTCGATCCGCTGATCGCCAGCGCGGAGGGCGCGACGCCCGCCTATCGCGGATGCGCCTATCTGGTGTTCGAGGATCTGCCGCTGGGCGAGTTCGGGAATCGCGTGCCGTCGCTGAGCGTGGAGGTCATCGCCGATCCGGGCGCGGTGACGATGCAGGATATTGCGGGGGCGTTCGGTGCGGCGGCGGATGGTCCGGCGGTGCAAGGCTTCGCCGCCAGCGGCAGCGTGGCGGGGGTGCTGGCGGTGCTGGCGCAGGTCGCCGGGGGGCGATGGACGCCGGAGGGCGCGATGATGAAGCTGCGGGGGGACATGCCGCCGCGCGTGCTGAACGATGCCGGGGTAATGGCGGCGGGCGGATCGATGGAGATGGTGCGGGGGCGGCAGATCGCCGCGCCGGGCCGTGCGGCCCTGGCGGTGGCGCTGCGCCATTATGATCCGGCGCGCGATTTCCAGGCCGGGGTGCAGCGAGCCGGCACGCCGGGCGCGCGGGCCGAAGCGATCGACCTGCCGGCGGCGCTGTCGGCCGGCGCGGCGAAGACGCTGGCGGGGGCCATGGTGGCGCGGGCCGGGGTGGAGCGCGTGCGGCGGACCGTGACCCTGGGCTTTGCTGGATTGTCGGTGACGCCGGGCATGACCGTGACGCTGGCGGACGAGGCGGGGCGTTGGCAGGTGCTGGACGTGCTGGTCGAGGCGATGGCGGTGCGGCTGACGCTGGCACCGTTGGCGCCGGCTCCGCAGCCGGTGGCGGCGAGCAGCGGTCGGGTCGCGGCGGCGGCGGACGAGACGGTGGGCCGGACGCTGCTGCACGTCATGGAACTGCCGCCGCTGGAGGAGGTGCTGCTCGATCGGCCGCGAGTGACAGTGGTGGCGTGCGGCACCGGGGCCGGCTGGCGGCGGGCAGCGTTGCTGTGGAGTGTCGACGATGGCGCGAGCTGGACGCCGGCGGGCGACAGTGGCGCCGCCGGGACGATCGGCACGGTGGAGCGGGCACTGGCGCGCGCGCCCTCGACCCTGATCGACCGGGCGGGGGTGATGATCGTGCGGTTGGCGCGGGCCGGCATGGTGCTGGCCGATGCGGATGACGCGGCGCTCGATCGGGGGGCGAACCTGGCCTGGGCGGGAGGAGAGCTGATCCAGTTCGGCCGGGCGGTGCCGATGGGGGGCGGGCGATGGCGACTGGAGCGCGTGTTGCGCGGGCGGCGCGGGACCGAGGCTGACGTGGCGGCGGTGGGCAATGCCTTTATCTTGGTCGAACCGGCGCGGGCGATCGCGATCGACCTGCCGATGGCGGCGCTCGGCCGGACGGTGCGGGTGATGGCGAGCGGCGTGGCGGATGCGGTGCCGGCGGAGGCGCGCGCGACGGTCGATGGCCGGTCGATTCGTCCGCCCGCCCCGGTGAGGCTCGGCTGGCGGGAGGGCGTGGTGCGATGGGTCCGGCGAAGCCGGCTGGGCTGGACCTGGGCGGATAGGGTCGACGCGCCGCTGGGCGAAGAGCGCGAGGAATGGCGCGTGACAATCATGCGGGCCGATGGCGCTCGACGCGATCTGGTGACGGCGACGAACAGCGTGGCGGTGGATCTGACAGCGGGTGACCGGGTGGAGGTGCGGCAGCGTGGCACCTGGGCCGAGTCGCTGCCCGCGATCTGGACGATGGGAGAGGCATGATGGCGACGACGACTCGACTGGGCCTGCCGCTGCTGAAGGCGGGACAGGCGCAGAAGGAAATCTGGCACAATGAGGCGCTGGCGCTGATCGACCTGGCGGTGCAGGCGACGGTGACGGCGGTCGGGCTCGACGAGCCGCCGGCGGTTCCGGTGCCCGGTGCGTGCTGGATCGTCGGTTCGAACCCGACCGGGGCTTGGCGGGGGCAGGCGCGGGCGCTGGCGGGCTGGACGGAGGGCGGCTGGCGGTTCGTGACCCCGCGCGAGGGGATGGCGGCATGGCATCAGGGCACGCGGTCGATCGTCCGTTATGCCGAGGGGCAGTGGCGCGCGGCGGCGGCGGTGGTGCCGGCCGCGGGTGGTGCGACGGTGGATGCGGAAGCGCGCGCGACGCTGGCCGGCCTCATCGCCGGATTGCGCGAGCTGGGGTTGATCGCCTGACGGCCGAACGGCCGGCATCCAGCCTTTGAGGCAGAATATTGTCAGCTTCGAAAGCTTAACACGCCTTTCACTATAAGAAAGATGCGAATGACCGATCAGGATTACGGGTGAAACGATCGGACGCGACCGTCCGAATATCTGATGGTTGCAACGCATTGAGCGCGCTGGCGACCGATGTGGCCGCCACGGCGAGGAGAGGTTTGGCAAAGCAAGGCTTTGCGCTTGAAAATGGCGCCGGACGGTGGTTGTTTGATCCGACCCGACCAACGGTCGGCCCAGGATCATCGCAAAATTGCGATTTTTTGCGGCGAAGCGACCAGGTGCAGCGGCGAAGTGCACGGCCCAAGCCGTCCTCTCAATTTGTGGCTGTTTGGCAACAGTCCCAAAAGTTTGTCCGCTTGCGTGGAAACCAACCCCCGGTTAGTGGGTTTGCGTCGTCCGTAGTGACAACTAGGAAAGGGGACTATGATGCGGAAGATTGCCGTCGTACTGGCACTCGCCTCCACCGCACTCGCCACTCCTGCCCTCGCCCGCGATAAGTCGTGGTACGTGGGTATCGAGGGCGGCGCGATGATCGTTGAAGATATCGATTACGATGTCGCCAACCTCAACAATGCGGCTTCGGTCGATCACGATTATGGTTATGACGTCGACGGCGTGGTCGGTTACGACTTCGGCGGCTTCCGTCTGGAAACCGAAGTCGGCTATCGCCGGGCCACCGTTGACGGCTATCAGTCGTCGACCACCACGCCCTTCTTCAACGGCGCTGGCGCTCGCGGCAATGCCGCTGCGGGCACCTACAACAACGCCGGCGGCTCCACCTCGGCGCTCAGCTTCATGCTGAACGGCCTGCTCGACTTCGGTGACGACGATGGCATTCAGGGCTTCGTCGGCGGCGGTGTCGGCGTGGCTCGCGTCAAGGCGAACTACGCGCTGAACAACAACGGCAACTTCCTGGACGACTCGGACACCGTGTTCGCGTGGCAGGGCCTGGCCGGTATCCGCGCACCGCTGACCGATCACCTCGACGCGACGCTGAAGTACCGCTTCTTCAACGCCGACAATGTCAAGCTGGTCGACGTGTCGAACCGTACGTTCGACGGTCGCTTCCGGTCGCACAGCATCCTGGGCGGCGTGACCTACAACTTCGGTTCGCCGACGCCGCCGCCGCCGCCGCCGCCGCCGCCGCCGCCGCCTCCCCCCCCGCCGCCGCCGCCGCCGGAGCCCGCTCCCGTGGTGCAGTGCCAGCCGGGTCCGTTCATCGTGTTCTTCGAGTGGAACAAGTCGGACATCACCCCGGAAGCAGCGTCGATCCTCGACAACGCGGTCACTCAGTATCAGTCCTGCGGCAATGCGCAGGTCATGCTGGCCGGCTACACCGACACCTCGGGTTCGCCCAAGTACAATGTCGGCCTGTCGCAGCGTCGCGCCGACTCGGTGAAGGCGTACATGGTTTCGCGGTCGATCCCCGACGGCGTGATCTCGACGGAAGCGTTCGGCGAGACCAATCTGCGCGTGCAGACCGCCGATGGCGTCCGCGAAGTGCAGAACCGTCGCGTGGAAATCACCTACGGTCCGGGCGCTGGTTCGGGTCAGTAAGCGATTTCCCCTCGCGGGAACGGAATTGGGGAGGTCGGTGCAAACCGGCCTCCCTTTTTCTTTGTCCGTGCCGGAAGCCCCGTTGCCGACCGCTTGAGACGATACCCCCTGATCGCGATGGACGTGCGCCGGTTTCCGGTTCAGTCTCCACCGAAAATCCAGGGAGAGGCGAGTGAAGGAGATCTTCATCACCGGTGGCGCATCGGGGATCGGGCGGGCGACCGCGCAATTGTTCGCGACGCGGGGCTGGCGCGTCGGATTGGCGGACGTGGATGCGGCCGGACTGGCCAAGGCGGCCGGGTTGCTGCCAGCGGGCATGGTCGAGACCTATGTCATGGATGTGCGCGATCGCGACGCCTGGGTGGCGGCGCTCGATGCATTCACCGCGACGACCGGCGGGCGACTGGATGTCCTGCACAATAATGCGGGAATCGGGACCGGCGGGCCCCTGACGGAGGCGCGGTTCGAGGAGCTTGACCGGACGGTGGCGATCAACCTGATGGGCGTGATCAACGGCGCGAAGATCGGTTATGCCTATCTGGCGCGGACACCGGGAGCGTGCCTCCTCAATACCGCGTCCGCGTCTGCCATCTACGGATCGGCGGGGCTGGCGACCTATTCGGCCACCAAGTTCGGGGTGCGGGCGCTGACCGAGGCGCTGGACGGCGAGTGGGCGGCGGCCGGCATCAAGGTACGGTCGATCGTGCCCAGCTTCATCGAGACGCCGCTGCTCGACGGCATCGCCGGGGCGAGCAACCGGACGATCCGCGAGACGGTGGTCGCGGCGGGCATGGAACTGACGCCGGTCGAGGCGGTGGCGGAGGCGGCGTGGAAGGCGGTGCATGGCGATGCCGTCCATACCTATGTCGGACGGACCGCCGAGCGGATGCGGTTCGCCGCGCGCTGGATGCCGGGCGCTTTGCGCAAGCGGATGCGACGCGCGCGGGGATGATCGCGATGGATGCGCTGCACAGTGGCGCTCAGCGTCCGGTGGCGCTATCCGCGCGGGCATGACCAAGCCCGGCCTGCTCCCCGAAGGGTTCCACGATCGCCTTCCCCCCTTTGCCGATGCCGCCGCGGCGGTGGAGGCGCGCGTGCTGGAGGCGGCGCGACGCTATGGCTATGAACGCGTCGATCCGCCGCTGGCGGAATTCGCCGAGGAACTGGCGGCGCGGCTGAAGGCGGGCGGATTGCGCGACGCGGTGCGCTTCGTCGATCCGGTCAGCCAGGCGACGATGGCGGTCCGTCCCGACCTGACGGCGCAGGTGGCGCGGATCGCGGCGACGCGCATGGGGCATCATCCCCGGCCGGTACGCCTGTCCTATGCGGGATCGGTGTTGCGGCTGCGCGGGCCGGCACTGGCTCCAGCGCGCGAACGGCGACAGGTGGGGGCCGAGCTGATCGGCCTCGATTCGGTCGCGGCGGCGCGCGAAGTGGTGGCGGTCGCCGTGGAAGGGCTGGCGGCGGCGGGAATCGCCGATGTATCGATCGACTTCACCCTGCCCGATCTGGTCGACACGCTGGCCGCCGGGCCCCTGCCGGTCGCGGCAGAGCAGATCGAGGCGTTGCGCGAGCGGCTGGATGCGAAGGACGCGGGCGGCGTCGCGGCGATTGCGCCCGCCTATCTGCCGCTGATCGAGGCGACCGGACCGTTCGAGGCCGCACTCGACCGGTTGCGGGCGTTCGACGCGGGTGGCGTGCTGGCCTCGCGGATCGCGGGGCTGGCGGCGATTGCGCAGGGGCTGGCCGGGTCCGCGACGATGACGCTGGACCCGACCGAGCGGCACGGGTTCGAATATCAGTCCTGGCTGGGCTTTTCCCTGTTCGCGAGCGGCGCGTCGCGCGAGCTGGGGCGGGGCGGCACCTATGTCGTCGTGCATCCGGATGGACGCGAGGAGGCGGCGACTGGCTTCTCCATCTATGCCGATGCACTGGTGATGCCGGGTACGGTCGAGCGGCGTCGGCTGTTCCTGCCCCATGGCACGCCCGAGGACGAGGCGGCGGCGTTGCGGGCGGATGGCTGGGTGACGGTCGCGGCGCTGGAGGTGGACGACACGCCGCAGGCGCAGCTCGCCACCCATGTCTGGGATGCGGGCCGGGTCCGACCGGTCGCGCTCTGACCGGCGATACGACGCTCGGCATTTGCGGTAAGCGGTGATAGCAGGATGGCATGACCGATCCTGACCTGTCCCCCGCTGAGATGATCGATGCCATGGCGGCCGCCGCCCGCGCCGCCGCCGCCGCGCTGGCGCGGCTGCCATCGGAGCGACGCCGGGCCGGGTTGCGCAGTGCGGCGGCGGCGATCCGGGCGGCCGGGCCGGCGATCCTGGAAGCCAATGCCCGCGACGTGGCGGCCGGCGAGGCGGCCGGGCTGAGCGCGGCGATGCTCGACCGGCTGCGGCTGGACGAGGGGCGCGTGGCGGCGATCGCGGCGGCGGTCGAGCAGGTGGCGGCGCTCGACGACCCGGTCGGGCAGGAGATCGATCGTGCGGTGCGCCCCAATGGGCTGGCGCTGTCGCGCGTGCGGGTGCCGATCGGGGTGATCGGCATCATCTACGAAAGCCGGCCCAATGTGACGGTCGATGCCGCCGCGCTGTGCGTGATGAGCGGCAATGCCACCATCCTGCGCGGGGGCAGCGAGGCGGCGGCGAGCAACCGCGCGCTTCATGCCGCCTTCGCGGAGGGGTTGGCCGCGGCGGGCCTGCCGGCCGCGGCGGTGCAGCTGGTGCCGACCACCGACCGGGCGGCGGTGGGGGCGATGCTGGCGGCGGCGGGCTTGATCGACCTGATCATCCCGCGCGGCGGCAAGAGCCTAGTCGCGCGCGTGCAGGCGGAGGCCCGCGTGCCGGTGCTGGCGCATCTGGACGGGATCAACCATGTATATGTCGATGGCGCGGCCGATCCGGCGATGGCGGAGGCGGTGGTGCGCGACGCCAAGATGCGCCGCACCGGCATCTGCGGCGCGATGGAGACGCTACTGATCGATCGCGCCTATCCGGCGGGCGCGGCGCTGGTCGCGGCGCTGGCGGCCACGGGCTGCACCTTGCGGGGCGATGCGGCGGCGCAGGCGCTGGGCGTCGCGGAGGCGGCCGAGCCGGCGGATTGGGACACCGAATATCTCGACGCCATCGCCTCGGTCGCGGTGGTGGACGGGCTGGACGGCGCGCTGGCGCATATTGCGCGGCATGGGTCGCACCACACCGATGCGATCGTCACCGAGGATGCGGGCCTCGCCGAACGCTTCCTGGCGGAGGTCGATTCGGCGATCGTGCTGTGGAACGCCTCGACCCAGTTCGCCGATGGCGGCGAGTTCGGGCTGGGGGCGGAGATCGGCATCGCCACGGGGCGGCTGCATGCGCGCGGACCGGTCGCGCTCGAAGGGCTGACGACGTATAAGTGGCTGGGACGCGGCACCGGGCAGGTACGCGGGTGATCACCACCGGGCTGCTCGGCGGCAGCTTCAACCCGGCGCATCGGGGGCATCGGGCGATCACGCTGGCGGCGATCCGTGCGCTCGACCTGGACGAGGCGTGGTGGCTGGTGTCGCCGGGCAATCCGTTGAAGCCCGCCAAGGGCATGGCACCGCTGGCGGCCCGGCTGGCCTCCGCCCGGCAACAGGCGCGCCGCGCGCCGATCCGGGCGACCGCGATCGAGGCGCGACTGGGCACCCGCTACACGGTCGATACGATCCGCGCCTTGCAGCGGCGCTATCCCAAACGACGCTTCATCTGGATCATGGGCGCGGACAATCTGGCGCAGTTTCATGCCTGGCGCGACTGGCGCGGCATCGCCCGTGCGATCTCGATTGCGGTTGTCGCGCGTCCGGGATATGATGGTCGTGCCCTCGCGGCCCCCGCGATGGCCTGGCTGCGACGTTTCCGGCGATCGCAGTCGGCCGCGAAACGATGGACGGTGTGGAGTGTGCCAGCCCTGGTGCTGTTGCGGTTCCGCCCTGATCCGACGTCCGCCACCGGCATTCGCGCCGGCGATCCCGACTGGCACCGGCGCTTCGCGCGCGGACAGTCCTCCTAGGAGCTCCCTTGGCCACTACCCCTTCCGTGCCCCGTTCCACCGATGCCCAGGAGGTGGAGGCGCTTCATCGCCTGATCCTCGAGTCGCTCGATGACGATCAGGCGGTCGAAACCGTCACCATTCCGCTTGCCGGCAAGTCGACCATCGCCGATCACATGGTGATCGCCAGCGGCCGCTCGACGCGGCAGGTGGCCTCCATGGCCAGCAAGCTGGCCGAGAAGATCAAGGCGGAGATGGGCCGCAGCCCCCGGATCGAGGGCCTGCCGACCGCCGACTGGGTGCTGATCGATGCCGGCGACGTGATCGTGCATCTGTTCCGGCCCGAGGTGCGGTCCTTCTACAATCTGGAGCGGATGTGGTCGTTCGGGGACGCCCCCGCGCCGACCGCGGGCACGGACTCCCCCTCCGCGCACTGAGGGACCGCCGCCGTGCTGCTCCATATCGTGGCGCGCGGCCGGATCGGGCGGTCGCCCGAAGCCGAACTGGTGGACCGTTACGCCAAGCGGATCGCCTGGCCGATGCGGGTGACCGAACTGCCCGATACGGGCGGTCGGGAACCCGCCACCGTCCCGCACAGCCGCCGCATCCTGCTGGATGAGAAGGGCGAGATGCTGGGTTCCATGGCCTTTGCCGAGAAGCTGGGCCGGTGGCGCGACGATGGCGTGCGCGAGGCGCGCTTCCTGATCGGCGCGGCCGACGGGTTCGACGATGCCGCCCGGCAGGAGGCGGACCTGCTGCTGTCGTTCGGCCGGGCGACCTGGCCGCATCTGATGGCGCGCGCGATGCTGGCCGAGCAACTGTTCCGCGCGACCAGCATCCTGGCCAACCATCCCTATCATCGTGAAGGCTGAGCGGCGGCGGTCGCTCGCGGTCGGCCTGTTCGCCGTCTGGCTGTTGGCGAGCGGGGCGGCGGGGCAGGCGCCGATGCCGGACCAGCGCCGTATTCTGGCCGAGGCGCGGCGCGCGGCCGCGGCGGCCAGTGCGCGGGCGGCGCAACTGACGATCGCGGCGGCGCGCGAACGCGACGCCGCCACGCGCGCGGCGATCGAGGAACAGGCATTGGCGGAGCGGGTGCGCGGGGCGGAAGCCGCACTGGCGGTGGCGGGTGCGCGCGCGGCGATCATCGAGCGGCAATTGGCGGTGCAGCGCGCCCGGCTGGCGGCGGCACAGGCGCCGGTGGCGCGCTTGCTGGCGGGCTTGCAGGCGCTCGCCAGCCGCCCGGCAATCGCGGCGGTGGCGCAGCCGGGATCGGTCGACGATCTGGTCCATCTGCGCGCTGTCCTGGGCAGCACGCTGCCGGTGGTGCGGGCGCGCACGATGGGCGTGCGGGCGGAACTGGCCCGCGTGCGCGGGCTGCGTCGCGATGCCGCCATCGCGGCCGTGGCACTGCGCGACGGACGGGCGAAGCTGCAACGCGACCGGGTGGCGCTGGCGGCGCTGGAATCGCTGCATCGGCGGCGTGCGGCGGTGCTGGGACGCGGCGCGATGAGCGAAGAGGATCGCGCGCTGGCCTTGGGCGAGCGGGCCCGCGATGCGATCGACCGGATGACCGAGGCCGACCAGGGCGAGGTGACGGCGGCGCAACTGGCGATCCTGCCCGGTCCGCTGCCGCGCCCGCTGGCAAGCGGCAGCGTGGTGCCGCCACCGCCACCACCCGTCTATCGCTTGCCGGTCGAAGGACGATTGGTGACCGGTTTTGGCGAAATGTCCGATTCCGGCGTGCGGGCGCGGGGCCTGACCTTCGTGGTGAGGCCGGGGGCGGAGGTGCGCGCGCCGGCGGGCGGCACGGTGCGCTATGCGCGTGTGTTCCGCGACTATGGCCGCATCCTGATCCTGGATCATGGCGATGGCTGGACCAGCCTGTTGACCGGCATGGCGGATGTGCTGGTCGAACCCGGAGCGACGGTGACGGCGGGGCAGCCGGTCGGTCGGGCGGGGCGGACCGGCGGCGCGGCGGGCGATCCGGCGCGGGTCACGGTGGAGCTGCGCCGCCGGGGCCGGCCGGTCGATATGACCGCGCTGACCGGCTGAACCGTTCGGCGTCGCTCATCCTGGGTTCAGCGCCGGTCTGCTTTGCTCCCGCGCGCGTTATCCGCTAGACAGGCGGGCTAGTTTCCGGGTCGGGGTTTTCCATGCGTCGTTCGCTTCTGACTGCCACCTCGATCGTGGCCGCGCTATCGGCTATCCCGCTGGCGACGGCGGCGATGGCCGCGGCGGATTCGGGCAATTATGGCGAGTTCGAGCGGTTCATCGACGTGTTCAACCGCGTGAAGGCGGACTATGTCGACAAGGTCGACGACAAGACGCTGATCAACGGCGCGATCCAGGGGATGCTGACCTCGCTCGACCCGCATAGCAGCTATGTCGATGCGCTCGATTTCCAGAACCTGAAGATCATGACCGACGGCAATTACGGCGGCCTGGGCCTGACGGTGTCGATGGAGGATGGCGCGGTCAAGGTGATCGCGCCGCAGGAGGATACGCCCGCCGCGCGCGCCGGGGTGAAGTCCGGCGACTACATCACCCATATCGACGGCAAGCTGATCTATGGCGACTCGCTGGACGAGGCGATCGGCCTGATGCGCGGCAAGCCGGGCACCAAGATCGCGTTGACGCTGGTGCGCCCCGGCACGACCAAGCCGATCGAAGTGTCGATGATGCGCGAGGTCATCACGCAGAAGCCGGTGAAGTGGGAAGTGCGTGGCGATGTCGGCTATATCAACATCAACACCTTCTCGGAGGCGACGGGCGCGGACACGCGCGCCGCGATCATGGCGATCGACAAGGCGCTGGGCCATCGCCCGCTGGGCTATGTCGTCGACCTGCGCGACAATGGCGGCGGCCTGCTGACCCAGGCGATCGCCGTGTCCGACGCGTTCCTGGACCATGGCGAGATCGTGTCGCAGCGCGGGCGTGAGAAGGCCGACATCGAACGCTATTTCGCCAAGCCCGGCGATGACGCGCATGGCCTGCCCGTGGTGGTGCTGATCAACCCCGGCACCGCCTCCGCCTCCGAGATCGTCGCCGGCGCGCTCCAGGATCATCACCGCGCGCTGGTGATGGGCGAGCGCTCGTTCGGCAAGGGATCGGTGCAGACGCTGCTGCCGCTGGGGCCGGAGACGGCGCTGCGGCTGACCACGGCGCGCTATTACACGCCGTCCGGCCGTTCGGTGCAGGAGGGCGGGATCGAGCCCGATATCCGGGTGCCGCAGCTCAGCGACCCCGACTACAAGGTCCGCCCGGTGTTCCGCGAGGCCGACCTGCGCCGCCACCTGATCAACGAGGTGAAGGCGGACAATGCGGTGCTGGAGGAGGATACCAAGGACGATCCCCGCTTCACCGCCACCGCCGACCAGCTGAAGAAGGACGGCGTGAAGGATTTCCAGCTGCAATATGCGCTGAAGACGATCGCGCGGCTGGGCGGCCCGGCGCAGGTCGCCGCCGCCACCCGCGTCACGCCGCCGGCCGGCGATGCCAAGACCTCCGTTACGAAGACCGGCACCAAGTGATCGGACATAGCGCGCATCGCTGGTATCGGGCGAATTGGCTCGCATTGCTGTTGCCCGCGGCGCTGCTGGTCGGGGCCTGGGGATCGCAGCTGATCGGCGGGCTGTACCCGTGCGAGATGTGCCATTGGCAGCGCTGGCCGCATTATGCCGCGGTGGTGCTGGCGGGGATCGGGCTGGTGCAGCCGAGCCTGCGGCGACCGATGGTGGTGCTGGCGGCGCTGGCGATTGCGCTGTCGGGCCTGATCGGCGTCGCCCATGCCGGTGTCGAATATCATTGGTGGCAGGGATTCACCGCCTGCACCTCGACCGTCAGTGCCAGCGGCGGCAGCGCCGCGGACCGGCTGGCGGCGATCATGAAGGCGCCGATGGTGCGCTGCGACCAGGCGCAATGGACCCTGTTTGGCATTTCCCTGGCCGGTTTCAACGCCATCTTCTCGTTGGGCGGTGCGATCACCATCTTGAGCCTCGTGAGGAGAGCGCGATGAGCTGGAAACCGGGTGACCGCCATGAGGCGACCGAGGCGATGATCCGGGTGGATCAGGCCGGGGAGTTCGGTGCGATCCGCATCTATGCCGGGCAGCTGGCGGTGCTGGGCGACCGGCATCCCGCCGCGCGCGCGATCCACCATATGGCGGCGCAGGAAGAGCGGCACCGCGCCTTTTTCGACCGGATGATCGTCGAGCGCGGCGTGCGCCCGACCCTGCTCCAGCCAATCTGGAAGGTGGCGGGCTTCGCGCTGGGCGCGGCGACGGCGGCGCTGGGACCGGATGCGGCCATGGCCTGCACCGCCGCGGTCGAGACCGAGATCGACAAACATTATTCGCAGCAGCTCGCCGAACTGGGCGACACGGACCCCGAACTGTCCGAGGCGATCGTCGAGTTCCAGGCCGAGGAACTGGAGCATCGCGACCATGCCCTGGCGGCGGGGGCGGAGAACACCTTCGGCTATCCGGTCCTGTCCGGGCTGATCCGATTGGGGTGCAAGGTCGCGATCGCGACCGCCAAGCGCATTTAGGAGTGGATGCGATGAGGACCATGATGCTGGCGCTGCTCGCGCCCGGACTGATGCTGGCGGGACAGGCGGTCGCGCAGACGACGCCGCCGGCCTCCGCGTCGAGCGGACCGGTCAACCGCCCGACCGAGCTGGATGCCGAACCCCGGGCGGCGCTGCCCGGTCTGGAGCGGCCGCGCAAGGTGACGACGCAGGCGGGTGTCGGTCGCGGCGCGCCGGTCAACGGCGTGCTGATCCTCTACGGCAACGAGAAATGCCCGACCAATGCGGCGGGCGACGAGATCGTCGTCTGCGAGCGGCGCAGTCCCGAGGAACAGTTCCGCATCCCCAAGGAAGTCCGGAACTTCGAGGTCACGCCGGAAAATCGCAGCTGGGCGGCGCGTGCGCAGGGCGTGCTGAGCGACGGCGTCGGCGTCAACAGCATCGGCAGCTGCTCGACCGTCGGTGCGGGCGGCGGCTCGGGCTGTTTCGCGCAGCGCGTGCGCGAGACGCGGGCGGTGAACGAAGCCAATGCGGCGGAGAACCGCCGCGTACCCTGAGGGGCGCGCCTTCCCGACAGGATTGCGGCAGGGGCCGGGCTTTCACCGGGATGGTAATAGGCCTCGCAAATAACGGTAGCACCATCGACAAGCTTCACCGGCAAGGCCGGCAAAGCGTTGCCGCCCTTGCCGCCTGACCATCGGTGACCGGCCCGCTGCCACATCCCGTACAAGGCATCGCCGACATCTGGCACGGCTCTTGCTGATCGATCCCCGAACAGGGGTATCGATTCGACGTGAGCGTCCATCCAGTCCAGTCCGGCCGTATCCAGCAGGCGATCGCCTATGCCGCCAATGCGACCGGCATCGATTTCGACTATCTGCTCGGCCAGGCCAAGGTCGAGAGCGGGCTGAATGCATCCGCCCGCGCCGGCTCCTCCTCCGCCTCGGGCCTCTACCAGTTCATCGAATCGAGCTGGCTGGCCGTGGTCAAGAAACATGGCGCGGAACATGGGCTGGGCTGGGCGGCCGATGCGATCGGCACGTCGGGCGGCCGCTACAGCGTCGCTGACGGCGCGACGCGGCAGGCGATCCTGGCGCTGCGCAACGACCCCGCCGCCGCCAGCCTGATGGCGGCCGAACATGCCTCCGACAACAAGGCGGCGCTGGAGGGCAATCTGGGTCGCGCCGCCAACGGCACCGACCTGTACATGGCGCATTTCCTGGGGCTGGGCGGCGCGAACAAGTTCCTGTCGGCGATGCAGGCCGATCCGCAGGCCAGCGGCGCCAGCCTGTTCCCCGGCGCGGCGCGCACCAATCGCAGCGTCTTCTACGACGATGGCGGCCGGCCGCGCTCGCTGTCGGCCATCTACCAGCGCTTCGCCGACAAGCTGGGCGCGGGGGGCGACAGCGTCGGCGAAACGCGCAGCGCCAACCTCGCCTTCGCCGCACAGGCGCTGGCGATGGGCGACGACACCACCGTCGTCACCGGCGCGAACGAGACCGCCGACAGCGCGCTGTCCTGGGCGCGGTCGACCCTGGGGCAGCTGAACGGCAAGGGGGCGACGGCCGGCGACAGCCTGCTCCGCCCGCGCCCCGATCATGCGCGCCTCGCCTATATGATGCTCGCCCGGATGGGAGGCTGAGATGAAGCTGCTCGCCACCGCACGCGGCAGCGCCTTGCCGCTCGCCATCCTGCTGCTCGTGCTGGTCATGGTGGTGCCGATCCCGGCGGCGCTGCTCGACATCTTCTTCGTCGCCAACATCGCGATCAGCCTGGCGGTGCTGATGGTCGCGCTCAACGCGCAGAAGCCGCTCGATTTCAGCGCCTTCCCGACCGTCCTCCTGTTCGCGACGCTGTTCCGCCTCGGCCTCAACGTCGCCTCGACCCGGATCGTGCTGGTCCACGGACATGAGGGCGAGGGCGCGGCGGGCCATGTGATCGAGGCGTTCGGCACCTTCCTGATCGGCGGCGACTATGTGGTCGGCCTGTTCGTCTTCGCGATCCTGATGATCATCAACCTGATCGTGGTGACCAAGGGCGCGGGCCGCGTGTCCGAGGTGTCGGCGCGGTTCACGCTCGACGCCCTGCCGGGCAAGCAGATGGCGATCGACGCCGACCTCAATGCCGGCCTCATCACCCCCGACGAGGCCAAGACGCGCCGCGTCGAGGTGGCGACCGAGGCGGATTTCTACGGATCGATGGACGGTTCGTCCAAGTTCGTGAAGGGCGACGCGATCGCCGCGCTGATGATCCTGGCGGCGAATGTCGTCGGCGGCCTGATCCTGGGCCCGGTCAGCCACGGCATGTCGATCGGCGATGCCGCGCATAACTACATCCTGCTGGCGATCGGCGACGCGCTGGTCGCGCAGCTGCCGTCGCTGATGCTGTCGATCGCCGCTGCCGCGATCGTCACCCGCGTCGCGTCGGACAAGGACCTGGCCGGCCAGATCGGATCGCAGTTCGGCAGCGCGCGGACCTGGACGCCGGTGGCGGCGATCCTGGCACTGCTCGGCGTGCTGCCGGGGATGCCACATCTGGTGCTGCTGCCCGCCGCCGCCATCGCCGGCTTCGCCGCGTGGAAGCTGCGTCAGATCGAGCGCCGCCCGGTCGCCGTACCGATGCCCGCCGCCGCCGCCCCCGTCGATCCGTCGCGGATCGGCTGGGACGAGGTGAGCGACGGGATGCAGGTGCATATCGACATCGGCTACGGCCTGGTGCCGCTGGTCGACGAACGGCGCGGCGCGCCGCTGATGGGCCGGATCACCGGCGTGCGGCGACAGCTGTCCAAGGAACTGGGCTTCGTCGTGCCGCAATGCCGGGTGCGCGACGACATCAACCTGTCGCCCTATCATTACCGCATCCTGGTCAATGGCGTCGTCGTCGGCGAGGACCAGGTGTCGCCGGACGAGATGCTGGCGCTGGACACCGGCCAGGCGGTCGGCCTGCTCCAGGGCAAGCCCGCCAAGGACCCGACCTTCGGCCTGGACGCCACCTGGATCGCATCGGGCGATGCCGATGCGGCGACGGGCGCGGGCTATCTGGTGGTCGATCCCGGCACGGTGATGGCGACGCACCTCAACCATGTGCTGGGCACCCATGCCGCCGACCTGCTGGGGCCGGACGAGGTGCAGGCGCTGCTCGACGGGCTGAAGGATCGCGCCGGCCAGCTCGTCGCCGCGCTCTGCCCGCAGCCGGTATCGCTGACCGCCCTGACCCAGGTGCTGAAGGGCCTGCTCGCCGAGAACATCTCGTTGCGCGAATTCCGCCGCATCGCCTCGGCGATCGCCACGGCGGCGCAGCGCAGCAACGATCCCGAGGAGCTGGTCGAGCTGATCCGCCCCGCGCTCGGACCGCTCATCATCCAGAAGCTCTGCGGCGTGCGCGAGCCGCTGCGCGTCATGACGCTGGAGGGACATTTGGAAGCCTTGCTGGGCCAGGCGATGCGCGCCGACGCATCCCGCCGCCATGTCATCGAACCCGATCTCGGCCGCCGCATCGTCGACGCGCTGACCCAGGCGGCGCAGCCGCTGATCGCCGAGGCCAAGCCCTTCGCGCTGGTCGTGCAGCCGACGATCCGCGTCGCCATCCGCAAGCTGATCCGCACCTGCCTGCCCGACACGCCGGTCCTGTCCTTCTTCGAGGTGCCCGAGGACAAGGCGGTCGAGGTCGTCGCGATCATCGGCGCGCCCCAGCCCCAGGCGCTGGCGGCATGAGCGCGGAGCCGATGCGCCAGGCCTTCGCGAATGCGCAGGCGCTGGACGGGCAGCCGCTTACCTATGCGCCCAAGCGGCGGCCGGGCGACGACCGCGACCGGCTGGTGCGCGAGCATCTGCCGCTGGTCCGCCGTATCGCTTGGCATGTGCACGGATCGATGTCGACGATCGTCGAGGTCGAGGATCTGGTGCAGGTCGGCCTGATCGCGCTGGTCGAGGCGGCGGCGACGTTCGAGGATCGCGGGCTGGTCAGCTTCCGGCAATATTGCGCGACGCGGCTGCGCGGCGCGATGATCGACGAACTCCGCCGCCAGGCGACGACGACGCGCGGCGCGATGAAGCGGCGGCGGCACTATGCGCAGGCCGTGGCGGCGCTGACCGATCCGACCGGCCGCCCCCCCGAGGAAGCGGCGGTGGCGGCACGGATCGGCGTGTCGGTCGAGCGGCTGCGCGCCGACTATGCGACCGCCGATGCGGTGCGGTTCGATTCGATCGACGAGGTCTATGCCGACGACCTGCCCTGGTTCGCCGACGATACGCCGGACGCCTTCGCGCAACTGTCGGACGGGCAGACGCGCGACCGGCTGATCGCCGCGATCACCACCTTGCCCGAACGCGAGGCGCAGGTGATCCAGCTCTATTATGTCGAGGAACTGAATCTGGAGGAGATCGGGCTGGTGCTGGGCGTCGGCGCGGCGCGAATCTGTCAGATCAAGGCATCGGCCCATGCGCGGCTGAAGAAGGCGATGCGGTAATCCTGAGCACCTGCGCAGGCAGGCGCATGGGTGCTTTGCACAGGCTCCCTTGCCGCCGACCGTTCCGGTGGGCAGGGACGCTGCCATGCAGAACGAACCTCGCCTGGGCTGTGGCGCCGCGATCGTCGTCGACGGCCGGTTGCTGCTGGTGCAACGCCGGACCGACCCGGAGGCGGGGTGTTGGGGCCTGCCCGGCGGCAAGGTCGACCTGTTCGAACCTGCCGCCGACGCGGTGCGCCGCGAGATCGCCGAGGAGGTGGGGATCGCGATCGACCCGGTCGACCTGCTTTGCGTCGTCGATCAGATCGACCGGGCGACAGGCATGCACTGGTTGTCACCGGTCTATCGGGTCGATCGCTACCAGGGCGAGCCGGTCAATCGCGAGCCGGGCAAACATGCCGCGATCGGCTGGTTCGCGCTGGACGCGCTGCCCGCATCGCTGACCACGCCGACCCGCACCGCGATCGCCGCCCTGGCCCGCCGCGCCGGCGGACCGTCGGATCAGAAGCCGAACCCATAGCGCAGCGCGACGCCGGTATCGGCGGGCAATGCGGCGATATGGCCGGGATCGCGGCGGTGGAAGGCATTGGCCTCCAACCACCCTATCCCCAGGCCGACCGCGTAGCGCGCCTCCACGTCCAGCTCGCGCCCGCGCGGGGCCATGTTGAGCCGCTGCACCGTCCAGTCGGTCACCGCGTCGCGCGCATAGTCATAGCCGGTCGGCAGCGCCAGATCGACGCCGCCCCCGGCGACGCGCAGCGGCTGCGCGATGCGCAGGCCGAAGGAATCGCCGCCGAACACGCCGTCCTTGCCCAGATCGGCGGCGAAGGCGGTGGTGCGGATATGCCCGCCGCCGCGCATCCCACCGCGCACCGCCGCGATCGTCCAGCCCTGGCGCCAGCGGCCCCCCAGCGACCAGCCGCCGCCCGCGTCGACCCGCGCGCTCGCCTCGCCGAACCAGCTCGTCGCCCGCGTCGCGCCGAGCCCCGGACCCAGCCGCGCGCCCAGGATCGTGTCGTCCTCGTGCAGCCGTGTGGCGGTGATCATCGTCGCCAGCGCGCCGAACCGGCGGTCGAGCGCGAACAGGGCGCGGTCGTAGCCGCCCATTCCGGCACGGTCGCCCTCGGCCCATGGGAGCGTGCCGGGCGCCAGCATCCGCCCGGACTCGATCGCGCCGGTCACCCCCCAGCCGCCCAGCCGCTGGCGAACCGCCGCGCTCTGGCGCGCGCTGCCATCGATTCCGGGCAGCGTCGAGCCCGCGATCAGGAAGCCGGGCTCGCCCATGCCGGTCAGGCTGGTGGTGACCGCCTGCGCCCCCTGCGCGAAGCCGAGCCCGACGCTCAGGTCCGGCCCCATCCGCTGCGTCACCAGCCCGGCGAGCACCCGCGCGCGCGACGCGTCGCCGGCCGACAGGGCGCTGCGTTGCAGGATCGCGTCGCCGGACGCCCGCGCCGACAGCGTCATCGACAGGCTGGTCGCGCCCCGCGCCACCGCCACCGACCGGCCGCCCAGGCCCAGGGCGTTGGCCAGCGCCGGCTGCGGCCGGGCATGGGCCAGGGTCCGCGCCAGGTCGATCGCGAAGGCGCGGCTATAGCCGTCCAGGATCACCGCCCCCAATCCGGTCTGCGCGGCGTCGCCCATCACCGCGGACAGCGTGCCGTTGGCGGTGAGCGAGACGGCGGCGGTGCTGCCCGCGACCGAACTGGTGCCGACCGGCTGGAAGGCGCGGGTCAGGTCCAGCACGCCCTGGCCATAGATGCCGTCGACCCCCGCCGCGCCGGCATCGCGCGCGGTGCGGAACAGCAGCTCGACGATCTGCGCGCCGCTGAGATTGGGAAAGGCCTGGGCCAGCAGCGCCACCGCGCCGGAAATCTGCGGCGCGGCGAAGGAGGTGCCGGACCAGAGGTAATCAATCCCATTCTGGTCGGGCGCGCGCACGTTCGATCCCATCGCGCTCAGATAATGGGCGGCGGCGCTGCCGGCGCGGTTGCTGCGCTCGGCGATCTGGTCGCGCGAATCGACCCAACCGGCGATGATGACCTGGTTGCGTGCGACCGCCGCATTGTTGGCGATGGCGCTGAACGCATCCGGATTGGCCGCGCCGTCATTGCCCGCGGCCATGACCAGCACGATGCCGGCGGCGGTGGCGCGCGCGATCGCCGCCTGGAGATTGGCGGGCATGTCCGATCCGCCGAGCGAGATGTTGATGACGCGGGCGCCGGCCATCCGCGCCGCATCGACACCGCGCGCGATCGCGTCGGTGGCGAATTTGCAGCCGCTGTCGCCATTGGCGCCGGCCCCGGCAGCGCAACTGCCCGGCCGGTCAGCGCGCAGCACGATCAGCGACGAATCGAACGCCACCCCTTGCGTCCCCTGACCGTCGCGTCGCCCGGCGATAGTGAAGGCGACGGCGGTGCCATGGCCGCTCTGGTCGGCAATGCCGTCGGTGCCCGACACCGAGGCGGAGCTGGCGGCGATGCGCCCGGCGAACTGGTCGCTGCGCGTGTCGATGCCGGTGTCGATCACCGCGACGCCCACGCCGGCCCCGGTCGCGCCCCTGGTATAGGCCGCCAGCGCGTTCATCGACACCGCGCCCACGGTCGCGCGATATTCGCTCGTGTCGTAGCTGCTGGGGGTGGGCGAGGGGCTGGGCGAGGGACCGGGCGACGGGGTCGGGCTGGGCACGGGGGTGATGATCGGCGGCGGCGTCACCACCGGCGACGAACCGCCCGCCCCGCCACAGGCCGCCAGCATCAGGCACGGGACGGACGACAGGCCGAGCCGCGCGATGCGGGCCGAGCGGCGCGATCCTGCCTGATTCAACCCCATCCGCCGACCGCCCCCGCGCCTTCGCGTCAAGGGATCGCCGCTACAGCATTTGTGTGTCCGATCCAAGCAGGGCCGGTACGGTCCTGGCGCTTGCTCCGGACGCTGGCCTTGCCTACAGACCCGCCGCGATGATCGACCGGCTTTCCCATGTCCGCAACTGGATCTTCGACCTCGACAATACGCTCTATCCGGCGAGCGCCGATCTGTTCGCGCATATCGACCGGCGGATGACCGCGTTCATCGCCGAGCTGCTGTCGGTCGACCTGGTCGAGGCGCATCGCATCCAAAAGGCCTATTTCATCGGCCATGGCACGACGCTGGCCGGGCTGATGGCCGAGCATCAGGTCGATCCGCACGCCTTTCTCGCCTATGTCCACGATATCGAGATGGACGTGTTGCAGGCGGACGCGCCGCTGGTCGCGGCCCTTGCCCGCCTGCCGGGGCGCAAGCTGGTCTTCACCAATGGCGACGGGCCATATGCGCTCAAGGTGCTGGAGCGGCTGGGCCTGGGCGGCAGTTTCGAGGCGGTGCACGACATCCACGCGATGGACCTCCGCCCCAAGCCGCAGCCCGAGGCCTATGCCGGTCTGTGCGCCGCCTTCGACCTCGACCCGCGGGAAAGCCTGTTCGTCGAGGACATGGCCCGCAACCTGAAGCCGGCCAAGGCGATCGGCATGACCACCGTCTGGGTCGACAACGGGTCCGAACAGGCCCCCGACGCCGATCGCAGCTATATCGATTTCCACATCCACGCGCTCGCGCCGTGGCTCGAACAGATCCTGGAGACGCCATGAACGACCTGTCCACCACCATCGACACCGCCTGGGACAACCGGGCCGAGCTGGGCTTCACCACCGGCGGCGCGGTGCGCGAGGCGGTGGAACAGGCGCTGGCGATGCTGGATGCCGGCACGGCGCGGGTGGCCGAGCCGGACGGCGAGGGCGGCTGGCGCGTCAACCAGTGGCTGAAGAAGGCGGTGCTGCTGTCCTTCCGCCTGAACGACAACAGCCTGATCGACAATGGACCGGGGGCCGGCCACTGGTTCGACAAGGTGCCGTCCAAGTTCAGCGGCTGGGACGAGGCGGCCTTCCGCCAGGCCGGCTTCCGCGCGGTGCCGGGGTCGGTGGTGCGACGCGGCGCGTTCATCGGCAAGAGCGCGATCCTGATGCCCAGCTTCGTCAATATCGGCGCGCATGTCGGCGAGGGCACGATGGTCGACACCTGGGCGACGGTGGGCAGCTGCGCGCAGATCGGCCGCAACGTCCATCTGTCGGGCGGGGCCGGGATTGGCGGCGTGCTGGAGCCGCTTCAGGCCGATCCGGTCATCATCGAGGACGGGGCGTTCATCGGCGCCCGCGCCGAGGTGGCGGAGGGCGTGCGCGTCGGCGAGGGCGCGGTCCTGTCGATGGGCGTCTATCTGGGCGCGTCGACCAAGATCGTCGACCGTGAGACGGGCGAGATCTTCCGCGGCCATGTGCCGCCCTACAGCGTCGTGGTGCCCGGCTCGCTGGGCGGCGGCGACGGCAAGCCGGCGCTCTATTGCGCGGTGATCGTCAAGCGCGTCGATGCGCAGACCCGCTCCAAGACCAGCGTCAACGACCTGCTGCGCGACTGATTCCGTATCGGGCTCCTGCGCGAACAGGAGCCCGATTGCTCAGCGTCCCAGATTCTGGAGCAGGGTCGCGCGCATCCGTTCGGCCATGTCGGCATCGACCGGGCCCAGCACCCCCTGCGCCGATAACGGCAGGTGCGCGACCGGATCGCCGCCGGTGCGGAACACCAGATGGTCGAACATCAGCCGCCACGCCGCCCGCTGGTCGTCGGGCAGGGTGCGCAGCGCGAACAGCGACAGCAGCAGCGCATGGTAGGGGCTGCCCATCGCCTTGGGCGCGGGGTTCCACCAATAGTTCATGAAGATGCTGACCGGGTCGAGCGAGTCGACCGCGTGCCACCAGTGGAAGGGGATGTAGATCGCATCGCCCGGCGCCAGCACCCCGCTTTCCGCCACCGCCATCGCCTCGGCGAAGCGGGGATAGCGGTCCAGGTCGGGCGCGGCGGGGTCGACCATGCTGACCGGCGTGCCCGCCGGGGTCAGCTCCAGTGGCCCCATATAGAGATTGGCGAGCTGGTCGGGCGGGAACAGGGTGAAGCGGCGGCGGCCGGCGACCACCACGCCGATATTCTCCGCCAGGTCGTAATGCGGCGCGACGCGGATCGCATTGCCCAGCCACAGGCGCGGGACGACATCGGCATCGACCAGGTCGGTCGACTGTTCGGCGGTGAAGCCGGGCAGCAATTCGGGCAGCGGCACCGACTGGACCGCCATCGCATAGGGCCGCTCCGCCGCCCGGTCGCGCAGCAGCCGGTCGAGGAACGGCCCGAGCGGCGACTGGCCGCGCGTGAAGTTCAAGGCGGACAGGTCGGGCGTGTAGAAGAACCGGCCCTCGATCTCCGGCGGCCCGACCACCGCGCCGACTGGTTCGGCATGGCTGAACCGCTTGAGATAGGCGATGATCGCCTCGTCCGACTGCGCCGCCGCCTGCACCGCCGGCCAGCCCGCACCGACCCCGCGCAGGATCGCGGGCCGGCCGGCGGGGTGGATCTCGGCCTCGAAGCGGGCGCGGTCGACGCCGTGATATTCGGGCAGCGGTGCGGGAGCGGGGAGGGACATGGAAAGGCGCCTTATGTGTCGAGATCGCAGCCGATCTGGCGGAGATAATCGTCCTGGCGCGGCATCGCGCGCGCGGTGTCGGTGACGACGCTGCGGATATGCCCCAGACGGTGCAGCAGCTCGGCCGGGGGCAGCGTGTCGGCGATCGGATGGTGACGCCGGGGCATCACGCCCTGGCCAATCATCACCGACAGCCAGCTCGTCTCGGTGAACAGCTCGTTATTCTCGCGGTGGATGCGGCCGTTCGTCGCGAACATCGCCAGCTTCTCCGCCAACCCCGGCGGCGGCGGCAGGGTGCGGCAATAGTCCCAGAAGGGCGAATCGTCACGCTCGGTCGCCTTGTAGTGCAGCACCAGGAAATCGCGGATGTCGCGATATTCCCGCTCCGTCTCCGCATTGAACCGCTCCGCCAGCAGCGGGTCGAAGCCGCGATCGGGGAACAGCGCCATCAGCCGGGCGATGCCCGACTGGACCAGATGGATGCTGGTCGATTCCAGCGGCTCCAGGAACCCGCCGGCCAGGCCTAGCGCCACGACATTGCCGACCCAGGCGCGGCGGCGATGCCCGGCGGTGAAGCGCAGCGGCTTGGGGTCGGCGATCGGCCGACCGTCCAGATTGGCCAGCAGCAGCGCCGCCGCCTCGTCGTCCGAGACATGCGCACTGCTATAGACATAGCCATTGCCGATCCGGTGCTGGAGCGGGATTCGCCATTGCCAGCCGGCGGGGCGCGCGGTGGAGCGGGTCAGCGGCTGGCGGTCGCCGCCCAGCTCGCACGGCACCGCCCAGGCGCGGTCGCAGGGCAGCCAGTCGGTCCAGTCCTCGAACCCCGCCTGCATCACCTCCTCGATCAGCAGGCCGCGAAAGCCCGAACAGTCGATGAACAGGTCGCCCGCGATGGTCGTGCCGTCGGCCAGTTCGACCGAGGCGACATGGCCGCTCTCGGCGTGCCGGTGGACCTGGGTGATCCGCCCCTCGCGCCGCACCACGCCCCAGCCTTCGGCGCGGGCGCGCAGGAAGCGGGCATAAAGGCCGGCATCGAACTGGAAGGCATAGGCGAGTTTCGCCAGCGGCGAATTGGGCTGGTCGGGCCGGGGATGGGCGAAGCGCCCGTCCAGCCCGCCGACCACGGCCAGCGAATAGGCGTCGAGCGGCGTCGCATCGCCCAGCGCCGCGCCGCGCAGCCAGTGATGGTGGAACTCCACCCCCGCCATGTCGATGCCGTACAGGCCGAAGGGGTGGACGTAGCGATGGCCGATCCGCGTCCAGTCGACGAACTCGATGCCGAGCTTGTACGTCGCCCGCGTCGCCCGCACGAACTCCGCCTCGTCGATGCCGAGCAGCGTGTTGAACAGCGTGATCTGCGGGATGGTCGCCTCGCCGACGCCGACCGTGCCGATCGCGTCCGACTCGACCAGGGTGATCGTCACGCCGGGCAGCGCGCCCGCCAGTCGTGCGATGCCCGCCGCCGCCATCCAGCCGGCGGTGCCGCCGCCGACGATGACGATGTCGCGGATCGCCGCCTCGCTCATACCGGCGAGCCCATCGTGCCGGTGAAGGGCGAATCCGACTCGAACGAGAAGCGCGGCAGCGCGTCGGCGGGCGCGGGCGCCGCGACAGGGGCGGGCGCGGCCCCGGCGGCGAGCGGCGACAGCGCGGTCTGGCGCAGGAAGGCGCCGTGGCTGGGCAGTTGCTGCGTGACCTGTGCATAGCCCTGGTGCATCTGCGCCAGGGCGGCGGCGACGCGGTCTTCGTCCAGCGCGTCTACCGCCGGCTCGTGATGCTCGGGCCAGAGATGCTGGCCGAACGCCACCGCGACCCAGCTGGTCGTCGCGAACAGCTCCATCGAGTCGCGGAAGACGCGGCCCTTGGCGCGGAACAGGTCCATCTTGCGGCGCAGCGAGTCCGGCACCTCCATCGTCCGGCACCGGTCCCAGAAGGGCGAGTCCGTGCGCTCGGTCGCCTTGTAGTGGAGGATCACGAAGTCGCGGACATCCTCGTACAATTCGCGCATCTGGCGGTTATACTCGGTGCGCTCGACCGGATCGAAGCGCTTGTCGGGGAACAGCGCGATCAGCCGGGCGATGCCGGACTGGATGAAGTGGATGCTGGTCGATTCCAGCGGCTCGATGAAGCCACTCGACAGGCCGAGCGCGACGACGTTGCGGCTCCAGCATTCGCGTCGCCGCCCGGTGGTGAAGGACAGGCGGCGCGGCTCGGCGAGCGGGGCGCCCTCCAGCCGGCCGAGCAGTTCGCGCTCCGCCGCATTGTCGTCGAGGAACTGGCTGGCATAGACCAGGCCGTTGCCCATCCGGTGCTGGAGCGGGATGCGCCACTGCCAGCCGGCCTTGTGCGCGGTGGCGCGGGTAAAGGGATCGGGCTCGCCGGTCAGCGCGCTCGGCACCGCGACCGCGCGGTCGCAGGGTAGCCACTGGCCCCAGGGTTCATAGCCCGTCTCCAGCGCCTCCTCGATCAGCAGGCCGCGAAAGCCCGAACAGTCGATGAACAGGTCGCCCGCGACCTGCCGCCCGTCCGCCAGCGTCACTGCGGCGACATGCCCGTCCTCCGGCCGGAGCGTGACGTCCGCCACCTTGCCCTCGATCCGGGTCACGCCATTCCCCTCCGCATAGCGGCGCAGGAAGCGGGCATAGAGGCCGGCGTCGAAATGGAAGGCATAGAGGAGTTCGCGGATCGGCGACTGCGCCTCGGGCGAGGGGCGGCCGAACTTGCCCTGCGCCGCCGCCACCGCGCTCATCGACCAGGTGGCGATCGGCGGCAGCGCCTGGCGCTGCCGCTCGCGCAGGTAGAGCTGGTGGAAATGCACGCCCTGCAGGTCATGGCCATGGCTGCCGAAGGGGTGGAAATACCGGTCGCCCAGCCGGCCCCAGTCGACGAACTCGATGCCCAGTTTGAACGTGCCCGCCGTCTCGCGCAGGAAATCGTTCTCGTTGATGCCGAGCATCTGGTTGAAGCTGACCAGCGGCGGGATCGTCGCCTCGCCGACGCCGATCGTGCCGATCTCCTCGGATTCGACCAGGGTGATGCGGGTATGGCCGTTGTTGAGGAAGCGCGAGAAGGCGGCGGCGGCCATCCAGCCGGCGGTGCCGCCGCCGACGATCACCACGTCGCGGATCGCATGTTCGTTCATCGGGATCAGGACCTCTGCAGAATGGGATGGGCGGCGCCGGCCGGGGGCAGCGCGGCGACGGCGGCGGCGAGCGCCTGGGCATGATGGGTCATGGCGGCGGCGGCCCGGTCGGGCGGCACCAGCCCGATCAGCGGATCGTCGCGCTCGGGCAGCACGTCCTGGCCGATCAGCACGGCGAGCCAGCTGTCCTTGGCGAAGGTCTCCTCCTCGTAGAAGGGCAGGCGACCCCGTGCACGGAACTGTGCCAGGCTGTGCGCCAGCGAGGGCGGCGGCGCGATCCCGGCTGCCGCGCGCCAGAACGGCTCGGGCCGGTCGGACACCGCATAATGCAGCGCCAGGAAGTCGCGCACCCGCTCCGCCTCGGCGGCGCATTGGCGGTTATATTCGGCAAGCTCCACGGGTGCGCAGTCGCGACCCGGCAGCATCGCGACGATCCGGTCGATTGCGCTGTGCGCCAGATGGAGGTTGGTCCATTCCAGCGGCTCCACGGCGGTCGCGGCATCGCCGATCGCGACGCAGTTGCGCAGCCAGGGGCGGGACCGCGTGCCGGGATCGATCGCGACCCCCAGGCCGGCCCATTCGGCCGCCCCGGCAAAGGCGCTGGCATAGACCAGCCCCTGCGATCCGCCGCCTGTCCAGCGCCAGCCGCAGCCATGCGCCGTCACCCGGTCGAGCGGGTCGGCGGGCATCGCCGCCGCGTCCTCCAGGATCAGCCGGTCGCAGGGCAGCCACGGCGCCCAAGAGATGCGCGCATCGTCCAGAGCGCTCCGCAGCCGCGCCGCCGGGCCGGTGGCGTCGACGAACAGATCGGCTTCGACCCGGTCGCCCTCCGCCAGCAGCGCCGCCGCGACGAAGCCGTCCTTACCGATCTCCACGCCGGCCAAGTCGCCCGCCCGCTCGCGCACCCCGCAATGGAGCGCGAAAGCGCGCAGCATCGCCGCATAGCGGACGGGATCGATATGCAGCCCATGTTCGAATCCGCCGACCAGCGCCTCCGGATCATCGGCGGGCACCGCGAACCGGCCGGCGCGCGCCATCACCGCCGCCGCGGAGAAGCGGTCGAACGGCGCAGGGGCCTGATGCCGCGCCGCGCGAGCCCAATGGAGGTGGAAGGAGCCGCCCTCGAACGGCCGCCCGTGCCGGCCATAGGCGTGTACATAATCGGGCACATGTCCGGCCCGCCCCGCCGTCCAGCCCTCGAACAGCGTCCCCAGCCGGATATTGCTGCCGGTGCGGACCACCGCATCAGCGTCCGACAGGCCCAGATCCTCGTGAAAGCCCAGGAGCGAGGGCAGGGTGGCGTGTATCCGGTCGGCGATCGCATCGGCCGGTGGCGCGATCGGCAGGATCACCACCTCCAGCCAGGGCAGCCGCCGCTGCAGGGCCGCCGCCGCCGACCAGCCGACCAATCCGCCGCCGGCCACCAGCACCCGGCGGATCGGTCCGCGCCGATCGCTCATGCGGCAGGGCTCATCGGGCAATAGCGGTCGATAAAGGCAAGGTGGCCCGTCATCGCGGCGGCGGTGGCGGCGACCTCGTCGCGCAGGTTCGTCATGCCCCGCATCAGCACGTCCATCGCCGGCAGGTCGGCGCGCGGGTCGCGCCCCTCCGGCCGGACGCGCTGGCCCAGATAGACCGCGACCCAGCTCGCATCCAGGAACACGCCCTCGCGATATTTCACGATCCGACCGCGCCGACGGAACAGCTCCATCTTCTCCGCCAAGCTGTCCGGAATGGTCATGGTCCTGACATAGCGCCAGAATTCGGAGTCGTCGCGCTCGGTCGCATGATAATGCAGGATCAGAAAATCGCGGATCCGCTCATATTCCAGGTCGATGACGCGGTTGAACTCGTCGCGGTCGACGCCGCGGACGTGGCCTTGGGGAAACAGTTCGATCAGCGCGGTAATCGCTTGCTGCACCAGATAGATGCTGGTCGACTCCAGGGGCTCCAGGAACCCGCTGGCCAGGCCGATGGCGACGCAATTGCCCACCCAGCTTCGCTCGCGCCGCCCGGCGGTGAAGCGCAACAGGCGCGGGTCGGCGATCGGCTCGCCCTCCACCGCCGCGACCAGCGCGTCGCGCGCCGCGTCGTCGGAGGTGAAGCCGCTGGCATAGACATAGCCATTGCCGGTGCGATGCTGGAGCGGGATGCGCCAGCGCCAGCCCGCCGGCATGGCGATCGCGCTGGTATAAGGCGTCAGCGCCGTTTCGGTGCGGCACGGCATCGCCACCGCCCGGTCGGCGGGCAGCCAGCGCGACCAGTCCTGGAACGGCTCGCCCATCGCGCCGCCCAAGAGCAGCGAGCGGAAGCCCGAACAGTCGACGAACAGGTCACCCTCGATCCGCCGCCCGTCGGCCAGCCGGATGGCGGTCAGGTCGCCGCTCTCGCCGTCGCGCTCGACATCGACGACGATGCCTTCGCTCCGCACCGCGCCCATCCCCTCGGCCAGCGCGCGCAGATAGGGGGCGAACAGCACCGCGTCGAACTGATAGGCATAGCCGAAGGTCGTGGTGATCTGGCGCGGATCGGTTGTCGGCAGCGCGAACCGGCCCTCGCGCGCCATGGTGCAGGCCATGGAGAATTGCTCGATCGGCGGCACCGCGACGCCGGCCTGCATCAGCCGCGCCCAATAATGGTGGAAATCCACCTCGCTCTGCCCGCGCCCGAAGGTGCCGAAGGGGTGGATATAGCTGTCGCCGATCCGCCCCCAGTCGCGGAACTCGATGCCCAGTTTGAAGGTCGCGCGCGTCCAGGCCATGAAGTCGGCCTCGCGGATGCCGAGTCGCTCGTTGAAGGCACGGATATGCGGCAGCGTCGCCTCGCCGACGCCGACGATTCCGATCGCTTCCGACTCGACCAGGTGGACGGTGCAGCGGCGCGGCAACAGCTTGGCGAGCGCCGCCGCCGCCATCCAGCCCGATGTGCCGCCGCCGACGATCACGACCCGGATAGGGGGTGTCTCGGTCATCCTTTCATCCGCTCCATTTCGATCCGACCGGTTGAAACCGGTTCCAATGATAAGATTTAAAGACACGCCATGATTTGGCCTCGTTGCCTTTTTGCAACGCTTGTCCACCATCGTCACGCCATGTGTTTCAGATCAATGATACCGCAAACAAATCTCCTTGCTCCAGTGATTTTCCGTGCATAACCAAATCGAAGATCAAGCGGCAGCTGTAATGGCAGCGCTAACCAGGGAAGAGGGTAATGGGGTATCGATCTGCCGCGCCGATGGCCGGCGCCACTGCATTCAACATCGCCAGACTGCTGCACTGCGGCGTATCGGCAACAGCCTTGTGCGTCGTCGCACTCGCCGCGCCGGCCCAGGCGCAGACCGGCGCGGTTGCGGGCCAGGGGACGGCCGGCACCGCCAGCCCGACCAGCACGGCGACCGATCCCGGCGCGACCAACAACACCAGCACCGCGCCCTCGCCCGAGGTCGCGCGCGGCGACACGCTGCCCCCGCAGGCCGGCACCACGCCGCCGAGCGAGTCGGGCGAGGGCGAGATCGTCGTCACCGGCATCCGCCAGAGCCTGGCCAACGCCCAGAACATCAAGCGCAACTCCGACACCGTCGTCGACGCGATCACCGCGTCGGACATCGGCGCGCTGCCCGACCGCTCGGTGACGGAAGCGCTGCAGCGCGTGCCCGGCGTGTCGATCAACCGCTTCGCCGGCTCGAACGACCCGGACCACTTCTCGGTCGAGGGTTCGGGCGTCGTGGTGCGCGGCCTGAACTTCGTCCGGTCCGAGTTCAACGGACGTGACGCCTTCGCCGCGGGCGTCGGTGGCCAGGCGCTCAACTTCGCCGACGTGCCGGCCGAACTGCTTGGCTCGGTCGAGGTGTACAAGAACGCCACCGCCGAGCTGATCGAGGGCGGTCTCGCCGGCACGGTCAACCTCAACACCCGCAAGCCGTTCGACAACCCCGGCCTCCATGTCGGCGTCAATGGCGAGGCCAATTACGGCGACTTCCGCAAGAAGTGGACGCCCACCGGCTCGGTGCTGGTCAGCGACACCTGGGATACGGGCATCGGCCGCTTCGGCCTGCTCGGCGACGTCTCCTATTCGCGGCTGAAGAGCCGGGCGGACGGCATCCAGATCACCAATTTCCAGACGCGCGACGGGCAGTTCGCGCCCTCGGGCAACCTGACCGCCGGCTCGGCGCAGGCGCAGCTCTGCCGCAATCCGCTGCCCAGCAACACCGACACGACGACGCTGCCGCCCGCCAACGCGCTGTGCGGCACGGCCGGAGCGGCCGGGGCGGACGGCTTCGCCGATTTCCGGCCCAATGCCTATGCGCCGATCGGCGGCCAGTTCCGCAGCCAGGATTTCGACCGCAAGCGGCGCGGCATCGCGCTGGCCGCGCAGTGGGAGAGCACCGACAAGCAGACCGTCGCCAGCCTCCAGTTCCTGCGCTCGCACTCCACCCAGAGCTGGGGCGAGCACACGTTCGAAACCGCGCCCGACCTGTCCGAATACAACACCTATCCGGCCGGCTGTCTCCAGAACCAGAACGGCTCGCCGCGCATCGACGATGCCAGCACGACGCCGGTCACGACCAGCAACCCGGGCACCCGCGCCGAATGCCCGGTCGGCCAGTTCCAGAACTACGAATATGACGATAGCGGCCTGTTCCAGAAGGGCATCATCACGCTGCCCGGCCAGGGCTGGCGTTCCGCTGACAGCGGCAGCGCGACCACGACCGTGCCGACCGGCGGCATCCAGCAGTCGCTGTCGCGCCGTCAGGTCTATGAGTCGAACATCGTCCAGGACATCGGCTTCAACCTGAAGTTCAACCCGGACGAGCATTGGGCGGTCAATCTCGACGCCGACTATACGATGGCGAAGCGGACGCAGAAGGACTTCGCGGTCTTCGGCTCGACCTTCGCCGACCAGGAGCTGGATTTGACCGGCGGCCTGCCGGTGGTGATCCCGCATCGCCCGATGACGCTGGCCCCGACCTGGGGACAGCCCAGCATCTATGCCGGGCAGGACGATGCGACCTATTTCAAGGATCCCCGCGCCACCTTCTGGCGCGCGGCGATGGACCATTTCGAGCAGAGCAAGGGCTCGGAATATGCGCTGAAGGCGGACTTCGCCTATAACTTCAACGACGATGCCAATTTCCTGAAGCGCATCAAGTTCGGCGCGCGCTATGCCGAGCGTCAGCAGACCGTGCGCTACTCGGCCTATAACTGGGGTGCGATCAGCGAAGTCTGGTCGGGCGCGCCGGTGACGATCCAGCAGGGCGGCACCCAGAATGTCGACTTCTACACCTACCCCAATTTCTTCCGCGGGAAGACGCCGGGGCCGGTCGGTGGCTATTACTACAATGGCGACCTGCTGAAGAATTACGACCAGTCGGTGGCGTATTTCCAGTCGCTGAACGACATCTGGCGCAACCAGAACGGCGCGACGGCCACCAACCGCTTCGTCGGTGCCGCGCAGCGTCCCGGTGCGATCCCCGGTTCCTATTACCTGCCGGGCGAAATCCAGGATGTGAACCAGCAGGACACCAACGCCTATGTGATGGTGAACTTCGGATCGAGCGATCCGCTGTTCGCGGGCATCCGCGTCGACGGCAATGTCGGCGTGCGCTTCGTGCATACCGACATCGCCTCGGCCGGTGCGTTCACCATTCCGACCCGCGACGCCTTCGGCATCACCCAGGACTATGCGACCCGCTGCGTCGCGACCGTGCCGGCAGGCGCACCGGCGGGCACGCCGGCGCAGACGCCGGGCGGCATCTGTCGCCTCGGGCCGAGCGCCTATGCCGCGCTCCAGCAGTTCGCGACCGGCGCGACGACCCCGGACGTGGCCCGCACCGGCTATACCTATTGGCTGCCGAGCGCGAACCTGAAGCTGGGCCTGTCGCGCGACCTGATCGTGCGTCTGGCCGCCTCCAAGGTGCTGACCCGGCCGGACTCGGCGAACATCCGCAACTACCAGACCTATGGCACCGATGCGGCGAGCGGCCAGCCGATCGCGACTTCGGGCAATCCGTACCTGAAGCCCGCCACCGCCTGGCAGTTCGACGCCACGCTGGAATGGTATTTCGCGCGGGTCGGCTCGCTGACGGTCGACGCCTTCTACAAGGAAGTGTCGAACTTCTTCTACCAGTCGATCCTGCCCCGCAACGTCACCAGCAACGGTGTCACCGAGTCGGTGCAGTTCCGCTATCCGGAGAACTTCACCGGCAAGGGCAAGATCAAGGGCGTCGAGGTCGCCTATCAGCAGACCTTCGACTTCCTTCCGGGGTTCCTGGACGGGCTGGGCGTCAACGCCAACTACTCGTTCATCGAAAGCTCGGGACTGCCCAACAGCTTCCTGAACACCGGCGCGCCGTCCAACGTCTCGACGATCAAGCCGGGCAGCCTGCCGTTCGAGGGGCTGTCGAAGCATAATGTCAACGCGACGGTCTTCTACGAGAAGGGTCCGGTCTCGCTGCGGGCGGCGTATAACTGGCGGTCCAAGTACCTGCTGACGGCGGCCGACGTGATCTTCCCCTATACGTCGATCTTCCAGGCCGGCACGGGCTCGCTCGACGCCTCGGCGTTCCTCAACCTCAACAAGTATATCAAGGTCGGCGTACAGGGCGTGAACCTGACCAACACCACGACCAAGACGCTGCAGGCCTATACCGGCGATCCCAGCCAGCTGGCCCCGCGCAGCTACTTCATGAACGACCGCCGCTTCTCGTTCATCGTGCGCGGCAACTTCTAGGTCGGCGAACCACCGACGACCATGGGCGCGTCCGGGCAACCGGGCGCGCTTTTTTTGTGCCGTAGAGATATATACGAAATACAAAATGATCATGATGACGATAGGTGAAGCTTCGGACAAGGGGCTCGTGGCTTCGGTTGCCTATGGCTTTCACGATTTATCACCGAAAATATTGGCCAGTATTCAGTAAAGCCGTCAGTTTTACCTAAAATCTATAAAATATCACTGATTATCAGATGGTTGGCTGGATTAGCGTATTGCAGCGCTACAGCGTGATGCAGAGTCGAATCTGTTGTTTTTATGATACGGGTTAGTGGCGTGACTGAGGGAAGGTTGAACCAATCTTTACAGTGATGTGACCCCTTTCCATGATCTGCCTGACCGAAGGTGGGAGGGACCGGGAGCCGAGTGCTGCCGCCATCTTCGGAAGGGGTGCGAGCGGTCCGAAAGGACCATCGCCAGTCATGGGGGATACTGAATGAATCAGGGATTCAGAGCTGTTCGACGTTCGCTCGCGCAAGGTGTCGCGGTCGCGGCTTTTGCCGGATTGGGGCTTGGTGGTACGCTGATGACGGCCGCTCCGGCAGCGGCGCAGGATTACACGCAGGTCAATGCAACGGGTAGGGTGCAGGGTACGGACGGTCGTCCGATCGCTGGCGCAACGGTGACCGTCACGTCCACCGCACAGGGCTTTTCACGGAGCGCGGTGACCGACGGCAACGGTAGCTATACGATCACCGCACTGCCGCAGGGCACGTACAGCTTCACGGTGGAAGCGCCGGGCCGGAGCAGCTTCACCGATCCCGCCGTCCGCCTGATCCAGGGTCGTGCGGCCAACCAGTTCACTCTCGCCAGCGCCGATGAGGGCGCGGGCGGCGAGATCGTCGTGACGGCCGGGCGTACCGCCGTGGTCGATTTCAGCAGCAACACGGTCGGTGCGGTGATCGACGTGGGCGATGTCGCGGCGCGCGTGCCGGTGGCACGTGATCTGACTGCGGTCGTGCTGCTGGCGCCGGGCACGGTAGGCGGCGACAACCGCTTCGGTCCGGCCGGTGGGCTGCCATCGGTGAATGGCGCCTCGGTGTCCGAGAATGCCTATTACATCAACGGCCTGAACACGACGCAATTCCGCAATGGCCTGGGTGCGGTGGCGGTGCCGTTCGATTTCTATCAGACGGTCGACATCAAGACGGGCGGTATCCCGGCGGAGTTCGGACGCTTCACCGGCGGTATGATCAACGCCACGACCAAGTCGGGCTCGAACACCTTCCATGGCGGCATCACCTTCAACTGGGAGCCGAACGAGCTGCGGTCGAACACCCGCAACACCTATGCCGCCGACAATGACTCGCGCTATCGGGCGCGCACCGACTTCATTGCGCAACTGTCGGGCCCGATCATCAAGGATCATTTGTTCTTCTACGGCATCTACAATGCCCGCAACTACACCTCGTCCCAGGGATACAGCGGCGTCGTCAGTCGCACCGGCACAGGCGCCAACGGTTGCGCCACCAACCGGGCCTTCTGCGCCGACTATGCCGATCTGGCCGACTTTGGCTTGAATCTGGCCGGGACGTCCTACACACGGACGGTCGCGAACGACCCGTTCTACGGTGCCAAGATCGATGCGGTGATCGTTGACGGCCAGCGGCTGGAGGGGACCTACTGGAACACCAGCGGGACTCAGCGCGACAGCGTGTTCGGCACCAGCCAGTACACGCTGGCCAGCGGCCTGCGCTACAACCTCAACACCAACCAGCCCGGTGGCTATGTCGCGACCAACCTCTACCGTTCGGGCGGCGAGAACTATGTCTTGCGCTATACCGGCAGCTTCACCAACTGGCTGACCCTGTCGGCAGCCTATGGCGTCAACAAGAACAGGGACACCACCGAATCGAGCCTGCCTGACCTGCCGTCGGTGGTCGACCAGCGCAACGGTGCCAATAGCAGCATCGGCAATACATTGTCGAACGCGTCTCTGAACTTCGACAAACGGACCTTCTACCGGGCCGATGCCGATGTGCGGTTCACCCTCCTCGGTTCGCACCATATCCGTGGCGGCTATGATCGCGAGGATTTGGATGAGAACTCGATCAGCACTGCCAATGGCGGCGCGCAATATACGCTGCTGACGGCTTCCGGGGCGACGGGAACGATCGATCCCACCGTTGGTCTGGTGAGCGGCACCTCCTATGTGAAGGCGCGCACCTTCCGCACCGGCGGGCAGTTCGCAAGTCGTAACACCGCATTTTACGTGCAGGACGACTGGCGGCTGTTCGACGACCGATTGCAGTTGAACCTGGGCATCCGCAACGACCGGTTCGAGAACCGCAACGGTGCTGGCCAGACCTTCTTCCTCGCCAAGAACCAGTGGGGGCCGCGCCTGGGCGCCAGCTTCGATCCGCTGGGCGACGGTCGCACGAAAATCTTCGGGTCTTTCAGCCGCTATTATCTCCCGGTGGCGGTCAACACCAATGTCCGCCTGGCGGGTGGTGAACTGGACTATACCACTTATTATCTGCTGAACGGCCTGACGGCGACCAACGTGCCGATCCTGGGCACGCCGATCACCACCGGTGCCGGATTCACGAATTGTCTGGGCGGCTCCCCGGCAGGCACCGCCTGCACGGTCAGCAACGACGGCACCGTGCCCAACACGGACTCGGTCGTGGCGTCCAATCTCAAGCCGCAATCGGTCGACGAAATCATATTGGGCATGGAGCATCGGTTCAACAACCGCATCCGGGCCCGCTTCGTCTTTACGCAGACCAAGCTCAACAACTCGTTGGAAGACGCGGCACTCGACCAGGCGATCGTTCCCTACTGCATATCGCAAGGCAAGAGTGCGACGAACTGCCGCAATATCTGGAACGGCGTGCATCAGTTCACGCTGATCAATCCGGGACGTGATGTGGCGGTGACGCTCAGCGATCCGCTACCGGGTGAGACGACCCTGCGGACGGTGACACTGTCGGCGGCCTCGCTCGGCTATCCGAGGGCACAGCGTACCTATCGCGGCATGGCCTTCGCGGTTGACCGTGATTCCGATGGCGTCTGGGAACTCCATGCCAATTACACCTATTCGAAGCTCTACGGAAACATCGAAGGTGGCGTGCGGTCCGACAATGGACAGAGCGACTCAGGCCTGACCACGGCTTTCGACCTTCCGGCGCTAGTCAATGGTACCTATGGCTATCTGCCCAACGATCGTCGCCACAATTTGAAGGCCTGGGGATCATATAAGGTCGCAGACTGGCTGACGTTGGGCGCGAACGGTTCGCTCGGTTCGCCTCGTCGGTTCGGCTGCTATGGCCGTGCGCCGGCCTATCTGGACTCCGACGCCACGGCACCGGGCGGCATCACCGGTCTCTATTACGGTGCCAATGCCGCCTATTGTAACGTGGTGAATGGCAATGTGGTCCGCAATCCGACCGGCTTCGCAGTCATCAACGACCGGTTCGACCGGGCTGGCGGGGTGCGTCCCAGCACCCTGCAGGAGGTGAAGCGCGGCTCGGCGCTGAAGTCGGATTGGCTGGCGCAACTCAACTTGGACGCAGTGATTGCCGTGCCGACGGATGCCTTCAACGGCTTCATCCGCCTGTCGGTGTTTAACGTCTTCAACTCGCGGCAGAAACTGCGCTTGGCTGAAACGGGAACCACTTCGCAAGGTGCACCGCAGCCGACCTATTCGCTGCCGTTGCAATATAATGACGGCCGCTCGGCCCGCATCCAGTTCGGCGTGAATTTCTGATCTCAAACCGAATGCGTTGAAAAAGTCGGGGGCCGGCATCCGCCATGGATGCTGGCCCCTTTTCGCGTCACGTCACTACCAGCGCCAGCTTCCCGTCGCCCTCATCGACCCGGACGGTGCTGCCGTCCTTCACCGTGCCCCGCAGGATCAGGTCGGCAAGCGGGTCCTGGAGATGGCGCTGCACCGCGCGGCGGAGGGGGCGCGCGCCATAGACGGGGTCGTAGCCGACCCGGCCCAGCCACGCCCGCGCCGCGTCGGTCAGCGTCAGCGTGATCTTGCGATCCGCCAGCAGCCGCTGGACGCGGCCGACCTGGATGTCGACGATCGGGCCCATATGCGCCTGGCCCAGCCGGTGGAACAGGATGATCTCGTCCAGCCGGTTGAGGAATTCCGGGCGGAAATGCGCGCGGACGATGTCCATCACCTGCGGCTCGACGGTCGCGACATCCTGGTCGTCGGCCATGTTTGCCAGGAACTGGCTGCCGAGATTGGAGGTCAGCACGATCAGCGTGTTGCTGAAATCCACCGTCCGCCCCTGTCCATCGGTCAGCCGGCCGTCGTCCAGCACCTGGAGCAGCACGTTGAACACGTCGCCATGCGCCTTCTCCACCTCGTCGAACAGCACGACCTGATAGGGCCGCCGCCGCACCGCCTCGGTCAGCACGCCGCCTTCCTCATAGCCGACATAGCCCGGCGGGGCACCGATCAGCCGCGAGACGGCGTGCTTCTCCATGAACTCCGACATGTCGATGCGGACCATGGCATTGGGGTCGTCGAACAGGAATTCGGCCAGCGCCTTGGTCAGCTCGGTCTTGCCGACGCCCGTCGGCCCCAGGAACAGGAACGAGCCCAGAGGCCGGTTCGGGTCCTGCAGACCGGCGCGCGCGCGGCGCACGGCGGTGGAGACGGCGCGCACCGCATCGGCCTGGCCGATCACGCGCTGGCCCAGCACCTCTTCCATGCGCAGCAGCTTGTCGCGCTCGCCCTGGAGCATCCGGTCGACGGGCACGCCGGTCCAGCGGCTGACCACGCCGGCGATATCGTCGGCGGTCACCTCCTCGCGCAGCATCGCGCCCTGGGTCTGGCCCTGCGCCTCCTCCAGCTGCTTCATCAGCTGTGGAATGGTGCCGTAGGACAGCTCGCCTGCGCGGGCCAGGTCGCCCTGGCGCTGCGCCTGGTCGAGCGCGACGCGCGCCTGGTCGAGCTGTTCCTTCAGCTTGGCCTCGGCGCCGATCTTGTCCTTCTCCGCCTGCCAGCGCTGGGTCAGCTCGGCGGATTGCTGTTCGAGATTGGCGAGGTCGCCCTCCAGCGTCGCGAGGCGATCGCGGCTGGCGGCGTCGCTTTCCTTCTTCAGCGCCTCGCGCTCGATCTTGAGCTGGATGATGCGGCGGTCGAGCGTCTCGATCTCCTCCGGCTTCGACTCCACCTCCATGCGGATGCGGCTGGCGGCCTCGTCCATCAGGTCGATCGCCTTGTCGGGCAGGAAGCGATCGGTGATGTAGCGGTTGGACAAGGTCGCCGCCGACACGATCGCGCCATCGGTGATGCGCACGCCGTGATGCAGCTCGTACACGTCCTTCAACCCGCGCAGGATCGAGATCGTGTCCTCCACGGTCGGCTCGCCGACGAAGACGGGCTGGAACCGCCGCTGGAGCGCCGGGTCCTTCTCGACATATTTGCGATATTCGTCGAGCGTGGTCGCGCCGACGCAGTGCAGCTCGCCGCGCGCCAGGGCCGGCTTGAGCAGATTGCCCGCGTCCATCGCGCCCTCGGATTTGCCCGCGCCGATCAGCGTGTGCATCTCGTCGATGAACAGCACGACCTCGCCATCAGCGGCCTTCACCTCGTCGAGCACGCCCTTCAGTCGTTCCTCAAACTCGCCGCGATATTTCGCGCCGGCGATCAGCGCGCCCATGTCGAGCGCCATCAGCCGGCGGTCCTTCAGCGTGTCGGGCACGTCGCCATTGGCGATGCGCAGCGCCAGCCCCTCGGCGATCGCGGTCTTGCCGACGCCGGGTTCGCCGATCAGCGCCGGGTTGTTCTTGGTCCGGCGCGCCAGGATCTGGATGGTGCGGCGGATCTCCTCGTCGCGGCCGATCACGGGGTCGAGCTTGCCGTCGCGCGCCGCCTGGGTCAGGTCGCGCGCGAACTTCTTCAGCGCGTCATAGCGATCCTCCGCGCCCGCCGTGTCGGCGGTGCGGCCCTGGCGTAACTGGTTGATCGCGCCGTTCAGCCCCTCCGGGGTCGCGCCCGCCGTCTTCAGCGCCTTGCCGGCGGCGGTGTTGAGCGACAGGGCCAGCGCCACCAGCAACCGTTCGACGGTGACGAAGCTGTCGCCCGCCTTGGTCGCGATCTGCTCGGCCTGGTCGAGCACGCGCACCAAGTCATTGTCCAGGCCGGGGCTGGCCTGCGCACCCGATCCGGACACGGCCGGGATCTTCGACAGGGCGAGGTCGGTCTCGGCGACCGCACGCTTGGCGTCGCCGCCCGCCGCCTGGATCAGGCCGGCGGCCATGCCCTGCTCATCCTCCAGCAATGCCTTGAGCAAATGCTCGGGGGCGATGCGCTGATGGTTGAGGCGGATGGCAACGGTCTGCGCGGATTGGAGGAAGCCTTTCGCGCGGTCGGTAAATTTCTCTAGGTTCATGGCTGATCCCTGTTCGTCTTGTCCGCGAAGATGGTGTTGCCGATCGGCAACACAAGAGGGCGGGCCGTGCACCTTTCGTGACGTGTTGCGTCCGTCCCGGCCCTGGCTATGCTCCAGGTCAGGAAATTCGGGGGACGATCATCATGACCATTCGTATCGCGGCGCTCGCCAGTGTCGCCATCGTCGCGCTCGCCGCGCCCGTCGCCGCGCAGCAACAGCCACCCGCGCCCGTCGCGACGCTCGTCAAGGCGGTCGACATTCCCTATCAGAGCTTCACCCTGCCCAACGGCCTGCGCGTGATCGTCCATACCGATCGCAAGGCGCCGATCGTCGCGGTCAGCGTCTGGTACGATGTCGGCGCCAAGCACGAGCCCAAGGGCAAGACGGGCTTCGCGCATCTGTTCGAGCATCTGATGTTCAACGGCTCGGAAAACGCCCCGAACGACTTTTTCGAGCCGCTGAAGCAGGTCGGCGCGACCGACTTCAACGGCACCACCAACCAGGACCGCACCAATTATTTCGAGACGGTGCCGACCGCCGCGCTCGACCGCGCGCTGTTCCTTGAATCGGACCGCATGGGCTATCTGCTCGGCGCGGTGACGCAAGCCAAGCTCGACGAGCAGCGCGGCGTCGTCCAGAACGAGAAGCGCCAGGGCGACAACCAGCCCTATGGCCTGGTCGACTATAAGGTGACGGCCGGCCTGCTGCCCGAAAGCCATCCCTATGGCCATGACACGATCGGCTCGATGGCCGATCTGGACGCGGCGACGCTGGACACCGTCAAGGACTGGTTCCGCAGCCATTATGCGCCCAACAATGCGGTGCTGGTGCTGGCCGGCGATATCGACCTGCCCACCGCCCGGCGGCTGGTGACCAAATATTTCGGCGGCATTCCCGCCGGGCCGAAGACCGCGCCGGCCGTCGCGCCCGTGGTGACGCTCACCGCGCCCAAGGTGGAGACGATGAAGGACCGGGTGGCGCAGGTGATGATCGCCCGCAACTGGACGGTGCCCGGCCTCAACGACCCGCAGACCCGCGCGCTCGACGTGGCGGCGGGGGTGCTGGGCGGCCTGTCCAGCTCGCGGCTCAACACCATCCTGGTCAAGCAGGAGAAGCTCGCGGTCAGCGCCTCGGCCTATAATTGGAGCTCGGCGCAGATCGGGCAGTTCGGCATCCGCGTGCTGGTCCGCCCCGGCGTCGACCCGGCGCTGGTGACGAAGCGGATCGACCAGATCGTCGGCGACTTCCTGCGCACCGGCCCCACCGCCGACGAGGTGCGCCGCGTCGCCACGACCGAGACGGCGGGCCGCATCCGCGGACTGGAATCGGTCGGCGGCTTCGGCGGCAAGGCCGTGGCGCTGGCGCAGGGCGCGCTCTTCTCCAACGATCCCGGCTTCTACAAGAAGGAGCTGGAGCAGCTCGCCGCGCAGACCCCGGCGAGCGTCAAGGCGGCGGCCGATCAGTGGTTGAGCAAGCCCTCCTATACGCTGACCGTCGTGCCCGGCCCGCGCGACGCCTATGAGGAGGCGAAGGTGCCGCCCAAGGCGGAGGTGGCGACCGCGCCCGAAACCCCGGTCAAGGGGACGCGCGGGGGGCTGCCGGCGATGGGCGAGGTCGGGACGCTCCGTTTCCCCGCCATCGAGCGCAGCCGGTTGGCGAACGGCATCGAGCTGATCTACGCGCAGCGCACCGCCGTGCCGGTCACGCAACTGGCGCTGTCGTTCGACGCCGGCGTGGCGGCGGACGTACCCACCAGGCTCGGCACCCAGCAACTGGCGCTCAACATGCTGGACGAGGGGACGAAGGCGCTCAACTCGGTGCAGATCGCCGAGACGCGCGAGCGGCTGGGCGCGAATATCGACAGCTGGTTCAACGGCGACCGCACCCAGATCGGCCTGGGTGTGCCGAGCGCGAACCTCGCGCCCGCGCTGGCCTTGTTCGCCGATATCGTCCGCAACCCCGCCTTCGACGAGGCGGAGGTGACGCGCGTGCGCACCCAGCAGCTGGCGCAGATCGGGCAGGAACTGACCAATCCGTCGGGCCTGGCGTCGCGGGTGATGCCGCCGCTCCTCTACGGTGCCGAGTCGCCCTATTCGCGCCAGCGTGGCGCGGGCGATCCGCAGGCGGTGGCGGCGCTGACCCGCGCCGATCTGGTCGCCTTCCAGCAGGCGTGGCTGCGGCCCGACAAGGCCAAGATCTTCGTGGTCAGCGATCGTCCGCTGGCCGAGGTGAAGGCGGCGCTGGAGCGGACGCTGGGCGACTGGCGCGCACCCGCCACGCCGGCCGGGGTCAAGCGCTTCCCCGCGGCCGGCAGCGATGCCGCGTCGCCGCGCATCGTGCTGGTCGACCGGCCGGACAGCCCGCAATCGGTGATCGTCGGCGGCATCCCCACCATGCTGACCGGCACCGAGAACATGCTGCCCGTCGAGACCGCCAATGACGCGCTGGGCGGCAGCTTCCTGTCGCGGATGAACATGGACCTGCGCGAGAGCAAGCACTGGTCCTATGGCGTCCGGGGCGGGTTCCGCACGCTGGAGTTCGCCGCGCCCTACAGCCTCTCCGCACCGGTCCAGGCCGACCAGACCGGTCCGTCGATCGCGGCGTTGCGCAGCGACATCGCCGGTTTCCTGGGCGCCAAGCCGATGACCCAGGTCGAGTTCGATCGCGCGATCCAGGGCGGCATCCGCTCGCTCAGCGGCAATTTCGAAACCTCGGGCGCGGTGCTGTCGGCGATGCAGGCGAACGACCTGTTCAAGCGGCCGGACAATTATTATTCCACGATCACCGCGCGTTACCGGGCACTGACGCTGCCCGAGCTGAACCAGGCGATCAGCAGGGCGATCGATCCGTCCAAGGCGATCTGGGTCGTGGTCGGCAATGCCGCGACGGTGAAGCCGCAGCTTGACGCCATCGGCCTGCCGGTGGAGGTGGTGCCGGCGGCGTCGGTCGCTTCGTCCCCGGAGGCCGGCGCGGCACCCAAGGCGAAGTGAATCGTTCGGACCGACGCTTTCGGACTCAAGGAGAGATGCACATGGCCAATGTCGACGGCACCTATGATTGCACCGTCAAGTCGCCGCTGGGCGACCAGAACATGACGTTGACCGTGCGCAGCGACGGCGCGACCTTCACCGGCGACGTGTCCGGCGCGATGGGCGGCATGGACGTCAACGGCACGGTCGATGGCGACACCATCGCCTGGAAGCAGAGCATGACCGTGCCGATGCCGATGACGCTCGACTGCGAAGCCACGATCGATGGCGACACGGTCACCGGCTCGGTCGGCGCGGGTGCGTTCGGCAGCTTCCCCCTGTCGGGCCGCCGCACCGGCTGATCACCGTCTGACGGGATCGGGAAACCCGCCGTCCGGGATGCCGGGCGGCGGGTTTTTTCACGACCGTGACGATGCCGCCGCCCGGTTCCGCTCAGCCATAGGCGCTGCTCGTCAGCCGCCCCGTCGCGCGCAGCAGCGCGGCTTGCGCGACCAGCATGTCGGCGCGGGCCGACGCCACGGCGAGCTGCGCGGCGCGGAAGCTCTGGTCGGCCACCAATATGTCGATGGTCGAGCGCAGGCCGAAGCCATATTCCGCCCGCACGCCGCGCAGCGCCAGGTCGGCGGCAGCGAGGCCATCGATATTGGCGCGCAACCGCGCCTGCGCCGCCGTCAGCGAGGCCCAGGCCGTATCGGCGGCGCGCACCGCCTCGCGCAGACTGGCGTCCGCCTGGAACCGCTCGGCACGGTTGGTCGCCTGCGCCTGGCGGATGCGCGCGGGGATCAGCCCACCGGTCAGCAGCGGGATGCGCAACGCCAGCCCCACCGATCCCGCCACCGGATAGCCGCGCGCCCGTCACCCGACCCGATCCGCACGCCCCGGCCATAACCGCCCGTCAGGTCCAGCGCCGGCGCACCATCCGCGCGCGCCTGATCGATGCGGGCGGCCGACGCCTCGACCAGCCGACGCTGCTGGAGGAGAAGCGGGTTGGCCGTCTCGGCCGCACGACGCGCCTGCGCGCGATCCTCGGGCAGGGCGGGGGGCGGTGGTATCTCCGGCGACAGGGCCCCGGCATCGCGTCCGACGACGGTGCGATAGGCGGCCTCGGCGGCGGCCAGCGCGCCCTCCGCATCCGCCAGATTGGCGACGACGGTGGCGCGCTGCGCCTCCAGTTGCGCGACGTCGGTGCGGGTCGCCTGTCCCAGGCCGAAGCGGGAGCGCGCCTCCGCCACCTGCCGGTCGAGCCGTTCGATGCCGACGCGGGCGACCTCCACCGCCTGCTGGTTGTAGAGCAGGTCGGCATAGGCGAGGACGACGCCTTGCAGCACCGCCGCCTCCACGTCGCGCAACCCCTCCGCCCCGGCGGCGACGTCGCGATCGGCGGCGCGGACCGCCGAGCGGACGCGCCCGCCCGTCCAGATCGGCAGCGCGGCGTCGATCGTGGCCGCGCCGGACGTGCCATGGCCCAGCCGGTCATAGCCCGTGTTCGCGCCGGTGGAGAGGGTGGGGCGGCCCAGCGCCCGCGCCTGTTCCGGGGTCTCGGCCAGCGCCTCCTGCCGGGCGCGGGCGGCGGCGAGTTGCGGATTGCCGGCATAGGCCGCCGCGATCGCGTCCCGCAACGTCTCCGCCGGGGCGGGGGTGGCGAGCAGCAGCGCGACCAGGGTGGCGAAACGCCTAGTCATGGCGCAGCGCCCAGGCGGGGGCGGCGCGGCTGGCGCGCAGCGACTGGCCAAGCACGGTCAGCACCGCGATCAGCATCGCCACCAGGCTGGCGCCGACGAAGAACAGCGGCGACAGCGCCACCCGATCCTCGAACCCGGCCAGCCACGTCCGCATCGCGACGAAGGCGAGCGGCCAGGCGATCAGATTGGCAAGCAGCACCGGCCGCAGGAACTGGCCGACCAGCAGTCGCACGATGTCGGTGGCGGACGCGCCCAGCGTCTTGCGGATGCCGATCTCCCTCACCCGCCGGGCGGTGTTGAACGACGCCAGGCCCCAGAGTCCGACACAGCCGATCAGCACCGCCAGCCCCGCGCCGATCGCGAACAGGCGGGTGGCCTGTTCGTCGGCCTTGTAATAGCGCGCCAGCCGGTTGTCGGCGGTGTCACCTTGGAACGGCACCTGCGGCACCATCCGCTGCCAGACCGAGCGGATACTGGCCAGCATCGTGCGTGGATCGCCGGTGTACCGGATGGCGGCGATCATCGGATAGTTCTTCGCGGGATCGCCCGAGAAATAGAAATAGGTCGGGGCGATCGGGTTGCGCGGCGTATCGAAGCGGAGGTTGTCGACCACCCCGATGATCGTGCGGGGGCGGTTGCCGCCGACGACTTTACCGATCGCCGCGTCGGGCGAGGCGAAGCGCAATTGCTTCACGCCGAGACGGTTGATGATGATATTATGGTTCTTTGCCGCGTCCATCATCTGATGATCGTCCTCGCGACGTGCCGGGTCGAACATGCGTCCTGCAATCAGTCGCGCGCCATAGACCTGGAAAAAGCCCGGACCCGTATCGACCCATTGCAAGTTCGGCCCTTCGCCGGGGAGGCCGGGCAGCGCCACGTTGTCGGCGTTCGTCGTGCCGCTGCCACCCGGGCCGTCGCCGCCGAGCGCGACTCGCTGCACACCGGGCAGCGCGCGGATCGCCTCCACCATCGCGCGACGCTGGGCGGGGGCGACATTCCCGTCCGCGATCGAGCGGAGGATGATGAGACCATCGCGTTGATAGCCGAGATCGGCTTGCCGGACGTGGCGGGTCTGCACCAGCAATATGGCGGTCCCGATCATGAACGCGATCGCCATCCCGAACTGGAAGACGACCAACGCCTCGCGCACTCGAGTCCCCGCACGTCCGCCGCCGGGCGAGCGCGACGACGCCAATACGGCGGCGGCGGGAACGCGCGACAACAGCAAGGCGGGGTAGAAGCCCGCCAGCGCGCCGACCACCACCACCAGCACCGCCAATGCGGGTACGACCACCATGTACGGAATGGTCAGCGACAGCCCGCCTGCGGCATTGACCAGCGGTAATCCCAGTTCGGCGAGGATCAGACCGCCCAGCGCGGCGATGCCGACCATTAGCATGGCCTCGCCCAGGAACTGCGTGACCAGCGCCTTGCGACTTGCGCCCAATACCTTGCGCATGGCGACCTCGCGGGCGCGCAGCCCGGCCCGCGCGGTGGCGAGGTTCACGTAATTGACGATCGCGATCAGCAGCGTCAGCACGCCGACCAGCCCCAGGGTCACCACCGTCAGCTTCTTGCTCGACACGCTCCCGGTGGGCGAGGCGAGATGCTGCTCGGTCAGGGGCAGGAGCGCGAGGGCCTCGGTCTTCGACGCGTTCGGCCCCGAATCCTTCAGGGCGCGCCGATCGACGAACGCCGGCAGTTTCTGTGCATAGGCCCGCGCCGCCCCAACTGTGTCAAATCGTAGATAGGTGGTCAGGTGCGTGCTGCCCCAATGGAACCAATTGTCCCGCTCGACGCCCTTGATAAGGGGTAGGAGCAGCGACACCTTCATGTCGCTGTTGGCGGGCAGATCGCGGAAGACGCCGCCGATCCGGTAGGTCTGTGGTCCCTGATATGACGCGGTGATCGTCTGCCCGATCGGGTCGCTGGTGCCGAAGTATTTGTGTGCCAGACTCTCGCTGATGATCGCACCCGATGGATCGGCCAGCGCGCGGCGGCCGTCACCGCTCACCATCGGCAGATCGAAGACGTCGAAGAATGACGGATCGACCTCGGCCACGTCTTCCTTGGTCGCCACCCCGCGTCGCAGGACGCTGCCGGCCCCTTCGCCACCCCAGATGCGTGTGCCGACGGTGCCCGGGAAATCCTCCTGTAATTGCTCCAGCAGGCCACCCATCGTATCGGAATATCGACCGTTGAATGGACTGCCCGGCAGGTTCCACACCGTCTGCACGACATAGATCTTGTCATGGTCCGGCAGCCATTTCTCGAAGCTGGTCTCGAACCGGACATAGAGGCCGAGCACCAGGAACACGGCGATGCCGACCGCCAACCCACCGATATTGAGCGCGGCATAGAGTTTGTGGCGGGTGAGCGACCGATAGAGCGACAGCAGGGCGAAGCGGTTCATGCGATGGCATCCGTGCGAGGGAAGGGGGACCGGTCAGTCATGGCCGAGCGCCCAGGCGGGGGCGGCGCGGCTGGCGCGCAGCGACTGGACCAGGATGGTGGCGACCGCGATCAGCAGCGCGAGCAGGCTGGCGCTGAGGAAGTAGAGCGGCGACAGGGCGATGCGGTCGGAGAAGCCCGCCAGCCACAGCCGCAGCCCGACAAAGGCCAGCGGCCAAGCGATCAGGTTGGCGATGACGACCGGACGCAGGAACTGCCCGGTCAGCAGCCGCGCGATGTCACCCGACGACGCGCCCAGCACCTTGCGGATGCCGATCTCGTGCATCCGCCGCGCGGCGTTGAAGGCGGCGAGGCCCCATAGGCCGATACAGGCGATCGCCACCGCCAGCAGCGCGCCCGCCGCCAGCAACCGCGCGGCGCGATCATCGGCGGCATAGAATTCGCGCAGGCGGCGATCGACCGGCTCGGCGACCAGCGGCACTTGCGGCGCGATCCGGTGCCAGGCTGCCGCCACCGCCATCTGGGTGGCGCGCGCGTCGCCCGTGTAGCGCAGCGTCGCCAGGCCGCGCGGCGGCGTCGCCGGATAATAGAAATAGAGGGTCGGGCTCTGCGGGCGGCGCGGCGAGAAGAAGCGGAGCGGTTCGATCACGCCGACGATCGTGCGCGGCTGCGCACCGCCGACCGTCCGGCCGATCGCCGCCTGTGCCGAGCGGAAGCCGAGCGCGGCCGCGGCGGTGCGGTCGACGACGACGTTGAAGCCGTCCTGGCCCTTGGTCCAGTCGGTCGCGTCGTCGCGGCGGTGCGCATCGTCGAGCAGCCGCCCGGCGAGCAGGCGCGGGGCATAGACGCGGAAGAAGTCGGGGCCGGTATTGATGCGCAGGACGGAAAGGCCGGGGCCGGAGCGTCCGGGCATCGCGATGATGTCGACCCCGGCGCCGCCCTGTTCGGACGCGTTCCCCACTCCATTGCCGGGCGTCGCATCCGCCGTGCCGACCGCGACCACGCCGGGGATCGCGCGGAACGCCGCCAGCAGCGCCTGCCGCTGCTCGCGCGCGAGATCGTCGGCGGCGAAGGACGGCAGCGCCAGCAACCCGTCGCGTCGGAAGCCGAGATCGGCCTGGCGCAGATGCCGGGTCTGGGCGGTCAGGACGAGCGTGCCGGTCAGCAGCGCGGTGGCGAGGCCGAACTGCACGACCACCAGCATCTCGCGCAGCCGCCGGCCCGCCCGCCCGCCGCCGGGCATCCGCGCGCTGGCCAGCACCGATGCGGCCGGGAAACGCGACAGCAGCAGCGCCGGATAGAGGCCCGTGACCAGCCCGACCAGGATCGTCAGGATGATCAGCCACGGCAGGAGCGTGGGATAGGGAAGGCGGATCGAGAGGCCGGCGGTGGCGTTGACGAACGGCAGCGCCAGCTCGGTCAGGATCAGCCCGCCCAGCGTCGCCAGCGCGCTGGCCAGGATCGCTTCCGCCATGAACTGCGCGACCAGCGCGGCGCGGCTGGCCCCGACGACCTTGCGCATCGCCACCTCGCGGGCGCGCAGTCCCGCGCGCGCGGTGGCCAGATTCACGTAATTGACGATCGCGATCATCAGCGCCAGCACCCCGACAATGCCCAGCGTCACCAGCGTCGCGACGCGGCTGGCGCTCTCCGCGCCGGGCGGTTGCAGGTGCAGGTCGGTCAGCGGCAGCAGCGGCAGCGACAGGATCGCATTCGGGTCCGGCCCGAAATCGTGACCCACCCGCCGCCGGAGGAAGGCGGGCAGCTTCGCCGCGAAGTCATCGGCGGCGGCGCGCGTCGGGAAGCGGACGAAGGTCGACAGCGCCGCCGTGCCCCAGCGATACCAGTCCCAGCGCATCGGCGGCGGCGTGCGCGGGATCGGGGTCAGGATCGCCGCGCGCAGATCGGTATTGGGAGGCAGATCCTCGAACACGCCGGCGACGCGGAATACCTGCGGCCCGTCAAAACCGATCGTCATCGTCTGGCCGATCGGATCGGCGCTGCCGAAATATCGCCGCGCCGCCGATCGGCTGACCAGCGCCGCCGACGGATCGGCCAGGGCCCGCCGCCCGTCGCCCGCCACCATCGGCAGGTCGAACACGTCGAAGAAGGACGCATCGACCTGCGCCACATCCTCGCGCTGCGCGATGCCGCCACGGATCACGCTGCCGGCGCCGGCCCCGCCCCGGATGCGCGTGCCGGCCAGGCCGGGAAAGTCCTGGCGCAATTGCTCCAGCATTCCGGCCATGCTGCCCGGATAGGCGCCGTTGAACGGGCTGCCGGGCAAATGCAGCTCGGTCTGGATCAGATAGATCTGGTCGTGATGCGGCAGCCAGCGTTCGAAGCTGGTCTCGAACCGGACATAGAGGCCGAGCACCAGGAACACCGCCACGCCGACGGCCAGCCCGCCGATGTTGAGCGCGGCATGGAGCTTGTGCCGCGTCAACGACCGATAGAGCGACAGCAGGGCGTAGCGGTCGGTCATCGGATCAGCCGCAGCGCACGGTGCCGCTGCCGCTCTTGCGGATGGTGCAGCGCGGATGGCCGGCGACCGTCACGTCGCCCGAACCGCCGATCGACACGCTGGCCGTGTCCGACGCCTGGGCACGGATATCGCCGCTGCCGCCCAGGTCGACGCTCAGGTCGCGCACCGCCAGCGCCCGGGCATCGATATCGCCGGACCCGGCCAGCCGGATATCGGCCTGGCGCACGGTGCCGGTGGCGGTCAGGTCGCCCGATCCGGCCAGCTCCATCCGCACCGTCTCGCCGTGCAGGTTGCGCAGCGTCAGTTCGCCCGAGCCCAGCAGCCGTGCGTCGAACGTCGCCGCCATCGTCTCGACGTCCATCGCGCCTGATCCGCTCAGCGTCGCCGCACGCAGCGAGGGGACCGTCACCGTGACCATCGCGCCGCGATCCTGCCAGCGGCCCGGCTTGCGGCTGATGCGCAGCGTGCCGTGATCGACCGTCACCGCCAGGGCCGCGATCGCGCGCGGATCGCCGCTGGCGACCACCGACACGCCGTCGCTGCGCACGACCCGCACATCGTCGCTGCCGGTCAGGTCGATCGCGTCGAAGCCCGCGACGTCGAACCGCCTGGTCTCGACGCTCGGCACCGCGTCCGCGCCGCTGGACCCCACCGCGATCACGCACCCGCCCAGCATCGCGCCCAGCGCGGCGCCCATCATCCGCTTCATCATCCCTGTTCCCCTTTCCCTCTGGTCGTTCAGATCGCGCGCATGGCATTGGCGACGATGCGGCCATCGAGCATGTCGATGCGGCGCTTCGCCAGGTCGGCATGGCTGGGCGAGTGGGTGACCATCACGATGGTCGCGCCCTCGTCGTTCAGGCCGGTCAGGATGTTCATCACCTGCTCGCCATTGGCGGTGTCGAGATTGCCGGTCGGCTCGTCGGCCAGGATCAGCTTGGGATCGCCGACGATGGCGCGGGCGATGGCGGCACGCTGCTGCTGGCCGCCCGACAATTGATGCGGGTAATGGCGCGCGCGATGGGCGATGCCGACCTTGTCCATCGCCGCCGCGACCCGCGCCCGACGCCCCCCGGTCTGGCCGCCCGCATCCTTGCGATAGGCGAGGCCGAGCGCGACATTCTCCTCGATCGTCAGCTCGTCGATCAGGTTGAAGCTCTGGAACACGAAGCCCAGCGTCGCGCCCCGGAACTTCGCGAGTTCTTTCTCGTCCAGCGTCGCCAGGTCGCGGTCGCCGAACAGATAGCGGCCGGCGGTCGGCCGATCGACCGTGCCCAGCGTGTTGAGCAGCGTCGACTTGCCGCAGCCCGACGGGCCCATGATCGCGACGAACTCGCCCGCGGCGACGTGCAGGTCGATGTCGTGGAGGGCGGTCGTCTCCACCTCGTCGGAAACATAGCGGCGCTGGATGCCTTGCAGACGGATCATGGCGGGTCCCTGTTATCGGAGGTTGAGGATGTCGCCCTTCACGGACGCGGTGTTGGAGGTGACGATGCGGTCGCCGGGCTGGAGGCCGGACAGGATCTCGACCTGTTCGGGATTGCGCCGGCCGGTCTTCACCATCCGGCGGCGGGCATGGGCGCCATCGCCATCGAGCACGAAGGCCGAGGAGCCGCCGCCCGCCTCCAGCCAGCCGCCGACCGGCGCGACCAGCGCGGGCGCGGTGCTGCCCAGGGTGATGCGGATGTCCATCGTCTGGCCGCGATTGAGCCCGGCGGGGGCGGCGCGGTCGAAGGTCAGCTCGACCCGGAAGCGGCCGTCCTTCACGGCCGGCAGCACCTTGGACACGGTCAGCAGCGCGCCGTCGGCGGTGCGCGCCGTCTGCCCCACCGCGACGCGACCGAGATAATATTCGTCGACATCGGCGGTCAGTTTCCACGATCCCTCGCTGTCGACCTGGCCGGCCGGGTCGCCGGGCTTCAGTGTCTGGCCCGGCTGGATGGTGAAGTTCGTCAGCCGCCCGGTCGAGGGGGCACGGACGACCAGCGCGTCCAGTCCCGCGCGCACCGCCGCCAGGTTGTTCTCCAGCCGGCCGCGCGTATCGTCGAGCCGCTGCCCCTGCGTCGCGGTGATCCGCGCCTCCGCCGCGCCGCCCGACTGGAGCTGGGCGAGCCGCTTCTCCTGATAGGCGGCCTCCTCGGCGAAGCTCTTGATCCCGGCGTCCGACACGAAGCCCTTGTCGTGCAGCTGCTGGCGGATGGAGAGTTCGCGCCGCGCCTTGATCAGGTCGTAATTGGCCTGGGCGATCTGGCCGGCGCGATCGAGGCGGTTGCGCTCGATCCCCAGATTCTCGCCCGCGACGCTGCCGAGCTGGCTAGCGATCTGCGCCTCGCGGGTCAGCACGTCGAGCTTCAGCGTGGGATTGGCGAGCGTGGCGAGCGGCTGGCCCTCGGTCACCATCGCGCCGTCCTGCACCAGCAGCTTCTCGACCTGTCCGCCCGACAGCACCCCGACCAGCGTCGTGACGCGCGGCGCGACGGTCGCGCGGACCGGCAGGTAATCGGCAAAGGGCGCGCGTTCGACCTGGCCGGTCTCGATATCGGCGGCGGCGATGTCGGTCGATCCGGCGGCGGGCAGCATCCGCCAGATCAGCAGCGCCGCCACGACCGCCGCCACCGCCAGCACCACCGCGCGACGACGCCACCAGGGCGTCGGCGGCCGCTCGATCCGGCGATCCATCGAGGCACCGGGAGAAGCGGTTGCGTGTACGGGCTGTTCGGTCATCATGCGGACAGTGTCGCCGGAACCAGCCGAAAAGCCTAAATCACCATGAAACAGCCATTTCCCGTGGATACGCGATTGGGTGACCGTCCAGCGGCGGACGCAGTGTCCGCAAATGGACGGCCGGAGGGGGCGTCAAGCGCGTTGACCATCCTGCTGATCGACGACAATCCGACCGTGACCCAGGCGATGGCGATCGCCTTCCGCATGGCCGGCCATGGCCTGGATACGGCGAACGGACCGGAGGAGGCGTTCTCGCGACTGGCGCTGCGCCGCTATGACGCGATCCTGCTCGACATGAACTTCACCGCCGGGGAATCGAGCGGGGAGGAGGGGCTGGCCTGTCTCCGCCGGATCGTCGCCGAGGATGCGGGGGCGTGCGTCATCGTCATCACCGCGCATAGCGGCATCCGCATCGCGGTGGCGGCGATGCAGGCGGGGGCGTGCGACTTCATGATGAAGCCGTGGCGCAATGCCGAGCTGATCGCCAAGGTCGAGGCGGCGGCGGCGCGCCGCGCCATGGCCGCATCGACGCCGGCCACCCCTGCGCTGGTCGCGGCGGAGCCGGTGCGGTTATTGGGAGACAGTCCCGCGATGCAGGCGTTGCGCGACCTGATCCGCCGGGTCGGCCCCACGCCGGCGGGCGTCACCGTCACCGGCCCGTCGGGCAGCGGCCGGATGTTGACCGCCCAGGCCATCCACGCCGCCTCGCGCCACGCCCCGGACGCGCCGATGAAAGTCGACTTGCGCGATCCGGCGGCCTGGGACCGGTTGGACCGGGCCGATGGCACGCTGATCCTGCGTCATCCGGATCGGCTCGATCCCGTCGCGCAGGCGCGGCTGCTCGACCATATCCCGGCCGCGGCGCGCTGCATCGCCATCGGCGACGATATCGCGGCGCTGTCACCCGCGCTGCGACGACGCCTGGCGACGATCGAGGTGGCGGTGCCGCCGCTAGCCCGGCGCGGCGACGATGCGCTGCTCCTCGCCCGCCATTTCGCCCGCGACGCGGCGGCACGGTTCGGACGGCCCGAGATGCGGTTGAGCGCGGCGGCGGAGGCGTTGCTCGGCACGACGAATTGGCCCGACGAGGTGCGCGGGCTGGCGCTGGCGATCGAACGGGCGGTGCTGCTGTCGACCGATGGCCGGATTGATGCGGCGGCGCTCGCCCTGCCGAGCGTCGCGATCGAACCAGCCGCCGCCATGGCGGAGACCGGCTTCGACCTGAGCGACGCCGAGCGCGCGATGATCGAGGCGGCGCTGCGCGAGCATCGCCACAATGTCACCCATGCCGCCGCCGCGCTGGGATTGAGCCGGGGGGCGCTCTATCGCCGCATGGCCCGCTATGGGCTTTAGGCGCGGCCTGTCCCCGGTCGCCGCCAGCCTAGGACTGGTGATCTGCGGCGTGGCGGGCGCGGTGGCGTGGCGCAATGGCCTGTGGGGACTGCTGACCGGGGCGGTGGTCGCGGCGCTGTGGCTGGCGGCGCTGAACGCCTGGGTGGCGATCCGGCCGCGGGCCGTCACTCCGCCGGTCGCGGTCACGCGGGCGGATGCCGATGCGCGGGCGGTGCGCCTGCTGCTCGACGCCGCGCCGACCCCGTTGGTCGGGATCGAGGGGACCACCGCGCGTAGCCTCAATCGCGCGGCGCGCCGCCTGTTTGCGACCGACGACCGAATCCTGCCGCCGCCCGCCGCCTTGACCGATCCCGCCGCGACCCGGCTGCATCATGAGGGCCGGGGATGGCGGATCGACCGGGTGCTGGTGACGGACGGACGCAGCGTCGCGGCGCTGATCGACATCGAACAGGAAGAGCGGGTCGCCGAGGCGCGGGCGAGTGCGGACATGATCCAGGTGCTGGGCCATGAACTGCTCAACGGTCTGGCCCCGATCGTCTCGCTGGCGGAAAGCGGCGCGGTGGCGGTCGCCAGGCCGGAGCTGGACAGCCATTTGCTGCGCGAGATCCTCGGCACGCTGGCGCGTCGGGCGGAGGGGCTGCAACGCTTCACCGAAGCCTATCGCGCGCTGGCGCGACTGCCCGAGCCGTCCCGGCAAGCGGTACGGCTCGGCGCGCTGGCGGAGGATCTGGCGCGGCTGTTCGCGGGGCGCTGGCCGGGCGCATCGCTGACCATCGCGGTGGAGCCGGCGCTCGACTGGTCGCTCGACCGCGACCAGATCGGCCAGGCCCTTTGGGCGCTGCTCCAGAATGCCGTCGAGGCGGCGGACGGCGGCGCTCGGGTGGCCTTGCGGATGCATGGCAGCGGGGTCGACCTGGCGATCGAGGTGGAGGATCACGGACCGGGCGTGCCGCCGGCGGCCGCCGCGCGCATCTTTCGTCCCTTCCACACCAGCAAACCGGAGGGGACGGGCATCGGCCTCAGCCTCGCGCGGCAGATCGCACTCGCGCATGGCGGCACGCTGACCCTGGAGGCCGGCAGGCCGACGCTGTTTCGCATGACCCTGCCACCCGGGTGATTTCACGGGTGACCGGGTACGCTGAAGCCCGCTGCGTCGCTGGATGGCAAAGACCGGAGCTTCCGCTGGCACCTGGATGCGGGCACGAGCTACGACGTGGCGCCCAAGACGTCGATCGAGTTGCTCGGGCGGTATTCGCAGACCTCGGGCATGCAGATGAAGGGCGTGACGATCGATCAGGATCGCAACCGCACGACCCCGACCTACAAGCTGAAGAGCTCCTCGACCTCGATCATGGTCGGCCTTCGTCAAAAGTTCTGGTCTCGACTTGATCCGGTAGGAAGGCGCCGTCCCTGCATCGGCCGGGGCGGCGCTTTTGCGTGGCTACATTCCCATGGGATAGTCACGGGGTGCTGGATCATGACCGTCGGATGGGATCAGGACGTGGTATTAAGACTATTCCCGTAAGGCATAGGAAAGGCATCCCGCGATCGATGCGGGGGCGGTGAGAGGATCGTCAGAATCATAGGCTAAGCCTCGCGACCGTCTCGACGGGAATCGATATGAGGGAATGCGAGCCGGCGCGTTGTATTCAAGCCGGGGCCAATCGCGGGCCGCATCGATCGGCTTTGTCGCGGCTGTACCGATCAGGGGCGGAAATGCCTTTGAATAAGCGCGCAATAGATTGAAACTTATGAATATTGATGCGGCGTACCGGAGCATTCGCTTGCACAAGCGCGAACTATACTCCGCATCGTCCTCCGACAAGCTTGCACCATTACACCCCTTTAGCTAATGCGAGCGAAACGCAATAGCTAAAGGGGTGTAATGGTGCGCTGGATTTCCAGCACGGCTATGCTGTGCGCTGGGTTCGGACTTTCGGGCGGCGCTCTGGCAGAGTCCACCGACGACCATATCCGTCGCGAAGAGACCGAGATTCAGGAGCGCGGCGAAATCGTCGTGACCGGAGAGCGACCCAGCTATGTCGAGGGCGAGAGCGCGACCGCGACCCGCACGGCGACGCCGCTGCGCGACGTGCCCCAATCGATCCAGGTGATCCCCCGCAGCGTGATCGAGGATCAGAACAGCATCCGCCTGACTGACGTCTTGCAGAACGTCTCGGGCGTGCAGCCGGGCGACCACCGCCGGCAACCGTGGCGAAATCTACCAGATCCGCGGCTTCACCACCCCGCGTTACGCGATCGACGGCGTGCTGCTGAACCGGGTGGCCGATCGGTCGGAAACCTTCCTCGATCTCGCCAATGTCGAGACGGTGGAGGTGCTGAAGGGGCCCGCCTCCGTCATGTACGGCCAGGGCGATCCAGGCGGGGTCATCAATATCACGACACGGCGCCCGACCGACCGGCCGACGGCGGAAATCAGCCTGCAGGCCGGCAGCTTCGACTTCGCGCGCGTCTCGGCCACGGCGAGCGGTCCGGTCGGCGATCGGCTGGCGGTGCGCGTGACCGGCGCGGCACAGACGCTGCAGGGGTTTCGCGGCAAGCATGCGGCCACATCCACGCGTCAGTTCGCCGGTTTCGCGGCCCGCTGGCGACCGGGCGATGCCACCACGATCAACCTGGATGTCGACCATAGCAGCCAGCGTAATCCGTTCGACCGCGGCCTTGTCGTCGGCGCCGACAACCGGGTCACGCTCCCCGCCCGGCGCTTCCTGTCGGAACCCTGGTCGGTCACGGGCGCACGCAAGACGCGCGTCGTGCTGGACGTGGCGCACCGCGCGACCGACTGGCTCAGCCTGCACCTCAACGGCCGCTACACCGATGCGGTCGTGCAGGACAACTATGCGATCGATTATCGTGCGCTGGCCGCCAATGGCCGCACTTTGAGCCGTCGCGCGACGACCCGCACCGAGGATCTGGAAACCGTCGATACGCGCGCAGAGGCCGTGGCGACCTTCGCGACCGGCGGGGTCGGCCATGTCGTGCTGGCCGGCGGCAGCTATAGTCATGCCACGCTCGATTTCCTGACCTATCGCGGCAACATCGCGTCGATCGATATCCTGAACCCGGTCTATAATGCCCCACTGCCGCGATTGTCGCTCAATGCCGACACCTATCGCCGATCCGATCTCTACGCGGCCTATGTCCAGGACCAGGTCACGGTGACCGACTGGCTGAAGCTGCTCGGCAGCGTCCGCCACGACATTGTGCGCGATCGGTTGCTCGATCAGGTCAGTGGTCGGGAGGATCGTCGCGACAGCAGCGCGACGACGTGGCGCGGCGGGGTGGTCGTACAGCCGGTGCCGGCCATATCGCTGTTCGGCGGCTACGGGCAGAGCTTCCAGCCGCAGACCAGCCAGCGCCGCGACCTGAGCTATCTCGATCCCGAGCGTGGCCGTCAATATGAGGCGGGCGTGAAGCTGGACCCCGTGGGCGGGCGGCTGATCGCGACCTTCGCGGCCTTCGACATCACCAAGCGCAATGTCGCCACCCCGGACCCGGCCGATACCAGCTTCGCGATCCAGACCGGCGAGCAGCGGGTGCGCGGGCTGGAAATGGACGTTATCGGCCACCTGACGAAGCGGTGGCAGGTGATCGCCAGCGGCAGTCATCTCGATGCGACGATCAGCAGGGATGAACGGTTCACGGTGGGCAACCGGTTGACCAACGTGCCGCGATGGTCCGGCAGGCTGTGGAGCAGCTATCTGCTGGGCGGCGCTGCCGAGGGGCTAACCCTGGCGGGCGGCGTGACCCTGGTCGGCCGGCGGGCGGGCGACCTCAGCAACAGCTTCTCGGTCGATGGCTATACCGTCTATGATGCGACGATCAGCTATGCGGTGCCCGGCACGGGCCTGGAACTGTCGCTGACCGCCCGCAACCTGACCGATGCCTATTATATCGAGTCCACGGTTACCCGGCTGGAGAATTATCCCGGTACGCCGCGCAGCATTTTGGGAGTGGTGCGTGCCCGCTTCTGATGCGGGCATCCACCCGTGCGGCGAAGCGACGATCCCGGCGGCTGCACAATCAACGGATGGCAGGTCTTCACGGTTGGGAATCCGCGCCGGCTTTGCAGATCGACCGGCCGAGTGACATTTTCCGGAATCCAATCGAGCCCGTCCGGAAACTCGTTGGTGGTGGGATTTGCAGAGGTGCTTCGCGGCAAAGTCGCACAGAGCCGGTATCTTGTGCCTCCATGCGCACTGTGAGGCCGGTATACATATCTCACCGGGTCGTATCGAGCGTGATGACGGTAGGTCAGGCCTGTACCGCCCGGATCGACCCCGCCACGCCGACTAACATTACAGTTGCGCTCTTGATGATGTTCTGAATCAATGGGTCACCATGACAAGGAGGTCGTGGTGACGGGAGCATCGATCGAGGCGACGCTGGAGCTTTGGGCATCGTCGCTGCGCGAGGTGAAGGCGCGGATGCGGCCATTGTTCAGCCAGGCGCGTGTTGCGGCATCGGCGAACAGTTTTCTGGATGGCTTGCTGGGCGACGAGCGCCGCAAGACCGGGTGGATGCGCGCCGAGGCGGCGGGCGATGCCGGGCCATGGCGGCAGCAGGCAATCCTGGGGCGCGGGCGGTGGGATGCGGATGCGCTGCGCGACATCGTGCGCGATTATGCCGTCGAACATCTTGGCACCGATGATGCGGTGCTGGTCATCGACGAAACCGGATTCCTGAAGCAGGGCAAGGCGTCGTGCGGCGTGGGGCGCCAGTACACTGGGTCGGCCGGCAAGGTGACCAACTGCCAGATCGGCGTGTTCGCCGCTTATGTCTCGGCCAAGGGCCATGCTTTCGTCGACCGTGCGCTCTATCTGCCGAAGAGCTGGACCGCTGACCCGGTGCGCCTGGCGGCCGCGCATGTGCCGGAGGGCACGGCTTTCGCGACCAAGCCGGCGCTGGCGGTGAAGATGATCGAACGGGCGATTGCGGCCAGCATGCCGTTCGCCTGGGTCGCGGCGGATGCGGTCTACGGCGTCGGCGACATCGAGCAGGTGCTGCGCCGTGCCGGCAAGGGCTATGTGCTGGGCGTGAAGGGCGACCATCGCTTCGGCTCGTGGGGCCACAAGCCGGTCGTCGCGGGCACCGCCGCGCAGATCGCAGATGACCTCGATCCGACTGCATGGCAACGTCTGTCGGCGGGCCAAGGCACCAAGGGCGAGCGCGTCCATGACTGGACCTACTTCGAACTCGCCGACCTCGCAGCCGACGAGTACGTCGATGGTGCAATCGGGACATGGACCAGGGGCCTGTTGATACGGCGCCACATTGCCAGTGATGACCTTGCCTTCTTCACCACTTGGTGCCCGGCCGGCACGACCATCGAAACCCTCGTCGGCGTGGAAGGGCATCGCTGGGCCATCGAGGACAGTTTCGAGACCGCCAAGAACGAACTGGGCCTCGACCATAACGAGACCCGCTCCTGGCATGGCTGGCACCGGCACGTCTCGCTCGTCATGCTCGCCTTCGCGATGCTGGCGGCCATCCGTACCCGCGCCAATGCCGCGCCCCCAAAAAGACCTTGGACGAAACCACGGAACTGATCCGCTGGTCCGTCCAGGAAATCCGCCGTATCGTCATCCGGCTGGCCCAGCGGCGCATCGAGCCTCGTCGCGTTATCGCTTGGTCATGCTGGCGACGCGCCCACCAAGCCGCCGCTCAACGGTCACATGTCCGATCAAGAACGCAACTGTAATGCTAGCTCTCCGTGCTGCAACATGAAGTAGTCGGGACAGCGGGCATATAGGTCAGCGACTTCGTCAGCATCTCTTTCTGTTAGGATCGGCGGTGGTTCATGGGTGGCGGTATCGAGCAGGGGCATCATCCATTCATAACCGGCTCGTCGAGCAAGCACGACCGTTCCCGTAAATGAACGGCCAGCCAGACCCCTGGGGATTTCCCGTTAAGATTAGGAGATATGCATGTGAGCTGCGTCCCAAACCATAAGGCGAAGGAATTTCTGGGACTGAACACCTGTTCATTTGGCCGCGTCAGCTGGCCGTCATCGCCCCCTCATTCATATCGCAACGCACGCGCTGGTTCGGCGCGGGCGACTCGCCATGCCTGAACGAAGACCGTGCTTGTCGCGATCGCGACTGCCGCAACGCCTGACAAGGTGAAGAAGGCTGGCGACAGGGTGATGCGGTCGGCGAATTCGGACAACCATTGGCGCATCGCGAAATAGGCGATCGGCCAGGCGAGCAGTGTGGCGAGCAGTACCGGGCGTAAGAACCGCCCAATCAGCAGCCGCAGCACATCGCCGGTCGACGCGCCCAGCGTCTTGCGGATGCCGATCTCCTGGAACCGCCGCGCCGTATCGAACGAAGCTAGACCGTATAGGCCAATACACGCGATCATCACCGCCAATAATGCGCCGATGGTAAATAGCCGCATGCGCTGCGCGTCTTGGCGAATGAAGCTGTCATAGCGCGCCTGTTCGACCGTCTTGGCCACAAAGGGGACATTAGGGGCCAAGTCGTGCCAAACCCGCTCCATCTCAGCGGTTATCGCGACCGGGCTGCCGGTGAAGCGCAGGAAGGCGGCGGCGTTATCTTGCGGCAGGGGGCGCCAAATATACATCATCGCGTCGTTCTTGGTCTTGGGGCCCATGAAGCGCATATCGGCAACGACCCCGACTAATTGGGTCCGGCTTTTCGCGTCATCGTCCAAGATTTTGCCGACGGCATTGTCCGGGCTGCCCAGATGAAGCAGTCGGAGCGCAGATTCGTTCATGACGACGTTGCGAAAAATTGTCTTGTTGGGTTCGTTGCTGGTCGAATCGTCAGCGGCGAAGCGGCGGTCAAAGTCACGGCCGGCGATGAACCGCGCGCCCATTAATTTGAAAAATCCATCACCCACGGTGCTGAACATGATCTGCTGGGCGGCACCGCCCTTCGCTTTAAGCGAGCGGATCATGGAGACACCCCCAGCGGGCGTGGAGGTGGCATAGGACACCGCCCGGCTGCCGGGCAAGTTACTGAACGCCTTTAATATACGCTCTCGCTGGCCAGGATCGAGCGCCTTGTCGCCGAGCGCGGGGACCAGCATCATGCCCTTCTGGACAAAGCCCAGATCGGCATTGCGGACATGATAGGTCTGGGCGAACAGCACCGCCGTGCCGGTGCCCAGCGCGACCGCGATGGCGAATTGCAACACGACCAGCGCTTGTCTGACGCGGGCGCTCATCCGGCCGCCACCGGGCGAACGGGCCGAGGCGAGGACAGCGGCGGCTTGGAAGCGCGACAGGACCAGCGCCGGATAGAGGCCCGCGATCAGACCCGCGCCGATCACCAGCACCGCGAAAGGCGGCAGGATCGACTGCGTGCCACCATAATGGATGGACAACGACGTGCCGCCCGCTGCATTGACCAGTGGCAGCGCCAGTTCGGTGAGCGCCAGACCCAGCAGCCCGGCCAGCACCGCCGCCGCGATCGATTCGCCCAGAAACTGCACGATCAGCGCGCCCCGCGTCGCGCCGAGCACCTTGCGCATCGCCACCTCTCGGGCGCGGAGGCCGGCTTGAGCGGTCATGAGGTTGATATAGTTGACCAGCGCGATCAGCAGGGTGACCAGACCTATCGCGCCTAGCGTCGCGACTTCGGTCACGGCCGATTTGTTATTCAGGTGGAGGGCACCGAGCGGCTGAAGGCCGAGTGCGATCTTTGCACCCGGCATCGGCTCGTTCAGCGGGTGACGGCGGACCAGATCGGTCAGGCGTGTCTCCATCGCCTCGGCAGCGGCGGCGTCGGGAAAGGATAAGAGGACGAGATTGTCGCCAAAGGACCAAGCGTCGTCCTTCGTGGTGCCAAGCGGCGCGATCGGGACGATTATCGCGGGGGCGAAATCGGTGTCGGGGGGCAGGTCGCGCAACACCGCCGCGACCTCGTAATCGGAGGTCTTACCCGCGATGGTGATGGTCAGTGTCCGCCCGATCGCGGAGGCGACTCCGCCGAAATAGCTCTTGGCGGTCGCCTCGGTCACGATCGCCGATCCCGGCCGGGCCAAGGCCTGGCTCGGATCACCCGCCAGAGCCGGATAGGACAAGATGCGGAAAAAATTGGGGTCGGCCTGTATCACCTGTTCCGATACCGCCCCCACCCCTTTGCGCACGCTCGCGTCGGACGTGGTGAAACGCGTGCCGCGCGTCCCCGGATAATCATTCTGCAGGAAGGACAGGAAATGAGCCGAGGTGGAGTCGTTGTGGAAGGTGTCGAAGCCAGGCATCGTCACCTCGGCCTTGACCATCCACAGCCTGTCGCTGCCCGGCACCCAGCGGCCATATTGCGTCTCGAACCGGACGAACAGGAACAGCACCAGAAAGGCCGCGATGCCCAGCGCCAGCCCGCAGATGTTGAGCGTGGCGAACAGCCGGTGGCGGGTCAGCGAGCGATAGAAGCTGATTGCCGTGGAGGAGAGGGAAGAGGACAGAACGGAAGTCGAGAGGGCCATGGGACAATCCTTCAGGCGGACGAACGGGGCCGAGAGGACGAGCGCCGTCCGCTCATGCCGCCAGCCGCGCCGAGGCCAGGATGCGGCCGTCGAGCATATGGACGGTCCGCCTGGCGATGTCGGCATGGGTGGGGCTGTGCGTCACCATGACGATCGTCGCGCCGCCGGCGTTTAGCTGTTGCAGGATTTCCATCACCTGCGCGCCGTTGGCGGTATCCAGATTGCCGGTCGGCTCGTCGGCTAGGATCAGCCGGGGTTCGCCAACGATCGCGCGGGCAATCGCGGCACGTTGTTGCTGACCGCCCGACAGCTGGTGCGGGAAATGGCGCTGGCGGTGGGCGATGCCGACCCGGTCCATCGCCGCCGCGATCTGGTTGCGCTTCTCGCTCGCAGCCATGGGGCGATAGGCTAGACCCAGCGCGACATTCTCGGCGATGGTCAGCTCGTCGATCAGGTTGAAGCTCTGGAACACAAATCCCAGCCGGTCGCGCCGCAGCCGCGCCAGCGCGGCCTCGGGCGCGCGGGCGATGTCCTTGCCCTCGAACAGATAGCGCCCGCCGCTCGGCCGGTCGATCGTGCCCAGTATGTTGAGCAGGGTCGACTTGCCGCAGCCCGAAGGGCCCATGATGGCGACGAACTCGCCGGGTTCGACATGAAGCTCAATACCGCCCAGCGCGGTCGTCTCGACCTCGTCCGAGGCATAGGTACGGCTGACGTCGTGGAGATGGATCATGGCGGCTCCTAACGAATGATCAGGGTCTTGTAGGGGGCGTAGGTGACGAGCGGCGAGGTGACGATGTGCTCGCCCGGCGACAGGCCGGCGGTCACTTCCACCTGTTCGGGATTGCGGCGGCCGGTCTGGACGGCACGGCGCACCGCGCGGCCGCTGCCGTCCATTACAAAGGCGGTGGCGCCGCCCGCATCCAGCCAGCCCCCGGCAGGGGCGACGATGGCGGGCCGGTCCGCGCCCAGTACGAGGCGGACGTCCAGCGTCTGGCCGCGATGGAGAGGAGGGGCGGCGCCATCAAAGGTGAATTCGACGCGGAAGCGCCCGTCGGTCACCTGCGGCAGAATCTTGAGGACGCGCAGCGGATAGCCGGTCCCGTCGACATCGGCGCGAGCGGCCAGGCCGGGGCGGACGCGGCTGAGATAATATTGGTCGATATCGGCGACCAGCTTCCACTGTCCCTCCGAATCGATCTGGCCGACCGGATCGCCCGTCTTCAGCATCTGGCCCGGCTGCATGGTAAAGGCGGTCAGCCGCCCGGCGACGGGAGCACGGATGGTCAGCGCGCCCAGGCTGGCGCGCACCATCGCCAGGCTGTCGCGTAGCTCCCGCTCAGTCGCGTTGATCCCGGCAGTCTGGTCGGCCAGCGTCGCCTGCGTCCTCGCTTGGCCGCCGGTCAGTGCGGCGACCCGGTCCTGTTGATAGGTGACCTCCTGTTGCAACGGGTCGATCGCCGCCTTGGTCACGAAACCCTTTTCATAGAGCAGCGCCTTTTGCCGCAGCACGGTCTGCGCCTTGGCTAGGGCGTTGCGCGCCTCGGCGATGTCGCGCTGGGCGTCTTGGCGGCTGCGCTGGATCGACAGCCGCGCGCCGCTGTTGCTGCTCAACTGGCCGATGATCCCCGCCGCGCGGCTGGCGACCTCCAGCTCCAGCGACGGGTTGGACAGGCGGGCCAGCGGCGCCCCCGTCGTGACCATCGCCCCGTCGGTGGCGATTAACTCGGTGACCGATCCGCCCGACACTGCGGTCACGAACACGGTGTGGAGCGGCGCCACCTCGGCCCGCAGCGGCACGAAGTCGCGAAACGCCTGGTTGGTGACTGCGCCGACCTGGAGGCTTTGCGCATCGACGGTCAGGCTGCCGCTGGCGGGCATCAACCACCAGAGGGCGGCGCCCCCACCGATGGCGCCGATCGCTGCGGCGGCACGGAGGATGCGTTGGCGGCGACGGCGGCCGGGCCGTTCGATTCGCCGGTCCATCGCGACGCCGCTGAGGGAGGAGGGGGTGTCGACCATGCGAACAGTGTAAGCCGGACACTCCCGTTCAGCCTAAGATGCTCATTTAGAGCAGGTTTTATGCGGCCACTAGTCAGTGGCGTCTGGTTGAGCTTAGCAACTGTTCGATTTCGAACAATGGCGGACGAGATGTCAACCGAATCACCTTCTCATCCGGCCCCGCATATCCTAGTCATCGACGACGATGCCGATATCGGGCGAGCCGCACAGCTGATGCTGGACCGCCACGGCATGACCGTGGCGGTGGCCGCCGATCCCGCCACCGCCTGGGTGAGGCTGGCCGAGCGGCCCGCCGACGTGATCCTGCTCGACCTCAACTTCGCGCGCGGGCGGACTGAGGGGGAGGAGGGATTCGAAATGCTCAACCGGCTGCTGGCGGCGGATCGGCACGCGGTGGTCGTGGTGGTGACGGGGCATAGCGGCATCCAGGTCGCGGTGCGCGCGATGCGCGGCGGCGCGGCGGATTTCGTGATCAAGCCGTGGAACAATGCCCGGCTGCTCGCCAGCGTCGAGCGCGGAGTGGCGCTGCGCCGTGCTAGGCTGAACGCCGCGCCCATACCTCCCGGTGGGGACCTACCGATGCTGCTGGGGGAAAGTCCCGACATGGTCGCCACGCGCGCCCTGATTGCGCGGATCGCGTCGACCGACGCCGCGCTGTTGCTGCGTGGTGCCGCCGGAACAGGCAAGACACTGGCGGCGATGTTGACCCATGCCGGGTCGCCGCGTGCTAACGTACCGCTGGTGACGCTGGACGCCGGGGCGGCGGACGCGCCGCTGCTTGCCGCGCGCTTAGCGGAGGCGTCCGAGGGAACGTTGGTCATCGACCGGATCGACCGGCTGCCCGCTGCGCTCCAGCCCGTGCTGGCTCGTGATAGCGGCGGCATTCGGCTGATCTCGACCAGTCGGTTAGACCACTTGGGGCTGCGTGTGGCGCTGCACGAGGATTTGCTCTACCGAGTCAATACTATCGAACTCGATCTGCCGCCTCTAGAGCAACGGGTGGGGGATGCGGTGCTATTGGCGCGACATTTCGTCGCGGTCTTCGCCGCCCGATATGGCAAGCCGTGCCGTCCCCTGACCCAAGAAGCGGAGCGCGCCATCGCCGCCGACATTTGGCCGGATAATGTGCGCGGGTTGCGTCAGGCGGCCGAGCGGGCGGTGTTGCTTGGGCAAGGGGATGCGCATGACGCCGCCGACTTTGCCCTCGCGCTACAGTCTGATGATCTAGCGCCACGCGCGATCGCACAGGATATGAACCTCGCCCGTAGCGAGGAGATGCTAGTCGCTGCCGCGCTGAAACGACATGGCTTTAACGTCAGCCGGGCGGCAACCCAGCTTGGGCTGAGCCGCGCCGCCCTGTATCGCCGGATGACGCGCTATGGCCTCTGAACGACTGGCCGCGACTGTTCGCACGTTGGTCCTGCTCGGTACAGGCGCGGCGGCGGCGCTTAGTGTGCGTGATGGGCTTTATGCCAATACTGTCCTGACATTGCTGTTGGCAGCCTGGACCGGGGGCGTGGCGATCGTTGCGGCGCGGCCGCTGGTCCTGACGCCCCCGCCGCCGCCTCCCGCGCTTGACCAAGAGGAGTTGCGGCGGCTGCGCACTTTTCTTGACTTGTCGCCCGCGCCTCTAGTCGTAAATGAAGACGGCGTCCTGACTGCAGTCAATCGCGCTGCGCGGCGGCTGTTCTTGGCGGATGTCGTCATCACCGTTCCTCCCCCGTCGCTCGTCGAGGCGCTGATGCATACGCCGCCGGGGCGGACCGCAACGGTTACACTTGACGAAAAGGGCACGCCGCGCACCTTCGCGCTCGCCGTCGGGGATTTGCTGCTAAACAGTGCGCGCGCGCAGGTGGTGGCGCTGATCGACATTGGGGCGGAGATCAAGGCGGCTGAGGCAGCGGCGCTACGCGACCTAGTTCAGGTGCTCAGCCACGAGATTGTCAACGCGCTGACGCCCATCGCCTCGCTGGCTGAAACCGCCACCGCCATGCTGGACGACGAGGCCCCGGACGTCGCGGGCGTGCGCGAGGCGGTGGGCACGGTAGCGCGCCGGGCCGCTGGACTTCAGCGGTTCGGCGACGCCTATCGCAGCTTGGCGCGCCTGCCTGCGCCCGAGCCGCGGCGGGTGGCAATCGCCGACTTGCTCGGCGATCTGAGCCGGCTGTTCGCAGTCCGCTGGCCAGATATCCCCGTCCTGTTCGAAATCGGGCCGGTCCCCGCAGCGATCCATTGCGACCCGGACCAGCTAAACCAAGCATTATGGGCGATGCTGCAAAACGCCGCCGAAGCAATACAGAGTTGTCCTGGTGCTGGGGTCACACTGGCGGCAGCGGCCGGGGCGGACAGCCTGGCCATCACCATCACCAATGGCGGTAGCCGCATCGCACCTGAACTGGCAGATGCAATCTTTCAGCCCTTCATGACTACAAAGCAGGCCGGTAGCGGCATCGGCCTGACACTCGCCCGCCAGATCGTCCGGGGACACGGCGGCGAAATCAGCCTGTTGGCCTCCGAAGAGGATGGCACGCGTTTCGCGGTGGTCCTGCCGCGGGTTTGAGAGCCTGTTTGCAAACCGACGCGCACCGCCAGAAAACTGGCTCATTCGCGAGTTTTTCAAACGGCCCCCTAAAGGCAGGCGCTGAGCTGCTCCCTGGTTTGACCAGACCTTTTCAGGTTCAAGAAGGCTTGGTGATATATCCTTAGCACGGGTTGTGTCCGTGCCATAGATCATCACCGATTGCCGCCTCCGCCGTCAAGCGAAATTATGGCACCTTTATTGCTGCCCGATATACGCGCCGCGTCGATATCCTTCACCGGACAGATCGAAGGATCCAACAACAGTTGCGTAAATCGGCAGCAGTGAAGTGCCCGAGTCGCGCCCCGACAGGCAGATCGTCGCCTAGAACGCAAAAAAAGCGGCTAAATGCAGGTATGGCGATGCTTATTTAGTCGCATTTTTAGGCGCGAAATATCATATGCCATTGCAATAAATATGTTTTCTGAGATGTGCACAATATTGCCAGCGCTGTTTATGTCTTATACTATGCCGTTGCCGGCAAATCGCGCTGGCTTTACTTCCAAGGGGAGGTTTTATGGTTTTGCCTTCAGCAACCACCGCCGTCTCTAATTTTGGGGGGCTGCCCGTGCCCTTAATTGCTGCACCGCAAGAGGGCATGACGATGTTGCAACCTCAGTGCACGTGCGGGGGTTCGAACGGCGCTGGTGCCGGTGGGAACTGCCTGTGCGGCAGCGGCACTGGCAGGGGCTCGTAAACATCTAGTAGGTCAGGTGCTGCGAGCACCCTTGCGGCACCTGATCTCCGGGTTTTGGTTGTTGATTCAGGGGGGGATGCCATGGAAGTACTACCCGAACTGGAATGCAACTACGTGGTGCCGCCGGAATACCACGTGCTTCGCCGCGAGGAGCGCGCGCTCCTAATCGACCCCGTTAACCATATTTGGTTTGCCACTGATGAATTTGGCGTGGCCAGCATCAATGCCTACGCGCGCGATCGGAGCTTTGCTGATGCGACCCGCGCCGTTGCAACCCGCGCTGGACTGAGCGAGGACGATCCGAGCGCGGCGGCCTATGTATCCCAATTCTTCGCTGGCTTGGCAGACTTGGGTTTTCTTCATCGCAAAAGTTATACGCGTCGCGAGCTACCCATTGAGCCGTCTCCCTATCCGGTGGTAATGTATCTGCATCTCACTGCAGCCTGCAACTTGAAATGCTCCTATTGTTACAATCAGGATCACCGATTTAACTTCCTTCAGGACCGTAAAAGCGAAGCCGCGCCCAAGCGGCAAGCGGCACTGTCGACCACCGAAAAATTCATCAAAATAATAGAAGATGCGGCCGCCTTCGGGCTGCAAGAGGTCAAGCTGACTGGAGGCGAAGCGACGTTGTATCGCGACTTCCTCGTAATTGCGAAGCGCGCGAAGCAACTCGGCCTGTATGTTAACTTGCTCACCAATGGCGCAATGATCAGCGAGGATAACGCCGACGAAGTTGTCCGTTATGTCGACAGCGTATCCATCAGTCTCGACAGCAGCACACCTGAGGGAGGGCATGATGCAATCCGCGGTGCGGGCTCGCACGCGAAAGCCATGCAGGCGGTCGCTCTGTTGCGCGCAGCAGGGCTTGAGCGGGTACACCTTAATGGTGTGGTCACCCCCTCAACACTCGAGGGCGTAGAGGACATCCTCGATTTCGCTTGGAACACGATGAAAGCGGAGCGTGTGTCGCTAGCAGGGTCGGTGATCAACGTACGCGATACACAGCAGCGTTGGGGGGCGAAGCAGCACGTGCTGAGCGAAGAGGAGTTCGCGCAACTTGAGAATCGTCAGTATGACTATCACTACAGCCGCGGGCTGGCGGCCGCGCCTGCTTTTCGCAATCAGTGCGGCGTCGGCAATGGCGTGGTCAGTGTCGACCCCAATGGCGACGTTTACCCCTGCCAAACGCTTCATGAGAAAGAGTTTCTTGTAGGAAACGCCTTTTCCTCCGACATCAAGTCTGTCCTAGACCATTCACCCGACCGCGACCGTACACGGCGGGCGACGGTCGACAAGATCGAGGAATGCAACGTCTGTCCTGTCCGTTATATCTGCGGCAGCGGGTGCCGGTCGGAGGCATATACTCGAGAGGGTGACTTCCTGGCCCGCAACAAGGATATGTGCCCGACATTCTTCGCGATCGCGGAAAAGAAGCTTTGGAACTCGGTCGGGCTTCAGGCTTGAGCAGGGCATCCGGCGCGCGCTGGCACAGAGCGCTATCAATCTGCGGATTTTTCCTGCGTAGGCATCGCACGATCAGGCGTCGGGTCTTCTGGTTGAACGCCGTGGCGGTCGTTAACGCTGGCGCGCAGGCGGCCACGGCTGTGTTATTCGGCCACATCTTCGCATTGTTCGTGTCGCGAGAGGCGTTTAATCACGGACCATTTTGGCTTTATGTCGGATTGTCAACCGGCTTCTGGGCGGCCTCTTCGGCGATGACGCGCGTCGAGTTTACGCTCACCGCAGCGTTGCGAGAATACACGGCATTATTCGTCGGGCGCGCCGTGTGCGCTTCAATGATGCGCAGGCCGGTAGGCGCTGTGCGGGGCGAGGAAACGGCGTTGACGATGGGCCGGTTGAGTGAGGACGCCAGCGCGTGCACCGAACTGATCGTATTCTCGGGCGGTATTGCCAAACCCGCGACACTGGCGGTCATCTCCTTCATCTATGCCGCGATGCTGAGTCCAATCGTGCCCTTAATCGTCGTAGTATTGGTGCCGTTCTACTCGCTATTTATGGCCCGCCGCCACGACCTGGGGTCAAGGCTATTTTTCGATGCATCGGAGCGCTCGGCGGTGACGGGTGCTTTTCTACACGAGACGCTCGCGGGCCATTCGATCCTTGTGGGACATGGGGCCAGCGGACGACGAATCGCACGTTATGTACTGCTTATGAAGGTGCGGATGCGCAGCCTGACCCGTGCGCAGTGCAACGCTGCGACCATCCATTCGCTCGCCTTTTCCTCTCAAGGGCTACTGACTCTGCTCGTGCTAGTCATTGGTGGCATCGCTATCCGAGAGGGCGCGGCCGATATTGGCCTCATCGTCACGGTCAATACGATGATCCTTTATCTTTGGACCAGCACGCAAACATTGGTCCAGAGCGTCAGCGCGCTTCACAAGCTGCTACCTAATTTGATGCGCCTATCCGCGACGCTCGCGATTGGCCGCCGCGTAGCGCCGCCCGTTCGACGTATCGAATGTGTGGCCCGCAGCATCGATGTGCGTGACGTGAGCCTCATCTATCCTGGATCGGACCGCGCTGTGCTCGACCACGTTTCGCTGACGATCCAAGAGGGCGAGCGCGTGCTGGTAACGGGAGCCAACGGCGCAGGGAAGAGCACCTTATTCAACTTGCTATCCGGAGCGCTGGCCCCAACGTCGGGCGAAATTAGTATCGCTAGCATCGCGATCACACCAGACTGGTCGGGCAGCCTCTACCCGCACGTGATAGCGGTGGCGCAAGAAACCTATCTATTCCAAGGGAGTGTTCGGGAAAATATTCTGCTCGGCAACCCGCATGCCGATGAGGCGACCTTGACCGCCGCATTGAGGACAGTGCAGCTCGAAAATAGCCCAATCTTAGCGCGCAGCGCGGTAGGTGAGCGGGGCAGTGAACTTTCCGGTGGCCAGCGTCAGCGCGTGTCCGTAGCTCGAGCGCTGGTCTGCGCGCCTAGCGTCCTACTACTGGACGAACCCACTGCGTCGATTGATTGGGAAAGCCGCCTCGCGCTGTATGAGGCGCTGCTCTCTCACCGTGAACGCACTGTGGTCATCATCACGCATGATCCCGCTGACTTACGTAGTATGGTCGACCGGCATTTCCATGTCGGTGATGGAACAGTGATCGAGCTACCGTTGTCTGCCAAGGTGTCGATGGCATCCGCCTTTACAAAGGCTAGCACTGGCTGACGTATTGCCGTTGACGTAACCCCTTTGACCTGCTCCCCGGAAACCATGCCATTGGTAGTTTAGCTCGCTAGATGAGGACGAGCGATGTGGCGAGTGGCCGTTTTGCCGAGGATCAGATCATTGGCGTGCTGCCCGATCATGAGACTGGCGTGAAGACCGCCGAGCTGTGCCGAAAGCATGGCATCAGCGATGCGACGTTCTACAACTGGGAGGCGTAGTATGACGGCATGATCGGGACGGTGTTCGATCCGGAACTCGATTCTGAAAGCGCGTACGCTGCCGGGATTGTTCGCTGACGGCGGAGCTACCTTCCCAACGTCTGCATCGGTCGATCCGATCGCGTGAGCGCTGGCGAAGCCTTACCAATTGGGAACGGGCAGAGAGAAGACCGAACCTGCCCAGTACACCGCTGTCGCCTCTCACGGGCAACTTTCCCATAATATGTTCCCAATTGCCTTTTCTGAAATGGTCCGTTGGACATGGAATATCGGGAATGCAGGGGGTGCCCGATCGCAGTCGGGCGCTGGGTAGGAACCGGCTGTCTGAGTCCAGCCCGTTCGGAATGGCCAGCAACGTCGACTGCAATCGACACGCAGCGCGCTGGGATCGCCGACATTCGAGATATCAAGGCCGTATAAAGTTCGTATATTCGTCCGACCTGCACATCCTCCCAAGGTCGCGAATGATCGCGGCATATCAAGGAGAACGTCATGGAACGCGATAACGACAAGGCACCGACGCTGGTCGACCTGGGCGATGCCCGTGCCCTGACCCAAGGGCCGGCCGGTACCCCGATCGACGAGGTCCAGGGGTTCCTCGGCGCCGGCTTGGCCGACGACTGAAAGGGTGGCGGGGTGTTCCTGGGAACACCCCGCCGCTTCACGATGAGGTTCTTCCTACCCCCGCTGGTCGGCTTCTGCTCGATAGGCGAGAGCGTGATCTTCCTTGATGCCCGCTCGGATCGCTACTGGATGCTTCCAGTAGCGATGAGCCAAGCCCTCACCCGACTATGCGCGGGTGAAGAATTCGCGGGCGACGAAGCGGCACCGCTTCTCGGGCTTGTCCGGGTTGGACTGCTCGACAGCACCAAGGGCGAGCCTCTTGTGCCTTGCCAACTCCCGCGCGCGCGGACCAGTCGCCTCGAGGTAGTCGACACCACGCCGGGGTCCTCGACGATGATTGCCGGACTGTGCTTCGCGGCGAGCGTCTGGCGCGTGGGCAGGCGCGGCCTGGGATGTGAACTTGCAGGGCTTCAGCGTCGGCGAGAGCGGCGGGGCGGAACTGCCCGCGATGTCGATCGCCATGCGGGCGCCTTTACGCGACTGCGACTGCTGGTCAGCCCCGCGGGGAACTGTCTTCCCCTGTCGCTGGCCCTGGCCCGGCGGTGTGCTTCCGCCGATGCCCGGCTTGTCTTCGGCGTGCAGTTGGACCCGTTCGCGGCGCATGCCTGGGTCCAGCGTGATACCGAAGTACTCAACGACGAGTTGCATGTCGTCTACGCGTTCACGCCGATCCTCGTGATATGATCCGGCCGACGTTCGCTGCATGGCTGGCCAGGTCCAGGCCCTTCGGTGCAGAGGATAAAGCCCTCTTCTCGGAAGCAGCCGGCCGGGCTGGCTTTGGACTATGCCACGTCGACGATCGGATGATGATCGCAGCGTCGCATGCGATTGCCACGCTGGAAGGCTGTATTGTCGGATCGCTGTTCCGGCGCGGAGACGCCACGCCGCTGACGGAAGCGACGCTTGGCGCCTCGTCCGGGACTGTAAGTGCGGCAAGTGAACTGACGCGCGACCATTGGGGCGATTATGTTGCCTTCGGTACCTCGCGTGCCGTCCGCTACGCCTTGCGCGCGCCGTTCGGCAGCTTGCCATGCTATTGGCATGAGGCACCCGACCATGTCGTTATGGCCTCTTCGGTCCGACTATTGTGCACATTCGGTGGTTTGGCTCCGGCTGTCGACTGGCACGCCCTGGGACATTTCCTCGCGGCCACCGACCTGCGCAATGGGCGCACTTGCCTGCGCGGCGTCGAGGAACTTGGCGGTGGCCAGGCAATCGAGGCCTCCGACCGCGGCATTCGCCTGGAACGGCACTGGTCTCCTTGGCCATGGACCGACCGGGCGCAGGCATTCCACAATCGCGATGCGGCGGCGGAAGCATTGGCCGGGGCGATCGACATCGCGGTCGTGTCACTCCTTCCGGTCGACGTGCCGGCGATCCTGCTCCTGTCCGGCGGGCTGGATTCGTCGGTCGTGGCGGCGGCGCTGGCATCTAGTGGGCGCCGCTTCACCTGCCTGACGATGGTGGTCGCGGACGCACAGGGCGATGAGCGCGACCATGCCCTAGCAATGGCGCGCCATCTCGACGTCCCGTTGGTCGAGGTCGTTCGCGATCCTCGGCAAGTCGATCTCACGCGTCCCCTCGCACTTGGCTTGCCGCGACCGACTGGCGCGCAGTTCCGCCAGGCCACTTTTGCTGCCGCGGACGATCTGGCGAGAGAAACCGGCTCGACACTGGTCATCGATGGCGGTGGCGGCGACAACATGTTCTGCTCGCTGCAAAGCGTCGCCCCGGTGGTCGATGCCCTGCTCGGAATAGGCAGGGAGTCACGTCCCCTCGCAACGGCGGCCTCGATCGCACGGATGGCCCAGGTCAGCATTGCCGCTGTGTTGGCACGCGCCGGCGTGCGCCTGGTGACGCGTCGTGCGGCCTATCGCTGGCCGGTCGACCACAGCTTCCTCGATCCCGGGATAGTCGATGGCCTTGATCCTTCCCATCCATGGCTCGAGGTGCCGCGAGGCACGCCGCCGGGCAAGGCAGCGCAGGTCGGGCTTCTCCTTGCCGCCATGGCGGTCGCGTATGGCCTCGATCCGGACCGCCACCCGGCGCTCCTGTCGCCCCTCGTCTCGCAGCCCATTGCAGAGGCCGCGCTAGGGGTGCCGAGCTGGATGTGGTTCGAGGAAGGACGCAATCGCGTGCCCGTCCGACAAGCTTATGCCGCCCGCCTGCCCGCGTCGGTGGTGGGGCGGCGATCCAAGGGGACACCAACCGGCTTCCTGGCGCGACTGGTCGAGAGGGAGACCGACATGTTGCGGCCTTTCCTCCTCGACGGATGCCTGGCCATCCAGGGCGTCATCGACCGGGCGGCGGTGGAGGCCGCGCTGGCGCCGGGACCGGCCCGCGACCTGCGCTTTGCCCGCCTGTTGCAACTCGCCGGCGCCGAGGCCTGGGCGCGGTCATGGGGCTGATGCCAGGGGTCGGGTCAAGGCCGAATGGTCACGCCAGTCTTGCCACCGCCGATACTGCTCGCGCTTGGCGGGATCGGGATCCTCCTCTCCCCGAAGCCAGAAGCGGAACCAGTCGAGATTGCGGGCATAGACCGCGGCCCGGTGCGCCGGCTGCCATTTGATGTGATGCTCGTCAGGGAAGATGCGAAGCTCGACGGGTACGTCGTTCTCGCGCAGCGCCGCGAATGTCTCGAGCGCGAACAACCCTTCCTCGTCGGCCAGCTGGAAGAGGATCGGTGTGCGCAGCCGGTGGGCGGCTAGAGGCAAGGATATTGGTGCCCAGAATGCGGGATCGTCGTCGGCCACCTTGGGAAAGCCCATGGCGCGCATCTCGTCCGCGAGGACCGTGCCCCCGTAGATGAGGTCGCTCCGCAGGTAGCGGCAGCAGGTGCTGAGCGACGCAGCGCGGAACGATACGCCGGCGACCAGGGCATAGCGCGCCGTGGTCGATCCGTCGCTCAGCCCGGTGATGCCCATCCGGTCACGGTCGATGTCGCCGCGCGCAGCAAGTTTCGCCAATCCCGCTTCGAGCGACGCGTGGGTGCTGCGCCGCTCGTCCCAGTTGCGCAACACGGCCGCGACGGCCTCGGCGCTCGAGAGATTGGGCCGGGCCTGCACGACAAGCGGTGGACGCTGAAAGCTCAGCACCGCGATCCCATTCGCGGCCAGCGGCAGGATCGGATATTCGTCGCCCGTGCCGCCGCGCAGGAAGCCGCGGCTGGTATACTGGACGATGACCAGCGGCCAGCCCTTGGCAGGTGGTCGTCCTGCAGGCAGGACAAGATCGCCCCAGGCGGGAAGACCCGCAGGGTTCGTCCAGCGCAGGCGCTCGACACGGGGCTTGGCTCGCGACGCGAACTCTGGGTTTGGATCGAGGACGGTTCGTGCGGCACCGCTGGCAAGATCGATCCCGACGATTCGGCGCGGCGCCAGCGATGATTCCCGCAGGCACAGCAGTTCCCGGGGGGGGCATGGTGCAGCCGACCAGCGCATCCTCGGTAGTCAAGATGCGACGGACTGCAGCCTCGCCCGGCATCCAGCGAAAGAGCGACGTACGCTCGTTGTTCGGGCCCTCATAGCGGAGGAAGAGAAGGCTGCGGCCATCGGGGCCCCACCACATCCCGCGGATCGAGCCATGGCAGTCGGAGGCGATACAGGCCAGCCGGCCGCCGTTCCCGTCGGCCCAGATCCGGCGGCCGGCAAAGGGGGATGGACCGTCCACCTCGGCGCCCGCCCTGCGCCCGTCCGATGTCACGGCATTCAAAGGAGAGGGCTCGCTCAATATCGGTTCACCACCCAGGCGTGCGATGTCCTGGCGACCGGCACGCGCAACCGGTCCGCCCTCCCGTGGAACCGACCAAACGACTCTATCGAGGTTGCCCGGCAGCTGCGGTGCAAAGCCGTTGGGCGGGATGACGCGATGGTCGAACAGGAACCCGGTGCGGCCCTCGGCGTGCACCGCGTCGGCAAAGGTCGTTCGTCCGGGCCGCGTCGCAAAGACAAGCCTTGACCCATCCTTGCTCCACGCGATGGCCTCGACATCGACCGGCGCGTCGGTGATCCGCACGGCGGTGCCGTCGTCGACCGAGACACGCCAGGCCTGCGTCCGGCCGCCGACACGCTTAAGATAGGCCAGGTATCGCCCATTGGGCGACCATGCCGGGACGATGGTCGCAGGCAGGCCGCTGCCGGTCCGCGACCCGCGCACGACATTTTCCGCGCGTATCGCCTCGCCGCCTTCATCGACGATCCGTGGCCGAGCCTGCGGCTCGAGGCCGAGCACGACCAAGGCCTGGCAGACGCGATTGGCCACGGGGTCGGCGCGCGAGATCACGAATGCGATCCGGCGACCATCGGGCGAGACGGCGAGCGGGCTTGGTCCCCCGACCGAGGGGTCCGGCTGGCCGATGTCGCGCAAGGCCAGCAGGTCGTCGAGTGAGACCGGTCGACTCGTTGCGGCGGCCGGGGTGAATGCCGGCATGATGCTGAGGCATGGCGGGGGCGCGGCATCGATACCAGCGACAGCGAGGCCAGCGGCCAGCAGCAGAACGCTCACCACGACTTGGTCGCCGAAATCGCGAGGACACGCCCGAACGGCGAATAATTGGTCGAATCGTAGGGCGTGTCGTACGGCAGCGTCGTCGCGATCGCGCTGGGCTTGGCATCCAGGATGTTCTGGGCGGTCACGACAAGGTCGACACCGTGCCACCATGTTGGTCCTGAGCCGGTGCGATAGCGAAGCGTGAGGTCGCCCTGCGTCATGCCGCCGACACGGCGTGCCGGCGAGGTCCGTCGGTCCTCGACCCCGCCAATCCGGCTCACCGCGCCGGTGAGCGTCAAGCCGCCCTGGGTCCAGCCGAGGGAGGCTCGTCCCCGGAAATGGGGAGGATTGAAGATCGTGCCGGCCAGATCGACGACGGGTTGCGCTGGCGTCAGTTGCTGGCCGCTTTGCAGATAGGCGCCGGAAAGGGTGGCGTTGATCTGCCCGGCGCCGAGACGGCGATCAAGGCGGGCCAGCATGTCGAGGCCCCGTACGCGCTGCCGGCCGGCATTGCGGTTGGCGTTGTCGATGACCGCGACCACGCTCGTAGGGTCATAGGTGCGACCGGTGGCGTTGAGGAACTGCCCCGCCCCGAGACGCAGGGTTTCGAGGGTCGCAAGGCTGGGGGAGCGCAGCACTTGGTCGGCATAGGCGGGATCGGCGAGCGCACGGGCGATGAAGGTGACCGGTGCCACGATGCGATCCCGATAGAGTGTCTCGAAATAGCTGATCTCGACGCTCAGCCCGTCGATCGCGCGGGGATGGAGGGCCAGCGTCGTCGACCAGCTGCGGGCACGCTCGGGCTGCAGGGTATCGCGTCCCCCGGACAAGAGCAGGGCGGCGGCCCCGGGCGCCAGGCCGGTCCCGCCGAACACGGTGGCTGGAAGGGCGGCGACCACCAGCGGCTGGTAGCGCTGGAGGAGGGTCGGCGCACGGAAGGACCGGCCCCAGCTCGCCTTTACCGCGACATCGGGCGTCGGTGCGTAGACCAGGCCGAGCTTGGGCGTGGTGACCGCATCGATGCCGGGATAATCTTCATGGCGAAGGGCCAGGCTGGCATCGAGGCGATGGACGGCCGGGATCGCCTGGGCGGGGCCGACGAGCGGCAGGCTGGCCTCGGCATAGGCGTAGCGGCTGTCCTGGTGCGCATCGACGTCCTGCGCAATGTTGTCGCCGCGCTGGCTGACGAGCCGGTTATCACGATAGCCGACGCTTAGCGCGATCTTGGCGGGACCGCCGGGCAAGGCGAAGAGCGGGCCGTCGGCCGCGAGCTCGACGCTATGGGCATCGTTGCAATAGCAGCCGAAGGTCCGGCTGGTCAGCTGGGTGCCGGTGAACTGGTTGGTAGCATAATGGACCCGGTCCCGGCCCGCGCTGCCCGCGAGTTCGAAGCGCCACGCGCCGGGAGACCAGCGCAGCGCCGGCGCGATCGCGGCCGAGTCGCTGTCGAAGGGCTGCTCGGCGTGTCGAAACGGCGTCACCCCGGCGGCGCTCAACGGAAACTGGGAGAAGCTGCGGCGATTGTTGTAGAGCAGGTCGAGCGAAAGCTCGACAGTGTCGGCGAGACCCTGATGGCCGGACAGTACTACGCTGTGCCGCCGGAGCGCTGGGTAGAGATCGAGCCCGACCCGTTCGCGGGCATAGTCGCGGTCGACGGCGCGGATGGCGGTGCTGTGCCCGAACTCATAGGCGAGCAGCATGCCGCCGCCCGACCATCGCTTTCCCGCCAAGACGCCGTAGACCTGCTCGGCATTGCCGCCGTCGGTCGAGGCGCCCAAGCGCGCGCTCGTGGTCAGCCCCTGGGCATCGCGCCGGAGTCGGATGTTGGCCACGCCGGCGATCGCATCCGATCCGTACAGCGCGGAGGCGCCGTCCGCGACGATCTCGATCCGCTCGACCGCGTTCACCGGGATCGCGGAAACATCGACGCTTTGCCGCGAGGCGCTGTAAGCTAGCCGCCGGCCATTGAGTAGCGTGAGCGTCGCGTCGCTGCCCAGGCCGCGCAGGTTGAGCGACGATCCGCTCCCCACATTGACCCCGCTCCTCGCCGGCACATTGGTACCGATGCCGGGGTTCTGGCCACCGCCGAAATTCTGCGGGATGGTCCGGATGACCTCGGCCAGCGTCGCTTGGCCTTCGCTGCGGATCGTATCGGCGGTGCGGACGATCAGCGTCGAGGCGACCGGTGCGCCGCGAATGCGGCTTCCGGTGACCACGATCTCCGTATCCGTGGACCGCTCCGCCTCGGCCCGGACTTGCGGCCGAACCACGAATCCCTGGTTGATCGGCTCGGCCCGCAGGCCCGACCCGGCGAGCACGCGTGCCAGCGCGCCCGCAGCATCGAAGCGCCCCTTGAGCGGCGGCGCGCGGCGTCCGGCGACGAGGGCCGCAAGCGCCATTATTACCTGCAGTCTGCGCGCGGGAACCGGCTGTTCGAACTGGGGCTTGGTCCCGTTGCGCTGGCGCTGTGCGGCGCGTCGGGCCCGGCGACGCAGAAGCGGATCGACGCCATGCTCGCCGAACATGGCCGCGATGGCTTCGCCGAAGCCTTCCTGCGCGATGCCGGTCTCGGTTGGGCGGCCGACCTTATGGCGAATGCCCCTCAGCCGGAACCTGTCGGAGCATCACTCTAGCGATGCAGGATCACGCGACGCCTGCTGCGGTCATAGCCAGGCTGCCTCGGTCCTAAATTATGGTGCATCTCAGATGCGCGATAATTGCAAAAATCGATCGCCTCGGACCTACCTGCCGGTAACAGACGAGCAGTCAAGGACAGGATGTTTTGGTGGATGCATGCATCGATAACCACGCTAATGATTGATGCATACAGCATGTCCATTGACAACTTGCATTCGAGGATGCATGTGCTGGATGCATCCGGCGTAAAGCCGCTTGATGCTGGTTGGGTGCCACAGATGCCTGCTTCAAAAAAGCGCAGTTATGCGCGGTATACGATGGCAGCGGTAGAGCTCCTCGGCATGCTGGTGCAGCTTGAACGCAAGGCGCGCAGGATGACCGCGCAAGACATGGCGGACCGGCTCGGTGTCGACCGCAGCACCTTGCATCGGCTGGAAAAGGGTGATCCAAAAGTCGAGCTGGGACTTGCCTTCGAGGCTTGTGCCATCCTCGGCATTCCGCTGTTCGAAGAGGATGCACAGGGGGTGTCGATGCGGCTCGACGAAGCGGGCAAGCGCCTCGCACTGCTTCCTCGCCGCGTGCGGCCGAAGCCATTGAGCATCAGCGATGACTTCTAGGCTGCCCCATCCGCGCGAGGCCTTTGTCTGGACCTGGCTGCCCGAAGCCACGACGCCGGTCGTTGCCGGCCGGCTGGTATCCGATGGCGAGCGCATTCAGTTCATCTATGGCCGTTCGTACCGCGAACGGACCGACGCCATCCCGCTCTATCTGCCGGAACTCCCGCTCGTGGGCGAACCCATCGCGCCCCTCGGCACTCTCGCGATGGCAAGCGCGATCCGCGACGGCGCCCCTGACGCGTGGGGACGGCGTGTCATTCTTAACAGGACCTTCGGGATCAAGGGCGACGACCTTGATGGGATCGAGCTGGACGAACTGGCACGCAGTTCACGATGATCGAATGGGCAGGCGTATTGTAGATCTTGCGGCGTGCGATCGTCAGAAGATTTCGCTCAGGTTGGCTCCGCCCTTGCTGCGCGGCGCGATCTGCATGTCGAGGTCGAGCGCTGCTAGGACACGAAACAGGGTGTCCAGCTTCGTACCGGTCTGCCCGCCTTCAATGCGGGAGATGGTCTTCTGCCCTGTTCCGACCGAGGCGGCCAATGCTTGCTGGGTGAGGTTGCGCTGGATCCGCACGTTATGGATGAGCGCACCGAGCTGTTTGGAGAGCGTGCAATGTGCGCCATCCGAACGCCTTTCAACGACGGCATACCGTTCAGGGATAAAGCCGCCATATACCATGCAGGGCATATTTCGGGTTTATACCCCGTAGGGAATATTACGGATTTATACAGAGCTGCAAACCTTGGGCTATGCCGGGGCGTCGGCAATGCTGCCGCCAAAAGCGGGTAGGAGCCGTTCTTATCGGCACCACCAAATGAGCGCATGCCATCTTCTCCGCTAACGCGTGCTTTTCGACGTTCGCCCGCCCGGCCTGCCCCCCTCGCGTGGCCTGGTAGCAACTACCAGTGCGGCGCCGGATGGTGCGACACTCGCGCATTCTTTGCCTGTAGGGCTCAAAACAGTACGGGCTCAGACAGAGCGGCTTGGCATCACACCAGCGGCGTAGATGCCGTTCCTGCAGCATCGCGAGAGGCGGTTACGAATGTCCCTTTAGAGCACCGCCGGGACCTCAGGGAGGCTCTACTTCCCTTCAAGCGAAAGCAGGACCTTATCGGCTTCCCAACCGCAACAACCGAAAGGTGACGTCCATGTCCGCTAACCCTGACCGCTTCCTCCGTCTGAACGCCGTCCTCGCTCAGACGGGACTTCGCCGTTCCACCCTCTACCGCAAGATGGCGAACGGCACCTTTCCGACGAACGTTCAACTCAGTACCCGCTGCGTTGGCTGGCGTGCGTCGGCCGTGGATGAGTGGATGCGCAATCCTACTTCTGACCATCTTGCCGAATAACAGCACCATCATCTGGCAGGCGTCGCAAGTCCTACGCCCGCTTGCGAAACTTGCCCTTGATGACGGCACCGCCGATCCGGAGTTGGTCGAGATAATCCGACCACCACTGCGCCATGCGCACCCGTTCGGCCCAGTGCGCGCCGCGATGATAGGCGGCGCGCACCTTGTCCTTCTCGCCATGGGCCAGCGCGCGCTCGATGGCATCGGGATGCCACAGCCCTGACTCGTTGAGGAGCGTGCTGGCCATGGCGCGGAAGCCGTGGCTGGTCATCTCGTCGTTCTCGAACCCAAGGCGGCGCAGCGCGACGTTCAGCGTGTTATCGGAGATACATCGCTTGGTGGTATGAAGCGCCGGGAAGAGGAATTCGCTGTCCCGCGCCAGCGACCGTAGATCCTGCAACAGGAACAGCACCTGCCGGGACAACGGCACGGCATGCGGCTGCTTCATCTTCATGCGCTCGGCCGGCACGCGCCAGACCTTTTCGGCGAAGTCGATCTCGCTCCACTTCGCCTGCCGCAGCCCACCCGGGCGCAGGAAGACATGCGGCGCGATCCTGAGTGTATGCAGGGTCTCGGGCCGGCCCGTGTACCCGTCGATTGCGCGCAGCAGGTCGCCGACCTTCTTGGGCTCGACGATCGCGGCATGATGCTTGACCCGGGGAACGGTAAGGGCGCCGCGCAGGATGTCGGCTGGATTGCGCTCGGTGCGCAGGGTCGCGAAACCATAGCGAAAGACACGGCCGGCAAAGGAGCGTAGCCGAAGCGCCGTCTCATGATGCCCGCGACGCTCGACCCGCTTCAGCACGTCGAGAAGCTCATGCGGGGTGATAGCTGCAATCGGACGCTTGGCAATGCCATCGAGGAGTTCGAGGAACCAGCGCGCCTTCTTGATGGTGGCGGGGGAACGGCCCTCACGCTCCATCTTCTCGATATATTCCCCGGCGACGAGCGCGAACGTCGTCTGCGCCGCCAGTTCGGCCTTCAGCCGCCGCTGGCGCTTTTCCTCGACCGGATCGATCCCGTCATCGAGTTCGGCCTTGGCCTCGTCACGCTTCCGGCGCGCCTGGACCAGGGAGACATCGGGGAAACTGCCCAGCGACAATTTGCGCTCGATGCCGCAGCACCGGTAGCGAAAGCGCCAGAGCAGGGCGCCGGATGGCTGCACCAGTAGATACAGGCCGTCCGAATCAGCCACCTTGTAGGGACGCTCTGCCGGTTTCAGCGCCCGGATTTGCACAACCGTAAGCATGGGGCCACGCCTTCTGCAACGTTCGTCGCCCCATGATTCGTGGCCCCTTTTGAGTGGGCCACGGCGGAACATAATGAGATTTCACGGGACCGCCGAGAGGCAGTTTACCGCAGATTTCTGCGGTTTTCCAGGTTTGTTCCGGGGACGTGATGGTGCCGCTTACAGGACTCGAACCTGTGACCCCCGCATTACGAACGAAGCGTCCAAGCTGCTTTTCAGCGACTTAGCCGCGTTCTGATGCCGTAAGGCCCTCCCAAAAAACGTTTGATTCCCGTCCGCGATTTCGGGTTGCACCGGAGTCGCACCGGGCAGTCGCGGGCCACGCACCACCGACATCCTGGCGTCTTCGACGCCTTCAGACCTCGCGTAAGCGCCGCGCTGGCTCATGCGATTCAGCGGGCGCTTTCGCGCGCCCCATCGACTTCCCACGCCGGGAGCCGACACGATGTCGCTTGCCTTCTCCACGTCCCCCACAGCCGCGCCGATCGGTGCGCTTATCGCCGCGCAGCTCGAGCGCACGGCTAACCGGTGCCACCGCACGTCCGGCGCGCAGCACCGCACCGGTGCACCCGTCCGGCGCGGCAGCAAGGAGGAGGGGACATTCGAAGACACCTTCTTCGTCCCGATCACCGAGGCCGAGCAACGCCAGATGATCGCCACCGCGAAGGCGACGGTGCGGGAAGGGCGCCGGCTTGCTCGGATGGCGCGGCAGGACGGCCGCAAGCTGACCAGGGCCGAGCGCACCATCGCGGGCCTGAAGCCATCGGCCGTCGAGATTTTCGATGTGCTGTTGCGCCTCGCCAGGCGCTTCGCCGGCAAGGTCTTCCCGACCTACGACCACATCATGGGGGAAACGGACCTCAGTCGCGCTACCGTGGGGCGCGCCCTCAAGGCACTGGAGGCGGTGGGCCTGGTGATCCGTCAGCAACGGTTCCGGCGCGTCAAAGGGGAGGGCAGGGCCACCCAATACCGGCAGACCTCCAACGCCTATCGCACCAGCCTGCCGGCGCGCCTGGTCAAACTGCTGCCGCGATGGCGACGACCGGCCCCGGTGCCCGACGATCACATCCAGCGCGAGGCGGACCGCCTGGAGGATCAGCAGCACATGTTCGATGGCCTGACGTGCCGGGAACTGGCGCGACAGACGCTGCCGCCTGGTCCTCTCGCTGCGGCCGTCGCCGCGTTCGGCGATCGGCTCGATGCCCAGATCGCGAGTAACAATCTGGCCCTGAACCGCCGATAGATTCATCATCTACGGGTCGAGTGGAGTCGCTACGCGACGGCAGTTTGATAGTCCCCCTGTCCGCAATGGACCGCCCCATCGGCCCGACCGCTTAGACGCGGCGGTCGGTGCGTGGCGGCTTGCGCCGCCCCGGGCTGCCTGGGGGGGACGAGCAGGAACCGCGCCAATTTCACTTCGGCGTCGCGTCTGCCGTACCGTCGATCAGGAGCGCGGCCCAGGCATCGAACAACGCCCGACGCGGGCCGAGGTGCGTGGAGCGGTTGTACGCGCCCTCCACCGCCACATTGATCTTCAGCTCGGCCGCTTCCTTCCCGCCGCCGGCATGGCCGAGCGCCCGGTCGATCGTGCCGCGCTGGTCCGGCATCTGCTCGTTCAGAATCGTCGAGAAGCTCGCCCGCCAGCCATGCGGAACGTGCCGACCGGCATAGCCAGCGCGGTGGTACAGGTCGCCGATCGCGCGCTCGGCGATCGGCGCGGTGCCGCCGCCAGCCGGGAAGATCAGCGGCGAAGCGTCCGCGATAGCACGAACACGCCGCAGCACCGCGACGGCCGCCGGCGACAGCGGGACCAGGTGATCGTTCGCCGGGTCGAGCTTCTTCTCGGCCGAGAGCTTCATCCGCGCCGCCGGCACGCGCCAGATCGGCTCGGCGCCGTCGAGATCCTCGATCTCGTCCCAGCGCGCGCCGCGCAGCGATCCGAGGCGGACGGCGGTCAGCGCCAGGAATCGCGACGCCAGCACGACGACGGGCGCGGCGCGCAGCGCGTCGACGGCCGCGAGCAGGTCGCGCAGCTCGGCCGCGTCGACGATCGCCGGGTGGCGGCCGCCCGCGCGCGCCTTGGCGAGGCCCTCCGTCACCTCGCCGGCCGGGTTGATGTCGCACCAGCCCTCGGACATCGCCAGCTTGAAGACGCAGGAGATCCGCTGCTGGATGCGGCGCGCCGTCTCCTTCGCGCCGCGCGCCTCGATCGCGCGGAGCAGCGCCAGGACCTGCGGCCGCGTCACCTCGCCGAGCGGCAGCGCGCCGATCGCCGGGAAGGCGTCGCGCTCCAGGCTCACCAGCACGTCGCCGGCATGGATCGGCGTCCAGTCCGGCACGCGCAGCGCGTGCCAGGCGCGCGCCGCCTGGTCGAAGGTCCGGGCGCCGGGCGACGTGCGATCGGCCGCGCGCGGGTCCTCGCCACGCGCGATCTGCTCATGCGCCGAATCGCGCCGATCGCGCGCCTGGTCCAGCGTCACCTCGGGATGGCTGCCGATGACGAGCAGCTGCTCCTTGCCGCCGAAGCGAAAGCGCAGCCGATAGGATTTGAGACCGGTCGGGCTGACGAACAGGAACAGCCCGCGCTCGTCATAGATCTTGTAGGCGCGCGGCTTCGTCCGCGCTGCCTTCACGGCCGCGATGGTCAGCATCGATACCTCATGGGATGGGCGCGCCGATCGCGGCGCACTAGGCTGGCGGCATACCCAGCGGAGCGCTGGGGCCGAGACACGTCCTGGTTCGCTCGCGAGGCCCCAGGCCGGCGGTTACAGGGCCACCTTACCGGCCCCTTTCATTGTCGGTGGGTGGCGCCGCCCACCGACGAATTCCTACTCGAAAGCACGAAGTGGCACCGGGCGCGGTGGGTGATCCCACGACGTTTTCCGCCCGAAAGCACGAATGTACACATGCAGCGACGCGGCTGAACCAAAGCGTCCTACGTGGGTTGCGTCACCAACAATGAAACCGATTGTGGGTGTCGCGCGGGATCGACTGTCCCTGAACGATGCGCAAACACACTGCAGGCTCGGACATCAGCGGCAAGGAGATGGTGATGAGTGGAACCAGCAAAGAGCGCCGCATCATGGGAGTCATGACGATAGGCTGCGCAGCGATCGCGTTGGGTGGCTCCGTCGGCTTAGGTGTCTTGGAAAAGAAGCGCACGCAGGAACAGATTGCAGTCGCCAAGAACCGCGGACAGGTTTCCAAGTGGCAAGAACTTGAGCGTCGTCGGGCACGCATGTCCCATACGACCGTCGCTGCCGCTGTAAACGCTCGGTAAGGTCGATGCTATTACGGCGGCGAAGACACCCTCCGTTGCACTGACGCACTCCCGCGCTACCCCTGGATCAATCTACCCCTGAAACGAGGCATGCCTTACTGTTGATATGCCTCGATTGCAGGCATCCGCGATCCTGCTAAACTGTTGCGTACAGTCGACCTTGTCAGATGCATGGGGGAATTATGCCTATCACCGCACCTTTTGGATTGTTGCTCGCTTTTGCGGCGGTAGTGAGCGGCCCGACAATTTCAGGGGTGAAAAAGGTAGTAACGATTCCGCCCGAGACTTTGACTACGAGCACCTCTTACGACGATGCCAGCCACAAACTAACGGTCATGTGTGATCACGCCAGCCGTGGGTTGTGTCGCTTCACCATCGTTGATGGATCGCGCACCGAGAATATCTCTTTACGGCCAAAGTCCCGGACGGTGCTTGCAAACGTCTCTCATAGAGCAAAGGTGTGTGCGTTGGGCAAGAACCCGAATGTAGCTTGCAACCTGATGCCAGTGTCAAACCACTGACGTTCATCCGCTAAGCTAATAGTCGCGCAAGTTCCGCTTACGCCGATTACGGTTATGCGCGGCGGAGAAACCCTCCGCCGCGCATTCTCGAAAGTGGCGGTTTACCGCCGATCGCGGTGGGCCCGCCGGGGAGACGTACCCCCGCCGTACCCCGTCAGACTAGGACCGGCTCGTCATCAGGCGTTCATTTACCGTGCCGCACTGCGGATGATCAGCTCGGTCACTTTCTTGGCGCGATGCGCGGAAGCGGAGGAGACCGTCCAGGTCGTTTCCACCTCGTCGATCCGGAAACGCGCAAAGGTCGCCTTGATGAAGGGCGTGTCGTTGATCGACATGATGAATTGCCCTCGGATGTGGGCGAGCTGTTCGGCCATCGCCTCATAGTGCGATCGGCCGAAATCGACTCCGTACCCGGTCGTTTCGTCGTAGGGCGGATCAAGGAAGAAAAGCGCCTGCGGCGAGTCATAGCGCCGGATCACGTCGGCATAATCGAGCTGCTCGATCGTGACCGGCGAGAGGCGATCGCGCAGCGCCTTCAGGTCCGCGCGAAGCCGGCCGAGATTGATGCGGCTGTCCTGGTCACGGCGAACGCCGAAGGTACGGCCCTGAACCTTGCCGCCGAACGCCAGCCGCTGGAGATACAGGAAGCGGACGGCACGCTCGATGTCGGTCATCAGGCGCGGGTCTAGGGCATTCTGGCGGTCGAATTCCGCCCGACTGGCCAGCAGCCACCGCAGCTCGTCGACGAACGGCTCGTAATGGCGCCGGATGACGCGGAAGAGATTGGCGACATCGCCCGACAGGTCATTGATCACCTCGACCGGAGCGGGCTTGGGGCGGCGCAGAAAGACGCCGCCCATGCCCACGAAAGGCTCGACATAGGTGCGGTGCGGCGTCGCATCGATCAGCGCGCAGATGCGCCGGGCGAGGTTGCGCTTGCCCCCGAGATACGGGGCGGGAGGATTGGCGGAAACGGTAGTGGTCGCGGTCATGCTGGCGTGGCTCGTTCCTTCAGGAGGGAGCGCTCGGCTAGGCGCGCGGGGTGGTGCCGATCGGTGCGATCGGCGCGGCCGGCCGCCCGGCGGGCGGCAGGATCTCAGTTGGGTGGCGGGGCCTGGTCAGCCCCGCCGGCCGGTCAGGCGGCCATGGTCCGCCGCGCGGCGAGCACCATGTCGACGTAGCTGGTCCGGGCGATCGTCAGCACTTGCCCGCTGGCGAGCTGGCGGCGCTGGGCCGGGTTGAAGCACTCGGCCATTTCGGCCTCGTTGTACCGGTTCACATTCTGCTGGCCATTCGGCTCGGTGGTCAGGAGGTGATAGATGCCGCCGACCCGCGCGCCGATATCGGCCGCATTCGGCTTCGCGCCGGAGATGACCTCGATCTGCCGAGCATGAAGGCCGCGACCGTGGCGGAGCTTCCCGGTGCGCTCCAGCTCGGCGCGCTCGGCGGGGGTGAACCAGTGGGCCAGCTCGGCGGGCGAGAACTCTTCCTCGGTGGTGCCTTGGCGGCTGGTGATCTTCAGCATGGTCATTGTCGCGTCTCCGTTTCCAATGACCAATATGTAGAGCTACGCTCTACAACAAGCAAGTGAAACGCGTAGAGTGCCACTCTACATTTTCGTTGACGGGGGACGCCAATGATGTAGAGTATCGCTCAACAGCAACGGAGGATAACATGCAGATCGTTTCGGTTCGGGACAAGCGGATCAGGGCCTTGGTGGAGAACCCCAATCGCACCTCGGTGAAGGGCCTCGACGCCTTGGAGACGCGCAAGATTGCGGAGATGATCACAGCGATCATGGTGATGACCAGCCCGCTCCAGTTGCTCGCGGTGCCCTCGTGGAAGGCCCATGAACTGACCCCGGGGCAGCCGGGCAAGTGGAGCCTGACCGTCACCCGGAACTACCGCCTGACCTTCATGGTCGATCAGGTGGCCCAGATCGTCTCGGTGCTCGACTATGAGGATTACCACTGAGCCACGGCGCGGGGGGCGGCGCCCCCCGCTCTTGTAGTGTTTTACTCTACAATTTTCGTTGCAACCTGTAGAGTAAAGCTCTATACCTGCTAGGGTGGAGGATTGAGGCATGACGAAACGGAACGACGCGCAGTATAAAATCGAGAAGGCCGCCGAGATGATCGTCAGTGCGGTGCCGCCGATCGATCGGCACCCCGGCACGTTCATCAAGGAAGTCCTGCTCCCCGAATTTGGCCTGAGCGTCACGGAGGCGGCGCGGCGCTTGGGTGTGGACCGTGCCGGCTTCCACAATACGCTCGCCGGAAAATACGATGTGTCGCGCGATCTGGCGTACAAGCTGGGCGCTCTGATGCGGGACGAGGTGGCCGACCTGTTGATCGCTTACCAGCACGCCTACGATCTCGCCAAAGACCGGGAGAAGCGCGAGACGTATAAGGCGACAATCGAGCGGGTGCCGGCGGTGGTCTGAGCGTCGCTGCGCGACCAACCACCCGGACGGACCGGGTGGCTAGCCGCGCAGGAACTCGGGGAGACTGCGCCCCAAGTATTTCCCCGAAGGGTCTTTTATTTCTCGGGCCACCCGGCGAACCGGCGATCCCGAGTTTCAACCGCGCGCGCGGCCCCGACGTCACGGCTAGGATCGATCGGGACCGCTCCTATGTCATCATCCAACCGGTGTGCATAGCCGCCAGCCTTGCCGGAACGTATAGAGAACATTACGATGCCGGCATGGCCGATCGACTTGCGATGATCGCCGCCTGTGTCGTGGAGGAGTATCTCGACCGGTGCGGCAACAGGGTGCTGTTCCGGCCGCCTGAGTATCCGCTGCGCCTGGCGCTCGCCTATCTCTACACGATCGCGGGGGACGATCCGGGCGTCGGTCCCAAGACACGCGAGCCCTTCGACGAGCTGTGGCGCGAGATGATGCGCGGCCTGGACACGGAGCGCCACTTCGACGGCTATGTCCGATCGACGATGGCCACCGCCTGCTATCGAAAGATCCGGCGAATGGTCCGCCTGCCCGAGACGCGGGAGATCGAGGACGCGATCGCGCGGATGCGGAAAGCCGGTCGCAAGGACGATCAGACCGCCAGCCGCCCGACACCTCGGCCGGCGACATAGCCGTAGCCGGCCGTGTTCCTTGTCAGCGGTCGGTGCAGCCCGACGTCGCGGCGTCGGACAGGGTCTGGTGGCTCATACGGCGGCCGGCCTGGGCGGCGATCGCCTGGACCTTCGCGCCAGGCGCGCGGGTGCGCCACTCGGCCGGGGCGACGCGCTCGCGCAGCGGCACGACCGGCGCGGGCCGGTCGACGACACAGCTGACCGGGACGGCGACGGCCGCGTCGCGATAGACGATGGAGGGCTCGGGCGCGGGCGCGGGCAGCTGCGCGGCACAGGCGGAAAGGCCGCAGGCGATCGCCAGTGCCAGGATGGTGCGGATCATGCTGTCTCCCCTCAGAAGCCGTCGCGGTAGAGCGCGTCCGCGACCCGCTCGCACTCGGCCGCCTCCGCCTCGGCACTGCGCCGGGCGGTGCGCGTCTCGGCGGCTTCCGCGCGTGCGATCCAGACGTCGCGTTCCCGAAGTGCCGATAGCGCGAGCTCGCGATTGCGCGCGCCGATCGCAGCCTGGCGCTGGCCCTCGTCCGCCAGCGCCCGGATCGACCCGGACTGGCGGTCGACCAGGCCGCGCGCCTCATCCCGCTGGAGCCGGTAGCGGTCGCGGACGATGCCGATGGCCGCGATGGTCACCGGCATGTCGGCCGCCTTGGGGCGACGGCCGGTCACGTCGCCAATCGCGATCGAAATCCGATCGAGCTGGGCGCGGTAGCCGGCGCGGAGCTGGTCGACCCGCAGACCCCAGGCCGCGACGATCGCCAGGGCGACGATCAGGCCGCCCCCGATAGCGCGCTGGAGGGTGCCGAGCGGCGTCATGCCGGCAGGCCCGTCAGGCACAGCGCACGCTCGCGCTGGCGGCGCAGCAGCAGCCCGCGCACCTCGCGCCCGCCGGCATAGCGGAAGGCGAGGAAGCGGTCGCAGCCCGGCCGCCAGCGCCCGGCCGCGAAGTGGCGCGCGATGCTGGAGCGGCAATAGCCGGTGACGCCGATGTTGAAGGTCAGCCGCGTCACTGCGGCGAGTTGGTTCGGATGATCCGCCAGCATGGGCGAGCAGGCCAGCGCCCCCGCCATATGCGCCCGCGCGTCCTCGCGCAGCAGCGTCTCGCACTGCGCGTCGGTGCGCACCTGGCCCGGCTTCACGTCCGGCCCGGTATGGCCGTAACAGGCCGTCGCAACGCCGGCGATGTCGACATAGCTGGTGTTGCGCTTGCCCTCGTCCGCCTTCAGCCCGACGATCGCCAGCGCCAGGGCCGCCGCGATCGCCGCCGTGCGGGCAGCGGTGCGAGGCGCGACCTTACCGGCCTTGTCGCCCAAGACGCTGACCGACCCCCGGATCATCGCATCGCCGGCGATCGTAATGCCCTTGCTCGTCGAGTGCATGACGGCTGGGCCGGCGGGCGGCGTTGCTGGACGCTGCGGCAGCAGGCGCACGATGATGACCATGATGAACAGGATCATGCCCAGCCAATCGCCGGCCCGCGCCGGCAGTGCGGCGCGGACTTCGCTCGGCATCATATTCCACAAGGCCAGAAGCTGGTCCGGCATCAGGATCATGGCGGCATAGAGGATGGAGCCGAGCGCGGACACGCGCACGGACCACCAGCGCGAAGCCTCGCGCCAGTCGATACGGGTCATGGGTGAAATCTCCGGTGGTGCCCCCGTGGGGCCAGGAATCAGTCCGGCCGGGCGACGCGGCGGAGCGCGCGCAGGCGCGCCACGATCACCGGCCATGCCGGCGCGGCCTGGAGCGCCAGGCAGACGACGACCAGGATCGCGGGGAGCTGGCTCATCGCGCGGCGCCCTTGGTCATCATCTGGAGCGTCGCCTCGATCCGGGCGGTGCGGACATCGATCGCGTTCAGCAGGTCCTGGCGGCGATCGTCGCGCTGCTGGAGCTGGCGCACGTCGGTCTCGACCTGGAGCAGGCGCTGCTCGCGCTGCCCGTCGCCCCGGATGACGCCGAAGACCACGGCCGCCGCAGCCACGACGGTGCAGGCCAGCGTCAGCAGGTCCTTGAGGCTCAGGCGTGCAGGCGCAGGCGCGCCCGGCGGTGGTGCGGAGGCCATATGGGTCCCTTCAGGAAGTGGGCGTGTCGCGGCCGAAGCCGGCTTCGATATTGCGCCGGCAATGGCCGGGTGCTTCGCCGAGGAGGCGGAAGAGACGGTCGATCACCGCCTCCAGGATCAGGCCCCAGCGATGGCCCGTCATGGCGGCGCGACCGACGCGGCTGGAAATGGTCTCGTCGGCCGAGGGGCAAGGTCCGCCGGCGATGATGTAGATCGGCACCGCGATCAGCACATAGGCAAGCTGGTCGATCGCGATCAGGATTTGCCGGAGGCCCGCCCGGCCCCGGTCACGCATGGCTGACCGCCGACCAGTCGACCGCGATCGCAGCGACGATGTCGCGCAGGGTGGTTGCCTTGGCGAGCGCCGCCTTCGCGCCCATCCGCAGGCCCTCGATCGCCGACCCGATCCGCACCCAGGTATCCGCCAGCGCGATCACCTCGGCCGCCAGATCGGCGATCGCTATTCCACGCGCTTTCGCCTCGGCCGACAGGAAGGGCGTGGCGGCCTTCTGATCGACGGTCCAGGCGCGCGCCTCGGCCTCCTTGCGCTGATAGGTCATCGCCTGTCCGCTGCCGTCCGTCAGGAAGCGGCCGCGCACCTTCTCCGCCTCGGCATCGATGCCGGCGGCACAATGCGCGCGCAGCACGGGGAAATTCAGGTTGGGCCAGTCGCTGGTCATCACCTGCGGCGGCACCACCATCAGCGCGGTGCCCGCCAGCAGCGATTGATAAACGGCCGTTCCGGGCAAGCCGCTGCCAGGGCAGATTGGCGCGCCCGTCGCCACGTCATAGATGATCCAATGCTCCATCGGGACCTCCTTAGATTGCCAGCCACAGCACGCGCAGGTCGTAGCTGGTGACCGTGTAGGTCGCGCTCATCACGCGCCGGTAATAGTCGCCGTCGTCGATCCAGCCGGTGTCGTAATTTCCAGCGAACACCCAGACCGCGAAATTAGGAGTGAAGTCGGTAGCCGCCCGGATCAATTCGGTGGAAGTGCCGGCCATCCGTGGCGAATACTGGTTGCCCTGGCCATCGATCGCCCGCACCCGAAGGCCGCCGTCCGCCTGGAAGTCGAGATAGGCAGGCTTGTTATTGCGCGTGGACACCTGCCGTTGCCCGGCATTGGTCGATACGGCGCTCGAAAATTCATAGAGGAAGCGCCCCACCGGCGGGACCGACGGCAGGCCGAGGCCCGGAAGCTGGATCTCCTGGCCGCCGGCTGGCGTCGTCGAGCCGGACCAGGTCGTGCGACCGTCACGCGACATGGACGATTTATCGAACGCGCGCGCCCGTAGCGTGCCCCCGATCACCACGTCTCCGCTGACGCTCAAGTCACCGACAAGGTCGACACCCGCGCCACCGTTGCTGTCGGCATAGAAAGTCAGTTGCGCGCGATTGTTGCCGGCGACCGCCTTCTGCTGGAGAAAGGCACGACTGCGGCCATAGGCATCGGAGGCGACCGAGCTGACGGTGCGCAGATCAGCCGCCGTCTGATTATACTCAGACCGTAGCGTGTCGACCTTCTCCGATAGCGACCCGGTCGCGCCGACCGTCGCCTCGTAATGGGACTTGGCGTTTGCAGAGGCCGTGTTGGCGGACGACGAGTATCTCGCGGCCTGTTCCGAATAGGATAACGCAGAGCTCGCGTCCCGGCTGGCGCTCGACGCCGATCCTGCGGCCGACTGTGCCGAAGTCGCCGCGCCCCGGTTGGAGGCCTCCGCATTCGTGTAGGCGGTCTGGGCGGCCGTTGCCGATCGCCCGGCATCATCGGCCCGGGTGCCGGCCGTGGTGGCCGATCCCGCTGCGGCGCTGGCGGACTGCCCGGCGCGGACCTCTTCCGTCACGTCGCGCAAGGAGAAGCGCGCCCACCGACCCTCTTGCGTCTCGAACCCGGGCGGGCCGTTGTTTTGCAGCCAGGGCACGATTTTGACGACGCCCGCCGACACGACCAGGTCCGACTTTACCGACGAATACCCGGCGACACCCGCGCGCGCCGCGATCACGCCGCCAAATTGCAGGACAGAGCCGTCCGCCCCGTAGCCGAAATAGCCGCAGGCCGCATCATGGGGGCTGAACTCGGCCGATGCCAAGGCCTCGACACGGATGATCCGGCCGCCCCAATCGCCGGCGATGCGGCCGCCATCGCGCGGGCCGTTGCCGGCGCCGCCGTTCCACCCATGCTCTTCCAGCACGTCGCGAAAGCCGCGCACGAGATAGACCCAATCCTGCCCGGGCGGGGGCGTGTGCCCATAGTCACGCGGACGGATCATCCGCGTCTCGTAAGGGCCGATGGGCCAATAGCCGGAACTGCCGTCCGAAAAGTCGCCGTGCTTTACCAGATTGCCCGTCGCGCTGGATGCCGCCACCGTCGCCGCGATCGATGCCAGGACGGCGGAGCCGGAAGCACCGGTGGCGCTGGTCGACGCCTGATCGCGATAGGTCGCCGCCTTGCCGGCAGCGGTGATCGCCTCGGTACGCGCGCTCTCGGCCGCGCTCGCACGCTCGCCGGCGGCCGTCTTGCTGGTCGCGGCGGACGATGCGCTCTCCGCAGCCGCGCTGGCGGCCGCCTCGGTCGCGGCGCGGTCGGTGACATCCTCGATCCGAAAGCTGGCGAGACGCACCTGCGCGGTCAGATCGCCATTGGCGCTGGGGTTCTGGACCCACGGAATGATTTCGGTCGTCCCCGCCGGCATCTCCAGCACGAAGTCGAACGGCTCATATCCGGCCACGCCGGCACGGCAGGCGCGGCCGTGCATGTAGTAACGCTGACCGTTCGGACCATCGGCGAACACGCCGACATTGCCGTCGAAGGCGCTGTACTGGCCGGAGGCCAGGCCGGTGAAGCGCAGCTTGCGTCCACCCCATGCGCCCCTGATCCAGCCGCCATTGACCGGATCGGCCTTGTCAAGCGTGCCCTCGAAACTGTCGCGCGCGCCGCGCAGATGTAGGACGAAGGCGCTGCCATTGGGCGGCACCGGCTGACCGTGAGCGGCAGGCTGCAACAGATAGCTGTCAATCTGGCCATTCTGCCCGAACGAGAAGCGCCAGCGGCCGGCATCGCCGTCGGCAAAATCCCCTTTGGTGACTAGGCTGCGGGTCGCTGCGGCTTGCGACGATTGGGCGGCGACGCGCGCCTGCGTCGCCGCAGCCGTCGCCGATCCACTCGCGGCCCGCTCGCTGGTCGCGGCGCTGCTGGCGCTGGTCGAGGCATCGCCGGCCTTGGTGGTCGCGAGCGTCGCCTGCGCCGATGCGATCGAGGCTTGCTCGGTCGCGGTGGTCGCCTTGGTGGTGGCGATCGTCGCCTGCCTCTCGGCCGCCCCGGCCGACCCGGCCGCCGCCCCGGCCGACGCCAGCGCATCGCCGCTGGCCTTCTGCGCAGCGTCGCGGGCCGTTCGTGAATCGTCGCGCGCGGTCGCCGCGTTGGTGGCTGCAACCCGGGCGGCATCGCGCGCCGCGATCGCCGCCTGGGTCAAGCCATCGGCACCGCTCACCTCCTGCCGGACCTTGTCCATCAGATCGCCGATCTCGGCGATGCGCTTGACCGTGCCCCCTACCGTGCCGGTGCCGAACGGGCTGTCGGGATCGCGGCTGTTGGTGGCATTGTTCTCAGGGCGGGTGCCGTTCGTGTCGGCAATATCGGTCCACCCGACCGAGGCGGCCATGGTGGTGACGGTCGGCAGCACCCGGCGGGCACCAGGCACGCGCCCGACGACATAGGATACCGCCACCGCATAGCCGGTGCTGGCGGCGACGCCGGTGATCTCGAAACGCCGGGCATCGGGCCCGGCAAAACCCGCTTCGATCCAGCGCGCATTGGCGGGCGGGCCGCCCGCATCGGCGACGCAATATTCGAAGCGGACCAGCTCGGCATAATCGCTGTCGACCTGTCCGGTGACGGCGATCGCGGGCATCGAGCGGCCGTTCGATCCGGTGACGATCGGGGCGGCCGTCCAGGCGGTGGCCCCCGGCGCACCGATCGACGGCGCGTCCTGCCGGATCGCCACCGCGGTCGAGGCGGCATCCGCGTCCTTCGCATAGACGTCCCGGCTGATCTCGCGCAGCGTCAGCGTGTTGTGCCACTTCTCGTCGAGCGCATAGGCCTCGACCCGGAAGAGGACGCTCTTGCCCTTCAGATAGCGCTCGGACGTCCAGACGCCCCAATCGCCCTCCTCCACCTCGGCGAAGGCGGGCCCGAGCGTCACCTTGCCGCGCCGGCGCAGGCGCCCCATGCGCCGCGCGATCTCGCCGACCCGGCCGGCCTGGGTCGAGGAGGTGACCATGGTCAGCGACAGCGGCTGCTCGCGAGGGCCGCCATCCGCCAGCACGTCGGCCACCACCCGCCGGATCGGCGCGGCGTGATCGGCATATTTCAGCTTGGGCTCGACATAGCGCGGGGCGACGGTGTTCACCCAGCCATTGTCCGCCTCGGACAGCTCGTCGGAATATTCGACGCTGCTACCGACCAGCAGATCCTCGTCCGAGAAGAAGAAGGACGGCGCCTTGGCCTGGCCCGGCTCGATCTCCACCGCGCCCTCGGGCTGGAGGATCACGCCGGCGCAGGCGGCCGCGAAATGGTCCTCCACCTCGATATAGGTCTCGTCGGCGCGGACCAGGCCGTTCAGCCGATAGCGCTTCTCGCTGCCGCCGGCATCGAGCGCGACCTGCTCGTCGCAGACATTCGCCGGGCCGAAGACGTTGGCGGGCGGCGCTTCCTCGGCCGACAGACCGCGCCCGACCAGCAGCATGTCGGGATCGCCGACCCGGTCGCCGGCATAGATGCCCCGCACCCAATTGTGGCGGCAGTCGATCGGATTGTCGGTCCACTCCCAGGTCGAGGGATCGGACCAGCGATGCGTGCCCGAGCCGCCGGCGGTCGAGTCCTTGCGCGCCTGGTAGCAGCGCTTGCCGCGCACCACCCAGCTGAAGCCGGGCCGGCCACCGGGCCAGACCGGGTTCTTCGCATCGGCCTTGTCCGCCTTGTAGCAGACCGCGACCCAGGCGACGCCGCTGCCGAAGTCGTTGGCGGTCCAGCCGGGCGCATTGGCCAGCACCACCTGCGGCACCGTCTGGACGACGCCGCCGGCGCGCCAATAGACCTCGAGCTGGCCATTATAGCCGGGCACGGCACCCTCGCCGGTATATTTCTCGAAGACGTCGTTGACGTAGAAGCCGGTCAGGCCGTCGCAGAGATGGTCCGCCAGCGCGATGATCCGGCATTCCCAGTCGGTGCCCCACTGGCCACCCCAGTTGAAGGCGTCGACCAGCGAGCCGCCGGTCAGCACCTCGCCGAAGATCCCCTCGCGCGCGACCTCGCCGAGCTGGAGCGCTGCGACCGAGGCCTGGCGCTTCTGGAGCGCATCCTTGGCGCGCGAGGCCAGCACCGCCGAATTGACGAACTGCGCGGCCGCGATGCCGGCGCTGATCAGCGCGGCGGTGCCGGCCGCCAGGGCGCCGACGCCGCTGGCGATCGCGACGCCGATCGCGACGACGGTGAGGATGGTACCGAGCGTCTTGGACATCAGTCGGCAGCCTCCACGGACCAGGCCATGATCATGGCGGCGCGCGGCTCCCGGCGCTGGCTGGTGGCACCCGGCCCGACCAGCGTCGCGCCCTCCACCACCATCAGGCGGATGCCGAATTCCTCGTCGGCGACGCCGGCGATGTCGCCGCGCGCCGCCAGCGCCGGGGCGATGCGGCGCAGCCGGCGGTCGACCGCCGCCTCCAGGCCGCCTTCCTCCGCCAGCCGCTCCACCGCCTCGCGCTTGGTGCGGCAGACGATGCCCGCCATCGGATCGCGGCCGGTCTGCGCCTCGACCGCGCGGGCGGCGAAGCGGACGCAGTGGTGATCGCGCCAGGCGAACGGTTTCGCCGCCACCTGCTCGATCAGCGCGAGCAGGGCGTCATGGTCCCGGACGATGGTCATGGTCACTCCAGGTCGTGCCGCAGCCGGTTGAGGCCACCGCCATTGCCCTGACCCATGCCGCCAAAGGCCGCCCCGGCCGCAGACGGCTTCTGCCCGCCCCAATAGAGCGTCTTCTCAGCGGCGTAGGAGACATTGCGGAAGAAGCCGTCGCTTGCCCGGATCAGGCGCTGGTCGGCATCGGTACGCATCCGGCCGCCCTTGCGGCCGAGCCCGCGTGCGGCGCTCTCGATCGAGGTGGCGAGCGTCGCCTCGCCGCCGATGACGTCGCGCACCTGGATGGGATCGAGCTTGCCCCGGCGATAGACATGCGCGTCGAGCAGCCGCTTGCCGTCGCCCGAAAAGATCAGCCGCCACAGCGTGGCCGGCGCGCGCTGCACCTCCTCGGCATCGAGGAGCTTCAGCGCCTTCTCGTCGATCCCCGACAGCGTCAGCGTGACATTCTGCGCGGCCCCGCCCAGCGCGCCGCCCGACACCTGCGCCAGCGCGCGGTTGCCGATCGGCTGGAAGGTGCGGCCCGCGAAGCTCAGCTCGCCGTAACCGCTCCACAGCCGGATCGGCACCTGGCCCAGCACCTCGACCGCGCCACCGACGATCGCGGTGCCGGCCTTGATCTCGGCCATCGCGGCCGCGGTGAAGATCTTCATGGCCGCAGGTCCTGGATACCCGCCAGCACCGTGCCGGTCGCGACCAGCCGCCGGTCGATCGGTGCGACCTTGGTGTCCTGCGGCATCACGGTCATGACGCAGGCGGGATTGTCGAGATGCGCCTGGGCGGTGGGCGGGATGAAATAGGGCAAGGGCGGCTCGATCGCGACGGTGACGATGCCGGTCGCCGAGGCGGTGCCCGCCTCGACGACGCGCGCGATCGTCCGCCGGCCCCAGCTTTTCGCGGCCGCGCCGCCCACGTCCCAGCGGAAGCCGATCAGGTCGGTGAGCGACAGCACGAGCCCGGCCGGCAGGCCGCGCAGCGTCAGATAGGCGGTGCCGACGCCGTCGATCGTCTCGGTCCAGCCGGTCGCGCTGCCGTCGAAGGCATTGCCGTCCGGACGCACCAGGCCACCGAACCCGCGCGGATAAATGCGGGGAAAGCTGCGCGCATAGTCGCGGCCGAGGAATCGCTTCTGGCTGCCGCGCATCGTCGACAGCCAGGCGATCCATTCGTCGGACACGTCGCGCGTGTTGCGCGCCGTCGTCCAGGTCGCGATCCACAAGGGGAAGCCCGCCTGGACGCCGCCCATCGTGCCGCCGGCCTCGGGCGCGGCGAAGTCGACGCGCTGGATGTCGAAGAGCTGCTGCCCGATGCCGGTGAGCGGCATCGGGCGCGGAAAGACGATGGTCATCGGATCACCCGCCTTTGCCTGGCTTCCTGATAGACGGAGATGATCTGGCCCGGCAGATCCTGGCGGAGCTGGTCGAGCTTCGCCTCGACCCGCGCCAGGCCGGCCGCGTCGGCCCCGGTCGCGTCGATCGTGATCGGCATGTGGATGCTCGGGCCGCCGTCACTGTCGGCCGCGAAGGCGCGCGAGGCGGCCGCCGAGCGGACGCGGGTGCCGGCGGGCAGGTCCGCCAGCTCCGGGCCATGCTCGCCGACCCAGGTCAGGCCGCCCGACCAATTCTCGGTGCCCGAGGCCAGCCGACCGATGCCGCTGCCGCCCATCGCCGATGGGGCCGGGCCCAGGCTGCTCGGCGCGACGATCGGCACGCTGGAGCCGCCGATGCCGAACAGGCCGCCGAGCTTGCCGAGCGCCCCCGCCAGGGTCGGCAGGTCGGAATTGCCGTTGATGAGGTTCTTCAGCGGATTGAGCAGCGCGAGCTTCATGAATTCGTCGCGCAGCATCTTCAGCACGGTCTTGCCGGCATTGCCCCAGCTCGACCACGTATCCTCGTCGAATATCGTGTCGATGCAGGCGCTGCCGAACCGCCGCATCTCGTCCAGATTGGCGGCTGCGATCTTCAACCTGGTGTTCATTTCCGCCTGCGCATCGACGCCCGCCAGGATCGCCTCGGCATCCTCCCTGGCGAGATCCGGGAAGCGGCGCCGGATCTCCTGCGCGGTGCGCAGCTTCTCCAGCTCGGCCGCGCGCACCGTGTCGCTGGCGCCGAGCAGCTCGAACTCGCGGCGCGACATCTCCAGCGCATCGGCCTGGTCGCGCAGCCGGCCGGTGGTGAAGCGCGCCTTCTCGGCTTCATAAGCGCCCTGCGCCTCGTCGGTGCGCGCCCGGACCAGGTCTTTGCGGTCCTGCGACTCCTGTGGCAGGTGCAGCTTGTCCGCCTCGCGATTGGCGGCGCGCGACGCGGCATTCAGCGCCTGGTCGAGCGGGGCGAGCGACAGGTCGGCGATGACCGACTTCAGCTCCTTGGCGCGATCCTTGCTCTCCTCCAGCGCCCGGGCGAAGCCCATCCGGTCCTCGGAGGCATGCGCCTCGTCCAGGCTCTGGCGGTAGGCGTCGATGACCTTGTTCAGGGCGACGAGCGCATCGCCCTGGGCGATGCTGCGCAGCTTCACCAGCGAGCGCATCGCCGCCTCGTCGGACAACGCGCGCGACATATCGGCGACCGACAGCGTGCCGCCGCGCACCTGAGCGATGACGGCGCTGCGCGCAGCGGTCTCGTCGCGCAGGCCGGCGACGGTCTTCGCCCCGCCGGCGACCGCGTCGGCGACCTGCAGGGCGAGCTGGCGGCGGACCTGCGCGTCGACATCGATGCCGCGCCGGGTGGCGTCGGTCAGCGCCTTGCGCCGCGCCTCCGCCTCCGCGCCGGCCGCGCTGCTGGTCAGATAGGCGTCGGCGACCGCCAGCGCGCCGCGCGCATTGGCCTCCATGCTCTCGGCCTCGCGGCGGAGCTGCTCGGCATGACGATCGCGGCCGGAGCCGGACGAGGCGCGCGCGCGATCGGCGCGGGCCTGGGCCTGCGCCTCGGCATGGGCACTGGTGATGACCTGGCCCGACAATTCCAGCCGGGCCTTCTCGGTCGCCAGCGCGGCCTTGGCCTGGGGCGTCTTCGCCGCCGCGATCCTCGCGTCCAGCTCCGCCATCCGCTGCATCTTCTCGCCGCGCGGGATGAAGGTATCGATCGCGTGGCTGTAGGCGTCCAACGCTTCCAGAGTCGCCTTGCGCTGGTCCGCCGGCAGGTCGGTGGCGAGGGCTGCGCGCAGCTTGCCGACGGTCTTTTGATAATCGGACCGCTGATCGCCGGTATATTGCTCGACAATCGACGCGCCAGCCTGCTGAGTGCGGTTGGTCGCCGCTGCCCTGGCCTGGTTATCCTCCTTGCGCGCTTGGCGCTGGAGATCGGCAATCTGCTTGTCGAACCCGGCCTGGAATTCGGCTTGGCTGGTGCCGGTGACCATTTGCCAAACCGAGCGACCGCGCGCCTTCTCTGCCTGGATGTCTGCGATCCGCTCGGCGATGACGCCACCACCGGCCGCCCGGTCGATCGCCTTGCCTAGCCACGACCAGGCGCCTGATGCAGCGTTCTGAACATGCTCCCAGCCACGCGCGAGCGCATTGGCCTTGTCGGCCGCGCCATCTGTAGCCTCGGCCAAAGCCTCCATCAGGACGCGCTGCGCGCCCGTCTTGTCGTTCTGCTCGACGAGGTTGCCGATATACTCGATCGTCGCCTGGTTAATCCAGCCGTACCGCTCGGCGAGCTGCTGCGCGCCGTCGATCGGATCGGCCATCGCTGCGTCCAGCGCCTGAGTTGCAGTGGGCACATCCTGCCCGGTCGCGGCCGCGAAATCCTTGGTCATGGCGGTCAGGCCGAGCAGCACGCCCTTGGTGACATTGCCGCTGGTGACATAGGCCGTGGCGATCTCGCGCGCGGCGGAGACGGTGATGTCACCGGCACTTGCCGCCGCCTCGGCTGCCGCCTCGATCTGCTGGCCCGTCATGCCGAGGGAGCGACCCGAATAGAGGCCGGCGGTGTTCAGCTTGTCGAGTGCCTCGTTATAGTCCCACCAGCTCTTCGTCGCGATCGCGACCACCGCGGCGGTCGCGCCGATCGCGAGGCGGGTCGGGGTGAGGAGCGCGCGGACCTTGCCGAGCGCGCCACCGACGCCACCCTCACCCTCGGCAAGCGATCCGGCGGCCTCCTTGGCCTTCTCCTTCAGCGCGTCGAGCGCCGCGCCGGTCCGTTCGCTGCCGCCCTGGACCTCGCGCGCGCTTTCCTGGCTGGCATCGCCGACCCGGCGGATGCTGCCGGCGACGCTGTCGTCGCCCATCGACATCGCCTGGACGACGTCGATGCCCTGCTCCATCAGCACGCGGAACAGCGGCATGCCCGCCGCCAGCGACGAATAGGCGTTGAAGCCGGCCGAGCGCAGCATCATCATCTGCACGCGATTGAGGCCGGCGGACTGCGAATTGCCGTCGAGCGCCTGGCGCGCTTCCTCCAGCCGGTCGGTGGAGACGGCGAGCGCCTGCGCATGCTCCTTTTCGCTCAGCTCGCCGCGCTGGAGCAGGTCGTTGTAGACCCGCAGCTCGGCGTCATAGCGTGCCTGGGCGACCGACAGCGGATCGATCATCGCGCGGATCTTGGCGAGCGCGGCCGCCCGGTCCTCCTCCGCCTTCAGCTCCGCTTCGAAGACCGAGCCGCTGTCGCGCGCGCTCTTGCCCGAATGCGATGCGCCGATCGCGCTGAACCGGGCCTGCTGGGCCTGCGCAGCGATGTCCGCCTTGGCGGCCGCGGCATCCTCCCGCCAGCGCTGCTGCTCCTTCTCGGCCGCGACGCCGGCTGCATCCGCCACCTCGCGATACGCGTCCGCCGCCTTCTTCAGCGCGGCGGTATGCTCGGCCTCGGTGATCGCGCCCTGCGACACCAGGCTGTTGGCGGTGCGGAGCTGGTCGTCGTAGCGGACCCGGGCGAGATAGAGCGGGTCGAGCGCGGCCCGCAGCTTCGCCGCGCCGGCGGCCGCCTGCTCCTCGCGTTCGAACATCTCCTGGAAGACCTTGGCGCTGTCGCGCGCGGCCCCGCTCGACCGGTCCAGGTTGACGGTCGCGAACTGCTGGCTGCCGGGCGTCGCCATGGCCTGGTCGACCGCACCGCGCTGCGCGCCTGCGGCCGCCGCCAGCTTGGCAGCGGCAGCCTGACGGTTCCACGATTCAATCTGGCGCTGGGTGAAGCGGTCGGTGGCCTCGGCCGAGCGCTCGGCCGCCCTTTCTGCCGCTTCGGCGACGCCGGTCATGGCGTCGGTCCCGTCCTTGCGGATCTCGGCGAAGTCGTTCTTGACCTGGGCCTTGCCGTCGGTGCGCAGGTTGAAGCCGATGCTACGGATCGTCATCGCCCGGCTCTCCCTCTTCCTCGTCGCCCATCCCGTCATCCGGGTGGACGATCGCGCCCTCGATCCGGGGCAGGATCTCGGCGAGCAGCGCCTGGTCGACACCGCGGCCGGCGCCGAGCGCCATCACTGCGCCGAAGTCGAGCCCGACCGGCCGCGACACCACGCCGTCAGGCGTCGGATAGCTCGCCAGCCGGACCTGACCGCCGCAGCCGCGGATCAGCTGCCAGACGGCTTCGCCGGCTTCCGTGCGCGCTTCGTGCGTTTCGTAGGGACAGGCGGGGCGGCCGTCGTCGTGCCGGCATCGCCCGAGCCGTCCCGCGTCGCAGGAGAGCCGGCAATATTGCCCTCCTGCGTCGCCCCCGCCGAAGTGCCATTCGGCGAGGGCGACCAGCCGTTTTTTTCCGCGTCCGCCTGCGACCAGGGCAGGACATATTCGCGGTCCGCCGCCTCGACCAGGCGCGGCTCGGCGAGGAAGTCCGAGATGGTCCCGGGCTCGATGCCGATCACCGCGCCTTCCGCGTCCAGGATCTCGGTATCGGGCGTCGGCTCGACCGGCTCGCCATCCTTGCCGATCCCCGACCAGGCCAGGATGTTGTGGCGGATGATCTCGGCGGTGAAGGCGTCGCCGGCGCGCTCCTCGACGTCCGGCCCGCCCTTGCGCAGCACCGCCAGCGCCGCGCGCCGGCCGGCGCGGATCGACAGGAGGCTGGGCTGGGCGGCGAAGGTGACGCGGACGGGCGGCCGATCGCCGATCGCCGGGATCAGCTCATGCTCGACGGGCTTGGCCCCGGTCAGCGCATAGCCGCTCATGCCGCGTCCTCGTGGCGATCGGTATCGGCGACGACGCCGGTCGACGCGCCGGGCACGTCGAGGCGGATCTCGCGCGCCTCGTCGAGGATCACGAAGCCATCGGCATCGCGGACGAAGACGTCGTCCTCCACCTGGAAGCGGCGGACGCGGCCGGCGACCGGATCGACCTCGATGACATGCGACAGGATCTCGCCGGAGACGACATCGACGATGCGCTGGTGCGGCGCGGGCGTGAAAAAGGCCATGCGGTACTGCTCCCGATCAGGCGTAGGTGGCGACGTCGTTGACCAGGGTGACGGTCAACTGCGCGGCGAGCGCGCCGGACGCCTGGAAGTTGAAGCTGCCCTGGAGGCCCTTGGGCCCGTTCACCGGACGCTTGGCCTTGGGCAGCCAGACGCGCGGCAGCGTGAAGACCAGGCTGAAGCCGCCGTCGAGCTTCCAGCCCAGCGCCACTTCGGCCGGGATCTTGCTGCGCGACTTGTTGAACAGCACGCCCCGCGCGCCGCGCGCGGTGATCGCGCCATTGGTCATCGCCTTGCCCGGATCGATGCCGCCGATGCGGCCGTCCTCCCGGATGACCTCGACCTTGTCGAGCTGGTTGGAATAGGTGATGTCGGCGGAGACGATGTCGGCCGCGACATTGCCGTCCAGCTTGATCGAGCCGGTCGCCTGGGCGAAGCGAAGGCCCTGGAGCGCGGTGGGCGCGCCGGCGACGCTCGCCGCGACCGCGTTGGTCTCGCCCTGCGCGATCAGCGACAGCACGGCATTGAGCAGGCCGGAGCGCGCCATCGCGATCTTCAGCGAATTGACCGCCGCGCCGTAATGGACCGAATAGCTCGGCTCGTCCGGATGGCCGACCTCGATCGACGTCGTCGGGAGCGATGCCGCACCCGACTTGAAGACATGGGTGAACATGCCGTTGGCACCGGTGGTGGTCGGCGCGCCGAAGGTCTGGCGCAGCCAGAAGCCGATCCCGCGCAGGTCGACCGGCACGGTCAGGTCGCCGTCATTGGTGATGACGTCATAGACCGGGTCGAGGCCCTCGCGGCCGAAGCCGAGCTGGTCGTCCTCGATCAGCGGCTGCTCCTCGCCCATCGAATGGCCGACGAACGGCAATTTGAAGAAGCCGCCGGCGGGCGTCTGCCCGTAAGACGGCTCGATCGCGGCCGACATGACCGCGTTGATGCCAAGGGGACGTCCCATAGCGTGTCTCCTGTCAGGTGAAGGGGATCAGCCCAGCGGGCTGGTGGTCGAGTAGAAGGGCACCAGGTTGAAATCGGCCCAGCCGACCGGGACCGCGCCGGGCATGTTCTGCTCACCGTCGACCGGCATGGTCGCGTCGAGATGGACGCAAAGGCCGCCGAGATACGGGTCGGCCTGGCGCGCGACGTCGATCCGGCCGATCATCTCGGCAAGGACGATCTGGGCGCGCCGGCCGGGCTCGCCATAGGCGGCGATCTCGATCGGCACGACATGCTCCCACCACCAGGTGGGCGGCGACAGGTCGATGTCCGGGTCGCCCGGCATGCCTGAGCGGACGATGACCAGGCCACCCGGCCCGACCGCCTCCGGCTTGGCCTCCTCGTCGTCCAGGCCGATCACCTGGGCGTCCGGCAAGGCGGTCTGGATCAGGCGCTTGATCGCCTCCAGCACGGCTAGGCGCTTGGACATCGCTATTTCCAATGCTTGTCGAGATTGGCGGGGAAGCGCGACTGCGCCAGCCGTTCCGGCTCGGACAGGTCGACGGTCTGCGGCTTCTTCACGCCGGGGGTCAGCGTGAACATGATGACGCTTTGCACCGGCCGGGGATTGCGGGTGCGGCCTGCCAGCTCGCGTTCGGAAGCATTGCGCCAGCGGCCGGTGGCCTTGCGGATGACCAGCCCCTTCAGGACCAGATAGGCGACGCCGGCATGGCGGATGCTCGGCGTCCGGAAGCCGCGGTCGCTGGGCGAGACGAATTGCAGCGGCCGGCCGAAGCGCTCTTCCACCTCCTCGGGCGTGAGCGCATCGCCGGACCGATGACGCGGGCAGTCGTCGGTCGGCACCGCCAGCCAGCGCTTGCCCTGGCGCGGGGTGATGTAGGCGCCGCTGGCATAGCTCTCGATGATGGCGGCGGCACCGCGGCCCTTTTTCGACGGCTGCGCATAGACCCAGCCGGTCGGCGCCAGCGCGTCGCGGTTCTTGGGATAGGTGACGCCGCGCACGGCGTTGGCCAGCCGGTCGCCGAGACCCGCCGCGCGCACCTGGGCGCGGAAGGCGTCGCGGACCTCCTCGGTGGTGTCGCGCATCGCCGCGGTCATGAAGCCGGCGACGTCGCTCTCCAGCCCGGCGGTTTCCTTCTCGAAATCCGCCGTCCCGATCTTCATGCCCAGCATGTCAGGCGGGGACCAGCTCGCACATCCAGCCGGTCGCCTCGATATCGAGCCTGGGCCGGCCGGCGATCGTGAAGCGCTCCAGGACCGCGCCGGTCTTCTCGTCGACCATCTCCAGCCGGGCGCCGGCGATCGGCTGCGGCACGTCGGCGCGGATGATCGAGGCGAATTCGGTATCGACCGAGAGGGTGGCGCTGTTGAGCTGCATCTCCTCGGTCGGGCGCTTGCGGATGACGCGGATGTCTTGCGGAAAGACCGCGCCCGGTCGCCAGTAGCGCGCCGCGGTCGAGCCCGGCGCCGCATGGATCACCGGCAGCGCAAGCGCGAAGGGATCATCGAGTGGCATTGGCGCCTCCCGGCAGCAGAGGGCAAGCGGGCCGGCCTGGACGGCCGGCCCGGCCGGTCAGGCGGCGTAGACCTCGACCATCTCGATCACGTCGAGCTTCTTCAGCGCGTCGATATCGAGCTTGGCCTTGGCGATGATTTCCTCGGTCAGCACGGTGCCGCCCAGGATCACGCCCTCGCCGCCCTTGCCGTAATGGAGCTGGTATTTGGTGCGGGGCATCTCGACCGTCTTCGGGCCGCTGTCGGTCGTCTCGGTGGCCATGAGTCTGTCCTTCGTAAAAGCCGGCCGCGCCGGCGCTGGTCGGGGAAAGCCCGCGCCGATCGGCGCGGGCGGGGCATCAGGAGCGGACGGTCATTCCGGCCGACGGCGTTGATCCGCTTCGCCACGAAGACCGGGGCCGACTGCGTCATCAGGAATTCGCCGGCCGGATCGTCGTCGATCCAATTCTTGGAGAAGAGCCGGGCGGCGCCATACGCGTTGCGCGGGTCCTGGATCGCGCCGTAGCAGGGCGTGCCGCCGAACGCCGCCGGGGCGCCGGCAATGACGGTATAGTCGGGCAGCAGCGACTTGATCGTGCCGTCCGTGTCCTCGTAATTGTCGTTGTAGATGTAGATCTCGGTGACGCCGATCCGGCCGAGATAGACCGGCGATCCGGGCACGCCGGGCTTGAATCCCAGGTCGATCGCGCTGGTGGTCTGCCCGAGCGTGATGTCGAGCTTGTCCTTCAGCTTGGTGTCGGCCTTCAGCAACCGGCCGGCGAGCTTGTCCATCACCACATGGCTGGGCGCGGCCCCGCATTCCGAGGCGATGTCCTCGATAAAGCCCTCCAGGCTGTCGACGGCGGATACGCCATTCTGCCCCCAGCCGGCGCCGGACAGGAGGATGCGGGTCAGCGACGCCTTGCGCTTGAAGTCGACGACGGCGCGCGGATATTCCTTGCCCTCCATGACGCAATAGCCGTTGAGCAGGATCTGCGACGCCATGATCTCCTCGCGGCGCTCGATCTGGGTCTTCTGGCCGAGCAGATAGTCGGTGAAGTACAGGTCGCGCCGCTGGGCCAGCGAGAAGCCCCCGCCGATCGGCTCACCCGGGCGGCGCTGTTTGATCTTGTCGGCCTCGATCCGCTTCTTCGGCTTCACATAGCCGGGCGCGAAGCTGTCGGTCTGGAACGTGCGGTCGGGGCTCATCGAGCCGAGCGCAAGGGGGCTGACCCAGGGCGCAGCGCGCAGGTCGTCGAACACGCGGTCGAACTTCACATCCGCGGTGTCGAACTCGATCGATGCCGCGCTGAAGAACAGGCTGCGCAGGAAATTGCCGGGCACGTACAGCGGCGCGATGACGCCGACGAGCGTCTGGGGTTCATAGAGCATCGTGGCACTCCGAAAATGAAAAAGGGGGCGGCACGACCGCCGGTCGCACCGCCCCACGGACAAGTCAGACGCGGACGCGTCAGACCGAGATGGTGATGCCCTTGTCGCGCAGGCCCTCGCGGATGCTGGCGAGCGTATGGCCAGCGCCGAGCACCAACGCCTCACCGATCAGATTGCCAGTTTCGATCACGATGGCGTCGACGTCGCCAGCGGTGGCATCCACCGCATAGGGCAGGACGAAGTCGGGCGCTTGCGAACCATCAGTCGCGGCAGCGGCCGACAGCGTCGCCTTCTTCGACGCGGTGATGGTGCCGAGGACGGAGCCGAAGGCATAGACGCTGCCGGCGAGCAGCGTCACCTTGCGGGTGATGGGCGTGCCGGCACGAACGAGGGAATTGGCGACGGGCGACGTCTGCGACGCGCTGCCAGCGGACTGGTACATGAGCGGTTCCTGATAGTTGGAGGACGGGATCAGTCGCGCTTCAGATGCGCGAGGCCGGGATGGTTGGCGGCGGCTGCCAGGCCGAGGATGCCCTTCGACAATTCCGCAGCGGTCTTCGGCTTGCTCGGGTCGGCGGTGGCGGTGCTGGCGCGCTGCTCGGGGAGCTGCTCGGCCGACACGGCGCTATCGCGCAGGTCGGACATCGACGCGCCGCGCGTCTTCGCCGCCTTTGCTAGGCCGATCGCGAAGGCGCCGGCCTCCTGTCCGTTCTCGATCGCCTTGCGCAGCGGTGTCGCGAACACGCTTGACGGGCACAGGTCGGCGAGCGCCAGGATGCGCTTGCGCTCGGCCGCCGTCGCGGCCGCCGCCGGATCGGCCGGCTGATCGGCCGAAGCCGCCGCCTCGGCCGCCGCAACCTTCGTCTTCAAGCCCGCCAGCTCGGCTTCGTCGGCCGTCTGCGCGGCTTCCTCCTCGGCGGTCAGGTCGCGATTCTCACCGAGCGCGGTGTTGATGCGGGTCTCCATGCGCGTGGCGACCGCACGCGCCTGCGCCCGAAGGGCTTCCAGGTCCATTGTCTACTCCATTGGTGCGGGCGCACATCGCCCTCGGGAAAAATCAGAAGGCGGCGGCCTGCGCCTGGGCGCGCCGGCGCATCAGCGCCAGCCGGGTGCGGCTCGACGAATATTTCGCCACCACCTCGCGCAGCGTCATCACGCCGTCGGTGACGCCGGCGGCCGCCGCCTGGGCGGCCGAGAAGGTGCGGCCCGATCCGTGAATGCCCGGCACCGCCGCGGCATCGATGCCGCGACCGCGCGCGATCGCCGCGATGAAGGCGAGGTTCATCTCGTCGATCTCGGCCTGCAACTCGGCCCGGTCCTCGTCCGACAGCGGCGCGTAAGGGTGGCCGGCGATCTTCTGCGGGTCGGATGCGATCAACGTGGTTTTCATGCCGATCTTGTCCTCGAACCCGGACATGTCGACATGGCCGCCGCGCACCCCGACCGATCCGACGCCGCCGCTGGTCGAGGCGTGATAGGCGGACGCCTGCGTCCCCACCCAGTGCGCGGCCGAATAGGAATAGGGGCTGGCGACCGCGATCACCGGCTTGCGCTGGCGTACCTCGAAGACCGCGTCGCCCGCCTCGGCAGTGCCGAACACCATGCCGCCCGGGCTCATGATCGGGATGATCACCGCGCCGACCGAATCGTCGTCGCCGGCCTCGCGCACCTGGTCGGCGAAGCGTTCGGTCGAGGTGCCGCCATAGCTGCCCCGGGGCGACAGCGGCCCGGACAGCGGGATGATGATCGATCCGCCCTCCCTGACCGGGTCCTGTGGTTTGGCGGCGGCCGCACCGCCCCCGATCGCCGCCAGCGCCTTCAATGCCGCCGGCATCATCGCATCGAGCGACCCGCGTTTCAGGAGCGCGCCGAGTGCGTCCGGATGCATCGCCCAAAGGGTGCGCGCGCCGAAAGTCTCAAGCATCCTGATTCTCCTGCTTGTCCGCCGGTGCCTCGTCGGACGCCGGCTCGTTGTCCGGCTTGCCACCGGCCGGGGCCTTGGCGGCGCCGGCGGTGGTCGGGACCGGCAGGCCCTCCGCCACCCAGGCGCGATGCTCCGCGCCGCGCCGCCGGATGTTCTCGCGGAAGCTGCCGCCGGTCAGCTCGGCGGTGATGTCCTCGCCGGTCCGCCAGCCATGCGCCTCCTGCACCTCGAAACCCTTGGCCTCCTGGAGCGGATTGAGGCTGATCTTGCCGTCGCCGCGCCAATTCGCGCCCAGCCAGGCGGCGCGCACCCGCAGGTCGCTGAAGAAGCCGGGCATGACATAATGGCCCAGCACCACCTGCTCGGCGACGAAGCACAGATAGGTGAGCGCGCAATCGTCGCTGGCGAACCAGGCGCGATCGGCCCGCACCTGCATGTAGAGCGCCTCCAGCTCGGCCTTGCTCGCCGTGTAGCTGGAATTGAACATCAGCATCAGCGCGCCGGCCGGGATGCCCAGCGCCGCTCCGATCTGGCGGACGATCGCCTGAAAGAACGGGTCGAACGCCGAATTCGGCCGGCCGGGCGACTTGATCTCGACGTCGCTGTCGCTGTCGATCTCCATGATCGAGCCGGCTTCGAAGCGGTACTGGCTTGGCTCGGGCGCGGCGGCATAGGGCTCGCCACCCTCGACGCTGACGCCGCCCTCGCCTTCGCCATAATCCGGCTCGGGCATGGGCTGCGCGCCGCGCGATTTGTAGACGACCGCGATCATCGCCGACATGACGGTCGCGTACAGCTCCGCGTCCGACGCATCCGAGATCATCTTCAGCGGTTCGATGATCGTCGCCAGCATGCCGACGCCGCGATCCTGCTCGGGCCGCTCGCGCTTGAAGACATGGACGACGCGCGGCAGCGCCAGCTTGCGGTCCCACGCTTCAATCCGCTCGGGGATCAGCCCATCGTCCAGTCGCAGCATCAGGTCGCCTGGATGCTGCTTCAGGATGTGATAGGCGACCGGCGCGCCCCATTCGTCCGTCTCGACGCCGCCGGCGATCTGGCGGCGCGGTGGTCGGGTCGATCGCGCCGTCCGCCACGGTCGGCGGATTGCACAGCCGGTCGGCCTCGATCAGCTTCCAGGCGGTGGCATGGACGCGGCCGGGCTGGTCCTCCGGCATGACGCGCAGCTTGATCATGTCGCCCGAGGTGATCGTGCCGCGATAGGCGACCGCCTGGAGGCCATAGCCGGTCGACTTGCGCTCCGCGTCGACGTCCTTGGACGCCATATAGGCGTCGAAGTCGATCGCCAGGCGCCGCTGCCAGGCGTCGACCTCCTCGGGCGTCAGGCCCAGCGCCTCGCCATCGATGGCGGGGATCGCCATCAGGCCGGTGCCGATAGTGAAGGTCACCATGCGGTTGAGGGCGGCGACCGCGATCGGCGCGTTCATCGCCGCGTCGCGCTGCTCGGCGCGCAGGCGATCCGAGCCGGGGATCATATCCGCATTGGCGGAGCGGCCGCGCGCGAAGAAGCCGCGCCGCTTCTGGCGGTCGCCCTGGCCCCCGCGATAGCCTCCGGTCCCGAACATCGACGTCGACGCCGAGATCGCTGCCCGGCCCGCCAGCCGCTCGGCCCCGGCCCGGGGCGAGAACCAGGCGACCGCCCGGTCGAGGAGATTGGGGCGAACGTCGATCGCCATCAGCGGCTCCGATAGACGCCGCGGCGGACGCGACCGACCGCAGGCAACCGGACGCCGCCCAGGCTGCGGAGCTTCTCGTCCCAATAGGTCAAGCCGGCCCGGATCTCGCCGAGATCCGCGCGCGTCAGCTCGCGGCCATCGGCGAACTTCACCGACTGGCCCGCCAGCACCGCCTTCTCGGCCTCCAGGTAATAGTCGACGCGCTCCTTCGCGACCGCGATCGTGATGCCTTCACCGGCCATGCCTGTCTCCTTCAGCGGGGTCGGACGACGCGGATGCCGCGCCGGGCGCCGGGCCGTCCTGCCGGCCGGTTGCCGCCCGGCCGGGTGACCACGACCCGCTCATGGCCGGCCGGTGCCGGCGGGGTGGTGTCGGGATCGTCGTCCCCGCCGGGTGGCAGGGCGACGGCGGGCGCGGTCGGCTTGGGCGGCCGCGCCCAGGCCGGCACCCGGGCCAGGTTCTGGTCGAGGCCGCAGAGCCGGACCATCACCACCAGCGCGTAGATCAGCAGATCCCACGTCTCGTTGCGGACGCCCTCGGGCTTGGTCCAGACGCCCTCGACCACCTCTTCGGCGCGCAACTCGGCGACGTGCTTCTCATGAGCCTTGTCGGCGAACTCGCGCGGCAGATCGATGAAGGCCGGGCCCGACGTCGGCCGGCGCATCCGGATATCGGCCATGAACTTGAAGCGGTTGACGTTCGGGATGAACAGCTCGCACTCCGGCGCGTCCTTCACCTGCCGGCGCGCATCGACGGTCGGGCCGGGCAGCAGCAGCTTCTGGGTCGGCTTGCCGCCCTTCAGCAGCGTGATCGCCGTCGCCGGCAGCGCCGCGCGCCCCTCGCGCTGGCTGCCGGCCATCATGTCGTGCCACCAGGCATAGGCATTGTCGGTCGCGTCGTCCGATCCGCCCGTGTCGATGCCGGTGCACAGGATCTTCATCAGCCGCGACGGGTCGCGCTGGAGCGGATAGCGCCGGCGCAGGACCTTCTCGTACAGCACCGCCCAATGCTCGCGCCGGGTGAAGGGCGACAGCTTGGTGATGCCGTCGGAGAGCGTCAGGATGTCGAAGCGGTCGATGATCCAGGCGCGATTGCCGACACCGTGGCCGACGATCATGACCGAGAAGCGGTCGACGCCGAGATCCACCGTGGCGGTCAGCGCCACCACCCCGTCCGGCACCTGCCCGATATGATAGGTGGAGGCGCGGGCGCGCTCGACCAGCGTGTCGACCGTCACCGGCGCGTCTCCGCTCGATCGGGACACGTAATTGCGCCCGACCTTGGTCTGGAAGAAGGACTTGAGCGGCCCCTCGTCCTGATGCTCCTCGAACCGCAGCTCCGCCTGGCGGTACTGGCGGGCGAGCGAGGACCACGGCGCCAGGCCGAAGGTGCCGTCCCACCAGTAGCTGTCGATGCTGTTCGGTTCGAGCAGGCCGGTCTTGCCGGTTTCCGTCTCGACCGCCCAGGACACCGCCGTCTCGCCCTTGCCGACCCAGCGGCCGGTCGCCATCAGCGCCGGCTTCTCGTCCTGGACGTGCGGCCGGCCGCAGGACGGGCAGCAGAGCAGCGCCGATCGGGCGGCCTCCATGGCGGTGCCCGCCTGTTCGAAGCTCAGCCGCTCCCACGCCATCTCGAACGGGTCGTGGCATTGCAGGCAATCGACCCACCAGCGCTTGCTGGTGCCCGAGGCGACGAGCGGCTCGATGCCGCGTTTCGGTCCCTTCTTGGGGCTGGAGTTGACATAGAGCTTCCAGCCATAGCCCTGGAAGCTGGTGGTGCGCCCTTCGAACAGCGACACGGCATCGCCCTGGTCGCCGATGTCGTCGGGGAAATCGTCGTAATCGTCCTGCCGGCCGCGCGAGAACGGGCGAGCGCGGAAATTCGCGCCGGTCGGCCACAGGAAGTGCCAGTCGCAGCCGCGGAACTGCTTGAGGAAGATGTTGTCGGCGCTGGCGCCGGTGAGCTGGCGCTCGGCGACGTCGGGGCATTCCTCCAGCAGCTTGTTGATCTGGGTGGTGACGTAGGAAGCGGTCAGCTCCTTCGTCGGTGCCCAGAAGCCCATGTCGGCCGGATCGTAAATGACCGAATGGAGCTGCCAGTTGTTGCCGACCTCGGACTTGCCCATCTGGCTCGGGCTGATCACCGCCACGATCGAGTAGGGGCTCGTCATCGCCAGGTTGTTGGTCGGCTCGACCAGGTGCTGCATCGGCTCCGGGCTGTCGCGCCACGGGCCGCTGTACGCGCCGGGGTTGCGCAGATGCCGGTGCCGGTTCGCCGCCTCGATCGGGGTGATCTTCTCGGGGAAGCACACCTCGCGAAAGCCGCGCAGGATCACGTCCCGGGCGTTTGCGAACTGGGGCGGCTCCCGTTTTCTGCTGCCGGACGAGGGTCAGCGCGCCGAGGCGTGGGTGCGGCTGGGCCGCGCTATCCTGCATCGGCGTCGGCAGGCACGCCGATCTTCGTGACGAAGGCCATCAGCCGCTCGGCGATCAGCGTCTCGATCCCCGCCTCGACCTCGCGGCCCAGGTCGAACTTCTTGCGGATCGTCGGGCCGATCGCCTGGAGCTGGCGGCGCAGCTCGATGACCGCGTTCATCATCGCGCCCTCGATCTCGTCGGCCCGGCAGAGCAGGCCCTTCTTTTCGAGGAAGTCCATCTCGGCCTCGCCGGCCTTGTACTCCTCGTACCGCTGCCTGCCGGTGAGATTCAGGCCCTCGTCGCTGCCGACGTCGCCCAGCATCTGGAGGCGCCATTCCTCCAGTTGCCGGCGCCGGATGTCGTCAGGGCCGGACGCGCCTGCGGTTTTCCGCGTCCGATACCAGGCGAGCGCGCCCTTGGCCTCGATCTGGTAGCCAACGCCCGGCCGGCCGCGCACCCGCATCCAGTCCGCGTCGACGGGCGCGGTCTTCAGGTGCGACCGCATCGTCTCGGGCGTCACGCCGCACAGCGCGGCGAACTCATCCAGCGAGACGGTCAGATCATCGGCGGGCTTGGCCTTTTTCGAGGCCTTTCTGGCGGTTGCGCGCGGCTTCGGTGCTTTCGCCATGGCACCTCCCGCACACGCTCAGCGGCCCGCCCGACAACCCAAAGGCGTAACAACAAGGCGTAATGGTTTTCGACACGGGAAACGCGCGCGGGTCGCGCCTTCGCCCCCCGTATCGGTCCCGATCGCCAGGGAGGACCCAAAGGGGGGTCTAGCGGCGCCGGGAGCTGAAGCTGGACCGTGACGTCACCGAGGTGATACGCGTCACGGTCTTGGTGCCGCCGAATACTACGCGCCTGGTGGTGTTCGTCGTCACAGTAATACGGCGGACATGCTTACGGCTGCGCTGATAGTTTGCGATCGGACGGCGGTAGCCACGATAGCTCCTGATCTGACACGATACCAGCTGCCGCCGGCCTGTGCGCCCGCGCTTGCGGTTGTCAGGACGATGCGTCGGCGGTGCCCACTTCTTCCTAGGAGCAGCCTTGGCAGCCGAGGCTTGGGGCTGGAATGGCATGCTTGACGCACCTTGATCAAAGTTAGAGTGGCTGCACCTCAACGTAGGCAGAGGCTGAGGTATGCGGTGAGACTCTGGACGGCTGAAGATGACGAGCGGCTGGTACGTGCGCTTCAAGCAAAGACATCTATTGCAAAAATTGCTGCCGATCTTGATCGAAGTCGAGCTTCGATAGAAAGACGAGCACGTAACTTTGGATTTTCGCAATTAAACACGCGTACCCGACCGTAGAAGATCGTAGCAAAGCCTATTTGCTTGAACGTTGAATTAATGTCGGGCGTTGATGCGCGGCACTTTCTATGGCTCGACATGCACCGGGCAACGGGGAGACCGTGAGGCGCACGGCCGACGCGTGAGTCGGATCGTCGAGAATCGCCTGGACCTGCGCCATGGGGCTGACCGCCTGGCGCACCTGGATGGCGACGAGGAGCGGCACCATCCGGCCGCCGCGAGGGATGACGGGGAGCCGGCCGGTCAGCACCGGCCACGCACGACGGCGCGGACATCTGCCGAGATCTGCTCGACCATGTCGATGCGCTGGTCGGCCACCTCGATGGACAGCGCCGGGCTGTCCATCATGTCCGCCACCTCCAGCAGTTCGAAGGCATGGATGCGGATGCGATCGCTCGGGCTGACATGCTGGGGCGGCGACGGCACGCGGCGTCGCAACGGGGATGCGGCCATCGCCATCTCCGATCTGGAATTTCGGGTAACCGCAGGACACCCGCCGGCACGCATGGCCGTGGGTTTGGTGGCGGGGAGCGCAAGGACACGAAGTCCCAGATCGTCTAGCCCCAGGGCCGCTCAGGCGGCGGTGCTCTTCCGAGCTGCAGCTTCATCTACATCAAAGGGCGACAGCCGCCAAGCCTCGATCTCCCAGGCATATGACCCGCCGAAGGACACCAGGGCCTTGCGGCCCAGGCCCTTGACCACGGTGCCGACCAAGCCCGCCAGCGAGGGAGCCTCAGCGACCACCACCTGCAACCCCGCGGCGAAGTCCCGCCGCTCGGCGCGCAGCGCCTGGAGGCGTTCCCGGGCCGCCCGACGCGCCGCCCGGTCCCGCTCCGCCTGGCGGCGAAGGCCAGCGATGTGGATGCGCTTGGCCTCGGCGCGGGTCTCGGCGGTCCGGATGGCCTGGAGGAGCGCGGCCTCCTCCTGCTCGGCCTGGCGCAGGCCGGACAGCTCGCCGGCGCCGATCAGCGGATATCGATCGCCGTCCCGGAACAGCGAGAAGGCAGGATGCGGGCTGACGCCCTCGATCCGCTGGTCCATGGCGATCGTCGCCAGCTCGGCCATCGCCGCGACCGGCGCGAAGACGATGGTCGGCAGGATCGGCGCCTCGATCTCGACGACCGGCTTGCTGCCGTCGATCAGGCGACAGCGGCCGGGCTTCTCCCGGCGCATCGTCCTGCGCGGCGTCCAGGCATCGATCCCGGCCGCCACCAGCGAGTCCGCCAGGGCAAGCGTCCGCCCGCCCGAGGTGCGCAGGATGCACCAGCGATCATGGGCCATCGCGTCAGACCGATGCGATATCGATGGAGATCGCGCGCCACTGACCATCCGGCACCGGCCGCTGGTAGAAGCGGGCATATTCGCGGCTGCCGACGACCCGCATCGACTCCCGGATCGCGTTCATCGCCCGCAGCCAGCGCGGGTCGGTGATGTTGACACGGAGGAGCATGAGCAGCTCGCTGCGGTTGATCTGGCCCTCCTTCTCGACCGAGAACACGCGATTGACGATGGCGCGGATCTCGGCGCCGCTGTTGCCCGACCATTCCATCAGGCATTCGTCGATCAGCGCCTTCGCCGCGAGCAGCTCCGGACCGAATTCCGTCCGATCCGCCACGGCAATCTGGATTTTCCGGCAGCCGTTGAACGACGACAGCGTGATGTTGCCCTTCTTGCCGCCGATGAAGGCGCCATGCTCCTGCGCCAGCAGCTTCTGGAACGCCGCCACCTTGTCGAACGTGCTGGCCCGGAAGGTCGCGATCAGCGCACTGACCTGCTCGGCCTCTTCGATGATCTCCCGGACCATCTCGTCCATCAGCCAATCGATCGGCTTGACCATCTCGATCGGCACCAGATTGGTCTTGGCATCGCGCAGATACAGCGCGCCGCCCGCCTCGACCGCGTCGGGATGCGCCCGCGCGCTCACGCCGCGATCGCCGTCGATTGCGGGTCGAGGAGCAGGCCGCGCACCTTGGCGAGCGCGTCCTCCGCGCGGTGGCCGCGCTCCACGGCATCCAGGAGCTTGCCGAAGTCCGCTTTACCCATCGTGACGCCATATTCGTCAGCGGCATCAGCGATCTTCCGCATGGCCTCGATATCGTACCGCATTGCTGGTCCCGCTCAGTTCACCTCGCGATTTGCCAGGATCAGCGGGATGATCGGCAGGTGCTTATTTGTGCAGGGGTGCACATTTAGTTTGCCCAGCGGATGGGCGTGGTTCCAGCCATGCCGCCCGAGTGTGTCGGCAATCAGCACGCGGCAGCGGTGCGCGTCCCGGATGCGAATGCCGCGACGCGAACCGACGTCCCGCTCGATCGCGCCGATGCGGACGAGCTGGTCGACGAGCTGGCGCACCCGTGATCCGGTGACATGCGGGCGCATACCGCGTCCGATCTCGCCATAGCTCGGGCTGGTGCCCGTGCGTTCGATGCGCTCCATGATGTACGCCAAGGCCTCAATGCGCCGCGGCGCACCGTGGAACGCGGATGGCTCCCCCACAATTCCTCCATGACACCCCCGTCACGGAACATAGGGGGAATTGCACCGTGTCGCCAGCGCGAGGAACGACGCGCCGTCCCGCCCCGGGCATGTAATCGCCACGGCGCTGGAGGCCGGCTGCGACCGTGATCCAGGGCGCGGCGGACAATCCGTCCGCCGCGCCTCTCTTTTCCCCTCCTATGGAGCGGCTGTTTGAAGCGAACGTACCCCGGCCGTACCCCAGCATGACGAGGACGAATTGCAACTACGGTGATGTGGGCAGAACGCGTAGGTTCATCTTCGATGCAGTTTTCCCGCAAACGATCAAGTTTCGGGACCGCTTCAAGGTTGGAGTGGCCGATCTGGCTCCGCTGCCTTGCTCACTTCAGGGCTCGTTCCTACAAGAGACCATGTCACATAACAGGCCCATGCCAGCTAATCCGGCGAATGCTCCAAGCACCCGCTTCTTTCCTGATGTGGGGATCATCGCGAACATGCGCGTGCTGGATGTGGGATGCGGCAACGGTGATCTGAGCCGGCTTGTGGCTGGGTTGGTCGGCCCGGGAGGCGAGGTTGTTGGTGTTGACAGGAGCGAGGAAGCGCTAGCGTCGGCACGCGCTGTACCACCGAACACGCAGGCTGCTCCGATCCATTATCAAACCGCCGATCTGAGCGGTGAATTGCCCGATCTTGGCGTGTTCGATGCGATCGTCGGCCGGCGCGTGCTGATGTACCTTCCGGATGCCGCTGCAACGCTGACCCAGCTGGCACGCTTCGCAAAACCGGGTACGATCCTGGCTCTGCAGGAACATGCCCGCGCCGATCTCCCGGCCGGCACCAACGCTCTCCCGGTGCATCGGCAGTGCTACAGAATGATGTGGGACACCGTCGCCGCAGAAAAGGGAGACGTCGCCCTCGGCTATCGCCTTGCGGCTCTGATACGCACAAAGGGGTTTGCGATCGAGCATGCACGCAGCGAGGGCGTTCTGATCCACCCTTGGGAAGAATCCTTCCTGCCGGCGCTCATGCGGATCATGCTGCCACGCATGGTCGAGCACGGCGTCGCCCAAGAGCAGATCGATTTGGATATACTCGCTCAGCACCTTGATGACGAACGTCGAGCAGCGAACGGCACGATCTTCTGGGATTTGGCCTTTCTTGTGTCGGGCCGTTTCGAAAGCGTCGGATAATTCGAACGACCTTTCCAGTTGGGATCGAATATCGGGAAAAGCGACCTGACCAGCGAGCAGGGCCTACCCGGCGTTGCGGCGCAAAGTCCTCTCAATCAACCAAAGGTGCAGAAGCTGCACCGCGACAAGTGTGACACCGGTTCCGACCAGCACGGGGAATACAAGTGACTCCTGCCCGGCTCGGGCAGGAACATTCAACGCCATGAATACCTGAAAGCCAAGAACGCCGATTGCCAAGATCGGTATGAAGGCAAGCGCAACAAATCGGGGCGCGGACCAGTTCACTGCCCCTGTGATCCCCCACTGCATTGGAAGTCGGCTCTCGTTGCGAAAGCGTGTGTTCGCGCGGTAAGCTAAGGCGGAAAGTATCACGACAAAGACTGCCGAAACGACAAGCATACCCATAGACCGGCCCCTTCACGGATCGTCGTAGCATATTACCGACACAACGTCTCGCCTTCCCGTTTAGGAACGGCCGGCGAGACAGCCGGGCCATTCCCGTTGGGATGGTTGACCGGGAGTGAGCGCGTGATGCTTCCTCTGGTCTACTGTCTGCGCGGCCCTTATCCATGCCGTGTCGCGACCCTAGGTCGCTGTTACGAGATTGCTCATCCGATAGCATTCAGGGATGCAATCCGAGAATACAGCCTTATAGGCTCTTGTTCGGCTGTTCGGTTAAGGCCGAGATCACACACGAGACTTGTATGACAAGCGACGATTTTGAGATACTGCTTGATTGTATGATCGCATCGATCGCGCTTTCTGCGGCGATTTATAGTTTAGCATTCCTCCAATCATACGTATCGTTTATTGGCGGTGCGCTTGTAAGTGCATTTATATTCAATACGAGAAATCATAATCTATCCGACAATATCGGACTTGACCTCAAGAACGCTCACTACCTCATCATACCAGCGCTAGTCCTGAGCATAATTTGGCTCGGCGCCTTGAACGTAAAGGAATCTCAATCCTCCTGGCCTGTTATTGCTGGCCTAGCGTGTGCCACGCTGTACATTAAGGATGCTCTCCGAATTTATCAAAAACGACGATGACGGCATTCTCAATTTTTCCCACAAGTGAACCCGTGGTGGGAATGCGGACCTACCGACCGCGCTGACAGGCGTCCGGATCATACGCTTTCCCAAAATCTGTTCCCAATTGCTCTTTCCCGAAAAGGCATGTTGGAGACGGAGAAACGGGAAAGATCGCGCTGAACGAATGGCCATTTTCGGGAGCCGGGATCGCCAGCCTGCTCGACTGAGATTGGGCGTGGAACGGACGCGGCACGTGTCGGACACACCCTCCGCCGCACGCTGCTTTCCCTCTCATACTATAAGGCTGAATGAAGCGGATATACCCCACTGATACCCCGCCAAGGCTGCGGCTCTCTGTGTCCGGTATTGGGAGGAAAGCGGAACGGCAGCTTTCGGACACGCCTAGGCGAAAGTCGCCGTTCAAGCCCCTTTGATCGAGGCGTGCGTCGATCTGATTTCCACGGCTGCGGGTTGATGCCCCTCGTTCCAAATCGATAACCAAGCGTCGTCGAACCAATCAAACGAATGAGGATATCCATCTTCAAGTGTCACGATTGCTTCTCCACCAACCGGAACCTCGAATCGGTGGCAGATCGGCTCGATAAAGATCGTCAGCAGCTGATCGCTCTTGTTTCGGATTGGCAGCCTCAAACGTCATCCTTCATATTGAAGGACCCATGAGCGGGACTCGAACCCGCCAAACGCTCCGATTGCTCGATGCGCCCACTCCGACAGCGTCAGGGCCGAGATCAACTTACCGGATGGACGAGCGTCCGCAATATGGCGAAGCTAGGCTGGCGTTGAACGTCTGCAATTGGGCGAGAATTGCAAGCGGCAGGGGATCGAACCCGCACCCGTCGCCGGGATCGCTGTAGCGATACGTCTACCAATTCCGTCACGCTTGCAGCAATGGTTTACCGCTTGATCGGGTTGATAGGCAATGTCCGGTTTCGGGTAGCGCGAACGGACCGCTGAAAGGCAAGAAGTGGGCGAAAGCGGACATGGTCTGCGGCGGACAAACCCTCCGCCGCGAGGCTCCATTCCCCTCGTATGACCGCCCACGAATGCCCGATCATACCCCAGCGATACCCCACCTAATTTGTCGCAGTCTTTTGTGGCAGAGAGACACGAACTTCCATTTTATGAAGGACGCGAGTTAGTTAATCCAATTTGGAAATAATTAATTCGGGTTGATCATTGTTCATGTGCGGCTACGATAAATTATCCCACCGTGGGATAAGGAGATGTGCAATGGCTTGGTTGAAGTCAATCGCCTCTTACGCCATCATAGGCGTAGCAGTAACATCAGCATATTTTCCAACTGCGGCGACCGCCCAGGAAGCTGACTATGACCGTTGCGTTCAGGGATGCATTCAGACATGGGGGGCAAGTTCACCCTACGCCAACAATCTAAGGTTGGCTCAATGCGTAAACATCTGCGAGCAGCGCTATCTAGGTGGGCAGGGTCCGAACCCGCCGTACGTACCACCTTATAAGCCGCCAGAGATCGATTACGAGTAAATCTTCAAAGTGCGGTAGGGTGGACACGCAGCCCTGCCGCACATGGTTTGTAAAGGGCGGAGGCATCCTCCGCCGCAATGCTCGGTTCATCCCCTATGAGTGACCAAGTGAAACCAATTGTACCCCAACGATACCCCCCCGGCAGATTGGTCAGTCACAGTCAGTTATACATAGATCGCAAAACACGACTCACTCCTACTTCAAGGTTGGATTGAGATGGAGCTGTGACTCAGTGCCGAGGTGGCCGGCTGGCAATCCAGCAAGCCGTTCTACGATGCTAGGTGCAAGGCGAAGTCGATTAAGTAGCTCATCTCTGGCCAACGCCCCAGACGTAATTACCAGATCGGCAACCTTCCCAAGCAGCAGAGGTTGTTCCAGAGGAATGCCGCCGTCACCGTCCAGCGGTTCTGACTTCCTCCATTTTTTGAATGAAATCTGCTTATAGAGATTGGTCACCTGCTGATCATCGAAAATGCCGAGATCGCGACAACGATATACCATAGCCTGGATTGAGACCTTCCATCGACGCTTTAAGTCGACAAAGGCCATAATCCGGGGTGAGTATACCTCGTTTGGAAACGACTTACGCGGCAACAGAAAGGCACTAGCAAAACGATCAGCCTCCGACTCGATTTCCCGTAGGCGATCCTTGTCCTCTGTTTCCTCAGCGCCAATCCACCGATGCAGGACAAGGTGGCCTAATTCGTGTGCTGCATCAAATCTAGCCCGCGCGCCGCTGCTCTTGTCAGAAGCAAGAAAGATAAACGGCTTGGATCCGCTCCAAAACGAAAAAGCTTCGACATTCTCGCCAGGCATCTCCAATCGGCAAACGATGACGCCTTTTGTTTCCAAAAGGCGAACAATATTTGAGATTGGACCTAAGCCAAGTCCGAAATGCGATCGTACCTTCTCTGCGATCGTCTCAATTTCCTCTTCGTCATAAAGAGAGTCGGTCGAGCGTTCTGGCTCAAAGGCAGGGAGATCAACCGCCGGAAAATTGGCAAGGTCGTTAAACGCAAAAGCTGTCTGCGCGAACCATTTCGCGTGAACTGCACAGGCGGCGTTTCGCTTTTTCGTATCCGCGCCAGTTTTGCGGAAAAAGTTTGTGCTGAAGGGGCCGAAAGACGTCGGGCTTTCTGCTGTGAAATAGCTAATTGGCTGTTGAAGAACATCTGCAATCACGCGCATGGTGCCGGGTTCTGGAACTTTATCTCCCTGCTCATACGCAGAAATAGCCTGACGGCTGACATTTACTTCAGCAGCTAGCTCGGTTTGATTCTTGCCGCATGCTATGCGTGCCTCTGTCAGGCGCCCAGGAATCAAGCGCCGCCCGAGACTTTCGTCGCGAGCGGCAACTGGAAACTGGAAGACGTTGTCGTTAAGCGTCATTGTCCCTCCGCCACTGCTCAAGATCTTGCTTGAGCAGGTTCAGCGCGTCGAAGTCGGTGTCTGTGTTCTCTGCGGGCGGTAGGTCATCCGCCAGCTCATGAGGCAATCGCATCAAATTAGGAGAAAGGTAGCGAAATCCCCTTTGGTGGGTAGGATGGGGAACTCCAAGGTGCGCAAATTCGAGCGTTTGATAGCCATGGGTAATCAGGAGATGAGGAAGCCCTTTGATATGCTGTTCCGCTTCAAACTCGGGCAAATCAAAGCAAGGCTCATTGTTCAGTCGGCCATTTTTACGAAATTCGACGCTACGCGGTTGCTTTTCCGGCGCGGCCACTTGGCTGATAGAAGCTACAGAATGAGATAACCTAATTTCTAGGTAACGGCCAGTGGGCTTTGCGAATGACTTCCATCTATAATCGAATGGCAATCGACCGCTTTCGATGAGGCGAACGAAGCCCAGATCGATCGCCCAGGAGATCAGCCGACCACGATTATCTTTGGCGCTTTCAACCTGAAGGATAGGCTCTTCGGCTGCCAGCAGCCTCGCTGCTTCGTACGCCGTCACAAGCGTGGTTGGGATCAACGGCCAATACTGACGCGGAAATTGGTCCATCAGAAACAGCTCAGGACTCACATTTTCCATATCGGCTCCGAAGCGAACAGCGCTGCGCAACCTAATCCGAAAAATAGCGCAATTTGTCAACCAGAGAACGGTGTTGTGATCGTTGCATTGGTATCACTCGAAAGCGCATGTGCGCGCTGGAGGACATCCCCTCCGCCGCGCATGTCTTGCCACGTCACGAGGGCCGCGAGACGGATACGAATATACCCCTCGTATACCCCAAAGCTGCAACTCGGGGATAGGCGCTCCACTCACCTCGCCTGCACGTCGCGTTATCCTGCGCAGTGCTCGATGCAGAAACCAGGACGTTACAACAAACAGGAATGTTGCAAAAATTCATTGCATAAAGAAGTGCAATCTCGCATTTCCCTGCAATGATCGCATTGCTAATGCTCGCTATTGCCTCCGCTGGGGGTATTGCATCAACTAGTTCGCTTTGCCTTCCAGCTCGACCTACCTCGTCGATCCCTCCTGCTTCTCGGATAGAAGCACATAAGATGCTTCGTGAGGCAATTGGTGAACCGATGCCGCAAGCACCCACAATGGTCATGTTGCATGGCAAGGGCGGACACCTCGCGACGAGCGAATACAGCATTATCGTCGTTCGAGGTGGCGATGGGATTTGGCACGGAACAGCGGTGGGCCGCAGTCAAATATGGATTAAAGACGCTCCTTATTCACCCATGAAGCGAGCGGAATGGGAGTTGGATCAGGTTGCGGCCCGCCAGCTTGATAAAGCCATATCTCACCGTTGCCCCTCCGTTCGTAAGACCGTCAACGGGCAAGGCACCTCGCAGCCACCAGCGCCCCAACTCGATTACATGACGGAAAGTATCGACGTCATTCGGCATGGGCGTTCATTGCCTGCCTTCTATGCTTATGAGGGAGACGGAGCTATCGCCGCCCTCATTCGACCCAAGCAATGATGTGACTGGTTGATTCTATTAGACTAAATTATCTCTTCGGAGATGAGAGGTTCCCAGATTGACGAACGCCATTCTAAGCTTTCGCAATTAGCTATCAGCTGGCCAGCTACGCGGCGGACGGACCGTCCGCCGCGCTAGACAAGCCCCCTCGTAACGGGCGTGAGTTTCGTCTCGATATACCCTATCGCTACCCCATAATTAGACACTGGGGGAGCAGGCGCTACCGTGCCAGTCGGAGGCGCAGAAGGTTGGCGGCTGTTATGGCGCCAAAGGTCACAAAGAGACTTCCGCACAGCACATATTGCGCTGAGCCATTAGGCAGTGGGTCGGTGCCAATCAGTACTCGCACCAGCATCAGGGTTCCCAGCCCAGTGACGAACATCAAAACCGGCCAGAGTGCGACCTTGACGCACAAGCGATCTGCTCTCGTCATCGACTATCTCCTGGGCACTTTGGTTGGATGGTCATATCACTTGGTATTGACGTCGGCTACTGGGGCGGGAGCGGGCACGATCGCGGCGGAGAAGCCCTCCACCGCGCCAGCGCGTCCTCCTCGTAAAGCGTCTCACGGCAGGTAAGGCATACCCCGCTCATACCCCATTCTGGGCGACCGTGTGCTAGCGTCCGAGTTTGGAAGGAAAGCGGACGGTCAGCCGAACCACCTATCATGCATCGCGTGGATGAAACTGGCGTCAGCGACGGGAAAGCCAGATGCCGAGCCGAGGACCGAGTCAATTCCGCAAAAAGGGCAGAGCGCGGTCCCTCTCTCGTCCTCAACCCATTCTGCTACATCAATGACCGAAAACGTCTTTTCACAATAGAAGCAGCAGCAAACGTCGCTGTGTTCCAACTCCGCTCGGTGATTGGCTGAATGGCGGTGAGCAGCGTCGAGCGTGATGCGTGGGAAACCCATGAACGCAGTATCGGCTGGTTCGCGAGTGTCTGCAACTGGGCGCTAGCAGACCGACCGGGCGTGGTGGATTGCGGACATTGGCTCAAAATGCCAGCATCCCATTATGCCTCTATACGAGCCGATCGAAACAGGCGTTCGCCTGAACGCTCTTGCCAGCGACCTCCTTTCAATTCGCTGGGAGACGAACGCAATCTCTGCGGACTTCGTCTTACCGGATGACGATGAGCACGTTCTTCGCATCTCCTTCGACGGCCCCTGCATCGTGCGCCTGCTCGATGAAATGGCACTATCCACCGAGAAAGACGACACACCGGATAAAGGGCTGGTCCCCAATCACTTCGCATACCGTCTAGAAGGCGCGCACTTTGCCTGCTCTCAATCCGAGACATGGAGGGAAGTCAGTGCCCCTGTGGGCCAGTCAGCCATCCATTATCGGTTTGTCACAGGCTGGGCCTGCATGGATGTTTTGAGCGGCGCAATTCCATCCTTTTCGATTGCTGCCAAGGGTAGTTGAACGTCCGCAACTGGGCGTTAGCGGCATGACCGCTTTTGGGAGGATTGCGGACGTTCAGTGACCAGCGGATCGCATGTTGCCGCGAGAGCGTCACCGCCGCTACTTATCAAATATGTTGGATGCAGTCGTACCACTCGGCACCTTGGCGATCATACTGATGTTCGTCGCGCAAGTGCGCCGCTTGATTTCCCATGCGATTTTGAACCGGACGATCCGAAAGGCGCTAGAGATTGACCCTCCAAGTGCGCGTCTTTTGATAGAAAAGCTCGACCCTCGGCCACGCTGGCCTGACGCTTTAGCGGGTTGGATCATGGTGGTCGCGGGGCTAGCACTCGCGGCCGCAGCCATATTTGCCGCAGCGCCCGAACGCACCGGGGCGCTTCAACTGGCCGCCATAAGTGTCGTCGTCGGTGGGGGCATTCTATTGTATGCTTGGTGGGTAGAACGGGCCACCCCTCGCCTGTAGGCATCGTTGCCTAGAGACGGCGAGACGGAACGTCCGTAAGTGGGCGTTAGCGGACATGGTGCGCGGCGGAGATAACATCCGCCGCGTGCCAAACTCTTCCTTATGCAGGAACAGGCTCAGGTCGGAGACATACCCGAGACGTACCCCATGCGCGAACGTCGGGCGGACGGAATACAGGAACGGAAGGGCGACCATAAACAAGCCTTCCACACACTACTCTGTCCGCCTTGGGCGCATGGATTGGTACGGAACTATATAGTCAATCCACTCTAGGTTGCAGTGTTCCAAAACGGCACGCACCTCAGCAGACCCCAATCCTATATGAATCAACCGGTTGACGATAGTGAACAATCGATTAATGAAATAAAGCAACACCGGTTGCACTTAGCCGTGGTTTTTTGGGGGGATGTCATGATTTCATTGAAGACGGCCGCATTGAGCGTAACCAGTGCAATCGTTGCGGTTTCGGCCGCTACCGGGGCCCAGGCTGCGGTTATTAACTACAGCTTCTCGGACGCCTATTACGAAAATGTCGCTGATAGCGCAGCATTGTCGGGTACGTTTACGTGGGACACCGATCTCGACCGCATTATCTCTTCGAAGATCGGTTTGACCGGACACCGCGGAAACACCATCGTCGAATGCAGCAATTGCACGACTGGCATTTACGACCCGGAGCATTTCGCGATCAACTTGGGTGGCAACGCTCTCTATATCACCTTCGCTGACTCGTTGTCATCGGGTGGTAACGTCGCACTTTCTCTCCGCGCGGCCACGCAATCCAATGAGCCGCAATATCAGGGGCGCTCCAGTTTCACGACGGTTCGTGGTAGCGCCATTGCGGCTGTCCCGGAGCCTGCGACGTGGGCGTTGATGCTGTTGGGTTTCGGGATGGTCGCGGCTTCCGCGCGCTACCGCCGCAAGACGGCGACTGTGACCTTCGCTTAATCTTCACCTCGCCAATCCATAGCAAACCACCGGTGGAAACGCCGGTGGTTTCTGGTGATGCCAGTTCAAGGCGTCCGGTGAGCGCACCTCCACTTGCTTGATATGTGCGAGGAGAAACGGGTCCGGGTCGCCAGTCGAGCTATCTACGACTGTTGGCCTGTCCGCGTCGGGAACACCGGCCCACGCACCGTCATCTTTTCCGCCGGATAGGGCCGCTGGAGGCCGACCACATCCTCATAGCTGCCCGTCAGCCACCGGTCCCAGTCCGCCTCGGGCAGGATCGTGATCATCGCCTTGGGGTGGATCGGCGCGACCAGCGCGTTCGGGTCGCAGGTCACCATCGCGAAGCCGGTGCCCTTCGCCGTCTGCTGCCAGAAGCCGGCGATCGCGAACACCGGCTGGTCGGGCACGGCGAACCACATCTCGCCCTTGATCGGCGGCCCGTCGCCGACCCGGTGCTTGTCCGGCGTCCACTCGCAGAACTCGGTCAGCGGCACGAGGCAGCGGTGCTGCGGCTCGGCGGCGAGCCGGCGCCATTGCGGCAGGCCCAGGTTGCGCACGTTCGTCATCGGCCATGGTGCCGCGCCGCCCAGCACGTCCCACAGCATCAGGTCGACCACCCGGGCCTCACCCGCCTGGCGGACGACGAAGGCCTTGCTCTTGGGGAACAGCTCGACCGGATCGCGGTTCGGCCGGACCACGCCGTCCGCCCAGCCGGCCCCGAAGCGTTCGAACAGCGTCTCGGGATCGCTGGCCAGCCGGGCGCGGTTGCACATGCAATCAGCGCCGCGCCGTGACCGGCACGGATGGGCGGCTTGGGATCGGCGTCTCGGGCGCGGCCGGCGGCCCGTCCAGCGATGCCGAATGCCGGGTCGCGTGGAGATGTCGCAGGATCAGCGCCAGATCGCGCTCGGTCAGCCCCGATGCCGGATCGATCACGCGCCCCTCGGGCAGCGGCTCGACCCAGGCCGCCAGACGGTTGCATGCTGCGCCCAGCGCCGGGTCGGAGGAGTCGTCGAAGTTAGCCATGCGCAGAAACTATGCCTTTGCAAACGTGGTTCAAGCTACGTTCTGCTCAAAACATTCACCCACACACCTGTTCTTAACAAGCGGTCTTGCACAAGGTATTTTAAATGGATGCCGAGTGCACATTGTCTTGGGCATGATTTGCACAGTGCCCACTTCAATCAACTACGTTAAGGGGCATCGCTCGCGGAGTTTCCATAAAGAATTAAGGTGTAATCGTCTTTCGTCCGAAATTTTTACCCCTGTATTTTTAATCAATTCATCAAGTGCAAACAGCAGCTTCGTAGGATACGCAAATGCCAAATGATCGTCTAAGTATGTATATTGGAAATTATCGTCGTCTCGGTAAAACTTGAACCTTTTAGCTAAGTCGGACTCGCTCGAGATCAGGCTTGCGTGTAAGCGGGGATCATTAAAACTATGAGTATAATTTACATTTTCTCTGAATTTTCTAAGCTTTCCATAAGCCTCTTCAGAGTCTTGCGAACTAAACCAATGATCTTTGGCCTGAGTTCGCCGTATGGAATACCAATTCCAATGGTGGCTTGATTTTCCACCCTTAAAAAAGTTACTACCATCCACCTCCAAGAGCATTTCATCCCCAGAATTGAAGGGAATTACCTTTGAGAAAAGAAGAATGGCCTTAATACAGTAGAAACTACAGTAATAAAATTTAATCACCGGCCAGGAGGTTGATCTTATTTTGAGTCCATATAGTGACTCGGCATATGAAATGGCTGCTGCATAAGCCGCGTCCATGGCAGCATCAAGACGGTGAGACTCGATGCTGCCAAGCTGATCAGTCGAGAGCTTATAATTTACGTATGGTTTACCGGCAGGCTTTTGACTGTATGCTAGCCGCGCCAATCGAGATGCATCAGACATAGCCGGTTTGCTTAAACCTTGAAGCCCTTCGGCTCTTCAGCCGGACGGAATGCGCTAATCAGGCGTTCGTGAACTCGGTTCGCCGCTTCTGTTCCCCCAAGCCCTTTAACATCCTCCTGCAAAATTCTTCCCGCTTCATCAAGATGCAATGCTTCTGCCACCGTATCAACCTCAAAAGATCCCTTTGTTCTGCAATAATCAAACATATGGGTCCGAAAAAAATCTACCGCACCAATAAAGCCGCTTGCATAAACAAAGGCATTGTTTCGATCGTTCCATTTGGTGCCGTATCTAAGTTGTAGCGCTTTAAAATAATTGCAGAAAACCTTTTTTTGCACCTCTAACTCGGTGATTCCTATCTGTTCCAGAATACCCTTAGCCTCAACTATTGGCTTTATTGTTGAAACAGCTGTTGATAACGCAACGCCTCCACGCTGCCTCTCTTGATTGGGCAACTTTATCCAACTACTATAAGGCTGGCCATCAGAACTTATAAAGGTGATGATGTCACTTGCTCTTATTGCAGCCGGATCCATCAAATCAGATCCAGTTACACCGTACAAATCGAAAACTAGGCTCTTAGGCGCCGGCCGCTGCTCGGTATTAATTGATATAAAAATACGAGCGCTATTCGCGGTATCGAGCCCTTCGTAAATAGCTACCGGAATTTCGTAAGAACCTGACTCTGGATTTTCCTCTATCGCTTGCCGCAAGCCAGCCACACGGTGCTGTCCGTCAATAATTTGCGCAGCTTTCGGCTTATCTGGGATTTCGATGCAGCCATTGCGCTCAACAATAGGATCATCGTCAACCCAATTGAGCACGATTGCGGCGGGGAAATCGCCCATTCTTAACGCAAAATCTTTGATGCCCGCGATGCGAGCGCCGTTTAAAACTCGCTGAACGGCGCCTTCTTCTTCGTCCTTTCGCCTGACCGCAGCATACGAGATTCTCGTTAGCAATTCTGCTGGAAGAGACGTCAGCCGAAAAGAGTGCTCCTTCTGTCGAACACGTATGAACGGGAACTGCGCCATGGGTCCTCACAACATTTCGGTATAAGCTAGGCTGAGTTGGTGAAGGCGTCTACCTCACTCTGATCATTAGCACTAAATGCATCCTCCCATCTTAGAGTGCAGCCAATAGCGATCCCACCGCACAGCCGCTCCGGTCGCGATCGCGGCGCAGGCCAGCGAGCGGCCGTCGGGGAGGGTGCAGCGGGCGACGATGCGGTTGTAGCTGAGGTCGACCGGCTGGCAGCGGATGCGCTTATTCAGGACGAGGGCGGAGACCAGGCGCTGGCTGCGGGCGGCGGCGTGATCGTCGCAGCGGAAGGCTCGGCGCTGGCGGGCCGGGCGGCGGCAGGGGGCGGCGTTCTCGAAGTCGGGGGCCTGGATGCCGGCGATGCGGATGCGCTCGCCCGTGCGGCACCAGAGAGGGCCGTCGCCGTCGTGGACGCGGATGACGTGGCAGGTGAAGGGCGTCATTGCCGTCGCCAGCAGGGCGATCAGCATCCACGCTCATCCGCTAAATAAGTCCCGTTTGACTTCAACACGTTCGCTCTGCGCCCCGCAACAACAGGGTCCAGACTGGTTGTGATTGAGTCCAATCTGGTTTGGACGCAACTATAGAACGTCGCAGGAACGGAGGCTTTCTCATCATGCGCGTATTAGTATATCAGTCGGAGCCGGGCTGCGGTTACCGCTGCAAGCCGTGCTTGGTTATTTGCGCTGAGCTTGCCGAGGTTCGTGATGATCAGTGGCGGGAGGTTCAACGCCTTCAGGCTCTTCACCAAGCGGCTCCGTTGCCTCGTACATCGTCACGTCTTGCAGACGCGCGAGCGCTCTGGGCAGACGCTTGGCGAGCGCACGAGCTAAATCGTCCCCCTGGAGGCGAGCGAAAGCCTGCAGCTGCGCTTGAAACATCGCTGTCAGGGCCGCTTCGCTCGGCAGTTCAGAACTGGGCTCCGATACGCGACGGCGTGCAGTCACGAACCCATCTACAACTGTGTGAAGAGATGCTCGATCAGCCTTCCCCAAGGAGCGCAGACCTTCGAGCAACGCACGTTCGTCAGCAGAAACAGGCGCACTTTCCGACGCCTCACCATGCTTCGCATCGCTCCGGCCGACTAGCCATTCGTAAGAGACGCCAAGGAAAGTAGCGATCGTTGGTAAGTGCTTTGAGTGACGTGTCTTGCCCAACAGGATCAGGCTGATTGTGCCTTGAGTGACGCCGATCGCGTTGCCGAGCGCCGACTGATCGACGCCAGCTTCTTCCATGGCTTCGCGAAGGCGTTCGGCTACGGTGCTTCCGGTGGCAATATCCGTCGCACTTTCTTCAGGGTGATCAACTTCCCCAACGAGGTACTCGACGGTCGTCTTAAGTGCGCGAGCAAGCGCTGTGAGGTAGGGCGACCACCTGTATGGCTTACGAATCAGGCCATTCAGCGTCGACTGCCGCATGTCGGCCATACGGGCAAGTTCGGACTGGCTAGGAATGCCTAGTGCCTTCCGCCTTTCTTCAATGCGTTCGCCAATCGTCATGGTTACCACGCTAACGGCACGCCGTTAGAAAGAAATACGCGCATGCCGTTGACCAGCTACCAGCATGCCGTTAGCTGGTAGGCATGGCTCTTGAGCATCGCCTCGAATCGGTATTTGCCTCAGCGGTCCAGAAAGCTGGATCACAGAGCGCGTTCGGCCGGATCATTGGGAAGCGTCAGTCTGTTGTTCATGACTGGCTACGTCGTGGCGTCCCACTACCTGCCGAACATGTCCTCAAAGTCGAGGCTGCTACTGGCATTTCGCGATACGATCTCCGGCCAGACATCTATCCTGCTCCGATGGATGGCAGCGATGCGCAAGCATAAGTCACTCCCCCTTTCGCGCCGCTGGCAGACCGGCGCGGGACACGGCCGGGCCTTCACCACCCCTTCGGCCCCGGTCCGTGACGGCCGTCTGCCCTTCCCGAAGACCGCTGCCGATCCTGGCGGCGCCGGGGTCGATCGTCGCCCACGATCGGCCCCGGCTTTTCGGGGCGCGGCGGCATGACCAAGCTGCGCGCGCCCCTCTCGATCGACAGCGCCCTGGCGCGCATCGCCGGCGCGCTGCCCCAGGGCTGGCGCGAGATGGCGCGGGTCGTCGAGCGGCACGAATCGACCGTCCGCGCCTGGGGCGACGCCGATCGCCCCGAGCAGATCCCGCTACCCGCCGCGATCGCGCTCGACATCGCCTTCCAGCGCGCCGGCGGCGAAGGCCGGCCGTTGTTCGAGACCTATGCCCTGCAATGCGAGGTGGCGCGCGAGGCGGCCTTTGCCGACGAGATGGAAGTGGCGCGCCGCGCCTGCATCCTCGTGCGCGAGAGCGCCCAGGCCACCGACGCGCTGATCCGCGCCAGCCAGGCCGCGCCCGAGGCCGGCGCGCGGCTGGAGGCGATCCGCGAACTGGAGGATGTCGTCCGCGAGGCGACCGCCACCATCACCGTGCTCCAGCAATCCCAGCTCGCCGCGCCGCCATGACCTGATCCCCGCGCGGCCGCCCGCCGCTTCCCCGACCCCCGCCGATCCCGCGCCGCCCTGCCGACCCCTATCGGCGGGACCGGCCCTTCGCATGCCCGGAGCCTGTCGTGCCCATCGTCACCATCGGTCAGTATCTGAAGCACTGCCGCCTCCGCGCCGGGATGACGACGCTCGACGTGGCGCTCCGGGTCGACACGGTCCCGGCGGTCTGCGCCATGATCCGCGAAGCGCTGGTCGTGGGGATCGAGGCCGGCTTGGTGCCGGTGCAGATGGAGGCGGCCCTGGCATGGGCGGCGATTCCGGAACTGCGCATCGATCCCGATACCGCCGCCCGGCTGGTGGATCAGCAGTCAGGCCCGGTCGCGGTGCGCATCATCCGCACCCGCACCCTCGCCGAGGCGATGCCGAAATGATCCCGCATCATATCACCCTTGCCGGCGCGGCGATCATCCTGACGCGAGCTGGCAAGCGATGACCGCCCGCACCGACGATTATCTGGCATCCGTCCGCGCCGAAATCCGCGCGCGGCGGGAGCGGGACCGCATCTTCGCTGGCCTGCACGCCGCCGATCCGCGTTGGGCGGTCATCCTGGAACTGGAGGCGGCGACGCTTGCCGGACAGCCGCACATCCTGCTCGGCACGCTGATCCGCGACGCCGGCATGACGCACACGACCGGCCTGCGGACGATCGACAGCATGGTCGCGGCCGACTGGCTCACCTCGACGCGCGATCCGAAGGGTGATCGCCGTCGTCTGATCGCGCTGGCCCCGCGCGCGGTGCAGGCGCTGGCCCGGTACCGGGCGCGGGTGGGCTATGCGCGGGCAAGGGCGCCGAAGCCGATCGGTATCGAGGACGAGCGGCAAATCGATCTCGAAGAGGCCATCGCCACCGCGCTGGCTGACAGCAGAACCAACCGGGAGCGTCACCATGAAGCATGAGTCCCTCCAGCCACCGCCGGCGCTGACGCCGGCGATCCTGATCGAGCTGCATGACGGTCGGTGGCACGCCACGGCCGTGATCGCGGACGATGCCGAGCCGATCGGCATCGTCGGCCCATCCACCGCGTCGGGCGCATCGCCAGGTGCCGCGGTCGACGAGATGCTCGGTCGCCACTTCGGCCGCCCGATCGGCGACGATCTCCCCGCGTCCCCGATCGCCATCGATCGCGAAGCCATGATGCCGGCATCGGAAAGGAGGCCTTGATGGGTTCGCTGACGATAGCGAAGCTCGATCGCAAGCTGAGTCGAGCGGTCGAGCAGGGAAAGGGGGTGCGCCTGGAGGCGGCCGATCTCGACCTGCTCGGCTCCATCGGCTTTTTCGATCTCACCGCGCGCGCAGCCGCCGACTATCTCAGGACTCAATCGCAATGTCGGGACGCGCAGCGCCGGTCTATAATCGGGGGAAATACTGGCTTGGCTGGGACGAGCGGGCGGACGGCACTCGCCGCAGTCCCTATCTCACCATCTTCTGGTACGACCCCGACGCGCGACGTATCCGCAGCAGCTCGACGGGCACGGATGTCGAGAACGATGCCATCATAGCGCTGGACCGCCGTTATCTGGCGGACGCCACCGAAGGGCCGGCCTTCTGCCCGACCTGTGGCCAGCCGACGGCGCAGGCGAAATCCTATCTGCTGACCGACGCGATCGCCGACTATAATCTGGAATGGGGCAGCACCCGCGCGTCGGCCGACACGATCGAGGGCCGGCTGAAGCACGTCGTCGATTTCCTGGAGGCGGAGGACGCCAAGGGGGGAGACGCCCGATTCGGGCTGGGCACCACATGCGCCGTCGCCTGTGGCACCGTCTTCGCGACCGCGCTGCGCGCCTGGTCGCGGACCCAGCCGGTGCTATTCCGGAATGGGAAGGGGGAGGTCACCGGCTCCCGGCCGCGCTCGCCCGCCTCGACCGAGGCGTCGATCGCCCAGCTGATCGCGGTGCTGAATCACGCCGCCAACGCGGAGCCGCCGCGATCGGACAAGCGCCCGATCTACAAGCCGCTGCCGGCGCAGCAGGTGCAGCGCAAGCGGCGCACCCGGATTGGCGTCACGGAGTTGGCGGCGATGCTCCGCTATGCGGCGGAGCCGGGCAAGCAGCGTGGTTCGCTGCACGCCTTTCTGGTCGCCTCGATCTGCACGATCGCGCGGCCGGGGGCGGTGGTCGACATCAATGTCGCGCCGGAACGCCTGCAATGGTGGCCGGGGGCGGAGTCGATCGATCTCAACCCGCAGGGCCGCACCCAGACGAAGAAGCATCGCGCCATGCTGCCGGTGCTGCCGCTTCTGGGCGAATGGCTCCAGGCCGAGCTGGACGACTATCTGGCATTGCCGGTGGAGAAGCGGGCGGGCCGGGGCTTCCTGGTCAATTACCACGGACGCGGCGTCCAGGACGTGGATCGTGCGTGGGACACGATGCTCCGCAATCTCGACTTTCCGATCGGGCGGGAGTGGCGGTCCTATGTGCTGCGGCACAGCCTTGCGACGCTCGCCCGCAATCGCGGCGCGACCTTGTGGGACCTGGAGGGCTTCATGGGCCACCGCGCCAGCAGCCAGACCGAGGTCTATGCCATCGGCGAATTTCCGACGGCGCAAGCCGCGCTGCAATCCATCATTTCCGAGATCGAGACGCTGGCTCCGGGTGCCCTGCACCGGACCGACACCGGAGCCAGCGCTCCCAACGCGCAGCGCAGGGAGGTGAAAATGTCAGGGTAGCCAACGCTTTAAGGTGGTGCCGCTTACAGGACTCGAACCTGTGACCCCCGCATTACGAATGCGATGCTCTACCAGCTGAGCTAAAGCGGCATGGCCGGCGACTGCCGGGCTGGAAGTGCGGCGCTTACCAACGTCGAATAGGGCTGGCAAGCGCTGTTTTGCCATGCGGCCCGCATCACGGCCGATTTACGGATCGTTTACCACGGGTGATGCACGATCCCCGCCAAAGTTTGGGGACGCCACGATCATGGACAGCGCGCGCACGCTGGAAAGCGACACGGAACACGGCATCGGCGGCGAGCATCTCGCCGGGCGGCGCGGCGCGGGTGCGCCCGAGGAGCGCATGTTCGACCTGGGCGGCGACGAGCGGCGGATGCATGTCCGCGCCTATAATCACTGGGTATCGCTGCTGAAGGGGCGCGCCTTTCCGTCGATCGCCGATCTGGAGCCGGCGACGATCGCCGATTTCGGCGCGCATAGCGTGCTGATCGACTTCACCTCCGGGCTGGACGACCCGCGAATCGCCTATCTGGGCCGGGCGCTGCGCGACGAATGCGGCCTGCGCGGCGAGATCGCGCGGATCGCCGATGTGCCGCCCCGGTCCTTGCTGTCGCGCCTGACCGACCAGTATCAGCAGATCCTGGCCAATCGCGCACCCATCGGCTTCGAGGCGGAGTTCATCGGCGCGCGCGGACGGACGACGCTCTATCGCGGCATCCTCATGCCCTTCGCGGCGGCGGGCGCGGAGCGGATCGACTATATCTACGGCGTCATCAACTGGAAGGAAGTCGCCGACCCGGTGGTGCAGGCGGCACTCGACATCGAGCTGCACGCCGCCCTGGCCGCCGAATCGCCCGCGCCCGCGCCGATGGGCGAGCGGTTGCGCGGCGGTGCGGAGGCGGCGGTCTGGGCGGACGGTCCCCATGCCGCGGAAGGCAGCGGCGTGGTGCCGGCCGAATCACTCGCGGAGGTGCTGCAGCTGGCGCAGGACAGCGCCGCCGCCGTCGCCACCGCCGACCTGCGCAGCCGGGGCGCGCTCTACCGGGCGCTGGCTCGGGCGCATGATTTCGGACTGGCGGCGGAGCGGGACCCGCAGGCCTTCGCCGCGTTGCTCGCCGCCGCCGGGCTGAAGCCGCAGGCCCGCGCGCCGCTGACGCCGATCGTCAAGCTGGTCTTCGGCGCGGGATATGACAAGACGCGGCTGACCGAATATGCCGCCGTGCTGGGCCATGCGCGCCGGCTGGGCGTCGCGGAGGGGCGGCTGGGCACCTTCTTGGAAGGGGCGGAGGGCGGCATCAAGGCGGTGGTCGCCGCCGAGCGCGATGCGCGTCGTCCTATCCCGACCGCCTCCGTCGCTGCCGCCACGCTGGCGACCCGGCCGGCGCTGGCGCGCGTCGCCATGACCGTCGATGCGGCGCCGGGCGAGGCGGTGGTGCTGCTGGCGCGGATGGGCGCGGACGGCGTGCTCGACGTGGTGCACAGCCATAGCGATCCGAAATTGGCGGAACGATTGCTGGTAGCGAAACCATCGCGGCGGAAAGGATCGGACGGGCGACCAAGGACAGCATAACGGTCCTACAGTGCTTGAGAAGACCCGCTCGCGGGCGCATAGGAGCCCGCCATGGAGAAGGATCACATCACAGCCGCGCTCGCCGCTCGGCTGACCGTCGGCGCTTTGCCTGGGGAACTGCGCGATTTCGGCCCGGCCGAGATCGAGGCCGCGACGCGCTTCGTCGCCGCCACCGCCGCGGTTCGCCGTCCGGGTGAGGCCGCCATCGCGCTGGAGCCGATCGCCGCGGACGATGTCCGCCGGCGGATGCGGGTCGCGATCGTCAATGACGACATGCCCTTCCTGGTCGATTCGGTCGCCGCCGCGATCACGGGCCAGGACATCGCGATCGACCGGATCATCCACCCCGTCGTCCCCGTCACCCGCGACGGCGAGGGCCGGTTGCAGTCGGTGGGCGAGGGTGGGGCGCCCGAATCGATGATCTATCTGGAGATGGAGCGCGCCGATGCGCGCGACCGTCGCGAGCTGATCGACGACCTGTCCGCCGCGCTGGCCGATGTGCGCGCCGCCGTCACCGACTGGCAGGCCTTGCGCCAGGCGATGGCGCAGGATGCCGATGCGCTCTGGTCGGGCGAGGGCGCGGCGCTGCTCCGCTGGTTCCTCGACGGCAAACTGACGCTGCTCGGCCATCAGCGCTGGTATCGCGACGGCCGCGCGGGGCAGGACCTGGGCATCGCCCGCAATCCGCAGCCGCGTCCGATCCTGGCCGATGCGTCCAAGGACCTGGCGCTCGGCTGGTTCGACAAGGGCGGCGAGCCGCCGCTGCTGCTCAAGTCGAACCTGAACGCGACGGTCCACCGCTCGGTGCCGATCGACCTGATCGTGATGCCGATCCGCGAACAGGGCGCGGTGGTCGGCCTGTCGATCCATATGGGCCTGTGGACCAGCGCCGCGCTGGCCAGCCCGCCGCGCGAGGTGCCGCTGCTGCGCGCCCGCCTGGCGGCGCTGGAGGAGAAGTTCGGCTTCGATCCCAAGGGGCATACCGGCAAGGCGTTGACCCATGCGCTGACCGCTCTGCCGCACGACCTGGTGGTCGGCTTCGACGCCGAATCGCTCGAACATCTGGCGCTGACCGCCATGTCGCTGGCCGATCGCCCGCGCCCGGCGCTGGTGCTGGTCCGCTCGCCGCTCGGCCGGCATCTGTTCGGCTTCGTCTGGCTGCCGCGCGACGACGTGACCACCGGCCGCCGTGTCGCGATCGGCGACATGCTGGCGGAGGCGGCGAATGCGCGGCTGCTCAACTGGGCGATCGCGCTGGAGGACGGGCAGGTCGCGCTGATGCGCTACATGCTCGACCTGAAGGGATCGGGCACGCTGCCCGACACCGCGCCGCTCGCCAACCGGATCGAGCGGATGGTGCGCGGCTGGGTGCCCGAGGTCGAGGCGGCGCTGACCGACCTGGTGCCGCCGGCGCGCGCGGCGCGACTGGCGCTGCGCTGGGCCGGGGCCTTCCCGCAGAATTACCGCAACGTCACCAGCGCGCAGGAAGCGGCGCTCGACGTGCTGCGGCTGGGCCAGCTGGAAAGCGCCGAGGACCGCGGCGTCCGCCTGATGCCGCAGGCGGAGGATGCGCGGCCCGGCGAGGATCGCCAGCTCAAGATCTACAAGACCGGCGGCGCGCTGGCGCTGTCGGACGCGGTGCCGGTGCTGGAGAATTTCGGCTTCCGCGTGATCGGCGAACTGCCGACCCGGCTGCGCGAGGCGGGCGACGCCTTCGTCCATGACTTCGTGGTGTCGAGCTTTGGCGCGATCGCCGACCCGGCGGTGCTGGAGGGAGCGATCGCCGCCGTGCTGCAGGGCGCGGCGGAGAATGACGCGTTCAACCGGCTGCTGGTGGAGGTCGGGCTGGCCCCGCGCGACGTGGTGCTGCTGCGCGCCTGGTTCCGCTATCTGCGCCAGGCGGGCCTGCCCTACGGCCTGACCACGGTGGTCGACGCGCTGCGCCGTGCGCCCGCCGTCACCCATGCGCTGGTCGCCCGCTTCGCCGCCGCGCACGATCCCGCCAATCACGGCCAGGTCGAGGCGGAGGACCAGGCGATCGCCGCCGGGCTGGACGCGGTGTCGGCGATCGACGACGACCGCATCCTGCGCGCCTATGCCAGCCTGATCCGCGCCTGTCTGCGCACCAACGCCTTCGCGCCCGCATCGGCGGAGGCGCTGGCGTTCAAGCTCGACAGCGCACAGATTCCGGGCCTGCCGGCGCCGCTGCCATGGCGCGAAGTGTGGGTGTACAGCCCGCGCGTCGAGGGCATCCACCTGCGCGCCGGGCCCGTCGCGCGCGGCGGCCTGCGCTGGTCCGACCGGCGCGACGATTTCCGCACCGAGATCCTGGGCCTGATGAAGGCGCAGCGCGTCAAGAATGCGGTGATCGTGCCGACCGGGGCCAAGGGCGGCTTCTATCCCAAGCAACTGCCATCGCCCGCGCAGGATCGCGACGCCTGGCTGGCCGAGGGGACGGAGAGCTACCGCGTCTTCATCCGCTCGTTGCTGTCGATCACCGACAATATCGTCGACGGCCGCATCGTGCATCCGGAGGGCGTGACGGTATTGGACGGCGACGATCCCTATTTCGTCGTCGCCGCCGACAAGGGCACGGCGACCTTCTCCGACGTGGCGAACGCGATCGCGCTGGAACGCGGCTTCTGGCTGGGCGACGCTTTCGCCAGCGGCGGCAGCCAGGGCTATGACCACAAGGCGATGGGCATCACCGCCAAGGGGGCCTGGGTCTCGGTCCAGCGCCACTTCGCCGAGCGCGGGGTGGACGTGCAGCGCGATCCCGTCACCGTGGTCGGCTGCGGCGACATGTCGGGCGACGTGTTCGGCAACGGCATGTTGCTCAGCCGGTCGATCAGGCTGGTCGCGGCGTTCGACCATCGCCATATCTTCCTCGACCCCGATCCCGATCCGGCGGTGTCCTATGAAGAGCGCGCGCGGATGTTCGCGCTGCCGCGGTCGTCCTGGGCCGATTATGCCGCGCCGATCTCGGCCGGTGGCGGCATCCACAGCCGGGCGGCCAAGACGATCCCGATCACGCCCGAGGTGCAGGCGCTGCTCGGCATCACCGACACGCTGCTGGAGCCGGCGGCGCTGATCTCCGCCATCCTGAAGGCGCCCGCCGACCTGCTCTGGTTCGGCGGCATCGGCACCTATGTGAAGGCGGCGTCCGAGAATAATGCCGGGGTCGGCGATCCCGCCAACGACCGGCTGCGCGTCGATGCGGAGGCGCTGCGCGTTACCGCGATCGGCGAGGGCGCCAATCTGGGCGTCACCCAGGCGGCGCGGATCGCGTTCGCCGAGCGGGGCGGGCGGATCAACACCGATTTCATCGACAATTCCGCCGGCGTGGATTGCTCGGACAATGAGGTGAACATCAAGATCGCGCTCAACCGCGAGATGAACGAGGGCCGGCTGGCCGAGGGCGACCGCAACACGCTGCTCGCCTCGATGACCGACGATGTCGCGCATCTGGTGTTGGAGGATAACCGGCTCCAGACGCTGGCGCTGTCGATCGCCGAACAGGACGGCGCGGCGGCGATGCCCAGCTATGTCCGCGCGATCGAGCTGTTCGAGGCGGCCGGCCGGCTCGACCGCCGGGTCGAGGGGCTGGCGGGCAATGACGACCTGCTGCGGCGCGGGCAGGACGGGCAGGGCCTGACCCGGCCTGAGCTCGCCGTGCTGCTGGCGACCGCCAAGCTCGCGCTCCAGGATGCGATCGAGGCGACCGATCTGGGGCTCGATCCCGTGCTGCGGCCCGACCTGCACGCCGCCTTCCCGGCGGCGATGCGCGCGCGGTTCGCCGACGCCATCGACCAGCATCGCCTGCGTCGCCAGATCGTCGCGACCAAGCTCGCCAACCGGATCGTCAACCGCCTGGGCATCCTGCCCCCGGTCGAACTGGCCGAGGAGGAGGGCGTCGGCATGGCCGATATCGCCGCGATGACGGTGGCGGCCGAGCATCTGTTCGACCTGCCCGCCCTGTGGCAGGCGATCGAGACCGAGCCGATGAGCGAGCCGGCGCGGATCGCCTTGTTTGACGAGACGGCGCGCGCGGTGCGCAGCCATGTCGCCGACCTGCTCCGCGCGGTGCCGGCGGGAACGATGCCGGGGGCGGCGATCGAGCGGCTGGGGCCGGGCATCGGCAAGCTGGCGGCGACCACCGACACGCTGCTGCTCGACGAGGCGCGGGCGGCGAGCGACCGGATCGCCGGCCAGCTGCGCGACAAGGGCGCGCCGGACCATCTGGCGGCGCGGGTCGCCGGGCTGTTCGACCTGGACGGCGCGGTCGGGCTCGCGGCGCTGGGCGTCGAGCTGAGCGTGGACGAGGCGGACCTGACCCGCGCCTATACGGCGCTGGGCCAGGCATTGGGCCTCGACTGGGCGCAGGGGCAGGCGACGCGCCTGTCGCCGGGCGATCCGTGGGAGCGGCTGCTGGTCGCCGGACTGGTGCGCGAGTTCGAGCAGTTGCGGCTCGACTTCCTCCAGCGCCGGGTCGGGACGGATGCCGCGCCGGAAGCGCTGGTGGCGCAATGGCTGGCTGACAATGCCGCGCGCGTGGGCCAGTTCCGCGCCGTGGTCGACCGCGCCCGCCATGCCGCGCAGCCGAGCGCCGCGATGCTGGCGCAGGTGGCGGGTCAGGCGCGCGTGCTGCTCGGGCGGTAGGTCGCGCGATGGCTGCGGCTCCCTCCCCGGCGTCGCTGCGGGAGGGAGCGCTCCTGTCCTTGGCCTCCACCCCGCAGCGATGCCGGGTCGCTACCATGGTCCTGCGGACGCAGGGGCCCATAAGGCGTAGTTTGGCTTGACCCTGGGCTCCTGCGTTCGCAGGAGCACGAGCCTGCCTGACCTTTGCGAAGGTTCCACTTCCGCCGGGAGGATAGGGTGCGTTCTGGAGCCAGTGGCTCCGACACCCTGCTCCAGACAGCCGAAGGCCCCGGCGGCGTGAACCACCGGGGCCCGTGAGGCGACCCTTCAGGAGGGAAGGGCCGCCCGTCTCGAAGCCGGCACCCGCGATCGGGGGCCGGGGCCGGCGCCGAAGCCCGGATTACTGGAGCAGCTTCAGCACCGACTGCTGCGACTGGTTCGCCTGGGCGAGCATCGCGGTCGAGGCCTGGCTGAGGATCTGCGCCTTGGCGAGGGCGGTCGTCTCCGCCGAGAAGTCGGTGTCCTCGATGCGGCTGCGCGCGTCGGACAGGTTGGTGACGTTGCTGGTCAGGTTGTTGACCACCGAGGCGAGGCGGTTCTGTGCCGCGCCCAGCGTCGCGCGGGTGGTGGCGACGTCCTTCAGCATCGTGTCGACCGTGCCGAGCGTCGTGTTGGCGTTGGCGTCGGTGGTCACGTCGGCCGAGGCGAGGTCGGACAGCGCGGTGAAGGCCAGCTCGACCGTGTCGCCATTCTGCGCGCCGACCTGGATCTTGGTGGTGCCGGCCGCGGCGGTGTAGGTGCCGCCGGTCGCATTGCCGTTGAAGACACGCTTGCCGTTGAACTCGGTCGTCGCCAGCACGTTGGTGATCTGGTCCTTGAGCTGCGAGACTTCGGCGTTCAGGTTGGTGCGGTCACCGTCCGTATAGGTGCCCGAGGCCGACTGGACCGACAGTTCGCGGACGCGCTGCAGCATGTTGGTGACTTCGCCCAGCGCGCCTTCCGCCGTCTGGGCGTAGCTGATGCCGTCATTGGCGTTGCGGATCGCCTGGCTCATGCCGCGGATCGACGAGGTCATGGTCTGCGAGATGGCGAGGCCGGCGGCGTCGTCCTTGGCGGAGTTGATTCGCTTGCCGGTCGACAGGCGCTCCATCGAGGTCGACAGTGAGGTCGACGCGCTCATCGAGGCATTGGCAGCGCGCAGCGCGGCGGTGTTGGTGGCGATTACGGTCATGATGTGTCTCCGTCTGCACGGCTTCCCCGCCGCCCCCAGAGCGGAGGGCCGAGCCGTCGCAGCAAGGAACGGCCGGGCGGGGCGGGGCTTAAGCGGAAAAAATCACGGGTTCCGATTCGCGCCGGATTCGACCGGTCCCGATCGCCGAAAAGATCGGGTCGCGCGCACCGACACGGGGTATTTCCCTCTACGTGCACACGGGCGCGGTAGAAAACTGCCCTCATTCTGGGGGTTTAAGAGTGTGTTTACCCAAATCCGGCAAAACTTGCCGCACGAGCAATTGGGGGCATACATGCGATCAATCTTTCCGTCGGCGACCATCGCGAACCAGCGCTACGCGCTGGTCTCGTCGCTGCGCGCCCAAGGGCTCGGCATCGGCAGTTTCGAGGCGGGCCAGCCCGGCCCGCGCGACCTGTTCCTGGTCGCCGAGGGCGAACCCGCCCCGATCCCGGCCCGCACGCTGATCGTCGGCGACCAGGGGCGGCGAATCGCACCGGGGCGCGACGGGTCGCCGCATCGCATCTCCTACGGACCGGCCGACACGGCGGTCGGCCATGGCTTCGTCCGTGCGCTGGCCGGCGGTCCCGACATGCCGACCGCCGCCGATCCCGAAACGCTGGCGCTGTTCGCGCTGGCCGAGCGGGTGGCGCAGGCCGACATCACCGTGCTGATCAACGGTCCGACCGGCACCGGCAAGGAAGTGCTGGCGCGCGCCATCCACGCCGCCTCCGCCCGCGCCGCCAAGCCGTTCATCGCGATCAACTGCGCCGCATTGCCCGAATCGATGCTGGAAGCGCTGCTGTTCGGCCATCAGAAGGGCGCGTTCACCGGCGCATCGTCGGGCGGCGAGGGCTTTTTCCGCGCGGCGGAGGGCGGCACCATCCTGCTCGACGAGATCGCCGAGATGCCGCTGTCGCTCCAGGCCAAGCTGCTGCGCGTGCTGCAGGAGCGGGAGGTGGTGCCGATCGGCGCCAGCGTGCCGCAGCCGATCGACGTGCGCGTCGTCGCCTGCGCCAATCGCGACCTGCAGGCCGAGGTGGCGGCGGGCCGGTTCCGCGCCGATCTCTACTATCGTCTCGCCGTCTTCCCGCTGACGACGCGCGCGCTCGCCGACCGGCCGCAGGATATTCCGGCGCTGGTCGCGACGATGGTGCTGCGTCATGCCGGCACGCGCGCGGTCGTGCCCTGGCCGACCGTGGAGGCGGTCGACCTGCTGATGCGCCATGACTGGCCGGGCAATGTCCGCGAGCTGGAGAATGTCGTGCAGCGCGCGCTGCTGTTCGCCGGCGGCGACACGATCGAGGCGGCGCATATCGTCTTCGACCGGCCGATCACGATGCGCTTCACGCCGAGCGCGGCGGCGACCAACGTGGTGCCGATCGGTGGCGTTGTCCCGGCCGCGCCCGCGACCCCGGGCTCCGCGACCCCGGGCCCCGCGACCTTGGGGAATGTCGTGCAGATGAGCGAATTCCAGGCGATCCGCGAGACGCTGGCGGCATGCGGCGGCAGCCGGATCGAGACCGCGCGGCGGCTGGGCATTTCGGAACGCACCTTGCGCTACCGCCTCGCCAAGGCGCGCGAGCAGGGTGAGGACCTCTCCCGGGCGGTGGCCCAGGCGGTGGCCCAGGCGGTGGCATCGTGAGCGGCGTCGGGGGCATCGGCGGCGCGAACGGGATCGACCGCGTCCTGGCGCTGCGCGCGCAGATCCTGGAGCGCAACCAGGCGCTGGCCAAGGCGGCCTCGGCGCAAGGCAGCGCGCCCGTCGCGACCAATCCGGCCGGCGGGGTCGGCAGCTTCGCCGACACGTTCGACACCGCGCTGAAGAGCGTCAATGACGGCCAGAACCAGGCCACCAAGCTCTCCGAGGCCTATGAGCGCGGCGAGACGGTCGACATCGCCAAGGTGATGCTGGCGCGCCAGACCGCCTCGGTCGGGTTCGAGGCGACGCTTCAGGTCCGCAACAAGATCCTGTCCGCCTACAAGGACATCATGAGCATGCCGGTCTGATCCGATGAGCAATGCCCTCACCACCACCGCGCCCGCCGTGCCGGAGCGCTTCGCCAACCCGCTGCGCCAGATTCGGGGCGTCATGGCCCAGCCGGCGGTGCGCCGGTCCGCGCCGATGGCGATGCTGGTCGGCCTGATCGGCGCCGCCGGCCTGGCCTATGCGTCGCTGTCGACGCCGCCGCAGAAGACGCTGTTCGCCAATCTGGCCGATGCCGACAAGGCGGCGGTCATGGCCTCGCTGCAACAGGCGGATATCGGCGCGCATGTCGACGACGCGACCGGCGCGGTGACGGTGAACGAGGACCAGTACAGCCGCGCGCGGATGCTGCTCGCCAGCCAGAACCTGCCCAAGGCGGCGCCCGGCGGCTATGCGATCCTCGACCAGTTGCCGATGGGCGTCAGCCGCGCGGTGGAGGGCGAGCGGTTGCGCCAGGCGCGCGAGAGCGAACTGGCGCGCTCGATCCAGGAGATCGATGCGGTGGCCGAGGCGCGCGTGCACCTGGCCATGCCGGAGGCGACGGTGTTCGTGCGCGACCATGCCGAACCTTCCGCCTCGGTGGTGGTGAAGCTCAATGCCGGCCGCGCGCTGAGCGACGCGCAGGTCAGCTCGATCGTCAACCTCGTCGCCTCCTCGGTCCCCGGCATGAAGCCCGATGCGGTGACGATCGTCGACCAGGCGGGCGCGCTGCTGACCCGGCCGGGCGGCCGCGACGGGCTGGGCAAGGCGGGCGACGAGCGGCTGGACGTGCAGAACCGGGTCGAGGACAAGGTCCGCCAGCAGCTCACCCAGTTGCTGACCCCGCTGCTCGGCGCGGGCAATTTCTCCGCCGAGGTGCAGGCCGACGTTAATCTGGACGAGACCCAGGCGACGCGCGAAAGCTACGAGAAACAGGGCGCGCTGCGCGCCGAGACGGGCCAGTGGACCGGCAACCAGGGCGGCGCGGGCGCCCCCGGCGGCATCCCCGGCGCGCTGTCCAACACGCCGCCCCCCGCCTCCACCCTGCAGGTGCCGACTCCGGCGGTCGGCGCGTCCGGCTCGCCCCAGCCCCAGGCGGGCGCGGCTCCGCCCGATCCGGCGAAACAGTCGGATAGCTACCAGCGCGCCTATGACCTGGGCCGCGAGGTCTCGGTCACGCGCGGCGCGCCGGGCTCGATCAAGCGGCTGTCGGTCGCGGTGCTGCTGCGCGATCCGGCGACCGGCAAGCGCACGGCGATGGAGATCAACCAGATCACCGACCTGGTGAAGAGCGCGGTCGGCTTCGACGCCAATCGCCAGGATCAGGTGACCGTCATCAGCCGCAAGTTCGCCGGGGCCAGCGACGCCGTTGACACCAGCAAATGGTACGACAATGCCTGGTTGCCGGTGCTGGCGCGCAACGGCACCGCGATCGTCATCGCGCTGCTCGTGCTGCTGCTCGGTGTCCGGCCGCTGGCCAAGGCGCTCATGAAGAAGAAGGATGAGGCCGAGGCGCCCGTCCCCGGCAGCGCCCCGGCGCTCGGCACGGGCGGGGCGGGCGTGGGCGCGGACGGTATCGCGGTCAGCCCGCCGGTCAGCCTCGACCAGCTGGAGACGGCGCGCGGCTATGACGAGCGGATCAGCGCGGTGCGCGGCTTCACCCGCGACAATCCGGCGCGCGCGGCGCTGGCGGTGCGCGACATGATCCGGACGGACGGCCAGTGAGCAGCCTCGCCACCCGCAGCTATACCGGCATTGAGCGCGCGGCGGTGCTGATGATGATCGTCGGCGAGGAGGAGGCCGCCGCCATCCTCCAGAAGCTGGAGCCGGAGGAGGTGCGCCAGCTGGGCGCGGCGATGTTCAACGTCGCCGACGTGTCCGAGGCGGAGGTGGCCGAGGTGCTGGACGATTTCGTCGGCAAGGCGCGCGAGCGCACCGGCATCAGCTTCGACCCCCGGCCGCAGATCGAGGCGGTGATGACCCGCGCGCTCGGCCCCGAAAAGGCGGAAAGCGTGCTGAAGCGCATCACCCCGCCCGAGGCGGTATGCGAGCTGGAGCTGCTCGACTGGCTCGACGCCAGCGAGATCGCGGCGATGGTGGAGAAGGAGCATCCGCAGATCGCGGCGGTGCTGATCGCCAATCTGGACCCGGCGGTCGGCGGGCAGGTGCTGGAGCGGCTGCCCGAGGCGGCGCAGCCCGACATCCTCCACCGCATCGCCAAGCTGGGGCCGATCACGCCCGAGGCGGTCGAGACGCTGAAGGCGATGCTGGCGGCGCGCACCGGCGGCCCGCCGCAGACGGTGACGCTGGGCGGCACGCGCGAGGCGGCGAAGATCCTGTCCGGCGCGCGGCGCGGCACCGAGCAGAAGCTGATGCCCAAGCTGTTCAAGATCGACAAGGATGTCGCCCGCCAGATCGAGGAGGCGCTGTTCGTCTTCGACAATCTGCTGGAGATGGACGACAAGAATCTGGGCACGCTGATCCGCAACGTCGATGGCGAGATCCTGGTCAAGGCGCTGAAGGGCGTGGACGAGGATATCCGCACCCGCTTCCTGGGCTGCATGTCGGCGCGTGCCGCCGACGGCATCCGCGACGAGATGGAAGCGCGCGGGCCGATGAAGCTGGCCGAGGTGCTGGAGGCGCAGAAGGCGATGATCGCCGTCGCGCGGACGCTGGCCAAGGACGGCACGATCCAGATGGGCGGGGGCGACGACGATTATGTCTGAGGGGTTCGTCGCGGGTTTCGCGGTCCGCCACGCGGTCGCGGCTGAGACGCTCCAGGCCGCCTTCGCGCCGCCCATGGGCTTCGCCGCAGTCGATCCCTGCGCGAACCGGCGCACCGATGCGGCGGAATCGACCGGGCCGAAACATTTCCGCCCCGCCGATCCGAGCGTCAATCCGACCGCCGGCTGGGACATGCTCGACCCCTGCGCCGAGCCGGTGGTCCAGATCGATCCGCTGGAGGCCGCCCATGCCGCCGGCTTCGCCGAGGGACTGGCGACCGCCCATGCGGCGGCGCAGGCCGAGCAGGCGCGCGACCGGGCGTTGATCGACGGCGTGGCGGGGGCGCTGGGCGCCCGGATCGACCGCGACGCGATCGCCACGCAGCTCCGCCAGACGGTGCTGGCGCTGGTCACGCGGCTGGTCGGCGAGGCGGGCATCGATGCGGAGCGGCTGGCCACCCGCGTCGGCGTCGCGGCGGAGATGCTGGCCGATGCGCAGGAATCGGCGATGCTGCGCGTCCATCCGGCCGATGTCGCGCTGCTGGACGGGCGCTTGCCCGCGACGATCTTCGCGGTCGGCGACGCGCAACTGGCGCGCGGCAGCTTCGTGCTGGAGAGTGCCTCGACGGTGGTGGAGGATGGCCCGGCGCTGTGGCTGGAGCAATTGTCCGCCGCGATCGACCGGGCGCCGCTGCCGGTGCGCGAGGCCGCGTCATGCTGAACCGCTTCGTCGCGGATTATCTGGAAACCCTGGCCCAGGCCGATTTCCGCCCCGTGCCCAAGGTCGCCGGGCGGCTGCTGTCCTGCGACGGGCTGCTGATGGAGGCCACGGGGCTCACCGTGCCGGTTGGCACCGTCTGCGAAGTGGGCGGCGTGGTCGAGGCGGAGGTGATCGGCTTTCGCGGCGACCGCACCATCCTGATGAATCTGGGCGGCCCCGCGCCGCTGCTGCCCCGCGCGCCGGTCCGCCCGATCGGTGCGCCGGGCGAGGCAGAGGTGGGCGACGCGCTGCTCGGCCGGGTGGTCGATGGCGCGGGCCGGCCGATCGACGGGCTGGGGCCGATCCGGGGCGCGGAACGCTGGCCGCTGGCGGGCAAGCTGCAGGGGCCGCTGGATCGGGGACGCGTGCTGGAGCCGCTGGATGTCGGCGTGCGCGCGATCAACGGCCTGCTGACGATCGGGCAGGGCCAACGGATCGGCATCATGGCCGGATCGGGCGTCGGCAAGTCGGTGCTGCTCGGCATGATGGTCCGCGCCGCGCGCGCCGATGTCGTCGTCGTCGGCCTGATCGGCGAGCGCAGCCGCGAAGTCGCCGACTTTCTCGACACCAAGGTGGCGGGCGCGGCGCGGGCGCGGTCGGTGGTGGTCGCGGTGCCCGCCAACCATTCGCCGGTGCTGCGCATCCGCGGCGCGCTGCGCACCCATGCCATTGCCGAGGCGTTCCGCGCGCAGGGCAAGACGGTGCTGCTCATCATGGATTCGCTGACCCGCGTGGCCCATGCCGGGCGCGAGATCGGGCTGGCGCTGGGCGAGCCGGCCTCGGCGCGCGGCTACCCGCCCTCGGCCATCGCGATGCTGCCCAATCTGATCGAGCGGGCCGGGCAGGATGCGCACGGGCCCGGTTCGATCACCGCCATCTACACGGTGCTGGCGGATGGCGATGACGGCAACGACCCGGTGGTCGATTCGGCGCGCTCGATCCTGGATGGGCATATCGTGCTGTCGCGTGCCTTGGCCGAACGCGGCGTCTATCCGGCGATCGACCTGGGGCCGTCGGTCAGCCGCGTGATGACCGACATCACCGGCCGCCCGCACCTCCAGGCCGCGCGCGTGCTGCGCCGCCATCTGGCGACCTATGAGGCCAATCGCGACCTGGTCCTGATGGGGGCGTATCGCGCCGGGGCCGATCCGGCGATCGACGCGGCCATCGCCTATCATCCGGCGATCACCGACTATGTGCGCCAGGATCATGACGAGATCGTGCCGCTGGATACCGCCATCGCCGAACTGACCGGCGTGTTCGGCGACGGCTGATGAACCGCGACACGCTGGCGCGGATCCACCGGGTCCGGACGATGCAGCTGACGCTCGCCCGCGCCGAGGAAGCGCGCCAGCGGGCGGCGCTGGAGGACCAGCAGGCGCTGACCCGCCGGATCGCCGGGCTGGTCGACGCGGTCGCGCCGACTGAGGCGTTGCACGATTCCGCCCATTTCGCTGCCGTCGCCCATTATCGCGAGCGGCTGCACCAGTCGGCCGCCGCCGCCGCGCAGCGCGTCGCCCAGGCCGAGGCCCGCGCCGCCGCCGCCACCGCCGCCAGCCAGGACGCCAAGCGCGACCAGAGCGCCGTCGAGAAGCTGATCGACCGCGCCCGGATCGAGGCGGATCGCCTAGCGATGCGCGCGCTGGAGGATGCGCCGGTGTTTCGCGCCGGCCTGTTCGCGAAACGGCACGATCCTTGCTGATCGGGCGGCGAACAGGGAAATTCCATGATCCAGATCGCCGCTCCTGCCACTAACGTCCCAAATCCCGCCGGCCGCCCGGCCCCCGTCGCGGCGGGCGCGGGCCTGCTCGCCTTCCTGTTGCCGGGCGGCGAGGCGGGGGGCGCGCCGGCGGGCGTGACCGGAGGGGACGCCATGCCCGGCGAACGGCAGGAGGATGCCGCCCCCGGCAGCGATTTGCCGGAGGGGGCGACCGACGACCTCCGCTTCCTCGCCGCCATGTTGCCGGGCGTCCCCCTGCCGGTCGCGCCGGAGGAGAAGGCATCGCTGCCGAGCGCCGCCTCCGGGCCGGTCGCGACCCCCGTGTCGGCGACCGATCGATCCGGGCCGAAGGCGGAGCGCTGGACGTTGCCGGCCATCTCCACTGTCGGGCCGCAGGCGCCGGTCGTGGCGCCCGATGCCGTTTCGCCCACGCCTCTTCCCGATGTCGTATCGGTCCGGGGTGAGGTTCCGGCCGTGCCGACCGCGCCCGCCATGTCGGTGGCACCGATCCCGACGGCCCCGGTGTCGCCCAAGACGCAGGCACCCGACATCGAAACGGCCGTGCCCATCGCGTGGCCTGCCGTGCCGGCTCCCGCCATGCCCGCCGTCGCCGCGCCGGCCGCCCCCTCGGCCGCCGTCGTGATGGCGGCCCGGACGATGGTGGCGGACGCGATACGGGCCGGCGTGCGGATCGAGACGGTGCCGCTGCCCGCCGCGCCGGTGCTGCCGCTGGCCCCGGTCGCGCTGCCGGCGAACTGGCAGGCGCAGGCCGCCCCCGTCGTCGCACTGGCGGGTCCGGTGCCGCTCGCGGCGGCGACCCCGATGCCGGTCGCGACCGATGCTGCGCCGGTCGCGCCCCTGCCAGCCGAGGGAGGGATCGACGCCGCCCACCCGGTGATGCCGAACCGCATCGATCAGCACGCTGCGCCGCTGCCGCAGGCGCAGCCGGTCCCGCCGGCCGTACCCGATCCGGCCGCCGCGCCGGTGTTCGCCGCCGCCGTGACGGCGGCGACCCAGCCGGCCGGCAAGGACCGCGACCCGGCCGCCCCGACCGATCCGCTCGCCGCGATCGCCCCGGCCGCCGCGACCCCGTCGGTCGTCGCCGTGGCACCGCCGAGCAGCGGCGAGCGGTCGATGCTCGACCTGACGCAGGAGCGCTGGCCGCAGGCGATGGTCGCGCATATCGAGCGGCTGCGCGATGCCGCCGATGCCGCCGACACGCGCATCCGGCTGGTGCCCGACGCGCTGGGCGCGATCGACATCGGCGTCCGCCAGGAGGGCGAGACGCTCCATGTCCATTTCACCGCCGCCGAGGCGCAGACGCGCAGCCTGTTGCAGGAGGCGCAACCCCGCCTCGCCGAAGCGGCCGAGCAGCGCGGGCTGAAACTGGGCCAGACCTCGGTCGGCCAGAACCAGGCGGAGGCCGGCAGCGGACAGCGCCAGCCCCAGCCCCAATCCCAGCATCAGGCCGCGCCGTCTCCGCGCCCGGCCTCCCCCCATCGAACCGCATCGGCGCGCGACGGCGATGACGATGCGCGTCTCGCCTGACCGAAGGACCCGATATGAGCGATACCAAGACCGAAGCTCCCGCCCCCGCGAAGAAGGGCGGCAAGAAGAAGCTGATCATCGGCGCGGCGGCGCTGCTGGTGCTGGTCGGCGGCGGGGTCGGCGCGGGCGTCTATGCCACCCAGTCCGGGCTGGTCGGCGGCAAGCATGAAGCGGCCGAAAAGCCCGCCAAGGACGAACCGCATCTCGTCCCCAAGAGCGAGCAGAAGCGCCCCGGTGAGGGTGGCGAAGGCGGCGAGGGCGGCGGTCATGGCGGCGGCGGCGGCGGCGAGGGGGAGGCAGAGGCCAAGACCGGCGGCGAGGGGATGCCCACGCCCGAGGGCCATGGCGGCGACCGCTATGCCTCCACCTACTACGCCATGGACAAGGATTTCACCTCCAACCTCCAGGACTCGGTGCACTTCATCCAGCTCGGCGTGGCGGTGTCGACGCCCTATGACGACAAGGTCGTCCAGAACCTCAAGACCAACGATATCGCGGTCCGTTCGGCGATCCTGATGGCGCTGGGCGACACGACGGAGGACCAGGTGTTCACCACCGCCGGCAAGCGCCAGCTCCAGGACCGGCTGGTCAAGGCGATTAACGCAACCTTGCAGCAAAAAGAGGGGTTTGGCGGCGTCAGTAACGTTTATTTTACCAGTTTCGTGGTTCAGTGAGACATGGTTAACGCCGCTTCACCAACCAGCGATCAACGCTCGCGCCGCCGCACGCCCGTGCCGGATGCGGAAGCGGCGACGCTGGGGGCGGCCCCGCTCAATCCCTTTGGCGACCTGCACACGCTCCAGCATCTGTCGGCGCGGCTGGCGCGTGGGCTGCGTCCGGTCTGGGAGCGGCTGTTGCGCCGCGAACTGCGCTGCGCGGCCGAGCCGCTGGTGGTGCAGCGCTTCGCCGATTACCGGGCGGAACGCGGCGACGCGCTCGCGGTCTGGCTGCCCTTCGCGGCGGATGCGGGGTCGGTGCGCGCCTTCGCGGTGTTGGACGGCGGCGCGCTGCTCCAGCTGCTCGACCAGTTCTTCGGCGGCACCGGTGCCGCGCCCGCGACGCTGCCGACCGAATTCTCGCCCGCCGCGCTCGCCATGGGCCGCCGTATCGCCGAGATGCTGGCGACGCCGCTGGCCCAGGCCTGGGAACCGCTGACCCGCATGGCCTTCGCCGCCGGCGCGCCGGAGACCGGGGCCGATCTGGACGGCGAGGATGCGGTGATCCTGACCCGCTTCGTGATCGATGCCGAGGGGCCGTCGCCGCTGACGCTCGACCTGCTCTATCCGGTCGCGCCGCTCAAGCCCCATGCGCCGACCCTGACCGGTAAGGTGCTGGACAAGGCCGAGCCCGATCCGGTGTGGCGCACGCAGCTGACCCGCGCCGCCATGGCGGTGCGCTTCCCGGTCCGTTCGGTACTGGCCGAACCGGTCGTCTCGCTCCAACTGCTGATGGATCTGAAGCCCGGCGACGTCATCCCGATCAGCATCGCCCCCGACGTGCCCGTGATGGTCGGCAACGACCGGCTGGGCCACGGCACCGTCGGCGTCTCGAACGGCCATGCCGCCATCCGTCTCACCGCGCTGGCACTTCCCGAAGGATTGAATCCATGAACCAGATGACCGGCCAATTCCCGGTCGACGCCGCGGTCGCCGCCAATTTCCGGCTGCTCCAGGATGTCGACGTCAAGCTGACCGTCGAGATCGGCTCGACCCATTTGTCGTTGCGCGAATTGCTGGCGCTGGGCGAGGGCAGCGTGATCGAGCTGGACCGCCAAGCCAATGAGCTGCTCGACGTGTTCGTCAACGGCACGTTGATCGGCCGGGGCGAGGTGGTGACGGTCGGCGACCGGTTCGGCGTGCGGATGACCGAGCTGGTCTCGCCCGACAAGGCCGGCGGGCTGCGGGGCTGATCCGATGCTCTGGTCCTACATCCTGAAGCTCGTCATCCTCCTGCCGCTGGTCTGCGGCCTGATGATCGGCTGCCTCTATCTGTGGCGGCGGCTGGAAAGCCGGATGCCCGGCCGGCCGGCGACGCGGCTGATCGCGGTGAAGGAGACGATGATGATCTCGCCGGGCCTGCGCCTGGCGGTGGTGGAGTTCGAGGGGCGGCTGCTGCTCGTCTCGGTCGGGCGTGGCGGCGTGTCGCTGGTCGACAAGGTGGACGCATGAGCATTTCCGTCACCCGCGGCGGTGTCGGTCCCGCGCTGGTCCGCGCCGGTCGCACGCCGCGCGCCGATCGCCGGTCGCGGGGCATGACGCTGCTCTGGATCGCGCTGGCGCTGGTCGTGGCGCTGATCGTCGCGATGCCGGCCTTCGCCCAGGCCGCCCCCCCGGTCGGTGCGCCGGGCGCGCCGGGTGCCGGGCGTCGGCGACGCGGTCGACCGCGCGCTGGGGCAGCTGGGCGGCCAGCAACAGGGCCAGTCCGCGCCGCTCAGCCTGTCATTGCAGGTCCTCATCATCATGGGGCTGCTGACGATCCTGCCGGGCATCCTGCTGATGATGACCAGCTTCACGCGGATCATCATCGTGCTGGCGGTGCTGCGCCAGGCGCTGGGCCTGCAACAGACGCCGCCCAACCAGGTACTGATCGGCCTGTCGCTGTTCCTCAGCCTGTTCGTGATGGCCCCGACGATCAGCCAGATCAACACCCAGGCGATCCAGCCCTATGCCGCCGGGCAGCTGGCCGGGACGCAGATGATCCAGACGGCGGCCACGCCGCTCCACCAGTTCATGACCAAGCAGACGCGGGTCAAGGACGTGACGATGTTCGCGCAGATGGCCAAGTCCGGCCCCTATGCCTCGCCCAACGACATTCCGTTCGCGGTGCTGCTGCCCGCCTTCGTCACCTCGGAGTTGAAGACGGCGTTCCAGATCGGCTTCCTGATCTTCCTGCCCTTCATCGTCATCGACCTGGTGGTGGCGACGGTGCTGATGAGCCTGGGCATGGCGATGCTGTCGCCGACGATCATCTCGCTGCCGTTCAAGCTGCTGCTGTTCGTGCTGGTCGATGGCTGGGCGCTGACCATGGGCAGCCTCGCCAACTCCTTCGCGACGTGAGGGCCGCCCTGCTCCTGCCTGAACCGGAGCATCGGCGCGACACGGCCACCCTCTCGAAACGGAACCCAAGGACATGGACGCCGATTATTTCCTGACCATCGCCAACCAGACCATGTGGGTGCTGGCGCTGGCGGCCGCGCCGATCCTGGTGCCGGCGCTGCTCGCCGGGCTGATCCTGGGGATGGTGCAGGCGGCGACCTCGATCAACGAGCAGACGCTGACCTTCGTGCCGAAGCTGGTCGTGGTGGCATTGTCGATCCTGATCTTCGGCGGGCTGATCCTGGGCCTGCTGTCCGACTTCACCGTGCAGATGTTCGAACGCATCCCGGACCTGGTGAAGTAGCGTCGCGATGCTGGGCTTCGGCCTCTCGATCGAGCCGCAGCTCTGGGCGCTCCTGTTCGTGATGGTGCGGATCGGCGCGGCGTTCGTGGCCGCGCCCGTGTTCGGCTCGGTCAGCCTGCCGCTGCTGGTCCGCGTCTCCCTGTCGGGCGCGGTCGGGGTGCTGGTGCTGGCGACGCACAGCATCGCGCCGCCGCCCAGCGTGTTCGCGGTCGCCACCTTCCTGTCGATCGCGGCCGAGGCGCTGGTCGGCTTCGCGATGGGCTTCATCCTCCAGATCGCCTTCGCCGCGCCGCTCATCGCCTCCGAACTGATCGGCGGCGCGATGGGGATCGGCTTCGCCTCGTCGATCGACCCGCAGAACGGGCGGTCCAGCCCGGCGCTGGGCCAGTTCTTCAGCATCATGCTGACGCTCCTGTTCCTGTCGATGGACGGGCATCTGGTGCTGGTCGACATGGTGGTCAAAAGCTATGCCGCGCTGCCGCCGGGCCAGGCGTGGCTGGGCGCGGACCGTTTCAAGGCGATCGCCTTCTTCGGCGGCTATGCCTTTCTGGCGGGGCTGCTGCTGGCGCTGCCGGTCGGCTTCCTGCTGCTCTGCCTCAACCTGGTCGTCGGCATGATGAGCCGCGCCGCACCGGCGCTCAACCTCTTCTCGGTCGGCCTGCCCGCCAGCCTCGCGGTCGGCGTGGTGGCGCTGGCGATCGCCTTCCCGGCGATGGGCGATTACATGCAGGTGATCGTGCAGGAGTCCTTGGGCGCGGTGCAGACCCTGGTGCTGGGCTGAGCCATGGCGGACGAATTCGGCGAAAAGACCGAGGCCCCGACCCAGAAGCGCCAAGACAAGGCGGTCGAGGACGGCAATGTCTGGCGCTCGCGCGATCTGGCGGCGGCGGTGGTGACGCTGGCGGGCGTCGGCTGGGTGCTGTTCATGGGGCCCGCCCTGCTCGCGGCGTGCAAGGCGGTGATGGCCGCCAGCTTCCAGTTCGGGCGCGGCGATGTCGAGGATTTCGCGCCCTGGCGGCCCCTGGCGGAGGCGGGATGGCGGCTGGCGGCACCGGTCGGCTCGCTGCTGGCGATCAGCCTGGCGGCGGCCCTGGTGTCGGGCGCGATGCTCGGCCATTTCGGCTTCAACGGCGGGCTGCTCGCGCCCAAGGCCAGCCGCATCAATCCCGCCTCGGGCGTGAAGCGCATCTTCGGGATGCAGGGCTGGATCGAGCTGGCCAAGTCGCTGCTCAAGGTCGTGCTGCTCGGCAGCATCGGCGGCTGGATGCTGTGGAAGGCGTCGCGGGCCACGCTCGGCCTGTCCTCGTCCAGCCTGCCCCAGGCGCTGAACGAGGTCGGCGGCACCTTCACCGGCATCCTGGTCGCGATGGCGCTGGGCATGGTCGCGATCGCCGGCATCGACGTGCCGGTCCAGTGGCTGCAACGGATGCGCAAGCTGCGCATGTCGAAGCAGGAGATCAAGGACGAGCATAAGGAAAGCGAAGGCTCGCCCGAGGCCAAGGGCCATATCCGCGCGCGCCAGCGGGCGATCCTGACCGGCGGCGCGCGCAAGGCGGTGCAGGAGGCGCATGTCGTGCTGACCAACCCGACCCATTTCGCGGTGGCGTTGCGCTACGACCGGGGCCGGGACCAGGTGCCGGTGGTGGTCGCCAAGGGGCGCGGCGCGACCGCGCTCGCCATTCGCGAGATCGCCGGCGAGATGGCGGTGCCGATCTTGGAATATCCGGCGCTGGCCCGCGCGGTCTATTACACCAGCCGCGAGGGGCAGGAGGTGCGCGACGACCTGTATGTGGCGATCGCGACCGTGCTCGCCTTCGTCTTCGGGCTGAACGCGAAGGTCGGGGGCAGCGCCGCGCCGTTGCCGCCGGTCGAGGTGCCCGACACCGCGCGCTTCGACGAGAATGGCGCCAAGCAGTAAATCCTAAAGGATGCGGCCCGCCGGCCGTTTACCCTGCCAGACAAGGGACGGGTGATGACCAGTACGACCTCGGCGACCAGTGGCTCTTCCTCCATCACCCAGGCGCTGGGCGTGGGATCGGGCATCGACCTGAAGGCGCTGGTCGCCTCGCTGGTCGATGCGCAATATGCCGCCAAGACCAGCCAGTTCACCGCGCGCCAGGACACGCTGACCGCGCAGATCAGCGGTCTCGCCAAGCTGAAGAGCGGCATCACCGGTTTCGATTCGGCGCTGCGCTCGCTGGTCAAGGGCGGCTCGCTCGCGACCCAGCCGACCAGTTCCAATACCGGCGTCGCGGTGGTCAGCCGGCTGACAGGGGCGAAGGTCGCCGGGATCAGCGCGAAGATCGACGTCACCCAGCTCGCCGCCGCGCAGGCCGCGACCACGAACACTCCGGTCGGCGCGACCGACGGGTTCCGCGCCGGCACGCTGTCGGTGGCGATCGGCAGCTATGTGACGGACCAGGACGGCAAGACCAGCCTGTCGGCCACCCGCAATGTCGCGGTCAGCATCGCGCCCGGCGCGACGCTGGGCGACATCGCCGCGCAGATCAAGGACAAGACCGGCCTGTCCGCCAGCGTCATCAGCGACGGCAACGGCCAGCGGCTGACGATCAAGGGCGCGACCGGCGCGTCCCAGGCGTTCGAGATCACCGGCAGCGACACGGGCGGCGACGGCGTGTCGCTCGCCACCCTGTCGGTCGGGCCGGGCGCGCAGGGAACCACCGTCGGCACCACCGCGCAGGATGCGGTGGTGATGCTCGACGGCGCGCGCTTCACGCGCAGCAGCAACACGATCAGCAACCTGTTCGACGGGGTGAGGCTCGACCTGCAATCGGTCGGCACGGTGACGATCGGCACCGCCAGCCCGTCCAACAGCCTGATGCAGGCGGCACAGGATTTCGTCGACACCTTCAATCAAGTGAAGGCGGTGATCGCCGAGGAGACCAACGTCACCGACGGCGTGCTGAAGACCGACAGCGCCGCGACCACGATGTTGCGCGCGCTGGGCGCGCTGACCACCACCCGGCTGGCGACCGTCGGCAGCGGCGGGGCGCAGACGCTGGCCGATATCGGCGTGTCGACCAATCGCGACGGCACGCTGTCGTTCAACACCGCCACCTTCAACAAGGCGATCGCGACCGATCCGGCGGCGGTCGAGGCGCTGTTCGCCGATGGCAGCGGGGCGAGCGGCGGCGGCCTGTCGGCGGCCCTGTCGGCGGTGGTCGGCAAGCTGACCGACAAGAATGCGGGGCTTGACGGCTCGACCGCGCGCTACACCAAGCAGCAGAGCGACCTGGCCGATGCCAAGAGCAAGGCGGACGATGCGGCGACGATACTGTCGACGCGCCTCACCAGCCAGTTCGCGGCGATGGACGCGCGCGTCGCGGCGTACAAGGCGACTCAGGCGTTCATGACGCAGCAGATCGCGCAGTGGACCAAGGGCAACGACTGATGGCCTATGCCTCCACCCTGCTCCGCGATCCCTGGGCGACGTATCGCGAGATCGATGCCGCCGGCCGCACCGCCCAGGCGGCGACCGGACCCAAGCTGGTGCAGCTCCTCTATGCCGAACTGGTCGCGGCGCTGCGTGCGGCGGCCTGTGCGGCAGAGCATCGCCAGCACCGTGTGAAGAGCGACCGGGTGACCCGCGCCACCGCGATCCTGTTCGCCCTGGAGACGGGGCTGGACTTCGACCAGGGCGGCGAGGTGTCGAAGACGCTGGCGCGGCTCTATGCCGGCACGCGCGCGCAGATCGTCCATGCCGCGCTGGACGACGACCCCACGCCGTTCCGCGCCACCGCCGACAGCATGGCCGAGATCGCCGCCGCCTGGGCCAGCATCTCGGCGGCGTGAGAGGGCGCGGCTGGAGCCCGATGACAATCTTGACTGAGGATCGTCATTGCGAGCGCAGCGAAGCAATCCATGCCCGCGCGCGTGACGCCCTGGATTGCTTCGCTGCGCTCGCAATGACGGTTTGAGTCAATCCGATGTCATCCTCTCCAAGCCTGTCCCGCCATTTCCGCGAAAGCGTGGCCTTTCAGGGGTCAATATTCCCCCATTAGGCACCACACCGGCGGAGGCCGGTGTGGTGCCTAATGCGTATGGGATGCGCTCGTGGCAGGCCGGGGCTCAGGCCGCGAACTGGTTCATCGTATTGTGGACGCCACCGGCCTTCAGCGCCGCCTCGCCTGCGAAATATTCCTTGTGGTCGTCGCCGATGTCGGAGCCGGACATGTTCTGGTGTCGGACGCAGGCGATGCCCTCGCGGATCTCGACCCGCTGGACGCCGCGGACATAGCCCAGCATCCCCGCCTCGCCGAAATAGTCGCGCGCCAGATGGTCGGTCGACAAGGCCGCGGTGTGATAGGTCGGCAGCGTGATCAGGTGGTGGAAGATGCCCGCCCGTGCCGAGGCGTCGCGCTGGAAGGTGCGGATCCGCTCATCCGCCTCCTGCGCCAGCGCGGTGTCGTCATAGTCAACGCTCATCAGCCGCGCCCGCTCGTAAGCGGATACGTCGCGCCCCGCCGCGCTCCACGCGTCATAAACCTGCTGGCGGAAGTTGAGCGTCCAGTTGAAGCTGGGGGAATTGTTGTAGACCAGCTTGGCGTCGGGCACGACCGCGCGGATGCGATCGACCATGCCGGCGATCTGGTCGATATGCGGCTTCTCCGTCTCGATCCACAACAGGTCCGCACCGTTCCGGAGCGCGGTGACGCAGTCCAGCACGCAGCGATCCTCGCCGGTGCCGGCGCGGAACTGGAACAGGTTGGAGGGGAGGCGCTTCGGCCGCATCAACTGCCCGTCCCGCTCGATCACCACATCGCCGCGCAAGGCGGAGAGGTCCGTCACCGGTTCGCAGTCGAGGAAGGCGTTATACTGGTCGCCCAGGTCGCCGGCCGCGCGCGAATAGGCGATCTGCTTGGTCAGCCCCGCGCCGAGCGAGTCGGTGCGCGCGACGATGACGCCATCCTCGACGCCCAGCTCCAGGAAGGCGTAGCGGCAGGCGCGGATCTTCGCTAGAAAGTCCTCGTGCGGGACGGTGACCTTGCCGTCCTGATGGCCGCATTGCTTCTCGTCGCTGACCTGGTTCTCGATCTGGAGCGCGCAGGCGCCGGCCTCGATCATCTTGCGGGCGAGCAGATAGGTCGCCTCGGCATTGCCGAAGCCGGCATCGATATCGGCGATGATCGGCACGACATGCGTCTCGTGATGGTCGATCGCGTGGAGCAGCCGCTGCGCCTCGATCGCGTTGCCGGCGGCGCGCGCCGTGTCGAGGTCGCGGAACATCATGCCCAGCTCGCGCGCATCGGCCTGGCGGAGGAAGGTGTAGAGTTCCTCGATCAGCGCGGGCACGCTGGTCTTCTCGTGCATCGACTGGTCGGGCAGCGGGCCGAACTGGCTGCGCAGCGCCGCGATCATCCAGCCCGACAGATAGAGGTAGCGGCCCTGCGTGCTGCCGAAATGCTTCTTGATGCTGATGATCTTCTGCTGGCCGATAAAGCCGTGCCAGCAGCCCAGCGACTGGGTGTAGCGCGCCGGGTCGGCGTCATAGGCGGCCATGTCGCGGCGCAGGATCGCGGCGGTGTGGCGCGCGATGTCGAGGCCGGTGCGGAACCGGTTCTGCGCGCGCATCCGGGCGACCGCGTCCGGGTCGATGCCGTCCCAGCTGCCCTGGTGCGCGTCGACCAGGCGGCGGATCTGGCTGGTCTGTTCCTGGTAGGTCATCGATGCGATCCTGTCGTGATGGGGAAGGTGGGCGGAGATGGGCGATGGCGACGGGGGAGCGACCCCACCCACGACCCTGCACCACCCCGGCCCTCGCCGGGGCGGGGGAAGGACAGAGGTCAGCCGAGCCGGCCGAGCCGGTGGTAGAGATTGGAGAATTTCACCGAGCGCGGGTCGTCGGCGATGCGGCGGACATAATCGGCAACCGCCTCCTTCATCAGGCTGAAATCCTCCGTCGAGAAGACGGCGCGGCTGCGTTGCGGTTCGTTCGGCATCGGAAATCCTCCTTCGCTCTGGCGGATCAGTCCGCCGGATAGATTGTGGTGTAATCCACCGAATCACCGCTGCTCAGCCTGTATCGATCCGGAATCGTGTCGCGGCGTCGGCCGGGGCGCGCTATGATCCGTCAGTTTGTAAATTTATCGACAGGATGCGGGATGGCGCGCGACAAGCTTTTCGCCGGACATGCGGTCCGCCGCCTGCGCCGCCGCACCGGCCTGACCCAGGCGGCGATGGCGGAGATGCTGGCGATCTCGCCCAGCTATCTGAACCTGATCGAGCGCAACCAACGCGCATTGCCCGCCGCCTTGCTGGTGGCGATGGCGGAGCGGTTCGACTTCGACCCGCGCGGGCTGGGCGGTGGCGATCCGGGCGGCGGGGCGGAGGCGATCCGGCGGCGGCTGGCCGATCCGCTGTTCGCCGACCTGGCGATCGACCGGCACGAGGTGGAGGAATGGTTGGCGGCCGCGCCGGGCGGGGCGGAGGCCTTCGCCCGCGCCTTCGACCGGATCGGTGGCGGCGGCGCATCGGGCGGGGGCGAGGACGATGATCCGATGCTGCTCGCCCGGCGCGAGATCGACCGCTGGCGCAACCATTTCGCCGATCTCGACGCCATGGCCGAGGCGCTGGCCGACGAATTGCGGCTGAGCGGCGCGGACCTGTACGGCGCGCTGGTCGAGCGGTTGCGCGTCCGCCACGGCCTGTCGATCCGCATCCTGCCGGTCGAGGTGCTGCCCGACCTGCTCCGCCGGCTCGACCTGCACGCCCGCCAGCTCCAGCTCAGCGAGCGGCTGGCTCCGGCCGAGCGGATATTCGCACTGGCGCACCAATTGGGGCAGGTCGAGGCGCGCACCGAGATCGACGCCCTGGCGCGCGGCGCGGGCTTTGCCGACCGGACGGCGGAGCGGCTGTTCCGCCAGCATCTGCTCGGCTATTTTGCGGGCGCGGTGATGATGCCCTATGCCCGCTTCCTGCGCGCCTGCGAGGCGAGCGGTTATGACCTGCTGATCCTGGAGCGGCGGTTCGGGGCGAGCTTCGACCAGGTGGCGCGGCGGCTGACGACCATGCAGCGCGTCGGCGCGCGCGGCCTGCCCTTCTTCCTCATCCGTATCGATCGGGCGGGACAGGTGGCCGAGCGGCTGGCGGGGGCGAGCGGCGCGGTGCTGGTCGAGGCGGCGGGGCGCTGCCCCCTGTGGCGGCTGCACCACGCCTTCGACCGGCCGGGCACGACGGGGGTGCAACTGGTCGAGCTGGAGGATGGCGCACGCTGGATCACGCTGACGCGCAGCACGCCTGCGCCGGGCGCGCCGACGGTCGGGCCGGAGGCAGTGCCGGCCGAATATGCGATCGGCCTGGGCGTCGCCGCCGCGCAGGCCGCCAGCCTGCACGCGGCGCGCGGGCTGGATCCGGCGGGCGCGGCGACGCCGATCGGCTTGGGGTGCCGCGCCTGCCTGCGCGCCGATTGCCCGCAACGCTCCGCCCCGCCCGCCGGCCGGGCGCGGATCGTGCAGGATCGCGAACGCGGCCTGTCACCCTATCGCTTCGCGGAGGGGTGACGGTGGATGGGCGCCGAGGCGCAAGACCTGCGTCTTCGCGTCGTCGCGCGAAAAGCAGGATCGATCAGCCTTTATCCGGCCGACAGGGTGCGGGCGCGCTCGTCCAGCCGGGCGATGGCGGCCTGCTGGATGCCGGGCGCGGCGACCAATACGCCGAAGGCGCGCGGATCGGGCTTGTTGAACGACAGGGGCTGGCCCAGCGCGTCGGACACGCCCGCGCCGGCCTCGCTGGCGACCAGCACGGCGGCGGCGATGTCCCATTCATTGCCCCAGCGCAACGTCGCGACCAGATCGGCCTCGTCCGCCGCGACCATGGCGATGCGCAGCGCGATCGAATTGGGCTTGTCGACCAGCACGAAGTCGCGATCCGCCTTGGGCAGGGCATCGGCCGGCACCCGCGTGCCCGCCAGTTCCACCCGATCGCCCACCGCCAGCGCGACGCCGTTGCGCCATGCGCCGCGGCCCGCCTTCGCCACCCAGCTTTCCCGCCGGGCCGGCGCGTCGAGCACCGCGAAGACCGGGCGGCCATTCTCGACCAGCGCGATCGACACGCACCAGCCGTCGCGCCCCCGGATATAGTCGCGCGTGCCGTCGATCGGATCGACCACCCAGACGCGGGCCTGCGCCAGCCGGTCGGGCGCGTCGGCCGTTTCCTCCGACAGCCAGCCGGCGTCGGGCAGCAGCGCCGACAGGCGCGCATGCAGCATCCGGTCGACATCCAGGTCGACCTCGCAGACCGGGCTGCCCGGCTCCTTCTCCCAGCGACGGAAATCGGTCCGCCAGCGGGCGAGCGCCATCTGACCCGCCTCGCGCGCGATATCGACCGCCGCCTCCAGGAGATAGCGGTCAGGCACTCGCGATCGTCATCCCGTCGATCCGCAGCGTCGGGACGTTGACGCCGTAGCGGAAGCGCAGGTCGTTGGCGGCGGTCATCGCCAGCAACATGTCCTTCAGGTTGCCGGCGATGGTGAACTCGGCGACCGGCGCGGCGATCTCGCCGTTCCGGATCAGGAAGCCGGCCGCGCCCCGGCTATAGTCGCCGGTGACGCCGTTCACGCCCATGCCGATCAATTCAGTGACATAGACGCCCTCGGCGATGTCGCCGATCAACGTTTCGACCGGCAGCTTGCCCCCGTCGAGATAGAGGTTGCTGGTCGACACGCCGGGCGCGCCGCCGATGCCGCGGCTGGCATGGCCGGTCGGCTCCAGCCCCAATTGGCGCGCGGCGGCGGAGTCGAGCAGCCAGGTCTCCAGCACCCCGTCCTCGACGATCGCGGTCGGCGACACCGCCAGCCCCTCGCCGTCGAAGGGGCGCGAGCGCAGGCCGTGCGGGCGATGCGGGTCGTCGCGCACCGACAGGCCGGCGGGCAGCACCGCCTCGCCCAGCGAGTCGAGCAGGAAACTGGTCCGGCGGGTAATCGCCGCGCCACCGATCGCACCGATCAGATGGCCGATCAGCGAGGCGCCGACGCGCGGGTCGAATACCACCGGCATCGCGCCGCTGGTCGGGCGGCCGGGATTGAGCCGCGCCACCGCCCGCTCGCCCGCCTCGCGGCCGATGGCGTCGGGGCCGTCGAGATGCTGGCGCTTGCGCGCGCCGTGATGCGCATAGTCGCGCTGCATCCCGCTGCCCTCGCCGGCCAGCACGCTGGCGGACAGGCCGTATCCGGTCGCGGCATAGGCGCCCGCGAAGCCGGTCGAGGTGGCGAGCGCCCACAGGCTGCGCGAGGTGCTGGCCCCGCCGCCCTCGCTGTTGGTGACGCCGGGCACGGCCCGTGCCGCATCCTCGGCCGCCAGCGCCAGGTCGCGCAGGGCTTCGGGCGAGGGTTCGCCCTGGCCGTTCGCCTGATCGTCCAGGTCGAGCTGCGGCGGCGCGCCGTGGAGCAGCCGCTCGGCGGGCGCGAGGCCGGCCCAGCGATCCTCTGGCGCCTCGCGCGCCATGGCGACGGCGCGTTCGACCAGCGCGTCCAGCGCCGCGTCGGACAGGTCGGAGGTGGACACGCTCGCCGAACGCTGACCGACGAAGACGCGCAGGCCCAGCTCGGCGCTTTCCGACCGGCCGACATCCTCCAGCTTGCCGAGCCGCACCGAAATCTCCAGTGCGCTGTCGGCGGCGAACACGGCATCGGCGGCATCGGCCCCGGCGGCGGTGGCGCGGGCGACGATGTCTTGGGCGCGGTCGCGCGCCTGGTCGGGGGACAACATGCCCGTGGACTTAAGCGCGGGTCTGCGCTCGCGCAACCTAACGGCTGAGGCCGACCACCAGAAAGGCGAGGAACAGCAGCAGCCCGGTGAAGCGGTTGCTGCGGAACCGGGCCAACGCGCCCGCGCCGTCGTCGGGCCGCAGCGTCGCGACCTGCCAGCCCAGATGCAGGCCGGCCGGGGCCAGCGCCGCGACCGCCAGCGGATCGGGCCGCACGCTCCAGATCGCCAGCGCCCAGGCGAGAAGCGCGCCGGCATAGAAGCCCGCCACGCCGCCGCGCACCCGCCGGCCCATCCGCAGCGCCGAGGAGCGGACGCCGATCAGCGCATCGTCCTCCCGGTCCTGCAACGCATAGATGGTGTCATAGCCGATCACCCACAGGATCGATCCCAGATAGAGCCACCAGATCGGCGCGGACAGGTCGCCCGCCGTCTCGCTCCACCCGACCAGCGCCGCCCAGGAGAAGACCAGCCCCAGCCACGCCTGCGGCCACCAGGTGATCCGCTTCATGAAGGGATAGGCGGCGACCGGCGCCAGGCTGGCGAGCGCGACCCCGGCGGCGAGCGGATGGAGCTGCACCAGCACCACCAGCCCCACTAGGCTGAGCGCGACCAGCCACAGCCAGGCGGTGCGCAGCGAGACGAGGCCGCTGGGGATCGGCCGCGCGGCGGTGCGCGCGACCTGCGCGTCGAGATCGCGGTCGATGATGTCGTTATAGACGCAGCCCGCGCCGCGCATCGCGATCGACCCGGCCAGGATCCACAGGATCAGCGGCCAGCGCGTCGCCGCCCCGCCGGCCAGCGCCACGCCCCAGGCGCCGGGCCAGAACAGCAGCCACCAGCCGATCGGCCGGTCGAACCGGGCCAGCAGGGCGAGGCCGCGCAAGGTCGCGGGAAGGCGCGCGACGAGCCCGCGATGCTCGCTGTCGGGAACGATGCCGATGGTCATCACGCGGCCTTATCGCAGCCGGCGCGCGGCGTCACCTTGCCGGGAAGCGGTAACGGCCGTGCGAAGACGCGATGCTGGGACGGGGGCGGGGGAGGCGGACGAACCCGCCCGTCCCGCCCTCCGCCGGGGTGGCGCACGCTCTTGGTGCTCCAGGCATCTTGAGACGCCCGCGCCTCCGCCATTGGCGCACCCCCGATCCGTCGCTATCCGGGGACGCATCATGCCTCGGCGCGCATCCTCTTGATCGGCCTGTCGGTCGCGGTCGGGCGCTTCGTCGAGGCGCTGTTCTGGGCGATCTTCCGCGTCGCCGGGGCGGTGGCGGGCGCGGCGATCCTGGCGGTCGTCGCGGCGGCGGCGCTCTGGTGGATCGGTCGCCGCCTGCTCCGCCGGAGACGCTGATGCCCGCCACCCCCGCCTGGCCACCCCAATCGACGCCGCGGCTGTTCGTCGACGACGCACTCGCCGCCGGTCCGCGCCGGATCGACGGACCGGCGGCGCATTACCTGCTGTCGGTCATGCGGCTGAAGCCGGGCGCGCCGGTCAAGCTGTTCGACGACCGCACCGGCGAATGGCTCGCCACCGTGGCCGATGCCGGCAAGCGCGACCTGACGCTCACCGTCGAGACGCTGCTCCGCCCGCGCGAGCCGGTGCCCGACCTGTGGCTGTGCGCCGCGCCGCTGAAGAAGGGCCGGGTCGACTGGATGGCGGAAAAGGCGTGCGAGCTGGGCGTCGCGCGGCTGGTGCCGGTCGTCACCCGGCGCACCGTGGTCGACAAGCCCAATGGCGAGCGGCTGCGCGCGCATCTGGTCGAGGCGGCGGAGCAATGCGACCGCACCGCGCTGCCCGAACTGGCCGAACCGGTGAAGCTGCCCGCCCTGCTGCGCGACTGGCCGGCGGAGCGCGCGCTGTTCTTCGCCGACGAGACGGGCGGGGAGCCGGCGTTCCAGGCGATGGCGGCGCGGCCCGGCCCGGCGGCGATCCTGATCGGGCCGGAGGGCGGCTTCGACGCGGAGGAGCGGGCGGCGGTGCGCGGGCATCCGGCGGCGGTCGGCATCGCGCTCGGCCCCCGCATCCTGCGCGCCGACACGGCGGCGGCGGCGGCGGTGGCGCTGTGGATGGCGGCGGCGGGCGACTGGCGGTCGTGACTTTCGATCGTCCGCAGGCGCTTGCACGGGGCGGCCGCACCGGGCAGACACCCGCACAACGGGAACGGGCAGGACGACAGACATGACCGCAGCGACGACGAACAGCGGCTCGGGGACGGGCACGGGTGAACGGCGCGCCGTGGTCTGCGTGATGGGCGCGGGGTCGCTGCGCTATGCCAAGGCGTGTCTGGCCAGCCTGATCCGCAACGTCGCCGAGCCGATCGAGCTGATCGTCGTCACCGATGGCGACAAGGACGTCGCCGCGATCAGCGCCGCGCTGGCGGAGGTCGATGCCCCGCGCCACAGCGCCTGGAGCGTCGTCGGGAAAGCGGCGGTGGATGCCATCGCCGAGGAACGGCTGGCGGGACAGCCGGCGGTGCGCCGGTTCCGCAATGGCCATCCCTGCTGGCGCAAGATCACCGATCCCGCGCTGGTCGTGGATGAGGGCCGGCCTGTCGTCATCATCGATCCCGACGTCTATTTCCCCAACCGCTTCACCTTCGAGCCCGCGCCGGCGCGCGGCGTGCTGCTGATGTGGCAGGGGCCGAACTGCCTGTTGCCGAAGGAGGTGGTCGAGACCGCGTTCGACCGGCAGGTGGCGCTCGCCGACCATACCGATATCGGCGTCGCGCAGGTGCGCGGGATCGACTGGGCCTATCTGGAGACACTGCTGGTCGAGCTGGGCGACGCGGCGTTGCCCACCTGGTCGATGCACGTCGAGTCGATCGTATGGGCGGCGCTGGCGATGCGCGAGGGCGGCGGCTATTTCGATCCCACCGCCTGGCATTGCTTCGCCAACAGCGTGTCGGTGCGGCTGCGGCGCAAGATGGGGCGCGACGGCGTGGCGATGCTGCGCGACCTGAACCTGCAATCGGCCAAGTGCCTCCATGCCGGCGGCGTCGCCAAGAACTGGCTGGTCGATGCGGAGCGCGCCGGCCTGTTCGACCATCCCGCCGACCTGACCGCGCCGACGCCGGTCCGCCCCTATCAGCCCTTCACCCGCCAGAAGTTCGACCGCAAGTTCCGGCTGCGGGCGGTGGCGGCCAAGCTGGGGCTGTACAAACTGTTGGCGCAATAGGAAAAATCACCTGCGGCGCGACGGCGGATCGGGATCGCTTCAATCCCGGCTGGCGTCCGCCTTCACGCGCGCGTAAGGGCCCGCCATGACCACCAAGACCGCCGAACCCAAGCGCTCGCCGATCATCGAATCGCGGGACCAGTTGATCGCCAGCTTCGCGCGCGGCGAGAAACCGGCGGAACGCTGGCGGATCGGCACCGAGCATGAGAAATTCGTCTATCGCACCGCCGATCACAGCGCGCCGGACTATGCGTCGCCGGGCGGCATCAAGGATCTGCTCGCCGACCTGACCCGGCATGGCTGGCAGCCGGTGACCGAGGGCGACACGGTGATCGCGCTGAGCGGCCAGGACGGCAGCGTCAGCCTGGAGCCGGCGGGCCAGTTCGAACTGTCCGGTGCGCCGCTCGACAATCTCCACCAGACCTGCGCCGAGACCGGCCGGCATCTGGCGCAGGTCAAGGAAGCGGGCGAGCGGCTGGGCCTGGGCTTTCTGGGCCTGGGCATGTGGCCCGACAAGGCGCGCGCCGACCTGCCGGTGATGCCCAAGGGCCGCTACGACATCATGCGCCGGCACATGCCGCGCGTCGGCTCGATGGGCCTGGACATGATGCTGCGCACCTGCACCATCCAGGTCAATCTCGACTATGCGTCGGAAGCGGACATGGTGCAGAAGTTCCGCGTCGGTCTGGCGCTCCAGCCGCTCGCCACCGCGCTGTTCGCCAACTCGCCCTTCACCGAGGGCAAGCCCAACGGCAAGCTGTCCTATCGCAGCCATATCTGGTCGGACACCGATCCGGCGCGCACCGGCATGCTGCCCTTCGTGTTCGAGGACGGCTTCGGCTATGAGCGGTACGCCGACTATATGCTCGATGTGCCGATGTACTTCGTCTATCGCGACGGACGCTATATCGACGCCGCCGGCCTGTCGTTCCGCGACTTCCTGAAGGGCGAATTGTCGGTGCTGCCGGGCGAGAAGCCGACGCTGGACGACTGGACCGACCATCTCTCCACCGCCTTTCCCGAGGTGCGGCTCAAGACCTTCCTGGAGATGCGCGGCGCCGATGGGGGCCCGTGGAACCGCATCTGCGCGCTGCCCGCGCTGTGGGTCGGCCTGCTCTATGACCAGGGGGCGCTGGACGCGGCCTGGAATCTCGTGAAGCACTGGACGCTGGAGGAGCGCCAGACCCTGCGTGACGCGGTGCCGACATTGGCGCTCGACGCGCCGGTGCCGGGCGGGGGGCGCCTGCGCGACATCGCTAGCGAAGTGCTCGATATCGCGCATCAGGGCCTGGCGGCACGCGGCCGGCTCAACGCGGCGGGCGAGAACGAGACCGGCTTCCTCGATCCCCTGCGCGAGATCGTGCGCAGCGGCGTGGTGCCGGCCCAGTCGCTGCTCGACCGCTATCACGGCATCTGGGGCGGCGACGTGTCGCGCGTCTATGCCGAGGAGAGTTTCTGACTTCGTTGTCGGAACCACAAGGACTGAAGTTCTGGTCGTTTCAACGACGACTATGATGTGATATTTGCGCCTCCGGTCGCCGGCGCTTCCGGCATGCTTTACATGGCCGGGGGGGCATGGATGCGGATACGCTCATTGGATGCGGTGCGGGGAATCGCGGCTGTCATAGTGTTGCTATGGCATGTGAGCTTGACCATCACGGCGACGGCCCATCAGCCATCATGGCTGTTTGCATCACCGCTACGCATGCTGGTTGCGGGGCCGCCTGCCGTCATTCTTTTCTTCGTGCTGAGCGGGTTGGTTCTTGCGCCAAGCGCTTCACTGGGCAGAGAGTATCTACCTTATATCGTTAGTCGGTGCATCCGGATCTGGATGCCCTTCGCGGCATCGATTGTTATTGCTGTAATCTTATGCGGCTTGCTGGGGCAAGACCCGCTGCGGGACGTGACCGGCTGGTTCAACTATAGCTGGAGCGACCCGGTCAGCGGCATGCTGGTCCTGCATCATTTGTTGATGACGGGTGCCAAGGATACGCTGAACAATCCGGCGTGGAGCCTTTTCCACGAAATGCGGATCGCCTTTATCCTCCCGTTTTTCGTCGTTGGATTGCGCCTGCGCCCGATGGAAACATGTGCGGCAACTTTGATCTTATTGATTATAGCGAGTTGGGCGATCCACTTGACGGATCGTTTCATAGTGCGATCCATCCTCACTTCGATGCAATATGTATCACTTTTCGTTGCGGGGTCGCTGATAGCAATCAACGCCAAGAGTGTATCGGCATGGATTGATGCCCGGTCGCCGCGATCGATCGCCATTGCATGGATTTTAGGCGTGGGATTGCTATGCTTTCCGCCATTTCAGGTGGGGTGGATAAGTGGCCCGGCAAATCTATTGTGGCTTTTGCTGCAAGGGGTGGGGGCGTGTATCATCCTGTCACTGTGCCTGTCCGACGCGGCTACACCTTCGTTTCTCCTGGGCAGAGCGACCAGCTTCCTTGGGCAAATATCCTATAGCCTGTATCTTACGCACATGCTGGTTCTGATCAGCGTTGTCAGGTTGATGGACGGTCATGCGCCATCTTGGATGGGGACCCTCCTGTCCGTGTCGCTTGTTTTTCCCTTCGCAATGGCATTTCATCACTGGATCGAACGCCCCTCGTCTATGCTGGCGCGACACTTGGCGAAGCAAGTTCCTATCTGGTTTGCACGCTCAGCATCATGGCGGCTTCATCCTGATGCGCGCGGGCGATAGGAAACTGCCATCGTCGATCAGACCGGGTCGATCATCACCGCGGCGATCCGCACGGCGTTGACCGGGCCGTCGGGGCCGCCCGCGCCCTTGTAGGTGGCGTTGGCGGCGAGCGCGCTCATGTTGAGGAAGTCGCTGAGGTCCAGCCGGTATCGGCCGGCGGGCAGCGTGACATAGACGCGGGTCGAGGCCCGCAACGGATGCGCGTCGCCGATGCCGCGGATATGCGGCATCTGGACGATCCCGCCGGTACGGCCGCCGGGGCCGGTCAGGGTCAGCCGCTTCACGCCGTTGGTGATGCCGGTGTTGAGCGGCCCGACATGATTGTCGTAGCGCAGGCTGATCGCATAGGTGCCGGCGCGCGGGATCGTCACGTCGGCGATGCTCGCCCGCATCCCCGTGCCGAGCAGCAAGGTGGGTTCCGCCACCCCGTCCGCCCCGGCGGGCAAGCGGCGGCCGGTGCCGGAGAGGCGCGGGTCGTCGATCGCGATCGTCTGCGCCGACCGGCCGCGCACGCAGGCCGCTGCCGAGGGTTGCGAGGCGAGGCCGCTGCCGGTGAAGGTCGCGATCGCGCTGTAGCAGGCGGTGCGTTCGGGATCGCGGCCGCGATCGGTCCAGCCGGTCGCGCGCAGGTCGCGCGCCACTGGTCGGCCGTCGCGCAGCAGCGTGTAGCGGACCGGGGCGATGGGGGTGGGGCCGGTGATCGCCAGTCGCACGCCGTCCGCCTGGGCGTTGGCGGTCAGGCCCGGCGTCGCGGGCATGAAGGCGCGGGGATCGTCATGGCTGGTCGCCGGGATCGCCGCCACGGTGGCGACGCGCGTGGCGGAGCGTCGCGCCTTGCCGAACGTCACCTCGATCCGGTTTTCGCCCGGTAACAGATCGCGCGTGGTGATCCGGACGGGGGCGGGGCGGCCGTTGAGCAGGATGCGCGCGACCGGATAGACGCCGCCGGCCGCCGACCGGGGCGGCAGGCGAAGCGTGATCGCGATCGGCCGGCCGGCATAGTCGAGCCGCGCCAGCGTCGCCGTGTCGCCCGGCCCCAGCAATGTGCGCATATGCGTGGTCAGGAACGGGGTGACGCGCACGCCGTCCGCCTCCGGATGCCAGCCGAACAGGGTGGCGGTGACCGCGCCGATATAGCCGCCGACCGACCAGAGCTGGCGGCGGGCATTGATCTCCGGCCCGTCGTCGAAGCGTGAACGGCCGGTGAGCCATTCGAGATTCTCCATGTTCGACAAGTGCAGCACCGCGCCGCGCATCAGCGCGTCCAGGCTGCGGTCGGCGGCGGCGACATGGCCCGCCCGCGCCGCCGCCGCCAGCGTATAGGCGGTGACGAACGGCCATTGCGCGCGGTTGTGGTAGACGAACTGGCCCGGCGCCTGGGGCCAGACGACGGGCGGGCCGTAGGGCGCGAACGGATAGCGCGACAGGATGGTGCGCGCCTGGGCCGCGTCGGCGATCCCCGACAGGATCGCCAGATCATTGCCGAGCAGGTCGTATTTGGCGATCGGGTAGGGCGTCGCATCGGCGCTGACATAAGTGGCGAACAGCCCCGCCTTCGCATCCCAGAAGCCACGCGCGATCGCACCGCGCAAGCTGCCGGCCCAGCCGTCATAGCGCGTGGCCAGCGCCGCCTGCCCCTGCTCGCTTGCCAGCCGTGCGGCGAGGCGGAGGGCGCGATAGTGGAGGATGTTGGTCGACAGCCCCTTCATCTGTGCCATCGCCGACAGGTCGTCGAGGATCCACGGCGCATAGGTCTGGTCGCGCCAGTCGAGGAAACTGTGCTCGCCGCCATAGAGCCCGTCGCGCGGGTCATAGGCGGCGACCCGGTCCGCCTCCAGGGTGCCGGTGAGCGCGGTGAGCGCGGCCCGCGCGAACCGGTCGCGCGCGGGGCCGTCGAGATTGGCCAGCGTCCGCTCCGCGCCCAGGGCCCAGGCGGTGCGGTCGGTGCTGATCGGCCAGCTGCCGCCCGACCCGGTGTCCTGCACGATCTGACGCGAGGCCGCCGGGATCTCGGGCGGGACCGCGACGCCGGCGCGGATGTCGCTAGTCTTGAACATCAGGCTGTCGACCGCGCGGCCCGGATCGATCGCCGCCAGCCCCAGGTCGAGCGCGTAGGACAGGTCGCGCGTCCAGACATAATGCCATTGCGAACCCGTCTCGAAACAATGGCAGGCGATTGGGCGGCCGCCATTATAGGCATCGTCCTTGATCGCCTCGACCGAGGCCTGGTGCGCATCGTCGATGGCGAGCGCGAACAGCGCGTCGAACCGGTCGCTGCCGCTGGCGACATAGGGGCCGGTGCCCTCGGTGACGGTGCGCCGCTGGGGACCGTCGTCGCGCTGCGGCTGGCTGGTCGACCAGGTGAAGCGGCGCGCGCCCGGCGTGCCGGTGGCGGCGCTCGCCACCGTCTCCGCCGGGCCACCGCCGTTCGGATAGGGCGGCACCGTCGTCACCTGTTCCTGCTGTGCCGCCGCGCCGGTCGCCAGCGCCGCGAGCGACACCAGGCCGAGGGCGCGCCATCCAAGGCCGAGGGGCGGAACCTGCATATCACTCTCCCATGGGCGCATCGTGTCGCCTTCTGCCCTCTGCTCTACCGGCGATCAGGCGGGAAATGCAAAGCGCTCCTATCCGTGCGGGGCCAGGCCCAGCTCGACGCCGGTCTTGTCATAACGGGCGAAGCGGTCAACCAGATCGGCGCTGGCGGCGTTATAGCCGGTCACCGTCACCTGCCGACCGTCGCGGCGCAACCGGGCGACGATCGTGTCGAGCGCGCCCACCGCTGAGATGTCCCAGAAATGCGCGGCGGACACGTCGATCGCCACCACGCGCGCCGGCTCGTCGCTCCGGAAGGCGCGGGTGAAGCGGTCGACCGAGGCGAAGAAGATCTGCCCGGTGACCCGGTAGGTGGTCGTGTCGCCCTCCGCGATACGCTCGACCGCGAACAGGCGGCGGACCTTGCCGGCGAAGAAGATGCCGGACAGCAGCACGCCGGCCAGCACGCCGCGCGCGAGGTCGTGCGTCGCCACCACCACCGCGACGGTGACCAGCATGACGATCGAGGAGGTCGGCGGATGGCGGCGGAGATTGGGGATGGAATTCCAGCTGAACGTGCCGATCGACACCATGATCATCACCGCGACCAGCGCCGGCATCGGGATTCGCCCGACCACCGGTCCCAGCCCGGTGAGCAGCACCAGCAGCACCGCGCCGGCGGTGAAGGTCGACAGGCGGAAGCGCCCGCCCGAGGTGACGTTGATCACCGACTGGCCGATCATCGCGCATCCGCCCATGCCGCCGACCAGCGCGGCGGCGATGTTGGCGGTGCCCTGGCCCAGGCATTCCTGCCGCTTGTTGCTGTCCGTATCGGTCATGTCGTCGACGATCTGCGCGGTCATCAGCGATTCGAGCAGGCCGACCGCCGCCATGGTGAGCGAATAGGGCAGGATGATGCGCAGCGTCTCCCAGGTCAGCGGCACGTCGGGCAGCGCCAGGCTGGGCAGCCCCTCCGGCAACCGGCCCATGTCGCCGACGGTGCGGACCGGCAGGCCGAGCGCGATGCTGACCGCCGCCAGCAGCAGGATCGCGACCAGCGGCGAGGGGACGAGCGTGGTGAGGCGCGGCAACAGGTAGATGATCGCCAGACCGGCCGCGACCAGCGCATAGCTGTGCCAGGTCACGCCGGTCAGTTGCGGAACCTGCGCCAGGAAGATCAGGATGGCCAGCGCGTTGACGAAGCCGGTGATGACCGACCGCGACACGAACTGCATCAGCAGGTCGAGCCGGAGCAGCCCGGCCGCCATCTGGATCAGCCCCATCAGGATGGTCGCGGCGAAGAGGTAGGAGACGCCATGATCGCGTACCAGCGGCGTGACGACCACCGCCACGGCGGCGGTGGCGGCGGAGATCATGCCCGGCCGCCCGCCGACCAGCGCGATCACCATCGCGATCGCCACCGAGGCATAGAGGCCGACGCGCGGATCGACGCCGGAGATGATCGAAAAGCCGATCGCCTCCGGGATCAGCGCCAGCGCGACGACCAGGCCGGCGAGCAGATCGCGGCGCACGCCGCCGAGATCGACGAACCATTGGGTCCGGTATGTGGAAAGAAGATGGGTCATGGAAGATATCCGCAACACGCGCCCGCCGTGCCCCATCGGGGTCACCGGACATTGGAATGGCGCGATTGAGGTTGTCCGGCGGATCGGCGGCCGGAAGAGCCACCCGGAATTGCACCGGGTCCATGCGAATGAGCGGGCCCTTACAGGATGGAGGCGGGGCGGGGCAAGGGTCAGGAGGCTTGTTGAGTGGGAAACGGGTAACCCGATGATGTTCCCCGGCGAAGGCCGGGGCCCAGTTGGAAAGGTGGTTGTACCGGAGCGCTGCGCGTCGTCACCAGCCTCCCCCAACCGGGCCCCGGCCTTCGCCGGGGAACAAGAAGGCAGAAGACCCCCTAGCGCCGGCCCCATTCACACCGCTACACCCTCCGCGAAATCGATAAGCCATTCAGGGGGATATCATGCTCGACCGCCGTCAGTTCCTGGCCACCAGCGGCCTTGCCGCGATCGGCACCGGCCTGGTTCCGGGCACCGCGCTGGCGCAGGGTGGCGATGCCGCGCTGAACGCCGCGTTCGAGCGCATCTTCCAGGATGCCGTCGCGCATTCGCCGGAAATGGCCACGTCGCTGGGCCTCGACAAGGGCGCGCTCGCGCCGCTCAAGCGCCAGCTGTCGCCCCGCACCGCCGTGCGCCGGGCGGAGGATGTCGCACGGACCAAGGCGGCACTGGCGCGGCTCGCCGCGTTCGATGCGAAGGGCCTGTCGCCCGCCGCGACGCTCAATCTGGAGGTGGTGCGCTATTCGCTGAACACGCAGATCGCCTCGGCCGAACGGTTCGGCATGGACAGCGCGATCCGCCCCTATCGCATCTTCCAGCAGGGCGGCGCCTATTTCTCGGTCCCCGATTTCCTCAACACCGCGCACACGATCAACCAGGCGAGCGATGCCGAGGCCTATCTGTCGCGGCTGGAGCAGTTCGCCACCGCGCTCGACCAGGACAGCGCGATGCAGGCCGCGGAGGCCCAGCGCGGACTGCTCGCGCCCGGCTGGTCGCTCGACCTGACGCTGGGCCAGATGCGCGCCTTGCGGCGCCAGCCCGCCGCCACCGCCACCATGGTCGATTCGCTCGTCCGCCGCGCCGCCGCCAAGGGGCTGGCCGGTGACTGGCAGGCGCGGGCCAGCCGCATCGTCTCCGACAAAATCTATCCCGCGCTCGACCGCCAGATCGCGCTGATCGAGAAGCTGAAGCCGATGACGCAGGCGGGCGATGGCATCTGGCGCATCCCGCAGGGCGATGCGGTCTATGCCATGGCGCTGGCGCAGGCGACCACCACCACCATGACTCCGGACGAGGTGCACAGGCTGGGCCTGGCGCAGGTCGCGGAGATCAGCGGCCAGCTCGACACGATCCTGAAGGCGCAGGGGTTGCGCGACGGCAGCGTCGGCGAGCGGCTGGCCAAGCTCAACGTCCGGCCGGACCAGCTCTACGCCAATGACGCGGCCGGCCGCGCCGCGCTGCTCGCCGGGCTGAACGAAGGCGTGAAAGGGATGTACGCCAGGCTGCCCCGGGCCTTCGCGACGGTGCCGACCCAGCCGCTGGAGATCCGCGCGGTGCCGGTGGAAATCCAGGACGGCGCGGCCAACGGCTATTACAACCGCGCCTCGCTCGACGGGTCGCGCCCGGCCATCTACTTCGTCAATCTGAAGGATGTCGGCGACTGGCCGAAATACACGCTGCCCTCGCTCACCTATCATGAGGGCGTGCCCGGCCATCATCTGCAGATCAGCCTGGCGCAGGAATCGCGCGACATCCCGACGCTTCGCAAGATCGGCTTCTTCTCCGCCTATTCGGAAGGCTGGGCGCTCTATGCCGAGCAGCTGGCCGACGAGCTGGGCGCCTATGCGACGCCGCTGGAGCGGGCGGGCTATCTGCAATCCTTCCTGTTCCGCGCCGCGCGGCTGGTGGTGGACACCGGCCTCCACGCCAAGCGGTGGAGCCGCGAACAGGCGACGGACTATATGGTCGCGACCACCGGCTTCGCCCGCCCGCGCACCTTGCGCGAGGTGGAGCGCTATTGCACCCAGGCGGGGCAGGCGTGCAGCTACAAGGTCGGCCACATGGCCTGGACCCGCGCCCGCGCCAAGGCCGAGGCGGCGCTGGGCGACCGGTTCGACCTGAAGCAGTTCCACGAGGTGCTGAAGGAAGGCGCGATGCCGCTGACCATCCTGGAGCGCCGCATCGACGAGCGGATCGCGGCGCAGCGGGGGTGAGGCCGTTCGGGGCTTCCCCGACCCCGGCCGTCGCGGCGCGTGCGGCGCGGCGATCCACGGTCCTGAGCGTGACTGCTCCGGGTCGCTTCGCCGCGCCTGTGACGGCGAGACTGTAGCGCATCACCATATCCGGGCAGCCCGCCCCACCTAGTTGCCTGATGGGACCTGCGCCCGTAATGCTGACCTTCATGTCGGGGGAAAAGCTGAACTGGTGGCAGACGCGGTGGTTCGTGGTGGCGATGGCGATCGCCGCGACGATCCCGCTCTGGTGGCCCACCATCCCGCCACTGGTCGATCTGCCCGGGCATATGGGGCGCTACCGCGTCCAATTCGCCATGGCGGAGAATCCGTGGCTGAACCAATGGTATGATTTTCGCTGGTCGCTGATCGGCAATCTGGGCATCGACCTGCTCATCATCCCGCTGGCCCCCCTGATGGGGCTGGAGCTGGCGGTGAAGCTGATCGTGATGGCGATCCCCTTCCTGATCGTCACTGGCCTGTTGTGGATCGCGCGCGAGGTGCATGGCCGCATCCCCGCGACCGCGCTGTTCGCGCTGCCGCTGGCCTATTGCTACCCGATCCAGTTCGGCTTCGTGAACTTCGCCCTGTCGATGGCGATCGCGCTCAACCTGTTCGCCTGGTGGCTGCGGCTGGCGCGACAGGGGCGGCTGATGTTCCGGGCGATCGTCTTCGTGCCGCTCAGCTGCGCCCTCTGGGTATGCCATACCTATGGCTGGGGCGTGCTGGGCGTGCTGGCCTTCTCGGCGGAGATGATCCGCCAGCACGACCTGCGCAAGGACGGTCGGGGCGGCCACTGGCTGGAAAGCTGGATCCGCGCCGGCTTGGGCTGCGTACCGCTCGCCCTGCCGCTGGTAATGATGGTGGTGTGGCGGTCGGGCGATCACGTCACCGGGGTCACCGCCGATTATTTCAACTGGCGCGCCAAGATCCAGTGGATGATGATGGTGCTGCGCGACCGCTGGCTGGCATGGGACATCGCCTCCACGACGATCCTGCTGATCATCCTGCTCAAGGGCGTGCGCGACGACCGGATCGAGTATTCGCGCAACCTGGGCCTGTCGGCGCTGTTCCTGTTCCTGGTCTATCTGCTGCTGCCGCGTATCGTGTTCGGCTCGGCCTATGCGGACATGCGCCTCGCGCCCTTCGTGCTGGCGATCCTGCTGATCGCGCTTCGGCCCAAGCGGGGCAGCCAGCCGCGCGACGCGGCGATACTGGCGACGCTGGGCCTCCTGTTCTACGCGGCGCGGCTGGTCGGCACGACGTGGAGCTTCGCGCTTTATGCCCAGGCCTATGACCGCACCCTGGCGGTGCTGGACGTGCTGCCGGAGCGCGCGCGCGTGGTCAGCTTCGTCGGGCGGCGCTGCTATGACGACTGGACCTATACGCGGCTGGAGCATGTCCCCGGCCTGCTGCTGGAGCGCAAGCTGGCCTATACCAACGACCAATGGTCGATGGCCGGCGCGCAGCAGCTGACCGCGCGCTACACGGCGGCGCGCGGCTTCGCGCATGATCCGTCGCAGATCGTCACCGATCGCTATTGCCGGGGCGAATGGTGGCGGCCGCTGGGCTATGCGCTCCAGCTGTTCCCGCGCAATGCCTTCGACTATGTCTATCTGATCAGCCCACCGCGCTTCGACCACAAGCAGCTCAAGGGGCTGTCGCTGATCTGGCAGAACGGCACCAACTATCTCTACCGGGTCGACGACCGGACCCAGCCGCCGCCCCCGCCGCCGCTAGTCAAGCGGCGGCCCAGGCCGGTCGCTAGGTAAACGACGCCATGACCGGGCGGGGGCGGCTACCCCCGTTTGAACGGGGTCAGCGCCTCCAAATATTCGGCGTCCGCCGCGACGCCCTGGCGTTCGCGCTCCAGAAAGGCGGCGACCGCGCGGCGGAAGTCGGGATGGGGGATGTAATGCGCCGACCAGGTCGGCACCGGCGCATAGCCGCGCGCCAGCTTGTGCTCGCCCTGCGCGCCCGCCTCGACGCGCTGGAGGCCGCGCAGGATCGCCGCCTCGATCGCCTGGTAATAGCAGAGCTCGAAATGGAGGAAGGGCACCTCCTCGGTGCAGCCCCAATAGCGGCCGTAGAGCGTATCCTCGCCGATCAGGTTGAGCGCGCCGGCGATCGGCACGCCGTCCCGCTCCGCCAGGATCAGCAGCACGCGATCCCCCATCGTCTCGCCGAGCAGCGGGAAGGTGGCGCGGGTCAGATAGGGCGTCCCCCATTTGCGGCTGCCCGTATCTTGGTAGAAGGTCCAGAAGGCATCCCAATGCTCCGCCCGGATCGCGTCGCCGGACAGGTGGCGGATCGTCAGCCCCTCCACCGCCGCCGCGCGCTCCTTGCGGATCGCCTTGCGCTTGCGGCTGGCGAGATCGTCCAGGAAGCCGTCGAAATTGCGATAGCCGCGATTGGTCCAGTGGAACTGCACGCCCTGACGGATCAGCCATCCCGCCGCCTCGAACAGCGGCACCTGCGCTTCGTCGAGGAAGGTGGCATGGGCGGGAGGACAGGTCGTTCTGGTCGACCACCGCCTGCACCGCGCCGATCAGCGCCGGGGCGAGGGTAGGATCTCGCAGCAGCAGCCGGGGACCGGGCACCGGGCTGAAGGGGGAGGCGATCTGGAGCTTGGGGTAATAGTCGCCGCCGGCCCGTTCCCAGGCATCGGCCCAACCATGGTCGAAGACATATTCGCCCTGGCTGTGCGCCTTGATATAGGCCGGGGCGATGGCGGCGGGGCGGCCGTCATCGCCGTCGACGATGATCGGCAGGGGCTGCCAGCCGCTGCGTCCGCCGACTGCGCCGGATTCCTCCAGCGCGGTCAGGAAAGCATGGCCGACGAACGGGTTGGCGCTGCCGGCGCAGGCATCCCAATCGGCGGCGGCGATCTGGCGGACGCCGTCGGCCAGGCGGGCGGTGATGCTGGTCATTACCGCCCGATCTAGGGATCGGAGGGTCAGGCCGGAAGGGGCAGCGCCTCGCCGACCTGCACGATCGCATCGACCTCGACCGCCGCGCCGAGCGGCAGCACCGGCACGCCGACCGCCGAGCGGGCATGGCGGCCATGATCGCCGAACAAAGCGACCATCAGTTCGGACGCGCCATTGGCGACCTTGGGCTGGTCGGTGAAGTCGCCGGTCGAATTGACGAACACGCCCAGCTTCACGATCCGCGCCACGCGCGACAGGTCGCCGCCCAGATATTTCTTGAGCTGCGCGACGATCATGAGGCCACAGGCCTGCGCCGCCGCCTGGCCATCCTCCAGCGAAACGCCGTCGCCCAGCCGACCGGTGACGAGCTGGCCGTCGCGGAACGGCAACTGGCCGGAGACATGGAGCAGCCCGCCCGCCTCGACGACGGGGACATAGGCGGCGACGGGAGCAGCGGCCTCGGGCAGGGTGAGGCCCAGCTCTTCGAGCTTGCGAGCGATATGGTCGGTCATGGCCGGGAGGTGCCTTTGCCCGCGCGACCGGTCAAGCCCCCTCAGGTCGCCGCCATCGCCTCGGCCGCCAGCGCCTCCGCCTCGATCAGCAGCGCGTCGTCGCCGGCATTGGTCGACACCCGCTCTCGGCCGATCAGGACCAGCACCGGCACCGCGAGCGGCGACACCCGTTCCAGGTCGACATGCACCATCGTCTCCGCCGCGCGGTCGAGCAGATGGGCGAGCCGGCCGACATCGGTCATCCGCGCCCGCGCATCGTCCCAGGCGGCCTGGAGCAGCAAATGGGTCGGCTCGTATTTGCGCAGCACGTCGTAGATCAGGTCGGTTGAGAAGGTGACCTGTCGCCCGGTCTTGCGCTTGCCGGGATGCTGGCGGTCGACCAGTCCGCCGATCACCGCCACCTCGCGGAACGCGCGTTTCAGCAGATGCGACTGCTGCACCCAGTCGACGAATTCCTCCTCCAGAATATCGGCGGAGAACAAGGCGGCGGGGTCCTCGATCTTCTCCAGCCCATAGCAGGCGAGCGCGTAGTCATTGGCGACGAAGCCCAGCGGCTTCAGTCCGCGCGCCTCCATCCGCTTGGTGACCAGCATTCCCAGCGACTGGTGCGCGTTCCACCCCTCGAAGCTGTAGGCGACCATGTAATGCCGCCCCTCGCGCGGGAAGGTCTCGACCAGCAACTGGCCCGGCTCCGGCATCCGGGACCGGCGGGCCTGCATCGCCAGCCAGTCGCGGACATCGGCCGGAAAGCGGTGCCATTCGGACGAATCGGCCAGGAACCGCCGCACCCGGTCGGCGAGGCTGGTCGACAGCGGCATCCGGCTGCCGCCATAGCTGGGGATGCGCGCCGGGCGGCTGGTGGCGCGGACGACCAGATCCTCGGTGTCGATCGTCTCCACCTCCAGGCTGAGCCCGGCGAAGAAGAAGGTGTCGCCATGGCTCAGCGTCGCGGCGAATCCTTCCTCGACCTTGCCCAGCTTGCGGCCGTTGCGGAAGCGCACGGTCAGCATCGTCGCCTCGACGATGATGCCGGCGTTCAGCCGGTGCTGCGCGACGAACTTCGGATGGGCGACGCGCCACGTCCCGTCCGCCTCCTGCACCAGCCGCTTGAACCGGTCATAGGCGCGCAGCGAATAGCCGCCGTCGCGGATGAAGCCGAGCACGCGGTCGAACGTCTCGTCGGTCAGCGCCGAATAGGGCAGGGCGGAGCGGACCTCGTCCAGCAGATCCTCCTGCCGGAACGGGCCGGCACAGGCACAGGCCATGACATGCTGCGCCAGCACGTCGAGCGCGCCGGGACGGAACAGGTCGGGGTCCAGCTCGCCCGCCGCCACCGCGTCCAGCGCGGCGCGCGCCTCCAGATATTCGAAACGGTTGCCGGGGACCAGGATCGCCTCGCTCGCCTCGTCCAGCCGGTGGTTGGCGCGACCGATGCGTTGCAGCAGTCGTGACGATCCCTTGGGCGCGCCCATCTGGATCACGCAATCGACATCGCCCCAGTCGACGCCCAGGTCCAGGCTGGAGGTGGCGACCAGCGCGCGCAGCCGGCCGGACGCCATCGCCGCCTCCACCTTGCGCCGCGCCTCCAGCGCCAGGCTGCCGTGATGGACGCCGATCGGCAGGCCCTGCGCATTGGCCTTCCATAGATCCTGGAAGATCAGCTCCGCCAAGCTGCGCGTGTTACAGAAGACGATCGAGGTCTTGTGCGCGGCGATCTCGCCCATCACCTGCTCGGCGGCATAGCGCCCCGAATGGCCGGCCCAGGGCACGCGGTCCTGCGGCAGCAGGATCTCGATGCGGGGGGCGGCGCCAGGCTCGCCTCGCACCAGCGACACCGCGTCGATGTCGCCGTCCGGGGCCAACCAGGCGCGATAGCCGTCCGGGTCCGCCACCGTCGCCGACAGCGCGACGCGGCGCAGGTCGGGCGCGATCCGCTGCAACCGCGCCATCGCCAGCGCCAGCAGGTCGCCGCGCTTGCCGGTGGCGAAGGCATGGACCTCGTCGACCACCATCGTGCGCAGGCCGGCGAACATCGTCGCGCTGTCGGGATAGCTGAGCAGCAGCGACAGGCTTTCGGGCGTGGTCAGCAGGATGTGCGGCGGCTTGACCCGCTGGCGCGCCTTGCGGTCGGAGGGGGTGTCGCCGGTGCGCGTCTCGACCCGGATATCCAGGCCCATCTCGTCGATCGGGTTGACCAGGTTGCGCTGGATATCGACCGCCAGCGCCTTGAGCGGCGAGACGTAGAGCGTGTGCAGCCCGTCGCGCGGGGCCTCGATCAGCTCGGCGAGCGTCGGCAGGAAGCCGGCGAGCGTCTTGCCCGCGCCGGTCGTCGCGACCAGCAGCGCGTGGCGGCCCGCCCGCGCCTCCGCCAGCATGTCGCGCTGGTGCCGCCGGGGCTGCCAGCCGCGCGTAGCGAACCAGGCGGTGAGGGGCGCGGGAAGGTCGGTCAGGGGCGAGTCGTTCAGGATCGGGGTGTCTCGTCCTTGTGGTACAGGTCGCGCGTCGCCTGTTCGCTGCGGCGCTCCTGTTCGGGCGGGATCGCCTTGTTCTTCGCGCGGGCCCACAGGATCACGCCGAACAGCACGAACGCGCCGACGAACACCACGATCATCCACAGGCTGCCCGTCAGCCAGTTGCTCTCCACCTGTCCCATCGTCCATTCTCCGAATGTCGTGCCGCCTGAACCCGGCGGCAATGGGTTTCGATCCGGGGACAAGCATTTGCGCGACGACGCCCAGGGCGCGGTCGGCGGGTCGAGCCTGTGTGTCCCGGGCGATCGGGACTGGATTTAGCTTGCGCTGGACGGGGTGTCCGCCTCCGCCAGCAATCGTTCCGCCTCCGCCAGATGGAGGCGTTCGACCATCGCGCCGTCGAGCGCGATCGCGCCGCGTCCATCGGCCTCGGGGGCGGCGAAGGCGGCGACCACGCGGGCGGCCCAGGCCAGTTCGGCGTCGGTCGGACCGAAGGCGGCCTGGGCGATGGCGATCTGGCCGGGGTGGATCAGCGTCTTGCCGTCGAAGCCCAGCATCGCGCCCTGCGCGCATTCCGCCGCCAGCCGCGCCTCGTCCTTGATCGCGTTGAGCACGCCGTCGAGCGCGATCATCCCGCCCGCGCGTGCCGCCGCCACGATCGCCGCCAGATGCGGGACCAGCGGCGTGCGCGCCGCGTCGGGGCGGCAGCGCAGGTCGAGCGCCAGGTCGTTGGTGCCGGCGACCAGCGCCTCCAGCCGCCATGTGGCCGCACCCGCCGCGAGCGCGGGCAGCGCCATCAGTCCGCGCGCCGTCTCGATCATCGCCCAGAGCGCGGGGCCATTCTTTCCAAGCGCCTGCCGCGCCGCGTCGCAAGACCCGGCATCGTCCAGCTTGGGCAGCAGCACCGCATCGACCGGCGCGCCGGCCAGCGCGGCGAGATCCTCGTCATGCCAGACCGTGCCGACCGCATTGGCGCGCACCACCAGCCGCCGGTCGCCGAACCCCTGATGCGCCACCGCCACCGCCGCGTCGCGCGCCGCCGCCTTCGCCTCGGGGGCGACCGCATCCTCCAAGTCGAGGATCACCGTATCGCAGGCCAGATGGCGGACCTTTTCTATCGCCCGTGCGTTCGAAGCGGGCAAAAACAGGGCGGTGCGACACCGGCGCTTCATCATCATGAAGTCTATCTAGTCGGTCCAGGGGGTTACCGAAAGTGACAGCGTCACGAAGACGGCATGATACAGCTTTGTCGAGGGCCATGCTGGCCGCGCCGTTACTGGTGCTCCAAGGATGTTCATCCGGCATCCTCGATCCCGCCGGTCCGGTGGCGGCGGGCAACAAGACGGTGCTGGTCAATGCGTTGATCATCATGCTGGGGATCGTGGTGCCGACGATCCTGGCGACCCTGGCTTTCGCCTGGTGGTTCCGCGCCGGCAATGCCCGCGCCAAATTCCGCCCCGACTTCACCTATTCGGGCAAGATCGAGCTGCTCGTCTGGTCGGTGCCCGCCCTGGTCATCATCTTCCTCGCCGGCCTGACCTGGACCAGCAGCCATGCGCTCGCCCCGGAAAAGCCGCTCGAATCGCGCGTCCGCGCCCGGTGACGGTGCAGGTAATCGCGCTCGATTGGAAATGGCTGTTCATCTATCCCGAACAGGGGATCGCGACCGTCAACCGGCTGGTCGTCCCCGTCGGGACGCCGATCAACTTCCGCATCACCAGCGGCACGGTGATGAACAGCTTCTTCGTGCCGCAGCTCGGCAGCCAAATCTACGCCATGTCGGGAATGGATTCGAAGCTGCACCTCCAGGCCGACCGGCCGGGCCGGTATCGCGGCCTGTCCGCCCATTATAGCGGGGAGCATTTCGCCGACATGACCTTCTTCGTCGATGCGGTGCCGCCCGCCGCCTTCCAGCGCTGGGCGGCGTCCGCGCGCGGGCAGGGGCCGGTGCTCGACGGCCCGACCTTCCTGCGCCTGGCCGAGGCGGACAGCCTCGCCCAGCCCGTCACCTTCCGCGCGGTGATGCCGCGCCTCTACGACCGGATCGTCGCCAATGGCGGCGCGCCGGTGCGCGAAACCGCCAAGAGCGGCCGGGAGTCGAAGCATTGAGCCGGCTGCAATCCGTGGAGACGGGGCAGATCTCGCCCATTTTCGGCAAGCTGCGCTGGGACTCCATTCCCTTTTCCGAACCGCTGCCCCTGGTCGCCGCGGGGCTGGTCGGCGCGGTGGTGCTGGCGACGTTGGGCTGGGCGTGGAAGCGGGGCTATATGCCCTATCTGTGGAAGGAGTGGATCACCTCCGTCGACCACAAGAAGATCGGCATCATGTATTGCGCGATGGCGGCGGTCATGCTGCTGCGCGGCTTTTCCGATGCGCTGCTGATGCGCTCGCAACAGGCGATCGCCTATAACAGCCCCGGCTATCTGCCGCCGGAACATTACGACCAGATCTTCTCCGCGCACGGCACGATCATGATCTTCTTCGTGGCGATGCCGTTCATGATCGGGCTGATGAACTTCGTGCTGCCGCTGCAACTCGGCATCCGCGACGTCGCCTTCCCGACGCTCAACTCGGTCAGCTTCTGGCTGACCGCCGCGGGCGCGCTGCTCGTCAATGTCAGCCTGGTGGTCGGCGAGTTCGCCAAGACCGGCTGGGTGGTCTATCCGCCGCTCAGCGAGTTGCGCTTCTCGCCCGGCGTCGGCGTCGACTATTATCTCTGGGCGCTCCAGATATCGGGAGTGGGCACGCTTCTGTCCGGCGTCAACCTGGTGACGACGATCCTGAAGATGCGCGCGCCCGGCATGGGCTATACCCGGATGCCGATGTTCTGCTGGACGTCGCTGGCCACCAACCTGCTGATCGTCGCCGCCTTCCCGATCCTGACCGCCACCTTGGCGATGCTGACGCTCGACCGCTATCTCGGCTTCCACTTCTTCACCAACGAGGCCGGCGGTAACCAGATGATGTTCGTCAACCTCATCTGGGCCTGGGGTCATCCGGAAGTCTATATCCTGATCCTTCCCGCCTTCGGCATCTTCAGCGAAGTGGTGTCGACCTTCTCGGGCAAGCCGTTGTTCGGCTATCGCTCGATGATCCTGGCGACCATGGTGATCTGCCTGTTGTCGTTCATGGTCTGGCTGCACCATTTCTTCACCATGGGGGCGGGCGCCGACGTCAACGGCTTCTTCGGGATCACGACGATGATCATCGCGGTGCCGACCGGGGTGAAGGTCTTCAACTGGCTGTTCACCATGTATGGCGGGCGGATTCGCTTCACCACGCCGATGCTCTGGTCGATCGGCTTCATGGTCACCTTCGTGATCGGCGGGATGACCGGCGTGCTGCTGGCGGTGCCGCCGGCCGATTTCGTGCTGCACAATTCGGTGTTCCTGGTCGCGCACTTCCACAATGTCATCATCGGCGGCGTGCTGTTCGGTGCGTTCGCGGGAACGACCTATTGGTGGCCCAAGGCATTCGGCTTCACGCTGGACGAAACCTGGGGCAAGCGCGCCTTCTGGTTGTGGATCACCGGCTTCTACCTGGCCTTCATGCCGCTCTACGTGCTGGGCCTGATGGGGATGACGCGGCGGCTGCAACATTATGACGTGCCCGGCTGGCAGCCCTGGCTGATCGCGGCGGGGGCCGGCGCGCTGCTGATCCTGTGCGGCATCGCCTGCCAGATCCGCATGATCTGGGTATCGATCCGGAATCGCGAGCATCTGGTCGATGCCAGCGGCGATCCCTGGGATGGCCGCACGCTGGAATGGATCACCAGCTCGCCGCCGCCCGCCTTCAACTTCGCGGCGCTGCCGCATGTCGAGGGCGAGGAAGCCTATTGGGACATCAAGTCCAGCGCCCGCGACCGCCGGCAACTGAGCGACCTGCCCGATTACGATCATTTCGAAATGCCGCGCAACAGCCCGACCGGGATCATCACCGCCTTCTTCGCGACCGCGATGGGCTTTGCCCTGGTCTGGCATATCTGGTGGCTGGTGATCCTGGGCTTCCTGGGGGCCTGGGCGACCTTCGTCGTCTTCGCTTGGCGCGACGAGGCGGAATATCAGGTCACCGCCGAGGAGGCGGAGGCGATCGACCGTGACCGGCGCGAGGCCAAGGCCCGGCTGCTCGACATTCCGATGGAGCGCCCGGCATGAGCGCCGCGACCACTGCCCCCAGCCCGTCCTCCCCGTCGGCAAGCGGGAAGGGCGATCCCAATCGGCTGGGCCATGGCACGGTGCCGATCAGCGAGCAGGGGCCGGCGCCCAAGCGGATCGTCGTCGCCTATGGCTTCTGGATCTTCCTGCTGTCCGACTTCATTATGTTCGCGGGCTTCTTCGCCGCCTATGCGGTGCTGGTCGGCGCGACCGCCGGCGGCCCGACCGGCACGGACGTGTTCGAACTGCCGCTGGTCGCCGCCGAGACGGTGCTGCTGCTCCTCTCCAGCTTCGCCTGCGGGCTGGCGGGCATCGCGGCCGTGCAGCGGTCGACCCGCTGGTTCCAGGTGGCGATGGCGGCGACCGCGCTGTTCGGCGCAGCGTTCCTGGCGTGCGAGCTCTACGAGTTCACGCATTTGATCGGCGAGGGGGCGGGGCCGGGACGCAGCGCCTTCCTGTCGGCCTTCTTCGCGCTGGTCGGCTGTCACGGCGTCCATGTCACCCTAGGCCTGGTCTGGCTGACGACGATGATGGCGCAGGTATGGGCCAAGGGATTCCGTGACGATATCCTGCGGCGGATCGCCTGTTTCAGCCTGTTCTGGCACGCGCTCGACATCATCTGGGTGGCGCTGTTCACCGTGGTCTATCTGATGGGAGCCGGCGGCGCATGAGCGACGAACACAGCCATGTCGACGACACGCGGACGGCCGGGCAGGGCCATGGCCATGCCGCGCCGGGCGAACAGGAGAGCGAGGCCAAGACCGATGTGCGCAAGGCCGTGGGCATCTATGGCGTCGGCCTGTTGCTGGCGGCGATCCTGACGGCGGCGTCCTTCTGGGCGGCAGGCAGCCATGCGATCTTCGGCCCCGCCGTGCCGGTCGCGCTGATCGCGCTGGCGGTGGCGCAGATGGGCGTCCATCTGGTCTTCTTCCTCCACATCACCACCGGGCCGGACAATACCAACAACGTGCTGGCGCTGGCGTTCGGCGTACTGATCGTCGCGCTGGTGCTGGTCGGCAGCCTGTGGATCATGCGCCATCTGGATCATAATCTGATGCCGATGAGCGTGGTGATGGACATGCAGCGCTAGGCGGGGGAGCGGACCCGGCTTGATCCCCCCGGCGGCGGCTTGCATGACCATCGCCTATGACTGCGGAACCCGATCTTCGCCGCCGTGCGATCCTGGCCTTGAGCGAAGGGCGCGTCGATGCCGGTATCCAGGCCTATCGCGCATTGCTGGCAAAGATACGGGGCGGACCGGACGACTGGTATAATCTCGGCTATCTGTTGCGATGCGCGCGGGACTTCGACGCGGCGCTCCATGCCTATGACCGGGCGATCGCGGCTGGCATCGATCGGCCCGAAGAGGTGCGGCTGAACCGCGCCGTCATCCTGTCCGAACATTGTGATCGGCCGGAGGCGGCGGAGGCGGAATTGCGGCTGGCGCTGGCCTCCGCGCCGGCATTGCTGCCCGCCTGGCTGAACCTGGGCAATCTGTACGAAGATCGCGGCGCGGCGGCGGAGGCGCAAGCGGCCTATCGGCAGGCGCTGGCGATCGACGCCGGCAATGGCCGGGCCCGGGCGCGGCTGGCGATGATCGACATCCATCAGGGCCGGGCGGCCGTCGCGGTCGACCAGCTTCGCGACCTGCTCGCGCGGCCCGGCCTGTCACCGGTGGCGGCGGCAGAGATGGGCTTCGCCTTGGGCGCGGCGCTGGATGCGCTGGAGGATTATGACGCCGCCTTCGCCGCCTTCACCGTCGCCAACCGGACGGCGGCGCAGGCCAGCGACCCCCGCCTCCGCTATGATCGCGCCGCGCAGGAACGGCTGACCGACGACCTGATCGCGGCGACGCCGGGGCGGGCGCAGGCTCGCCCGGAGGCGGAGGTCGCGCCGATCTTCATCTGCGGCATGTTCCGCTCGGGCTCCACCCTGACCGAACAGATGCTGGGCCGCCATCCGATGATTCATGCGGCCGGCGAGTTGGAGGTCATCCCGGCGCTGGCCCATGCGATCCCGGGCTACCCCCGCACGCTACCGTCGCTGGACGAGGAGCGGCTCACCGCCTTGCGCGATCGCTACCGGGCGGAGGTGCGGCCGCCCGCCGGAACGCTGCGGATCACCGACAAGCGGCCCGACAACATCCTGCATGTCGGGCTGATCAAGCAGATGTTCCCCGATGCGCGGATCGTCCACACCGTGCGGCAGCCGCTGGACAATATCCTGTCGGTCTGGTTCCTCTATTTCGACGATCATATCCGCTACGGCCATGACCTGGGCGATGCCGCGCATTACTACCGGCAATGCCGCCGCCTGATGGATCACTGGCAACGCAGCTATCCCGGGGACATCCACCAGATTCCATACGAGGCCCTGGTCGCCGACCCCGAGCCGGCGATGCGCGCGCTGACGGACTTTGCCGGCCTGCCCTGGGACCCGGCGGTGCTGGCGCCGGAGCGGGGCGATGCGATCGTGCGCACGGCGAGCGTGTGGCAGGTCCGCCAGCCGCTGCACCAGCGATCGGTCAACCGCTGGCGGCATTATGCCGGGCCGCTGGCGGCGTTCCGCGACCAACTGGGCGACCTGCTCGACGGCATGGCCTGAACCACGTTCAGGGCGCGATCGTGCCCTGGCCCGTGGCGTGGAACAGCGCCTTCAGCATCGAACGCTCCTCGGCCTCCAGATAGGGGTTCCAGATGTCGAAGATCAGCACGATCCGCAGGTCGTCGCTGTCGTTCCAGGCCTCATGCTCGATCGTGTCGTCAAAGGCGAAGGCCTCGCCCTCGCGCCAGGCGCGCGTCTCGCCGCCGACCCGGAAACGGCATCGCTCGGGTACGACCAGCGGCAGATGCACGATCGACCGGGTGTTGGTGACGCCGGTATGCGTCGGGATATGCGCACCGGGTCGCAGGATCGAGAAGAAGGCGGTCGGCGCCTTGCCGGGACTGTCATTCTGCGGAATCGCCGCCAGTGCGGCCGCGGTTTCCGGGCAGCGTTCGCACACGGCGTCGTTGCGAACGCCATATTCCCACAGGAAACAGGCGCTCCAGGCCAGGTCATGGTCCAGCTTCGACCAGGGATTGACGGGGGTGCCCGCCTCCTGCCGGACATAGGGGCGGATATGGGGCACGCCCTCGCGCAACAGCGTCTCCGCCTCGGCGCGGATCGCGGCGGTGCGCGCCTCCAGCGCCTCGAACCAGGGGAAGAGCGTGCGATCGAAGAACTCCACCGCCGGCAGGAAGGGATAATGCAGGCCGGCGCAGTGATTGTTGTAGATGCGCCGCCGCCCGAGCAGCGTATCGACGCAGGCGGCGAAGCGGCGCGCGCCTGCCGTCCCGTTGGCGGCATCGTCCAGTCCGGGCACGCTCTGCGCGATGCGGTCCCCCAGAGCGCGGGTCTGTTCCGCCAGGAAGCGTTCGCCACGCGCGACGGCCTCGACGATGGCGGGGCTGCGCTCCGGTAGCAGGGCGGCGATCTGCACCACCGCGCTCCAGCAGCGGATCGCCTCCACCGTCTCGGCGCGGCGTTCGTGCAGTTCGGCCAGGCGCAACTGGGCGGTCAGATTGCGCCGGTCGAGGGCGAGGGCCTCTTCCAGGGCCTTGCGTTCCGCGGCATCGTCGCCGGCCAGCCGGTGGGCGGTGGCCAGGTTGATCCACAGGATCGGCTGGTTCGCGTCCTGTGCGGCGGCGGTGGCGAAGCAGCGCGCCGCCATGGCCGCATCCGCATCGGCCAGCGCGCGCATCCCACGCGCGTTCAGCACCTGCGGATGATCGGGGACCAGGGCGAGCGCCTCGTCGAGCAGGCGGCGATCCTCGTCATGCGCGCCGCGCTGGCGGGCCTGCCCGGCGGCGGCGATACGCTGTTGAACCGATGCGGGAAGGGGAGGCATTCGGACGCTCCGTCCTGGATGGGAAAAGGAAGGCACCAACGGCCCTACGAAAAAGGGCGACCCAGCGGGCCGCCCTTCCTCGATACCATCGCTGGTGCCGTGCTTAGAAGCGCAGCTTGCCGGCCACGGCGAACGAACGACCCAGCACGTCGTAGGTCGACGGATAGGTGTTGCCGCTGTTGAAGGCGGTGGCACCGGCCGAGGACCCGACCACCGGCGGCTTGCGGTCGCCGATGTTGCGGCCCGTCACCGTGAAGGTGAAGTTGTCCGTGACATCGAACTGCACCGACAGGTCGAAATAGTCGTACGCGCCGATGCGGTTGAAGTTGTAGCTCCGACCCGCCAGCGGGCTCGGGCCGGTGATCGTGCCGTTGAACAGGTTGCGGTTCGTGGCGGTGAAGCCACGGGCCGCGAAGTCCGATGCCTGGCCCTCATACTGGACCGCGCCGATGTGACGCCACAGCAGCGACAGCGTACCCGGCCCGAAGGTCAGGCTGGTGCGCTGGTTCCAGGCCCATTCCGGCTGGATCGAGCCGCAGTTGACGCTGTAATAGCCGACGCAGTCGCGCGCGTAGGACGTGCTGGACGCCTGGAAGGTGTTCTTGTTCGTCCAGGTGCCCTGGAAGCTCAGGTTGAGCCCCACTTCGCCGAAGTTACGCGCATAGTTGGCGTTCAGGTCGATGCCGTCGGTCGCCAGGCGGCCGTTGTTGGTCAGCGGCTGGGGCAGACCCGGCACCGTGGCCGACGAACCGCTCAGACGGCCGTTGACCGTGCTGCGGCGGATCGAGGTGCAGGCGCTCGACGCGGCCTGCGCGGCGGTGACCGTCGCCGGGTTGTTGCCGAAGCAGGCACCCAGGATGTCGTTCGGCGTGGCCGAGGTGATCGCGTCGTTGACCTTGATGTTGAAGTAATCGACCGCAACGCTCAGGCCCGGCACCAGGCCGCGCGGCTGGATGATGACGCCCAGCGTATAGGTGTCGGCGGTTTCCGGACGGATGTTCGGATTGCCGCCGCCGGTCACGTTCACCTGGCCGCTGGCCGGGTTCTGGATCAGGCCGATCGCCGCGGCGGGTGCGCCCTGGTTGCGGCAGACGAGCGTCAGGTTGGCATTGCCGACCGGTGCCGCGCCCGCGCAGGGATCGACCAGCAGGTTGTCGAGGCTGGTGACGCTGGGCGTGAAGAGCTCGGCGATGTTCGGCGCGCGGACCGCACGCTGATAGTTGCCGCGGAACTTCAGCTCCGCGAACGGCTCCCAGCTTGCGCCGGCCTTCCAGGTGGTGGCGTTGAAGCTCGGATTGTTGGCGGCCTGGACCTTGTAGTCCGAGTAGCGGATGCCGGCTTCCAGCGTCAGCGCGCGGAAGAAGGGCTTGTCGGCGACCAGCGGGGCAATGACTTCGCCATAGGCTTCGCGCACGTCATAGCCACCCGAGAAGGGCAGGATGGCGCCGCCCGCACCGCCCAGCTCGCCCGGCGACAGCGCATAGGCATCGGGGATGCGACGATAGGTGTACTTGCGATACTCGCCACCGGCCGCGAACGCGATCGGCTCGCTCGCCCAGGGCAGGGTCGTGCCGAAATCGCCGTTCAGCACCGCGCGTGCCTGCGACAGGGCGGTCTGGATCTGGATCGTGCTCTGCCCGTTCAGGAACGCAGCCTGTTCCGGGGTGATCGAGCCGGCCTGGCCGAACAGATTGAGCGGCACGCAGTTGTTGGTGGTGACGGTGCAGGTCGTGGTATTGTTGGCGTTCAACGCCTGCTGCACGCGCGACCTGAGCACATAGCCCGACTGGGTCTGGTTCAGATCGCTCTCGCCATACGCGCCCGACACGTCCAGCTTGGCGTGTTCGGAGAACTTCAGGCGCAGGCCGGCCTTATAGTCGAACATCTGCGTGGTGTAGCGCGAGATGCGCGGGCCGATCTCGACCGTGCGGCGGTACACCGCCGGCAGCGGCAATGCGCTGTTGTTGTTGCAGGTCGCGCCCAGGGCGATGCCGTTCAGGGTGCAGATCTGATCGCGCAGGCCAGCCGACAGATAGGGATTGTTGCCCGGAATGGTCAGCGACTCGCCGAAGATGCCGGACGGCGCGATGATGGTGTCGATCGTGTTCTTCGAGAACAGGCCGCGGCTATAGACTTCGAGGTTGTCCGAGATCTCGTAATGCGCAGCCGCGTACATGTTGTAACGCTTGAACGGCGTTTGGAAGATGTTGTACGGGCTGAAGTTGAACGGCGCATAGGCCGAGACCAACGCGGTGCTGCTGGGATTCAGCTGAAGCTGACCCGCACCGAAATCCACGCCGGTCGGGACCGAGGTGGGCGACGCGCCGGAGGCGACGCCGCTGGTCGAGCCGATCGTGAAGAGCGAAACGTCGCGATCGCCCTGATAGAGCGCGTCGGCTTCCTGATAGCCGAGGCTGACCACCGCATTGCCCTTGCCGTCGTCGAAGTTCGCGCCGATCGTCAGGTCCGAGTTGAAGATGTTGCCGTCGCCACGCTCGGTGATCTGCTGGCTGGCCGAAGCCTGCACGCCGGCGAAATCGCGCTTGGTGATGAAGTTGACGACGCCCGAGACGGCATCGGCGCCATAAGAGGTGGACGCGCCGCCGGTCAGGATGTCGACGCGCTGCACGAGCGCGGCCGGGATGTTGTTGAGGTCGACCGTGCCGCCGGCCGCCGCGGGCACCAGGCGGTTGCCGTCGAGCAGCACGAGGTTGCGGTTGGCGCCGAGGTTGCGCAGGTTGACGGTCGAGAAGCCGCCATTGCCGTTGTTCACGGCCGCGCCGATGCCCGGCACCGCGCCCGGCAGTTCACGCACGATCTGCTCGACATTGGTGATGTTGCGCAGGGTCAGTTCGTTTTCGGAGACCGTGTTGACCGGGCTCGACGAAACGAGGTTCGGGTTGGTGATCAGCGTACCGGTGACGACGATGTCGCCGCCCTGGTCGGCCGGGGCCGGCGTGTTGGCATCGGTGGCCTGCTGCTGCGTTTCCTGGGTCGCGGGCGCGGTCTGCGCCATGACAGGCGAAGCGAATGCCGCGGACCCGACGATCAGCGTCGTGTGCAGCAGGCGCGAGCGGAATGGATTGCGCATCAAAATTTGGATCCCTTTTTACCGTCGATCTGGAACTGACGATCACCTGCGAGCTTATGACGCTAGGATTCTGAAAACATACGCGAAGCGCTGATGTTGTCGATTTCTCATTCAAATCGTGCAGCAGAAAAGCAAATTTGTGTTGCGTTTGGGCAACTAAGACACGCACGCTTACCTAATTGAATTTGCTATGATACTCCGAAGGTGTCATGATGACGGCGGTTTTGGTGAGTAATTCTGCCACAATCGCAATTTCCGCAGTGACAACAGGGTGCGCATGCTGAACATGGTCATGGCGGCCGCTCTGGTCGTGCAGGGAGGGCCGGCCCCGTCGTCCGCGGATGGCGCGTTCGATCAATTGACGGCGTGCCGGCGGATCGCTGCCGATGCGGAGCGGCTGGCCTGTTTCGATCGGGCGGCGGCCTCCCTCGACGACGCGCGTCGCAGGAAGGATGTGGTGGTGCTGAATCGGGCCGAGGTCCGACAGGCGAAGCGGTCGCTGTTCGGCTTCTCGCTGCCGTCGATCCGCCTGTTCGGGCAAGGCGAGGATGACGAGCCGCTGCGTCAGCTTGTCGGCCGCGTCGAGGAGGTCAGCAGCTTGCCTGGCGGCCTGTTCCGGTTCCGGGTCGAGGGGGGCGGATCATGGGATTCGACCGAGGCCGTGATGGTGCCGCTCCGCAAGGGCGACGAGGTGACGATCAAGGCCGGGACGTTGGGCAGCTATGTCGCCAACGCACCGGGACGACGCGCGGTGCGCGTGCGCCGGTTGCGCTGACGCCGGGGGCGGATGCGCCTAGCGCTCCGCCAGTAGCGCCCGCGTCACGCCGTTGGTCCAGCCGAAGCCGTCCTGCGTCGGATATTCGCCGCCGCCGCCGGGCTTGCGCTCGGTGACGTCGTACTTCTCCAGCAGCTTGCCCGAGGCGGCATATTCGCGCTCCACCGTCGCAAGCCAGCCCGCCCTGATCCGCTCGGCCGGCGCGACCAGGCCGTAGCGGCGCAGGCCGGTGATCGCCGTCCATTGCAGCGGCGCCCAGCCATTGGGATCGTCCCATTGCTGGCCCGAGGCGACCAGCGTGGTGCGCACGCCGCCCTCGCCGATCAGCGGGGCCAGCGCCGCCGCCACGCCGCGCGCCTGGTCGGGCGTGGCGATGCCGGTGAACAGGGGGAAGGTCATGGCGGCGGTCGGCTGGTCCGACACCGTCCTGGCGTCCAGGTCGTAATCGGCGAAGAAGCGGCCGTTCCACATCCAGCGACGGATCGCGGCGGCGCGGGCCTCGGCCTGTCGGGCGAAGGCGTCGGCCGCCTTGCGGTCGCCCAGCGCCCGGTACTGGTCGGCCAGCGCGCGTTCCATCCCGACCATCAGGCTGTTGAGGTCGACCGGCAGCAGCCGCGTCGTGCGGATCGTCGCCAGCGCGCGCCGGTCGCCCAGCCAGCGTGAGGAAAAGTCCCAGCCGCTTTCCGCCGCCGCGCGCAGGTCGCGATAGAGCTGGCGCGGATCGCGATCCGGCGTCGCCGCCGCCAGTTCGGCATCCTCGCGATAGCTTTCGTCGCGCGGGTCGTCGCGATCGTCCCAATAGCGATTGAGCAGCGTGCCGTCGGCCAGCCGCACGACGCGCGCGTGTTCGCCGCCGGGGGGCAGTCCCTCAGCCCCTCGCATCCACCAGTCATGCTCGGCGCGGAGCTGGCGCGTGCGGGTGGCGAGCGTCGCGGGGTCGCGGGACATGGCCGCGATCAGGTAGAAGAAGGGCGGCTGCGACCGGCTGAGATAATAGCTGCGCGTGCCGTTGGGGATATGGCCGTAGCGATCGATCAGGCTGCCGAAATCGACAATCATGTCCTCGACCAGCCGCTGCTGCCCCGAGGCCCGCAGGCCCAGCATGGTGAACCAGCTGTCCCAGTAATACATCTCGCGGAAGCGTCCGCCAGGCACGACATAGGGGCGGGGCAGCGGCAGGGCGGAGGCGCCGGGCGGCACGGTCGGCGTGGTGCGGGTCAGTTGCGGCCACAGCCGGTCGATATGCGCGACCAGGGGCAGCTTTTCCTGCGGGCGCGGCGCGGCGTCGGGGGCGAGCGCGAAATGCGCCGCGACGAACCGGCGCAGGCCCGCATCGTCGTCACAGGCGCAGGCGCGATAGGCGGCCATGATCGCGGCGGCCGGTCGCTTCGGCACCGCATCGGCGAAGGTCTTCGAATCGGGGAAGATCCGACGCATCTCCACCGCCTGGTAGAGCGGGCCGAAGATCTGCGCGGGCGAGGGGGGCATGGCGGTCGGGCTGGTCTGGGCGGTGGCGGGGGACACGGCCATCAGGCCGGCGGCGGCGGCAAGGGTCAGGCCACGTCTCACGGGCGGCTCTCCAACAGGGTGCTGCGGGCCAAGGTGACGCGGCGTTCGTCGCGGTCGACCCGCACGGTCAGCATCTCCGCCCCCATCGGCAGGCGCAGGACGAAGCCGTTCGCCGCTTGCCAGCGTTCGGGCGTCATCGGCCGCACGCTCAGGTCGCGCCAGTCGGCCTGTGCCAGCCAATGCTGGTCGGCGAACGGCCCGGCGCGGCGCAGCGCGGCCAGCCGCGCGACGAATTCCTCCAGCGCGGTGTCGCGCCCGGTCCAGTCGAGCCAGGACAATTCGTCCTGCGCATAGGCGTTGTTGTTGCCGCGCTGGCTGCGGCCGAACTCGTCGCCGGCGGTCAGCATCACCGTGCCGCGCGAGGCGAACAGCGTGGCGAGCAGCGCGCGGATATCGGCGTCGCGGCGGCGGCGGATGTCGGGATCGTCGCTAGGCCCCTCGACACCGTTGTTCCAGCAGACCTCCTCGGCATGGCCGTCGCGATTCTCCTCGCCATTGGCCTGGTTGTGGCGGCCGGAATAGCTGACCACATCGGCAAGCGCGAAGCCGTCATGCGCGCTGATGAAGTTGACGCTGCGGGTGTGGGCGGAGCGGCCGAACAGGTCCGACGATCCCGCGACCCGCGTGGCGAGCGCGCCCACGCCCAGGTCGCCGCGCCAGAAGCGGCGGACATCGTCGCGATACCGGTCGTTCCATTCCAGCCAGGTGTCGGGGAACGCGCCCAGCCGATAGCCGCCGGGGCCGATGTCCCAGGGTTCGGCGATCATGATCCGCGTCGACAGCACCGGGTCCGCCGCGATGGCGGCGAAGATCGGCGCCTGCGGGTCGAAGCCGGGCGAGCGGGCGAGGACGGGGGCAAGGTCGAAGCGGAATCCCTCTACCCCCATGCGCGCGAAGTGGCGCAAGCTGTCCAGGGCCAGCGTGCGGACATGGGGCCGTCCGAAATCCAGCGTGTTGCCGGTGCCGGCATCGTTGATCAGGCTGCCGTCCGGGGCGTGGGCATAGGATAGGGGATCGAGGCCGCGCAGCGACAGCGTCGGGCCGGCGAGATCGCTCTCGCCGCTATGGTTGAACACCATGTCCAGGATCACGCCGATCCCGGCCTCGCGCAAGGTGGCGATCGTGGCGCGCAGTTCGTCCATGCCGCCGGGGGCGAGGCGCGGATCGAGCGCCATCATCGCCACCGGATTATAGCCCCAGGCATTGGTCAGGCCGAGCGGCCCCAGATGCCGCTCGTCGATCCAGGCGACGATCGGCATCAGTTCGATCGCGTCGACGCCGATCCGGCGGAAATGGGCGATGACGGCGGGATGCGCCAAGGCCGCGATCGTGCCGCGCTGTTCGGCGGGCACCTCGGGATGGCGCATGGTGAACCCGCGCACGTTCAGCTCATAGATGAAACCGCCTGGGCAGAAGCGGCGCGGTGGCAGCGGATCGTCGGTCCAGGGAACCGGCACGATCGCGCGGGGCACCAGGTCGGCCGTGTCGACGCCGCGCTGACCGAGCCGGGGATCATAGGCGAAGGGGCGGTCGAGTTCGAGCGCATAGGGATCGACCAGCAGCTTCGCAGGGTCGAAGCCCATCGCGGCGGGGCCATCGGCGCGATAGCCGTACCGGTCGCCCGGGCCGACGCCCGGCACATCGGCGCGCCACTGGTCGTCATGGCGGATCATCGCCACGCGACGCTCGCCGCCGGAGCCGAACAGGCAGAGCATCACCATCGACGCATCCGGCGCACGCACCGCGAAGCGGGTGCGGCCCTCCACCGGATGCGCGCCGAGCGTGCCCGCCTCGGGGGCGGGCGGCCAGAGGAACGCACCGACCCGCCGCCCCAGGCGGCCGAGCACCCCCTGGCCGTCGCTCACGTCACCACATCGGGTTCGGTGCGGCCGGTGTGGTGGACGATCCCGGCCACCGCATCCGCCGCCGCGACGATGTCGGCGAGCATCGCGGTCGTGTCCTCGTCGATCCGCTCCGCCTCATAGCGTTCCAGATAGACGCGCAGCGTCGCGCCGCTGGTGCCGGTGCCCGACAGGCGGAACACGACGCGGCTGCCGCCGGCGAACAGGATGCGCACGCCCTGGTTGCGGCTGACCGAACCGTCGGTCGGATCGTGATAGGCGAAATCGTCCGCCGTCTCGATCACCAGGTCGCCGATCGCGGTGCCGGGCAGGTCGGCCAGCTTGCCGCGCAGTTCCGCCATCAGCGCATCGGCGCGCGCGCTCTCGACGCCCTCGTAATCGTGGCGGGCATAGTAGTTGCGGCCATAGGTCGCCCAATGGTCGCGCGCGATCGCATCGACCGACCGGCCGGTGGCCGCCAGGATGTTGAGCCACAGCAGCACCGCCCACAGTCCGTCCTTCTCGCGGACGTGATCCGATCCGGTGCCGGCGCTTTCCTCGCCGCAGATCGTCGCCATGCCGGCGTCGAGCAGGTTGCCGAAGAACTTCCAGCCGGTCGGCGTCTCATAGGCGGGGATGCCGAGCTTTTCGGCGACCCGGTCGGCGGCGGCGCTGGTCGGCATCGAGCGGGCGATGCCCTTCAGCCCGTTACGGTAACCGGGGGCGAGATGCGCATTGGCGGCCAGCATCGCCAGGCTGTCCGAGGGCGTGACGAAGCGGCCGCGCCCGATGATCAGGTTGCGGTCGCCGTCCCCGTCCGAGGCCGCGCCGAAATCGGGCGCGTCGGGGCCCATCATCGTGTCGTAGAGGGCGCGCGCATGGACCAGATTGGGGTCGGGATGATGACCGCCGAAATCGGGCAGCGGCGTGCCGTTGCGCACCGTGCCGGGCGCGAAGCCCAGTCGTTTCTCCAGGATCTCGGTCGCATAGGGGCCGGTGATCGCGCTCATCGCGTCGAACGCCATGGTGAGGTTCGCGGCGCGGATCGCGTCGAAGTCGAACAGCGTCTCCATCAAAGCGGCATAGTCGGTGACCGGGTCGACGATCTCGACCGTCATGGCGCCGACCGTCACCGCGCCGAGCGCGTCGAGGTCGATATCTGCGCCCTCGACGGTCAGCCAGCGGTCGATGGTCAGGGTGCGCGCATGGATCGCGTCGGTCACCTTCTCCGGCGCGGGGCCGCCATTGGCGACATTATACTTGATGCCGAAATCCTCGTCCGGCCCGCCGGGATTGTGGCTGGCCGACAGCACCAGCCCGCCCAGCGCGCCGCGCTGGCGGATCAGGTTGCTCGCCGCCGGGGTCGAGAGCAGGCCGCCGCGTCCGACCAGCACCCGGCCGAAGCCATTGGCGGCGGCGATGCGGATCGCGACCTGGATCACCTCGCGATTGAGGAAGCGGCCGTCGCCGCCGATCACCAGCGTCGCGCCGTCCTTGCCGTCGATCGCGTCGAAGACCGACTGGATGAAATTCTCGGCATAATTGGGCTGCTGGAAGACGCGCACCTTCTTGCGCAGGCCGGAAGTGCCCGGCTTCTGGTCGGTATATGGCGTCGATTCTACGGTACGGATCATGCGGCCCCCAGGCTATGATAGAGTCGGGCATAGCGGCGGCCGCTCTCCGTCCAGGAGAAGTCGGCCCGCATCCCATTGGTTTGCATCATCTTCCACGCCGCCCGGTCGGCGAACAGCTCGGTGGCGCGGGTGATGGCGTGGATCAGTGACTCGCGCGTGACACCGTCATGGACGATGCCGGTCGCGACCCCGGCGCCGCGCGCGGCCTCGTTGGCGTCGATCACCGTATCGGCCAGGCCGCCGGTCCGGGCGACGACCGGGACGCAGCCATAGGCGAGGCCGTAGAGCTGGGTCAGGCCGCACGGCTCGAACCGCGACGGGATCAGGATCGCGTCGGCCCCGCCCTGCAAGCGGTGCGACAGGGGCTCGTCATAGCCGATGCGAAGGCCGATGCGGCCGGGATGGCGGCTGGCCGCGTCACGAAAACCCTGTTCCAGCCCGGCGTCGCCCGAACCCAGCAGCGCGAGCCGGCCGCCGAGCGCGACCAGATCGTCCAGCACCTCGACCAGCACGTCCATGCCCTTCTGCCAGGTCAGACGGCTGACGACGGTGAAGATCGGCCCGTCGCCGGGGCTGAGGCCGAACGCCTGTTCGATCGCGGCGCGGTTGGTGGCGCGCTGGTCCAGCGTGTCGACATCGTAGCGCGCGGCGAGCAGCGGGTCGGTCGCCGGGTTCCACACTGCGGGATCGATGCCGTTGACGATGCCGCTGACGCTGTCGGCGCGGGCGGCGATAAGCCCCTCCAGCCCCATGCCGAAATCGCCATGCCGGATCTCGCGCGCATAGGTGGGCGAGACGGTGGTGATCGCATCGGCCGATTCCAGCCCCGCCTTCAGGAAGCCGACGCCGCCATAATATTCCACCCCGTCCAGTTGGAAGGCGTGGTGCGGCAGGCCCAGATCATGGAAGACGGAGGCGTCGAACCAGCCCTGGAACGCCATGTTGTGGATCGTCACCACGGTGCGCGCCGCCGGGCCGGGGCCGGGGGCGAAGCGCAGATAGGCGGGGACCATCGCCGCCTGCCAGTCATGCGCATGGACGATGGCGAACTCGCCGCCGGGCACCGCGCCGCTGCCCAGATCGGCGGCGGCGCGGGCCAGCGCGGCGAAGCGCCGCCAGTTGTCGGGCCAGTCCTTGCCGCCCTGGTCGGTGTAGAGGCCGCCGTCGCGCGCGAACAAGGCGGGCGCGTCGAGGATCAGCAGCGGGTGGTCGCCCAGCCGCGATTCGACCAGCCGCGCCTCGACCCCCAGCAGGTGCGGCCAGTGATGCACCACCGTGCCGGCGCGAATAGAATCGGCGAGCGCCGGATAGCCGGGGATGAGCGTCGAGGTGGCGAAGCCGTGCGGCGCGAGCGCGGCCGGCAACGCGCCGACCACATCGGCCAGCCCGCCGGTCTTCACCAGCGGATAGCATTCGGATGCGACGGAAAGGACGGGGGTCATGGATGGGCCTGTCGTGGGGCTGTGTGGCGGATCATCATCGCACGTCGTGGCAGAAGTGGCCCCTCTGCAAAATACCCTGCCACCCCGGCAAAGGCCGGGGTGGTCGCGTTGGAGAGGGGCCGGCATTCCGCAGCATCATTCGGGCGGTATGGCGAAGCCGTCCGCTTCGATTCACCCCTCACGCGGTCAGCCGGTCGATCATCGGCTGGGTGATGAGGCAGATGCCCTTGTCGGTGCGGCGGAAGCGGCTGGCGTCCAGCTCGGGATCGTCGCCGACCACCAGGCCGTTGGGGATCTGCACGCCGGCATCGATCACCACCCGGCGCAGCCGAGCGCCGCGTCCGATATGGCAATTGGGCAGCACCACCGCCTCGTCGAGCATCGAGAAGCTGTGCGCGCGCGTGCCGGTCGACAGCAGCGAGCGGTTGATCGACGCGCCCGACACGATGCAATTGCCCGATACCAGGCTGGCCACCGCGCTGCCGCGCCGGCCGTCGATGTCGTGGACGAACTTGGCCGGCGGCGTGATCTCCGAATAGGTCCAGAGCGGCCAGCTCTTCTCGTACAGGTCGAGCGCGGGGACGACATCGGTCAGGTCGATATTCGCCTCCCAATAGGCGTCGATCGTGCCGACATCGCGCCAATAGGCGCTGACCTCCGATTCCGAACGCACGCAGGACGCGCCGAACCGATGCGCCTGGGCGGTGCCGTGCTTGACCAGATAGGGGATGATGTCCTTGCCGAAATCGCGGCTGGAACCGGGCGTCGCCGCGTCGCGGCGCAGTTCCTCGATCAGGAACTTGGTGGCGAAGACATAGATGCCCAGGCTGGCGAGCGCGACGTCGGGCTGGCCGGGAATGGCGGGGGGATCGGCGGGCTTCTCGACGAAATCGACGATCCGGTCGCGTTCGTCGACATGCATCACGCCGAAGCCGACCGCCTCCATGCGCGGCACCTCCATGCAGGCGACGGTGACGTCGGCGCCACTGTCGCAATGCTGCTGGAGCATGATCTCATAGTCCATCTTATAGATATGGTCGCCCGCCAGGATGACCATGAACTCCGGACCATAGCTTTCGATGATGTCGATATTCTGGAACACCGCGTCGGCGGTCCCCTCATACCATTGGAATTCCGAGACGCGCTGCGAGGCGGGCAGGATGTCGAAGCTTTCGTTGCGCTCCGGCCGCAGGAAGTTCCAGCCGCGCTGCAGGTGGCGGATCAGCGAATGCGCCTTGTACTGGGTCGCCACGCCGATGCGGCGGATGCCCGAGTTGATCGCGTTCGACAGCGCGAAGTCGATGATGCGCGACTTGCCGCCGAAATAGACGGCGGGCTTCGCGCGCGTGTCGGTCATCTCGTACAACCGGCTGCCGCGCCCTCCCGCCAGTACATAGGCCATGGCGTCGCGTGCCAGCGGCTGCCCCCTGCGATGATCCATCCTCGTCCCTCCTGTCTCGACGGCACTGTTCCACCCGGAATGGAAACTGTCGAGGGATCGCCGCCCTGTTTGTCGCTGTTTTTATATCGGGTCCGGTCGGAGCCCGGAGGTGTGGGCGGCTAGGTCATGGCGGAGGACATCGCTGGAGGATAGGGGCGCGGCGAACGGGGTCGGGACCGACCCCGGTCCCGTTCAGCCGTCGAAGCGCAACATGATCGTGGCGAGCGGCGGCAGCGTGACCCAGCCGATCCCGTCCTTCGCCTCGATCCCGCCCAGATTGCCCAGGCCCGATCCCCAATATTCGCCCGCGTCGGAGTTCAGCACCTCCGTCCAGCGACCGTCATGGGGCAGCGGCAGGCGATAGGGCGCGCGCGCGATCGGCGTCATGTTGGTGATGACCGCGACCGGCGCCTCGCCCGGTGCCTTGCGCAGCCAGGCGAAGACCGAATTGGCGGAATCGTCGGCGACCAGCCACTCGAACCCCTCGCCCTCGCAATCGCGCGCATGGAGCGCGGGCGTCTCGCGATAGATGCGGTTGAGGTCGCGGACCAGGTTGCGCACGCCCTCATGCGCGTGGCTGTACCTGAGGCCCCAGTCGAGCGCCCGCTCCTCCGACCATTCGGCGCGCTGAGCGAATTCCTGGCCCATGAACAGCAGCTTCTTGCCGGGATAGCCCCACATGAAGGCATAATAGAGCCGCAGATTGGCGAATTGCTGCCAGTCGTCGCCGGGCATCTTGGCCAGGATCGACCCCTTGCCGTGCACCACCTCGTCATGGCTGAGCGGCAGGACGAAATTCTCGCTGAAGCTGTAGACCAGGCCGAAGGTGATCTCGCCGTGATGATGCTGGCGATAGATGGGCTCGCGCGCCATGTACTGGAGCGTATCGTGCATCCAGCCCATGTTCCACTTGAAGCCGAAGCCTAGCCCGCCATTCCGCTCGCCCGGCGGCGGCGCGGGTTGCGAGACGCCCGGCCAGCTGGTCGATTCCTCGGCGACGGTGAAGATGCCGGGATGCTGGCCATAGACGGCGCGGTTGGTGGCGCGCAGGAACTCCACCGCCTCCCAATTCTCGCGGCCGCCCTGTTCGTTCGGAATCCACTCGCCCGCCTTGCGGCTATAGTCGCGGTAGAGCATCGACGCGACCGCATCGACGCGCAGGCCGTCGATATGATAGCGCTCGGCCCAGAACAGCGCGTTGTTGACGAGGTAGCTCGACACCTCGCGCCGCCCGAAATTGTAGATCGCGGTGTTCCAGTCGGGGTGATAGCCGAGCCGCGGATCGTCATGCTCGTAGAGCGCGGTCCCGTCGAACCGGGCCAGGCCGTGCGCGTCGAGCGGGAAATGCGCGGGCACCCAGTCGAGCAGCACGCCGATCCCGGCCTGGTGCGCGGCATCGACGAAGCGGGCGAACCCCTCATGATCGCCGAACCGGGCGGACGGCGCATAGAGGCCCGTCGTCTGATAGCCCCAGGACGGATCATAGGGGTGTTCGGTGATCGGCATGAACTCGATATGGGTGAAGCCCAGATCGACCACATAGGGGATCAGCCGCTCGACCATCTGGTCCCAGCTCAGGAACCAGCCATTCTCGTCCTTGTCCCAGGAACCGGCATGGACCTCGTAGATGCTGATCGGCACGCGGCGCGGATCGACCGAGGCCCAATGTTCGCGATGCCCCGCATCCTGCCACTGGTGCTGGAACGGCCCGGTGGTCAGCGAGGCGGTGCGCGGCCGCAATTCGGCGGCGAAGGCGAAGGGATCGGCCTTTTGCGGCAGCAGCGCGCCGCCCTGCGACAGGATCTCGAACTTGTACGGCTCGCCCGCGCCCAGACCGGGGATGAAGATCTCCCACACCCCGACGCTGCCGCGCCGACGCATGACATGCTGGCGGCCGTCCCAATGGTTGAAGCCGCCGACCAGCGACACGCGGCTGGCATTGGGCGCCCAGACCGCGAAGTGCATGCCCGCGACGCCCTGATGCTCGATCGGATGGGCGCCCATCCGGTCCCACAGCCGGTGATGCGTCCCCTCGGCGAAGAGATATTCGTCGAGCGGGCCCAGCACGGGGCCGAAGCTATAGGGATCGACGACCTGCCATTCCGCCTCGCCGCGCGTCGCGCGATAGGTGGTGGGGCCGGGTTCGCCGGTGATCGGGCCTTCGAAGATGCCGGCATCGTGCACCGGCTCCAGCGTTCCCAGCGACCGGCCGTCCGGGCCGATCGCCTCGACCTTTTCGGCTCCGGCTATCCAGGTCCGGGCGAATGCGCCGTCCGGACCGGGAAAGACACCCAGAAGCGAAAAGGGATCGTCGTGACGCCCCTCGACCAGGGCGATGATGGCGTCACTTGGTGGGTTCACAGGACTCCCCAGATATCCTTGGCATATTCCCGGATGGTACGATCAGAGGAGAACCAGCCGACCCGTGCAACGTTCCGGATGGTGGATTGGTTCCATGCCTTGCGGTCGTTCCAGCGCCGGTCGACCTCGCGCTGCGCGGTCGCATAGGCGTCGAAATCGGCGCAGAGCATAAACCAGTCGCCGTCGTAGAGGCCGCCGATCAGCCCCTTGTACCGGTCGGGATCGTCGGGCGAGAAGACGCCGGAGGCGATCGCCGACAGTGCCTGGCTCAGTTCGGGCGAACGTTCGATATATTCGCGCGGATTATAGCCCTGGGCACGCTTCTCGGCGACCTGATCGGCGGTCAGGCCGAAGATCACGATATTCTCCGCGCCGACATGGTCGCGGATCTCGACATTCGCGCCGTCCAGCGTGCCGATGGTCAGCGCGCCGTTCAGCGCGAACTTCATGTTGCCGGTGCCCGACGCCTCCATGCCGGCGGTGGAGATCTGTTCGGACAGGTCGGCCGCCGGGATCATCCGTTCGGCGACGGAGACATTGTAGTTGGGGACGAAGGCCACCTTGAGCAGGCCGCCGATCGCCGGGTCGGCGTTGATCCGCCGCGCCACGTCATTGGCCAGTTTGATGATCATCTTGGCATTGTGATAGCTCGACGCCGCCTTGCCGCCGAACAGCTTCACGCGCGGCGTCCAGTCGCGTTCGGGATGGCTGCGGATCTGGTCGTACAGCGCCACCGTCTCGATGATGTTGAGCAGCTGGCGCTTATATTCGTGGATGCGCTTGATCTGCACGTCGAACAGCGCATCGGGATCGATGCGCAGGCCCATCTGCGCCTTCAGCCACTGCGCCAGCACGACCTTGTTCGAGCGTTTCACCGCCTGGAACTTGGACTGGAAGGCGCTGTCGTCGGCCAGCGTCTCCAGCCCCGACAGACGGTCCACATCGTTGCAGAAATCCGGCCCGATCGCGTCGCGGATCAGCCCGGTCAGGCCCGGATTGGCCTCGAACAGCCAGCGGCGCGGGGTGATGCCGTTGGTCTTGTTGTTGATCCGGTCGGGATAGAGGCGGTGCAGGTCGGCGAACACCGTCTGCTTCATCAGCTCGGTATGGAGCGCGGCGACGCCGTTGACCGAATGGCTGCCGGCAAAGGCCAGGTTCGCCATGCGCACGCGCCGCTCGCCGCCCTCGTCGATCAGGCTGATCGCCTTGATCGCATTGTCGTCGGAGCCCAGCGCCCGCGCCTCGCGCAGCAGCTTGGCGTTGATCGCATAGACCAGCTGCATGTGGCGCGGCAGCAGCCGCTCGAACAGCGGCAGCGGCCAGCTTTCCAGCGCCTCGGGCAGCAGCGTGTGGTTGGTATAGCCGAAGGTGCGGCGCGTAACGTCCCACGCCTCGTCGAAGCCGAGGTCGTGGAAGTCGATCAGCAGCCGCATCAGCTCCGCCACCGCCACCGCCGGGTGGGTGTCGTTGAGCTGGATCGCCGCCTTGTCGGGCAGCAGGCGGATGTCGCCGGTATATTGGACGTGGCGGCGGACGATGTCCTGGATCGAGGCGGAGGAGAAGAAATACTCCTGCCGCAGCCGCAATTCCTGCCCCGCCGCCGTCGAGTCATTGGGATAGAGGACGCGGGTCAGCGTCTCGGCGCGGAGCTGCCCGGCCAGCGCGCCCTCGAAATCGCCGTCGTTGAACCGGTCGAGCCGCAGGGGATCGATCGCGCGGGCGGTCCAGAGGCGGAGGGTGTTGACCCGCTTGCCGCGCCAACCGACCATCGGCGTGTCGACCGCGATCGCCTCCACCGCCTCGCCGGCCTTCCAATGGACATGGCCCGTCTCGGTGCCGACCACCTCGCCGCCGAAGCCGACGAAATAGGCGCTCTCGCGCCTCTCGAACTCCCAGGGGTTGCCGTGCTGCAGCCAGTTCTCGGGCAGTTCGACCTGATAGCCATCGTCGATCCGCTGGCGGAACATGCCGTTCACATAGCGGATGCCATAGCCATAGGCCGGCAGGTCGAGGCTGGCGAGGCTCTCCATGAAGCAGGCCGCCAGCCGGCCCAGGCCGCCATTGCCGAGTGCGGCGTCGGGCTCGATCTCCTCGATCTCGGCCAGGTCGACGCCCAGCGTCTTCAGCGCCTCGGCGATCTCGCCGGTCTGGCCCAGATTGGCGAGCGCGTCGCGCAGCAGCCGGCCGATCAGGAATTCCAGGCTGAGATAATAGACGCGCTTGGCCCCCTTGGCATGGGCGTCGCGGGTCGATTCCATCCAGCGCTGGATGATGTCGTTGCGGACGGTCAGGATGGTCGCGGCCAGCCAGTCATGCGGGCGGGCGGCCTTCTCGTCCTTGCCGATGCGCTGGACGAGGGTGGCGACGATCGCCGCGGCCAGCGGGTTGGTGGAGGCAACAGGCGTGGTCGAAGCGTCGAGCGAAGTGGCCAATGCGATACCCCAATCGTGGTTTCTTGTTCGTATCTATCCCGGATCGGGACCATACGCATCCCTTGTTACGTATGCGGCGGGATCAGAACATTCCGTAAAGCAGCGTGAGGTTGAGCGCGATGATGACGCCCGTGATCCCCCAAGCCAGCACGCGCAGCCAGGCGGGGCTGGCGAGTTCACCCATGATTGTCCGGCTGCCGGTGAAGCGGACCAGCGGCACCACCGCGAAGGGAAGTTGCAGGCTGAGGATCACCTGGCTCAGCACCAGAAGCTTGGTCGCGCCCGCATCGCCGGTGGCGCCGACCACGATCACCGCCGGCACGATCGCCAGCGCGCGCGTAACCAGCCTGCGCAGCCAGACGGGCAGGCGCAGGTTCAGGAAGCCCTCCATCACGATCTGCCCGGCGAGCGTGCCGGTGATCGTGCTGTTCTGGCCCGAGGCGAGAAGCGCCACCGCGAACACCACACTGGCTGCCCCCACGCCCAGCGACGGCGCGAGCAGGCGATAGGCCTGGTCGATCTCCGCCACGTCGGTGCGGCCGCTGCTGTGGAAGGTGGCCGCCGCCAGGATCAGGATCGCGGCGTTGATGAAGAAGGCGAGGCCCAGCGCGACCGTGCTGTCGATCGTCGCCATGGTCGCCGCCTCGCGCCGTCCGGCCGCATCCTCGCCATGCGCGCGGGTCTGCACGATCGAGGAATGGAGGTAGAGATTGTGCGGCATCACCGTCGCGCCCAGGATGCCGATCGCCAGATACAGCATCGCCGGGTTGGTGACGATCTGGCTGGTCGGCACCAGCCCGGTCAGGATGCCGCCCATGTCCGGCTTGGCGAGCATCAGTTCGTAGACGAAACAGCCGGCGATGATGCCGAGCAGTGCGATGATGAACGCCTCCAGCTTGCGGAAGCCGAAGCGTTGCAGCGCCAGCACCAGGAACACGTCCGCCGCCGTCACCAGCACGCCCCAGACCAGCGGCAGGCCGAACAGCAGCTTGAGCGCGATGGCCGTGCCCAGCACCTCCGCCAGGTCGCAGGCGATGATCGCGATCTCGCAGAGCAGCCACAAGGCGATCGCGACCGGCCGCGAATAATGCGCGCGGCACGCCTGCGCCAGGTCGAGCCCCGCGCCGATGCCGAGTCGCGCCGACAGCGCCTGCAGCACGATCGCCATCAGGTTCGACAGCAGCACGACCGATAGCAGGGCATAGCCGAAGGCGGAGCCGCCGGCGATGTCGGTCGCCCAGTTGCCGGGGTCCATATAGCCGACCGCGACCAGATAGCCGGGGCCGGCAAAGGCCAGGAAACGCCGCCAGAATCCGGCGCCTTGCGGCACGCGGATCGTCCGGTGGCTGTCGCCCAGCGAGCGGGCGGGTGCGGCGCGCGGGATCGGCGCGGTGGATGGAGGCATGGGCATGAACCCTGCCGCAACGCACGACGCCCGGCAAGGTGGCGGGTCACGCGGCCTTTTGCGATGGATCAACGCTTGGCGGCAAAGTCTGCCTGACCAGCCGGCAATTTGTGCCGCCATTCCCGGTCTCAATTGCCGGATCGGCCGAATAATCGAATGGAAGTTTCCCGATCGCAGTTAAATGTCATGGTTATCAGGCGGTGACCTTCAAATAAAACCTACATTAACTTGATGTAGTCTAAAACAAAATCGACATGATCGTAATAGATCGATCGCAAAAGCGGTGATCTTTGCAAGGTCGTGGCAAGACGAGGCAATTGCAAAGGATTTGGTGAGGCGATTCGCTGTTCGAATCACGAGAAGGCTGAAAGCAGCATCGTGCAGCGGATCGACGAAATCTATTGGCGTGATGTGGTTTGCGGTGCGGCGGTCCGACGGGATCGCTGCGTCGATGATCGATCGCGTCCTTTGCCGGCCCTTCGACGTGAATCAATCCAGTGCGATGGAGCGACTATAACCATGCGAGCAACCATCACGATGAAATTGGCGGCGACCTTTGCGGTCGTGCTGCTGATGTTGGCGGCGATCGTCGGCTTCGGGGTATCCCGCCTGTCGACCCTGAACGGGGCGATGAGCGATATGGCCGATGGCCCCGTCACCGATCTCGACCGCGTACAGCAATTCAACGACGCCACCACATCGGCGGTGGTCGCGGAGAAGAACCAGTCCCTGGCCCGGGATGCCGCCGCGCTCGAACGCGAAGGGGCCGAACTGAAGCGCCAGCGGATGCGGGCCGACGAGGTGATCGAGACCGCGATCGCCAAGGCGGACGATAGCGACCGGCCACTCTATATCGATGCCAAGCGCCATTGGGAGGTCTATAAGGCCGAGGCGGACAAGGCGCTGGGGCTGGCCGCCAATGGCCAGACGGCGGCGGCCAGCGCCATCTCCATGGGGTCCGCCAAGGCGGCGGCGGATCGTACCGGCGAGATCGTCGACAATATCGTCCAGAAGCAGCGCGGCGAGATGAAGGCGGCGGACGCCGCCGGTGACGCGCTCTATGCCAATGCCCGCACGACCCTGTTGATCGTCGCCGCCATGGCGCTGATCGCGGCGATCGCCGGCGCGACCTGGATCGGCCGGCTGGTCTCGCGGGGGCTGGAACGCGTGTCGGTGGCGCTGCGGGCGGTGGCGGTCGGCGATCTCGACCAGCGGCTGGAGGTCACGTCGAACGACGAGATCCGCGATCTGGTCGATACCGTCAACCGGATGACCGATACGCTGCGCGGCTCGGCCGCGCTGGCGGAGACGATCGCGAAGGGCGACCTGACCGTCGACTATCAGCCGCTATCGGATCGCGACAAGCTGGGCCAGGCGCTGAAGATGATGGTCGAGCGGCTGCGCGGCGTCGTCGGCGGCGCGACCGAGGCGGCGGGCAGCGTCGCATCGGGCAGCCAGCAGCTCTCCTCCTCGTCCGAGCAGGTGTCGCAGGGCGCGACCGAACAGGCCGCCGCCGCCGAGGAAGCCTCGGCGTCGATGGAGCAGATGGCCGCCAACATCAAACAGAATGCCGACAACGCCGCCCAGACCGAGAAGATCGCCCGCCAGTCCTCGCTCGATGCCGAGGAAAGCGGCGTCGCCGTCAACAAGGCGGTGATCGCGATGCGGACCATCGCCGACAAGATCGGGATCGTGCAGGAGATCGCCCGCCAGACCGACCTGCTGGCGCTGAACGCGGCGGTCGAGGCGGCGCGGGCCGGTGAACATGGCCGTGGCTTCGCGGTGGTGGCAGCCGAGGTGCGCAAGCTGGCGGAACGCAGCCAGGTCGCCGCCGCCGAGATCGGCGCGGTGTCCAGCGACACGGTCGCCGCGGCGACCCAGGCGGGGGAGATGCTGACCCGATTGGTGCCCGATATCCGCCGCACCGCCGAGCTGGTCGCCGAGATCAGCGCCGCTTGCCGCGAGCAGGATGTCGGCTCGAGCCAGATCAATGCGGCGATCCAGCAGCTCGACCAGGTGACGCAGCAGAACGCCTCCGCCTCCGAGCAGATCAGCGCCACCTCCGAGGCGCTGGCGGGGCAGGCCGGCGAGTTGCAGCGGACCATCGCCTATTTCCGGGTCGATACGCACGGATTGTCCGCGCCCGCCGCGCCGCGTCCTGTGCCGACCGTTGCCGCAGTGCCGCTGGTCAAGCCGGCCGGGGCCACCCCCGCCCAGCAACAGGCGCGGGCGCGCGGCTATGCGCTCGACCTGACCCAGGGCGGCGGCGACCGAGAGGATGCCAGCTTCGGACGCGCCGCATGAACGGCGACCTGACCGTCATCGTCTTCGCGATGGGCGAGGATCGGTACGCGCTGCCGGTCGCCATGGTCCGCGAGATCCTGGAGCATCGGCCCGGCTTCCGCCTGCCGGGCGCGCCGGACTGGCTGATCGGGCTGACCGATGTGCGGGGACGATCGCTGCCGATGGCCGATCTCCGCCGCTGCCTGGGCCTCGCCGCCGTGCCGCCGACCGCGCTGACCCGGTTGCTGGTCGTCGAACTGCCCGGCACCGCCGCCACGCCGTTCGAGATCGGGCTGGTCGTGGACACGGTGTGCGAGATCGCGGTCGTGGCGGCGGATGCGGTCGAGCCGCCACCCGGCGTCGGCGGGATCGCCGGCGCGGCGGGGCTCCAGGCGATGCTGCGCCAGGAGGACGGGCTGGTCGGCCTGCTCGACCTGCCTGCCGTGCTCGCCGCGCAGGGGGCGGGGGCCATGCCGTCGCTCCGCGCGGCCTGAAGGGGAGGAGACGCGATGCGCGTGATCCCTTGGATCGGCCGGTCCGCCTGCTGTCTCCTGGCGGGTCTCTCCCCAGCCGCATGGGCGATGCCGGGGCCGGATCCCGTCGCGGACGCCGCACCGGCCGCACCGGCCGCCGCCGCGCCGCCGCCCGTGACCGCCGCCATCGGCTATAAGGGCGATGTGGTCGCGGTGGCGGCGGGGCGGAACCGGTCCCAGCGCGGCGTCCGCTACATGGACATCGTCGATCTGGTCGTCTCGGCGGATCTGGAGCGGGTCGCCGGCTGGCGTGGCATGACCGCCATGGTCGATGTGCTCAATGCCAAGGGCGGCCGGGCCAACAACATCGCCAACACCTTGCAGGGCGTCGACAATTCGGAGGTGTCCGACAACCAGACGCGGCTGTTCCAGGCCTGGGTGCAGCAGAGCTTCGCCGGCGACCGGCTGTCGCTGCTGGTCGGGCGTTATGACCTGAACAGCGAATTCTACCATAATGACGCGGCCGCGCCGCTGATCGCGCCCGCCTTCGGCATCGGGTCGGAACTGGCGTCGACCGGGCCCAATGGTCCGTCGATCTTCCCGCAGACCGCGCTGGCGGTCCGGCTGCGCGCCACGGGGCCGGTGCGGGCGGACGGCGGCCGGGCCTATGCCCAGGCGGCGGTGGTGCGGGCGCCGCGCGGCATCGCCGATGACGGCCCGCGGACCGCGCTGCTGGTCGCGGAGGCGGGGTGGCAGGGCCGGACCTCGGTGGCGCTCGGCGGCTGGAGCTATACGCGGTCGCAGCCGCGGATCACCCCGCCCGGCGTCACCGTCACCGCCGGCCGCGCGATGTCGCACGGCGTCTATCTGCTCGTGGAGCAGGATCTGGCGGGGAGGGCGGATGCGCCGGGCCATTGGCGGGCATTCGGGCGCATGGGCCTGTCGGACGGGCGGACCACCCCCTTTGCCGGCGGCTGGCAACTGGGCGTGACCGGGCAGGGCGTGGTGTCCGGCCGGCCGGACAGCCTGGTGTCGCTCGGCGCCTCCAGCGGCGCGCTGAGCAGCCATTATCGTCGCGGCAATCCCCCCAAGGCATCGCCGCTCGCCAGGGCGGAATCGACCATCGAACTGACCTATTCCGACCGGGTCACGTCGTTCCTGCAGCTCCAGCCCGACGTGCAATATATCCGCCGGCCCGGCGGCGTCCGCGACCGGCCGGACGCGCTGGTCGTGGTGCTGCGCGCGGCGATCGACTGGACCCTGTTCTGAGGCGTCCGGTCAGCCGCGCGCCCGCGCCTGACGATAGGTGCCGAGCAGCCGCACCCATTTCGAGTGGAAGCCCAGTTCCTCGATGGCGCGGTCGACGCCCGCATCGCCCGGCTTCCCCTCGATATCGGCATAGAATTCGGTGGCGACGAAATTGCCGCCGCGCTGGTAGCTTTCCAGCTTAGTCATGTTGACGCCGTTGGTCGCGAAGCCGCCCATCGCCTTGTAGAGCGCGGCGGGCACGTTCTTCACCTCGAAGATCAGCGTCGTCATCCAGGGGCCGTCGCCCAGCGGCGGCCGGCCGCCGCGCGCCAGCGTGACGAAGCGGGTGGTGTTGTGGTCCGCATCCGCGATGTCGCTGGCCAGCACCTCCAGCCCGTAGAGTTCGGCCGCGCCGGGCGGGGCGAGTGCGGCGACCGCCGGATCGCTGAGTTCGCGCACCATCGCCGCCGCGCCGGCCGTGTCCGGATAGGCGACCGGCGCGATGCCATGCGCGCGCAGCCAGTGACGGCACTGGCCCAGCGCCTGCGGATGGCTCATCGCCTGGCGCACGCCCGCCATCGGCCCCAGGCCCATCAGCGTGTGGCGGATCGGCAGGAAATGCTCGCCGGTGATGACCAGGCCCGATTCGGGCAGCAGGAAATGCATGTCGGCGACGCGGCCGTGCAGCGAATTCTCGATCGGGATCACGGCACAGTCGGCGCGCGCCTCCTTCACCGCGTCCAGCGCATCGGCGAAGTCGAAACAGGGCAGCGGCAGGCCGTCCGGAAAGGCGGCGCGCGCGGCGGCATGGCTGTTGGCGCCGGGCGCGCCCTGGAAGGCGACGGCGCGTTCGCGGGCGGCGGCGGCGGCTTCGTACATCGCGGCGACGAGCGCCTGGGCGGGAGCGGCGAAATTCTGCATGGCCGCCCGCGTTTGACCGCGGGCGCTGCGGGGATCAAGCGCCGCTTGCGGTGGCGGCGATGCTTTCCTACAGTCAGGCCAAATAAAAACTGGGGCGGATATGGACCTGAAGACCAACACGATCGCAGGTTGGGCGCTCGGCGCGGCGGGCATCGCGCTCGGAACCGCGATCGTCGGCGGCATGATCTTCGAGGGCCATCGCCCGGAGAAGATGGGCTATCCGATCGAGGGGGTCGAGGAAGCGGGCGCCGGCGGCGGTGCCCCCGAGGTCGCCATCGCCTCGCTGCTGCCCACCGCCGACGTCGCCAAGGGCGCGGAAGTCTTCAAGAAATGCGCCGCCTGCCACACCGTCAACCAGGGCGGGGCCAATGGCGTGGGTCCGAACCTCTATGCCACGCTGGGCGAGGCGATCGCGCAGGGCAAGGGCGGCTTCGCCTTTTCCGACGCGCTGAAGTCGGTCGGCGGCAAGTGGAATTTCGACAATATGAATGCGTGGCTGACCAGCCCGCGCAAGTTCGCGCCCGGCACCAAGATGACCTTCGCCGGCCTGTCCAACCCCCAGGACCGCGCCAACGTCATCGCCTATCTGAACGCGCAAGGGTCCAACCTGCCGCTTCCCGCCACGCCGGCTCCGGGGGCGGAGAAGGCGGCGGCCGATACCGGCGGCAACACGGCGGCCGCGACCGAGAAGGTCGAGACCGACCGGCGCGGCGAGACGGGCGACATCGCCAATACCGGCACCCCCGCGTCCGGCGCGCCGTCGGTCGATCCGGAAGCGGCCCGCAAGGGCGCGCGGTCGGAATAAGGCTGACGTTCACGCGCAGTCGCGCCAACGCGGAGAGGTGGCGGGCGTTGCGGTGCTGGGGTCATCCCGTCTCCACGCGAGCCGTGCTTCTGCGAAAGGCGCAGAAATCCAGGCGCCTCGCCACCTCGTCCATAGCGGAACCTGCGCCACAGTCCCTGCCGTGCTCCTGCGAAGGCAGGAGCCCAGGGTCACACATACCACCCATCGTCGTTCTGCTTGGCTCTGGGCTCCTGCGTTCGCAGGAGCACGAGCCTTCCGGACTTTCGCAAAGGTTCCGGTTTGGCCGGGATGCCATAAGGGCCCTGGCGGCGGTTTCGTCTTTACCGGAATGACGGTCAGGCGCACTGAAACGCGCCCAACCGAAACGCCTTGGGTATTCGCGCCGACTTCCGCCTTACGACCGGCCGCAAACCGCCGTCAGAAACTTATCCTTGCCGAGGCCGTCAGCCGGTCGCCGCTGTTCGGGCGGTCGGCGAAGCGGGAGGGGAGGCGATCGTCCGACAGGTCCGTGCCGGTATAGGTCAGCCCCAGCACCAGCGGCCCGCGGATATGCTCCACACCGACCCGCCAGTCGTTATAGTCGCCGCCCGGTCGCAGGCGATCCACGCGCGGATCGGGGGAGCCGCCGCCGATCGACCGGCCGACCGACCCCAGCACGGTCCAGGGCGTGCCCGGTATCCCGGCGCTGGCGCCCGCATGGAGATAGGCATTGTCACCACCGATCGCCGCCTGATCGGGCGCATAGTCGATGCCGGCGTCGAACTGCGCGGGGCCGAAGGCATAGCGCGCCGCCAGGGTCAGTTCGCCATAATCCATTCGCCGGCCCGCGCCGCCGAACAGATGCGCGACGCCGCCCGCCTCGATCCGGACGCCGCCCGCATCGATGCCGCCGGTCAGCGACAGATCGGCGACCGCATCCGCCCCGTCCGCCCGCGCACCGTCCCGCAGCGACGTGACCCGCGCCGCGCCGGTCACCGCGCCGATCGTCGCCGAGGCTTCGCCTGCCACCACGGCGCGGCCGCCGCTCCAGCTCAGGCCGCGTCGGCGTTCGTCGGTGGCGACCGACAGGCCGGCCTGGACTCGTGGCCCCGCGCTGGGCGGATCGGTGATGCTGTCCTGCGCCGCCGCCATGCGAGGCAGCGCCAGCAGCGCCACCCCGGCCATCATCGTCCAGCGCGTCATCCGGTGCGCGTCGCCGCCCGGTCGAGCTCGGCACGGAGCACGTCGTGATCCTCCGCCGCCAGCACCTCGACATGGGAGCGCAACTGGTCGGTGCGGCGCGCCACCTCCTGCGCGATCGACTCGCGATGGGTGTCGCACCAGCCGGCGCGATGCCCGGCGATCGCGGAGCCGCCATCGACCGAGCGGGCCAGCGTCAGGCCCGACGCGCTGGTCGCGGCGCGATCGACGGTGACGTTCGCGCTCCACAGGCAGCGCAGCGTCGAGGGGCGGCCACCCGGCGTCGCCGCGCCGAGCTGGCGATGGGTGATGTCGACCCGGCCGCGATAGGCGGCCTCCACCGGGCCGCTGCTATGCGTGATCCGGGTGCGATGCTCGACGCCCGACTGGGTGGGCGCGGCGAAGGCGGCCCCGGCCGCCAGGCCGGTAAGCAACGTTGCGGGAAGGGTAAAGCGGGTCATGACATCATCTCCTGCACAGCCCCGGCCTGTGTCGGCCGGTAACATGAACTATTTGTCATGAATGGCTGTGCGGCGGGAGAGTTTCCATCTCCCGCCGGAAATTTTCACGCCTCGGCGCGCGCCGCCCGCTCGTCGTAGAAGCGGCGCACCACGTCCCACGCCTCCTCGGCGGTCTCGACATAGGTGAAGATGCCGAGATCGCGTTCGGACACCACGCCCTCTTCGACCAGCGCCTCGAAATTGATGACCCGCTCCCAGAAGGCGCGGCCGACCAGCAGCACCGGGATCGGCTCGATCTTGCCGGTCTGGATCAGCGTCAGCAGCTCGAACAGCTCGTCGAACGTGCCGAAGCCGCCGGGGAAGGCCGCCAGCGCGCGGGCATGGAGCAGGAAGTGCATTTTGCGCAGCGCGAAATAGTGGAACTGGAGCGACAGCGACGGGGTGACATAGGGGTTGGGGGCCTGCTCATGCGGCAGCACGATGTTGAGCCCGATCGACTCCGCGCCGACGTCCGCCGCGCCGCGATTCGCCGCCTCCATGATCGAGGGGCCACCGCCCGAGCAGACGACGAAGTGCCGCCGCCCGGCCTCGTCGCGCGGCAGGCGGCTGGTGATCTGTGCCAGTTCGCGCGCGACGTCGTAATAGCGGCTCTTCTCGACCAGCCGCTCGGCGATCCGGCGGCTCTTGTCGTCGCTGGCCATCTCCAGCAGCGCATGGGCCTTGGCCGGCTCCGGGATGCGCGCCGAACCGTAGAAGACGAAGGTGGAGGCGATCCGGGCCTCGTCCAGCGTCAACTGCGCCTTCAGCAGTTCGAGCTGGAAGCGGACGGGGCGAAGGTCCTCGCGCAGCAGGAAGTCCATGTCCTGGAAGGCGAGGCGATAGGCCGGATTTTCGGTCTGCGGCGTCGAGACGACGGTCTTGGCGCTTTCGGCATCCTGGCTGGCGCGCGGAAAGACGCGGCTGGGTACGCGGGTATCGGTCATCGCCGGGTCGTAGCCATAATCGCGGCCCCGCGCAAAGCCCGATCAGCGGCAGAAATGCGCGGCATCGTCCTCCAGATGCAGGTGGTTGCGGTGGGCGGCGTTATAGTCGGGCGACAGCACGGTGCCGAATCGCCGGCAGGCGGAGGCGCGGATCGTCGTCCAGAACTGCCGCACGCGCGGATCGGGCGAGGTCCAGTCGTTCAGCAGGGTGACCCGCCGCCCGTCCTTCAGCACGAAGCCGCCGACATCGACCGCATTGGCCAGCGCATGGCCGGAGCGCCGGTCGCCGATCCGCTTGCTGCCGACGATGTTGCGGCAGGCATAGGTGCCCATCCCTTCGACCCTGACCAGCTCCGAGCCCAGGATCTGCCACGCGGCGGGGGCGACGGCGTTGCGGACCCAGCCGGCAAAGGCCCGAGCATTGCCGCAGCGCATCGCGGTGACGCCGGTGACGGGCACACCGATATCGGTGAGCTGCACCGCGCCATACAGGCCGCAGCCCGGCCCCAGTTCCTTGTCGGGCAGGCGGCGATAGTCGACGCCTTCGCGGCGCAGATCGGCCTCGCACTGTGCGGTCTCGCGGGCGGAGGGCCGATAGGGTTCGGGACGGGACGCCTGGCGGGTCGGCCGATCGACCCGGCCGCAGCCGGCGAGCGTCAGGGCGAGCATGACGCCGGTGATGATCGTCCGTGACCGCAAACCCATTCTCCCGTTCGATTCGCCAGGCCAGGGGCTCCCGCGACCGCGACTTTCCATCCCGGCCCCCCTGCGGGATGGAGCAGGAGGCGTGGAACGTCGACCTCGGCAACCATCCCCTGCCAGGCGCAAAGCGCCGCCTTTGCAGGGCCTTGGGTCCAGGCGTCGCATTTGCCTGCCACTGTCGGCTCGTGCCGACCTCCCCCTAATCGTCCAGCCGGACCAAATCCAGGTTGGCAAGCGGTCGGCTTTCGCCTAGGGCCGTCGACGGGCCACGCGGTCCCAACGCCGCGCGTGCTCTCTGTGAGGAGAGTCTTAAATGACTGATACGATTACCGCCGACGCCACTCTTGCGCCCGCGAAGCCCGGCACCACGCCGGCCCGCCCCTTTTTCAGCTCCGGTCCCTGCGCCAAGCCGCCAGGCTGGGATGCCGCCAAGCTCGCGACGGACAGCCTCGGCCGTTCGCACCGCTCGAAGCTCGGCAAGCAGCGGCTGCAATATTGCATCGACCTGATGCGCGAGGTGCTGAAGCTCCCCGACACGCATCGCATCGGCATCGTCCCCGGCTCGGACACCGGCGCATTCGAAATGGCGATGTGGACGATGCTGGGCGCTCGCGGCGTCACCGCGCTCGCCTGGGAAAGCTTCGGCGAGGGCTGGGTGACCGATGCGGTCAAGCAGCTCAAGATCGATCCGACCGTGATCCGCGCCGATTACGGCCAGCTGCCCGACCTGGGCGCGATCGACTGGTCCACCGACGTGCTGTTCACCTGGAACGGCACCACCAGCGGCGTGCGCGTGCCGAACGCCGACTTCATCCCGGCGGATCGCGAGGGCCTGTCCTTCGCCGATGCGACCTCAGGCGTGTTCGCCTATGACATCGACTGGGCCAAGATCGATGTGGCGACCTTTTCCTGGCAGAAGGTGCTGGGCGGCGAGGGCGCGCATGGCGTGCTGATCCTGGGCCCGCGCGCGGTCGAGCGGCTGGAGACCTACACCCCCGCCTGGCCGCTGCCCAAGGTGTTCCGCCTGGTGTCCAAGGGCAAGCTGGCCGAGGGCGTGTTCAAGGGCGAGACGATCAACACCCCGTCGATGCTGGCGGTGGAAGATGCGATCTTCGCGCTGGAATGGGCCAAGGGGCTGGGCGAGAACGGGCTGATCGCCCGCTCCGACGCCAATGCCGCCGCGCTCGATGCGATCGTCGAGGCGCGTGACTGGCTGGGCCATCTGGCGGCCGATCCGGCGACGCGGTCCAAGACCAGCGTCTGCCTGACCGTCCAGGGCGCGGACGAGGCGTTCATCAAGAAGATGGCGGCGCTGCTGGAGAAGGAAGGCGCGGCCTATGACGTCGCCGGCTATCGCGACGCGCCGGCCGGCCTGCGCATCTGGTGCGGCGCGACGGTCGACACCGCCGATATCGAGGCGCTCGGACCGTGGCTCGACTGGGCCTACGCCACCGCCAAGGCGGGCTGAGCCCGCGCTTCCGTGCTCCCGCGCAGGCGGGAGCCCAGTGTTTCAAACGATGTTGCCCGCGGCCCTGGGCTCCTGCGTGCGCAGGAGCACGGGTTCGCGCATGAAAGGGAAATTCCCATGGTCAAAGTTCTCATTTCCGACAAGATGGACCCCAAGGCCGCGCAGATCTTCCGCGAGCGTGGCGTCGAGGTGGACGAGATCACCGGCAAGACGCCGGCCGAGCTGATGGCGATCATCGGCGACTATGACGGCCTGGCGATCCGCAGCTCGACCAAGGTCACCAAGGAGATCCTGGAGCATGCGACCAGGCTGAAGGTCGTCGGCCGCGCCGGCATCGGCGTCGACAATGTCGACATCCCCGCCGCCAGCGCCAAGGGCGTGGTGGTGATGAACACCCCGTTCGGCAATTCGATCACCACCGCCGAACACGCCATCGCGCTGATGTTCGCGCTGGCCCGCCAGCTGCCCGAGGCCGATGCCTCGACCCAGGCCGGCAAGTGGGAGAAGAACCGCTTCATGGGCGTCGAGCTGACCAGCAAGACGCTGGGCCTGATCGGCGCGGGCAACATCGGCTCGATCGTCGCCGACCGGGCGCGCGGGCTGAAGATGAAGGTCGTCGCCTTCGATCCCTTCCTGACGCCGGAGCGCGCGCTGGAGATGGGCGTGGAGAAGGTGACGCTGGACGAGCTGCTGGCGCGCGCCGACTTCATCACGCTGCACACGCCGCTGACTGACCAGACGCGCAACATCCTGTCGGCGGAGAATCTCGCCAAAACCAAGAAGGGCGTGCGCATCATCAACTGCGCGCGCGGCGGCCTGATCGACGAGGCAGCACTGAAGGCGGGGCTCGATTCGGGCCATGTCGCGGGCGCGGCGCTCGACGTGTTCGTGACCGAGCCGGCGAAGGAATCGCCGCTGTTCAACACGCCCAACTTCATCTCCACCCCGCATCTGGGCGCGTCGACCACCGAAGCGCAGGTCAATGTCGCGATCCAGGTCGCCGAGCAGATGGCCGATTTCCTGGTGTCGGGCGGCGTCACCAACGCGCTCAACATGCCCAGCCTGTCGGCCGAGGAAGCGCCGAAGCTGAAGCCCTATATGGCGCTGGCGGAAAAGCTGGGCGCGCTGGTCGGCCAGTTGTCGACCGGCGCGATCGACCGCATCTCGGTGCATGTCGAGGGCGCAGCGGCCGAGCTGAACCAGAAGCCGATCACCAGCGCGGTGCTCGCCGGCTTCCTGGGGACGCAGACCGCGACCGTCAACATGGTCAATGCGCCGCTCCTCGCCCGCGATCGCGGCATCGAGGTGCGCGAGATCCGTTCGGAGCGCGAGGGCGACTATCATACGCTGGTCCGCGTCGCGGTGCGCACTGCCGATGGCGAGCGTTCGGTCGCCGGCACGCTGTTCGGCGACCAGGCGCCGCGTCTGGTCGAGCTGTTCGGCATCAAGGTCGAGGCCGATCTGGTCGGCTCGATGCTCTATGTCGTCAACGAGGACGCGCCGGGCTTCATCGGCCGGCTCGGCACCACGCTCGGCGAGGCGGGCGTCAATATCGGCACCTTCCACCTCGGCCGCCGCTCGGCAGGCGGCGAGGCGGTGCTGCTGCTGTCGGTCGACGAGCCGGTGACCGCCGGGCTGCTGGCGCAGGTCAAGGGGCTGCCGGGCGTGAAGACCGCCATGGGCCTGTCGTTCTGATCGCTTGACGCTTCCCTGCCGGGGGGCGTCGCAAAGGGTTGGCTACCGTCTTTCTCACGCTCCACCCCGGCAAAGGCCGGGGTCCGGTTTGGAAGCGGAGGTGAAAGCCTGCCAGCGTCCCCCCACTGGATCCCGGCCTTCGCCGGGATGGCAGGAAGGGGGCTTGCGATACTCCCCGGCGGGGAAGGATTTTACTCCTCGACGATCGCGTCGATCGCCTGGGCCATGTCGATGTCGCGCGGGGACAGGCCGCCCGCGTCATGGGTGGTGAGCAGGATTTCGACGCGGTTGTAGACGTTCGACCATTCGGGATGATGGTTCATCCGCTCGGCGATCAGCGCCACCTGCGTCATGAAGCCGAACGCCTCGATGAAATCGGCGAAGACGATGGTGCGCGTGATCGCGTCGCGCGCCTCGTCATGGTCCCATTCGGGCAGGCCGTCGAGCGCTTCCGCCCGTTCCGCTTCGCTGAGTGCCTCGACCATCATCCGCTCCCCTTATTGCCCCTACGGCCCGCGCGGGCCTATGGCGGTCGGCATGGATCGGCAAGACCCCGCCCGCCCCGATTTCGCAGAAGCGCCCGACGCCGCCTGGATCGAATCGGTCGCCCGCGCGACGATCGAGCGCCTGCCCCCCGCCTTCGCCGCGCATCTGGGCGATGTGGTGCTGCTGGTCGAGGAGTTCGCCGATGACGAGGTGCTGGCGGCGCTGGGCCTGGACGACCCGTTCGAGCTGACCGGCCTCTACAACGGTCGCCCGATCGGCGAGAAATCGGCGATGGAGTCGGGCGCGATGCCCGATCGCATCCATCTCTATCGCCGGGCGATCCTGGAGGAATGGATCGAGACGGGCGTGCGGCTGGACGATCTGGTCGCGCATGTCACGGTGCATGAGATCGGCCATCATTTCGGCCTGTCGGATGACGACATGCACGCGCTGGAAGATTCGGTGGAGGATTGAGCGCGCCGCTGACGCTGGAGGGGGTCGCCTGCGTCCGGGGCGGGCGGATGTTGTTCGCCGGGCTCGACCTGCGGCTGGCGGCGGGCGCGGCGGCGGTGGTCACCGGGCCGAACGGCGTCGGCAAGTCGAGCCTGTTGCGGCTGTGCGCCGGGCTGCTGGCGCCGGCGGCGGGACGCGTGGTCGCACCGTCGCGCACCTTGCTGGGCGAGGCGGCGGCGCTCGATCCGGAACTGCCCCTGGGGCGGGCGCTCGATTTCTGGGCGCGGCTGGACGGCGGTCGCGACCGGGTGGCGGCGGCGCTGGAAGCGGTCGAGCTGGCGGCGCTGCGCGACGTGCCGGTGAAGATGTTGTCCACCGGGCAACGCCGCCGGGCCGCGCTGGCGCGGGTGGTGGCGAGCGGCGCGGCGCTGTGGTTGCTCGACGAGCCGGCGAACGGACTGGATGTCGCGGCGGTCGCGCGGCTGGAGGCACTGGTCGCCGCGCACCGGGCCGGCGGCGGCGCGGTGCTGGTCGCGACGCACGTGCCGCTGGCGTTGCCGGGCGCGCAGGCGGTCGAGCTGACCGCGATGGCGGAGGCGCCATGCTGATCGCGCTTATCGCCCGCGACGTGCGGCGCGGCTATGCGGGCGGCGGCGCGACCCTGGTCGTGATCTTCTTCCTGCTAGTGGCGACGCTCTTTCCCTTCGCGATTGGACCGGATGCGGGGTTGCTGGCGCGGATCGGCGGCGGGGTGATCTGGGCGGCGGCGCTGCTCGCGGCGCTGCTGCCGGTCGAGCGGCTGGTCGCGCCGGACCTAGAACAGGGCGTGTTCGACCAGCTGGCGGTGCGTGGCCTGTCGCTGGCGCTGGTCGCCGCCGCGCGGATGGTGGCGCACTGGCTGACCTTCGCACCGCCGTTGATGGCGGCGGCGGTCGCGGCGGCGGGGTTGCTCGGCCTGCCCGGTGTCCTGCTGTGGCGGGTGGAGCTGGGCCTGCTGATCGGTACGCCGGCGCTCGCCGCCCTGGCGGTGGCGGTGGCGGCACTGACCGCCGGCTTTCGCGGCGCGGGCGCGCTTGCCGGGCTGTTGATGCTGCCGCTGGCGGTGCCGCTGCTGATCTTCGGCGCGGGCGCGCTGGCGGAGGGCGGGGCGGGCGCGTTCAAGCTGCTCGCCGCGACCAGCCTGTTGCTCGTCGCCGGCAGCCCGTTCGTGGCCGGCGCGGCGATCCGGGCGGGGATGGATTGACGTCCTCCGCCGGGTGACGGGGACCGGGGCGATGCCCGGCCCCCGCGAGCCTCAGCGCGACATGGTCAGGCTGAACTGGAAGACGCGCCCCGTCTTCATATAACCGCCATTGCGGTCGGGCGAGATATAGGTCTTCGCCGCCCCCGTGGTCGCCCAATAGGTGTGCTCGTTGAGCAGGTTGCGCACCGATCCGCCGATCTCCAGGTTCGGCGTGACCTTGAACGCCAGGCCGAAGTTCAGCTCGCCCGCCGCTTGGACATAGATGTCCGGCTGCGAATCCTGCACGGTCGCCAGGAAACGGCCGGTGCGGTTGTACCACAGGTTCGTCCGCACCACGTCGCTGGCGTAGAAGATCTCCGCGTTGAAGATCAGGTCGGGCGCCTGGGGCAGGCTGGTCGTGCGGCTGTCGGTGGCCGAGACCATGTAGGTGGCGCGCGTCCGCTGATAGGTGATGTTGCCGCCGACGCCGACATTGCCGAGCATCGACGATCCCACCATGTCGCCCAGCGTGAAGCGGCCCGAGGCCTCGATGCCCTTCGCCGTGCCGCTGCCGCCGTTGATCGGGTGGACATAGACGACATTGTCCGCGCCCGGCTGGTTGGCGGCGGAGCGCGACGCGGTCGAGACGATGAAGTTGTTCAGGTCCTTATAGTAGGCCGCGATCTGCACATAGCGGCCGACGCCGCCATAATATTCGATCCCCGCGTCATAGCTCCAGCCGTCGACCGGCTTCAGATTCGGATTGGGCTGGGTGATGACGGTCTGGCCATTGCTGGTCGAGATCGAGGTCGGGCCGGCGATCAGGTCGAAGCCGGGCCGCGCATAGCTGGACCGCACCGCGCCGCGCACCACGATCCGGTCGTTCGGCCGCCACGCCGCCAGCACGCTAGGGTCGACATGGTCGTATTTCCGCCCCGCCGTGGCGAAGGTGTAGCTGCCGTCCGCGTTGCGGAAATAGAAGCGGCCGGAAAAATCGTTCGCCTCGTAGCGGACGCCCGGCGTCACCTCCAGCGTGCCCGCCTTCAGATTGGCCATGGCATAGGCGGTCTTGCGCTTCTCATTTCCGTCGCGCAGCCCGCTGTTGATCGTGGTCTGCGACACGGCGGCGATGCGCGCGGGCACATATTCGCTCTGCTGCGCGTCGAGCTGCGACCGCGACAGCACCTTGATCGGCCGCGCCGGGTAATAGTCCAGGAAGCTAGTCAGCACCTGGCCCAGATACTGGTTGATCGTGGGGCCGGCGACGGTGCCGTTCTGGAGCGGCGTCTTGAAGCGATAGCGCGTCTCGTCGGGCGCGAGGCTGCGGCCCTCGCGATGCGAATCCTCGTACAGGCCGCCGACCTCGAACGACGCCAGCACGCCCTCGCCGGTCCAGCCGATGCTGCCCTTCAGCGTCTTCTTGCGCTCGGTCAGATAATCATAGCCCTGCTGGATATAGAGCTGGCTCGGCCGGTCGAGCGAGCCGACATAGGCCTGCGCGCCCGAGGACAGCACTGGGCGCGGCGAGCGCGGGTCGCTGAGGTCGATGGTCAGCCCCTCGGTCGCGACGCCGGTATTCCCGGCCGCGCCGTTATAGGCGATGCCGCGGAAGGCCGCCTCGATCCGCCGCGGCTGGTCGAACCGGCCATCGGCATAGCCGCCCTCCAGCGAGGCGGTGAAGGCGCCGGCATGGGCGTGCGCGCCGATCTGCGCCGACAGCAGTTCCTGTTCGACATCCTCGGTGCGGAAATAGCTGGCCGGGTTGATGCCATAGGGGGTGAAGACGCCCGCCGCATTGTAGCGGCCGCCACCCGGATTGGGATTGGTCTGGCCGCTAGTCAGCTCGTTGCGCAGGCCCGTCTGGTTCATCGTGTTGGTGTTGAAATAGGTCGCGTAATTGACCCGTGCGAACAGGTCGAGCGGATCGGTGCGATAGTCGAACGAGCCGGTCGCGCCGTAGCGCTTGATCTTGTTGTTGTAGAAATTCCACTGCACCCCGTCCGCCGACAGCGCGGTCGGATTGGCGCGCGCGGTGCCGACATTGGCCATGGTGGTGCGATAGTCGTTCTGCACGGCGGTCGATTCGGCGGTGTTGCCGCGTTCCTCATAATAGCCGGCCAGATAAAGGCCGAACTGGTTCGACGCGCCGAAACGCTGCGCGGTGTCCAGGCCGATCGCGCCGCCGAACCCCTCCTGCTTCTGGGCGATCGCCTGCTCAGCCCCCTGCGCCAGCACGCGGGCGCGCAGGAAATGCTGGGCGAAGTCGAAGGCGGTCGGGGTGCGCAGGTCGATGATGCCCGCGATCGAGTCCGAATCCTTGTTCGCGGCCGGCGTCTTGTCGATGATGATGTTGCCGATCGCGAAGGGGGAGAAGAGGTTGAGTGAGATGGCCCGCGAACTGCCCGCCGTCTGCGGCAGGCGCAGCCCGTCCAGCGTATAGGCATTGTAGCTGGCGTCGAAGCCGCGGATCGTGACGAACTGCGCCTCGCCGGTCGCGCTCTGGTTGCGGCCCTGGTCGCGGCTGACCGACACGCCGGGCAGCTGCTTGGCGAGGTCGGCGATGCTGGTCTGCGAGTGGATGGCGACGTCGCCGACGGTGACGATATCGACGACGCCGACCGCCGCCTTCTCCTCGGCGATCGCGCTTTGCTGGCGGCGGCCGTTGACGACGATGTCGCTGACCAGCGATTCGGTGGCGGTCTGGTCGGTCGCGGTCTGCTGGGCGGCGGGCGGGGCGTCCTGCGCGGCGGCCAGGCTGGCGACGAACAGGGTGGAGGCCGCGGCGCCGGACAGCAGCAGCTTGGTCTTCAGCAACATGGGAATACTCTTCGGAAGATAGGAAAAGGGTCGGGGCGCCGCCGGATCGGCGACGTCCCGGATCAGGCGCGGTCGTGGATCAGGCGGCGAGCGCGACGAGGGCGCGGCGGCGGCGCAGCATCCCGCCCACCAGGCCGAAGCCCAGGATCATCATCACCCAGCTCGCCGGTTCGGGCAGCGCGCTGGCGGAGAAGTTGACGATGCTGGCGCGCTGCGCGTCGGTCAGCCCCTCGACCCGCGCGGCGGTGAGCAGCGCGCGGCCGGTCTCGGTCGCCAGCGTTACGTCGTCGGCGGTCGGGCCGTCCATGTCGCGCGCCAGGAAGGCGAAGTTGAGCAGGCTGACGCTCTGCCCTGCCGCCACGTCCAGGTCGAAGCCGACCGTGTAGCGATCGGGCGCGATGCCCTGTTGCGCCAGCCCGTTATTGCCGGCGACCAGCGCGATCACCGCATCCTCGGTGCAGTTGCCGTCGCCATCGTCCTGGCAGGACACCATCAGGCCGCCGGCCTTGGTGCTGACCAGCTCGTCGCCGTCCGACCCCAGATTGCCGAAGAACTGGACCGTGGTGCGGATTCGCGCGCCGGTGGTGTTGGTGAAGGTGTCGAGGAACCGGAACAGGTTGCCGCTCAGCAACTCGACCTGCCGGCTCTGGGTCAGCGCGCCGACGCCGCGATTGTAGAAGCCGAAATTGTCGAACGTGCCGGCGCCGCCGCCCTGCACGCCGCCCAGCCACTGGGCGCTCGGCTGCACCTGGCCGCCCGGGCCGACATAGCGGCCGGCGAAACCGGTGCCGGTGAAGATGTCGGCGCTGGCCTGGAACTGCGCGGCCTGGGCGGCGGCGGGAAGGGCAAGCGCGGCAATGGCGGCGGCGGTCGCCGCTTTGCGGAAGGTCATCGAAAATCTCCGAAGGTCGCGCCGATGCGGGCGGCTGCGCGCGCCGCGCCGGCATCGGCTGGAAGGGGCAGGCTCGGCGTCAGGCGCGGCGCGCGGTCAGCCACTGGTCGGGGGTCAGCGGGCGGCCGACCAGCCGGGTCTCGCCCAGCCAGCCATAGAAGCCGTCCTTGCGCGCGCCGTCCCACCAGCCCGCGCCCAGGATCCAGGGCTGCGGCCCCGGATTGGTGGCGGAGCGCATGCCGGCGGCGCCGGTCACGTTGCGCATCACCGGCGCGCCCTCGACATACATGATCGTCTCGGCATTGGTGGTGCCGACGATCGGCGTGCAGACGATGGCGATGTGATACCAGCTGTTGCGGATGATCTCGCCCGACCAGTTGGTCTGCGGATAGCTGGAGTTGCTGGCCGGCACGACCTCCCACTGCACCTCGCGCAGCGACGAGATGGCGAACAGCACCGACGAGGCCTGCGCATCGCCACCGCGAAAGCCGGGCAGCAGCCCGCGATTGCCGCAGCGACCGAGCATGTTGCCCCAGCGGTGCAGCGCCGGGTCCCAGTCGGTCGGAATCTTGACGAAGCTCTCGACCGTATAGCCGTTCCAGAAGCTGCGGCCGTTCACGCCCGCATCCATCGCGGTGGCGAAGGAGCTGTTGCGCGCCACCCGCTTGTCGGTGTTGCGGAACAGGATGCTCGCCCCGGCCGAGGACAGGGCATGATGGTCGTCGGACCAGACCACATCGTCGACCAGCGCCGGCGCGACCAGCGGCACGCGCGCCATGGTGAAGCCGTTGGCGACATCGGCCAGCGTGTCGCCGACCTGCACGATCTGCCCGTCGCGCCCCGGCTTCGGCCGCCAATGGGCATAGGTATCGGGCACCACCGGATAGTCGTTGGCATCCCTGGGCGCGGCGGGCACCGGCACCACCGGCTCGACATAATTCTCCAGCAGCTTCGACTGGACGCGCGCCAGGATCGGCGTGCCGGTGGTCGACAGGACGGGCCGGAACCGCAGGAAACCGGCGAACCGCTTCTTGAAGTTCATCGCGATGGTGAAGCGGTGGTTCGCCTCGGGCAGGATCGCGCGGTCGAACTGGTTGAGCGACGCCTTGGGCTTCTGCACCACCCAGGGCGAGAAGGACATCACGTCGATCGTGTTGGCGCCGAAGTCGAACTCATAGAGCCGCATCAGGCCGTTGCCGCCCTGATAGGCCATCTGGTAATCGACCACCATCTCCTCGACGACATTGCCGAAGTCGTTGGTCTTGCTGAGCCGCGCGCCGCCATGATGATGGCCGTTCAGCGTCATGAAGATCTGGTCGTTGTCGCGGATCAGCTTGTCCCACAGCATCTTGCCATATTCGGTCTCGAGCGGGCTGATGCCGTCGCTGTCGATGTTGAGCAGCTGGTGGTTGGACAGGATGACCGGCAGCGTCGGGTTGCGGCGGATCACGTCACGGGCCCAGGCGATGCCGGCGTCGGAGATGCGCCACGACAGCGACAGCACCATGAACCGGACGCCGAACGCCTCGAACACATGATATTCGTGGAAGCCCGACGAATCGCGCTCCCGGAACGTCGCCTGCTGCGCGGCCCGGCTCGCCGGGAAGGTCTTGAGATAGGGTTCGGCCGACAGGTTGCGCTGTGCGTCGGTGCCGCTGTTCTGGTCCCAGCTGCCGCGATAGTCGTAATCGACCAGCACGTCGTGATTGCCGGCCAGGATTGAATAGGGGACCTTGGCGGCCTCCAGGTTCTTCATCGCCGCGTCGGCGATCGTCCACTGGTTGGGCTTGCCGACCTGGTCGACCACGTCGCCCAGATGCACGACGAAGGGGATGTTGTAGGCGGCGGCATTGTCCGCGATCCAGCGGGTCTGCGCGTCGAACGGCGTGCTGCCGTACTTGCGCTGGAACTGCTGGCTTTCGTCAGTCGTCGCATAGCGCGAATAGAATTGCGTGTCGGGCAGCACCGCGAGCGCGAAGCTGGTGGTCGCGGCCGGCGTGCGGCCGGCGCCCATCGCGACCGCATCGGTGCCGGCGCTGGCGGTCGCGGCGGCGGTGCCGCTCCCCTCGCCACAGCCCGACAACAGCGCCGCGCCGATCGGCAGCGTGGTGAAGCCGGCGACGCTGCGCAGCAACGCCCGACGATCGGCCACGCGCCCCAGGCCGCGCCCTTCCTTCTCGGATGACATGTGATTTCCCCTTGCCGGCCTATGCGCCGGTCCGGGAATGGCCCTAGATTGGTCCTGTTACATGTCCGTTTCGGGCATATTTCTGCGGCATGACAAATATGGCGTTAACGTCATGTTTGGAGGGGGTTTCTCCATGCGTATGGCAGCCGCGACCGGCACGGGGCCGCTAAGGGATCATGTCAGCACATGTAGGAGATGGTGGCGGAGCGGGAGGGATTCGAACCCTCGATACGCTTTTGACGTATACTCACTTTCCAGGCGAGCGCCTTCGACCACTCGGCCACCGCTCCGCATTACCCGGAAGCGGTGCCCTAGAGCCCGATCGCGCGTCGCGCAAGTCGATTGCGCAACGAAAGCCGCTCGGGCAGGTTCGCGGCCATGTCGATCCTGCTTCTCGCCGGCCTGCTCCAGGCCGCGACGCCCGCCACGCCCGCGCCCGCGCCGGTTTCGCCCAAGGTCGCGCCGGCGCCCGGCGATGCGCTGCCGGCGGATTGGGTGGCGATCCCCGATGACGATCTGCTCATCTTCACACTGCGCGGTGGCGGCACGGTGACGGTGCGGCTGGCCGCGCCCTATGCGCCGGTGCATGTCGCCAATATCCGGCGGCTGGCGGCCGCGCGCTGGTGGGATGCGGGGGCCAGCGTCTACCGGGTGCAGGACAATTATGTCGCCCAATGGGGCGACGCGACCGAGAAGAAGGCGCTGCCCGCCGGCCTCGTCACGCCGCCGCCCGCCGAATATGACCAGCCCGCTGAGGCCGCGACCGTGGCGGCGCGGCTGTCGCGGCGCGATCCCTATGCCGAATGGGCGGGCTATAGCCGCGACGGCTGGCCACTGGCGGGCAGCGGCGCGCGGCAATGGGTGCCGCATTGCTATGCCATGGTCGGGGTGGCGCGCGACCTGGCCCCGGATACCGGCAGCGGGGCCGAGCTCTATACGGTGATCGGCCATTCGCCGCGCGCGCTCGACCGCAATATCGCGATCGTCGGCCGGGTGATCGACGGGATCGAGCGGCTGTCCGTCCTGCCGCGCGGCACCGGCGAGCTGGGCTTCTACAAGACGGAGGGCGAGCGGCTGCCGATCGTCTCGGCGCGGCTGGCCAGCGACCTGCCGGCGGCCGAGCGCCCGCACTTCGCCTATCGCCGCACCGACAATGCGCGCTTCCGCGCCTGGATCGCGAGCCGCGAGAATCGCGCAGGCCCCTTCTTCACCGTGCCGGCGGGCGGGGCGGACATCTGCGCCGCGCTGCCGCCGGTGCGCCGCCTGCCTTAGGTCTCGGCCCAGCGCCGCCGCCAGCCAGTCGGGCCTGAGCGCATCGCCAAGCGATTCGACGCGGCGATGCTCCACCATCAGGCCGAGTGCGGGATAGGTGGCACGCGTCCGGTCGCCCGGCTCGGCCAGCGGCGCGACGACCAGCCGCCGGTTCACCTTGCTGCGATGGTGCATCCGCGCGGTATTCTCCTGCCCGACATAGCAGCCCTTGGTGAAGCTGACGCCGTTCAGCTCGCGCGCATTGCATTCCAGCCACAGCGTCTCGGCCGAGCCGAGCTCGCCCACCCCCTCGGTCACGCCCAGCCCCAGGCGATGCGCGGTCCAGCCCTGCGCCACGGCGGCGTCCGGCCCGGCGGGGGCGAGCCAGCGCCCGCCCAGCGCCGCCAGTCGGGGGTCGGGCACGCCCTGGCCGCCATCGGGCGACCAGTGCACCTTGAGGTCGGTCGGCGTGATCGTGATCGCGCGGCGCAGACGATAGAGGGTCAGCCGCTTCGCCAGCGCCTCGGCCTGCGCGGCCTCCGCATCGACCAGCACATCGTCGCCGTCCGCCCAGAGGAGGAAGTCGAACAGCGCCTTGCCCTGCGGACTGAGCAGCGCGGCCCAGCGCGGCGCATCGGGCGCGAGCGCCGCGCAGTCGTTGGTCACCAGCCCCTGGAGGAAGCCGCGCACATCATCGCCCGCGACGCGCAACACGGTGCGATCGGCGAGCATTCCCGGACTAGTCTCGTTCATGTCGCCAAGGTAGGAGGGCGCCGCGCCCGGCGAAAGCCTCGGCACGCACCGTGAATGCAACGAAAGGATGGCCCCATGACGTTCGACCTGCTCCTCTCCGGCGGTACGGTCCACACGCCCGGCGGCCCCGTCGAGGCTTCGGTGGGCGTGACCGACGGCCGCATCGTCGCGCTGGTCGCCCCCGGCAGCCCGGCCGATGCGGGCCGGCGGATCGACTGCACCGGGCTCGACATCCTGCCCGGCGTGATCGACACCCAGGTCCATTTCCGCGAGCCGGGCCTGACCCACAAGGAGGATCTGGAGACCGGCAGCCGCGCGGCGGTGATGGGCGGCGTGACCGCCGTGTTCGAGATGCCGAACACCAAGCCCAATACCGACAGCGCGGCGGCGATCGACGACAAGCTGGCGCGCGCGCATCATCGCATGTGGTGCGACCATGCCTTCTATGTCGGCGCGACCAACGCCAATGCCGCCGACCTCGCCGCGCTGGAGCGGCGGCCGGGCACGGCGGGGGTGAAGATCTTCATGGGCGCCTCGACCGGCGACCTGCTGGTGTCGGAGGATTCGTCGCTGGCGGACGTGCTGGCCTCCGGCCATCGCCGCGTCGCCATCCATGCCGAGGACGAGGCGCGGATGCAGGCGCGGGCGGGCGAGCGGATCGCGGGCGACCCGGCGTCGCATCCGGTCTGGCGCGACGACGAGAGCGCGCTGCTCGCGACCAAGCGTATCCTGGCGCTGGCCCGCGCGGCGAAGCGGCGCATCCACGTCCTGCACGTCACCACCCCGGCCGAGCTGGAACTGCTGGGCCAGAACAAGGACATCGCCACCTGCGAGGTGACGCCCCAGCATCTGACGCTGGCGGGCGAGGAGGCCTATCCGCGGCTGGGCACGCTGGCGCAGATGAACCCGCCGATCCGCAGCGGCGCGCATCGCGATGGCCTGTGGCACTGGCTGAACCAGGGCGTGCCCGACGTGATCGGTTCCGACCATGCGCCGCACACGCTGGAGGAGAAGGCCAAGCCCTATCCCGACAGCCCGAGCGGGATGCCCGGCGTGCAGACGCTGCTGCCGCTGCTGCTCAACCATGTCGCCGAGGGCCGGCTGACGATGCAGCGCCTGATCGAACTGACCAGCGCGGGCGCGCAGCGCGTGTTCGGCATCGTCGGCAAGGGGCGGATCGTGCGCGGCTATGATGCCGACTTCACGATCGTCGACCGGCGCAAGCAGTGGACGGTGGACGAGGCCTGGCTGGCGAGCCGCGCCGGCTGGTCGCCCTTCACCGGCATGGCGCTGACCGGCAAGCCGATCGGCACGATCGTGCGCGGCCATGTCGCGATGTGGGAGGATCAGCTCGGCGAACGCGCGCAGGGCGAGCCGATCCGGTTCGAGGCGGTCGATTTCGGCTGATCGGGGCGGGGCAGGGATGTTTTCTGCCCCGTGACCATCCCGGCGCGGGGTGGCGCCAGGATCGACGGGCCGGCGTCCCGGTTTCTCGGAGGGGAGCCTTCCGGTCATGCCCACATGCGTTCGCTGCAATGCCAATCGCATTCCATGCGGTTGACCTTGTCCGGTCGCGCACCGACCTCGACGCGATGACCAGCATTGCCCTGTCCCCGGACGGGCGCGCCCCCGCGCGTCCCGCCATCGTCCATCTCGCCCTGGCGGTGGGCGGCTTCGCGATCGGCACGACCGAATTTGCGACGATGAGCCTGTTGCCGATGATGGCGCGCGACCTGGGGATCGACGAGCCGACCGCTGGCCATGTCATCAGCGCCTATGCGCTGGGCGTGGTGGTCGGCGCGCCGACCATCGCGGTGGCGGCCGCGCGCTGGTCGCGGCGGACGCTGCTGATCGCGCTGATGCTGATGTTCGGGGTGGGCAACGCCCTGTCCGCGCTCGCACCCGATTATGGCACGATGCTGGGCGTGCGCTTCCTGTCCGGCCTGCCGCACGGCGCCTATTTCGGCATCGCCGCCTTGGTCGCCGCATCGCTGGTCCCGGCCGGGCAGCGTACGCGGGCGGTCGGCCGGGTGATGCTGGGCCTGACGGCGGCGACGGTGGTCGGCGTGCCGCTGGCCAATGCGCTGGGCCAGATCGCCAGCTGGCGCTGGGCCTTCGCCACCGTCGCGGTGCTGGCGCTGACCACGGCGGCGCTGGTCGCGCTGTTCGTCGCCCGCGACGTGCCCGACCGCGATGCCAGCCCGTTTCGCGAACTGGGCGCGCTGCGCCGGCCGCAGGTGTGGCTGACGCTCGGCACCGGGGCGATCGGCTTTGGCGGGCTGTTCTGCGTCTACACCTATCTGGCGACGACGTTGCAGGAGGTGACGCGCGTGTCCGCTGCCTGGATGCCTCTGGTCTTCGCGGTGTTCGGCATCGGCATGACCCTGGGCAATCTGATCGTGCCGCGCTTCGCCGACCGGGCGTTGATGCCGACGGCGGGGGCGTTGCTGGTCTTCTCGGCGGCGGCGCTGGCGCTGTTCCCCTTTGCCGCGCCGCATCTGCCCTGGCTGCTGGTCGACGTGCTCGCGATCGGTCTGGGCGGGGCGCTGGGCACGGTGCTCCAGACCCGGTTGATGGACGTGGCCGGCGATGCGCAGGCGCTGGCGGCGGCGCTCAACCACAGCGCGTTCAACACCGCCAATGCGATCGGCCCCTGGGCGGGCGGGCTGGCGATCGCCGCCGGCCTGGGCTGGACCTCGACCGGCTGGGTCGGGGCGGGGCTGGCGCTGGGCGGCCTGGCGATCTGGGCCGTCTCGGCCACGCTGGCGCGGCCGACCCGGTGGTCCGGAGCGCGCGATTGATGTCTGGAAATATGATAAACGATTGACCCCGTTGCGGGGGCAAAGTCGACATGGCATGTCGGGGACATGAACCGCGCCGGCCCCATTTCCCCCCGCAAGAGCGCATTGGCGATCCGCGTCGCCCGCCACCTGTCGCTCGACGCGGACGAGGAAGCGGCGCTCGACATGCTGGAGGGGGTGCCGCAGAAGCTGACGCCGGGCGAGCCGTTGCTGACGGCGGGCGATCCGGTCGTGTCGCTGTTCGTCGTCCAGCAGGGCTGGCTGCACCTGTCCAACCGGCTGCCCGACGGGACGCGGCAGATCCTGCGCTTCCATTATCCCGGCGACCTGATCGGCACCTCGTCCATCCCCTGGCATCATGCCGGCGCGACGCTGACGGCGGTGAGCGACTGCATCGTCACGCCGGTGCGCAAGGCCGATCTGGGCCGGCTGTTCGCGCGGCACGGCCGGATCGGCGGCTTCCTCTATGCCATGGCGGCGGCGGAATCGGTGGCGATGGGCGACCGGCTGACCTCGGTGGGCCGCACCGACGCGCTCCACCGGCTGGCGACGCTGCTGCTCGACATCCGCGCGCGGTTGCGCAGCACGGCGGGCGGCGTGGTCGACACGATCGAGCTGCCGCTGACCCAGACCGATATCGGCGACGCGCTGGGCCTGACCAAGGTGCACGTCAACCGCACTTTCCGCGAGATGGAGGAGCGCGGCATGATCGCGCGCGCGGGCAAGCGCGTGACGCTGCTCGACGATGCGGCGCTGGTCGCCTTTACCGGCTTCGTCGATCGCTATGCCAGCATCGCCACCGACTGGCTGCCCGAGGACGCCGGTCCGCGCTGATTGCCGCCACCGGCCAGGCCGGTGCCATCATGCCGACATATATGGGCTTTACGGCGCCGGGCCTGGGACCGGGCCGACCGTTTGCGGGAGGCGTCCGTCATCCCCGCCCGGGCCGAAGAGTCCGGCGGTGCATGACGGCGAGAAACATCGGCCTGTCCCCGATTTGACCAAAAAAGGGAAATATCCGTGTTTCGTACCTGCTTGAAGCCTGCCCTGCGTCTGGGCGCGGGGATCGCCGCGCTGTCCGTCTGCGGGGCCGCCGCCGCACAGACCGGCCCCGCCGGCGCGCCCGATCCCGCCGCCACCCAGTCGGCCGCGCCCGCCGGCACCGAGGACGGGTTGCAGGAAATCACCGTCACCGCCGAGCGTCGCAGCGAGAATCTCCAGCGCGTGCCGATCTCGGTCGCGGTGGTCAGCGGCCAGTCGATGCGTGACTATATGGCGGGCGGCGAGGATATCCTGGCGCTTTCGGGCCGGGTCCCCGGTCTCTATGCCGAAACGACCACCGGCCGCATCTTCCCGCGTTTCTACATTCGCGGCCTGGGCAATGTCGATTTCTACCTGGGCGCGTCGCAGCCCGTGTCGATCATCCAGGACGATATCGTGCTGGAGCATGTCGTGCTGAAGTCGAACCCGGTGTTCGACGTCAACCAGATCGAGGTGCTGCGCGGACCGCAGGGCTCGCTGTTCGGACGCAATACCACCGCCGGCATCATCAAGTTCGACACGATCCGCCCCAGCCAGACCTTCCAGGGTCGCGGCCAGGCCTCGGTCGGCAGCTATGGCAGCAACAGCTTCGACATGGGCGTCGGCGGCCCGATCGCGCAGGACCTGGTGGCGTTCCGCCTGTCGGCGCTGATCCAGCACCGCGACAATTGGGTCGACAACCGCTTCGCCGGGGTCAGCGCCGACCGCACCAACACGCCGCGCAAGGATGCGATGGGCGGCTTCGACGAGCGCGACGTGCGCCTGCAGCTGCTGCTCACCCCGACCGACCGCGCCTCGGTCCTCGTCTCCGGCCATGCGCGCTGGTATGACGGCACCTCGACGCTGTTCCATCGCGGCGCGCTGAAGCGCGGCAGCAACGACGTGTCGGCCGAGCCGCGCGGCGTCGTCGCCTATGACGAGGGACAGGATAATCCGCAGTCCTACGAGACGCGCGGCTGGTCGGTGAACGCCTCCTATGATTTCGGCCCGGCGATCCTGACCGCGATCAGCGGCTATGAGACGACCAAGGGCTATAGCCGGGGCGACACGGACGGCGGCGCGGCGGCGCTCTATCCGGTGAACGGCGTGGCCAATGGCTTCGGCCTCAGCCAGGGTCAGGTGCGCGACCTCGACCAATATACCCAGGAACTGCGTCTCGCCTCGCCGGCGGGGGGGCGTTTCAACTGGCAGATCGGCGGCTTCTACTTCCATTCGGCCGACCTGACCGACTTCTACCAGCGCGCCTTCCTGATCGGCACCAACCCCAACAACTGGGTGCGGCTGCGCAACACCAACACCTCCTGGGCGGGCTTCGGCCAGGCGAGCTTCAAGCTGCTCGACAATCTCACGATCACCGCCGGCGGCCGCGTGACCGAGGATACCAAGCGCACCCGCCTGCTCAAGACCGCGAACAGCGCCCTGAACGTCGCCACCTATCGGGGCCGCACCGATGTCCGCCTGTCGGACACCCAGCCGAGCTGGGACGTCAGTGCATTGTGGCAGGTGAACCCGGCGAACAGCGTCTATGCCCGCGTCGCCCGCGGCTTCCGCGGCCCGACCATCCAGGGCCGTTCGGCGGTGTTCAACTCCGACTTCTCGACCGCCAATTCGGAGACGATCGTCTCCTATGAGGTGGGCACCAAGTCGAACCTGCTCGGCAATACGCTGCGCTTCAACACGGCGCTGTTCACCTATACGGTCGACGACATCCAGCTGAACGGCAACGACACCGACGGCAACGGCGTGCTGTTCAACGCGAACAAGGCCCGCGCCTATGGCATGGAGGCGGAGCTCGCCTGGCAGCCGCGTCGCGAGCTGACCCTGTCGCTGGGGGCCAGCGCGCTGCATTCGAAGATCAAGGACCGCAATGCCGAGGCGCAGGTCTGCGCGCTCAACGGGCAGATGACCTGCACCGTGCTCAACCCGGTGCGGCGCGTCGCCACCGCCTTCGGTCCGGTCTATCTGGCGAAGATCGACGGCAACCCGCTGCCCAATGCGCCGAAATATAATTTCGACGCGACGGTGCGCTGGGACCAGCCGCTGGCGAATGGCGGCACGCTGTTCGCGGCGACCGACTGGAACATCCAGGGCTATACCAACTTCGTGCTGTACCGGACGCGGGAATTCTACGCGAAGGGCAATTTCGAAGGCGGCGTGAAGGTCGGTTACCGCACCCCGGACGACAATCTCGAACTGGCGGTGTTCGCGCGCAACGTCACCAACGAGAAGAACCTGAAGGGCGTGATCGAGAACTACAACGCGGCGGTGTTCAACGACCCGCGCATCATCGGCATCTCGCTCGGCGGCAAGTTCCGCTGAGCCGGCCGGCCCCCGTCGCCCTGTGCGGCGGGGGCTTTTTTTGTCCTCAGTCGATCCAGCCGAAGAAGCGCACCGCATCGGCGATCGTGTCGAAGCGCAGCTGGATGATCCGCTCGCGCTCCCAGCGGGCCCGGTCGATCGAGAAGGCGAGATCGGCCTCGCGCGCCAGCATATAGGGCCGCGTCGCGCACAGCGCATAGAGCGCGCCGCTATAGCCCTCCGCCAATTGGGCCGGCGTGAAGTCCCTGACGACAAAGGCGCGCAGGTCGGACGGAACGGGTTCGATCACCATCGCCGCGAGGTGGGCGTGGGCGGGCCCGGCGTCAACGCCCTACCGCGCCGGAACCGGACCCGCGACCAGCAGGGGGTCGAGCTTCGCGCCGCGCCATTGCAGGCTCCAGTGCAGATGCGGCCCCGTCGCGCGGCCGGTGGCTCCCGACCGGCCGATCACCTGGCCCTGGCGGACATGGTCACCCGGCGCGACGTCGATCTGCGACAGATGCAGGAAGGCGCTGTTCAGCCCCATGCCATGGTCGAGCATCAGCAGATGCCCCTCCAGCGTGAAGGGGGTCTGCGCCGCCAGGATCACCACGCCATCGGCCGGCGCGACGATGGCCGTGCCGGTCGGCACCGCCACGTCCGCGCCGCTGTGATAGCCGCCGGGCTTGCCCTGATAGACGCGTTGCGAGCCGAACCAGCCCGACTGCCGCCCCGCCACCGGCCAGCGGAAACGCTGCTGCCAGCCGGTCGCATCGGTCGCGGCCTCGCGCGCCGCGACGATCTGCGCCAGTTCGGCGGGGCGGGCGGCGGCGAATTCGGCATCGGTCTTGCCGGCGCGATAGGGCGCATCGACCCGCTCGATCCGCCAGTCGCGGGGGCGCACCGCCAGCGTCTGGCTGAGCGTGCGTCCGTCCGCCATCGTCACCTCGACCTGCACGGTCGGTCCCGCATCGCGGTCGAAGCCGATGATGAACGACCCGTCCGCCGCGATCGGCAGCGGCTTGCCGTCGAGCGTCGCCAGCACCGCGCCGTCCGGCGCCTGGCCCCGGATCAGCCCGCCCTGGATCGCATCGCCCGACCATCGGAACGGCGTGACGGCGGAACTGGCGGGCGGCAGCGCGTCCTGCACGATGCCGTCGCGGGTCGCCGCCCCGACCGGCGCGGCGGACAGCAGCAGCAGCAGCGCCCAGCCCGGCGTCATCGCGGGGCCAGCGCCTCGCTCGACACCTGGGCGGTGGCATAGGGCTGCTGGTCGCGCACGCTCCAGTAGCGCAAATCCTCCAGTCCGATGCGCGCGCCGGTGACCGCGCAGACGACATGGTCGCCCGGCACCAGCACGCGAAAGCCGTTCGCCATATAGTGCAGGCGGGCGGGACGATCGGCGTTGGACATCAGCATGGGCGGCTTTCTTCGCGGCTAGAGCAGCGTCGGCTGCTCGGGAATGGGGGCGGCATAGGCCTTGGGCGCGGACCGCTCAACCCGGCGGGGCTTGTCGGGCGTCTTCCCGTCGCCCGGATCGACCGCCACATCGACGCTGCCGTCGCGGAAGCGCAGCGTCAACGCGCCCGCCGCCGTCACCGCCGCGCTGGACATCAGGGTCGCGCCGTCGCGCGCGGTGACGCGGGCATAGCCGCGCTCCAGCACATTGTCGGGGTTGAGCGTCTGCACCAGCCGCCAGGTGGATTCCAGCCGATGCCGGGCCGAATCCACCTGCCGTTGCAGCACCGCCGGGCGCAGCGCGCCGGTCGCCCGGTCGAGCTGGCCGCGCGCCACCGTCACCCGCCGCTCCAGCCCGCGATCGAGCCGCGCCCCCGCGTCGTCGGCGCGCTGGCGCTGGGGGCCGAGCAGCGCGTCCCGCTTCGGCAACAGCCGGGCGAGCGCGGTCAGCCGCTCGCGCCCGCGCTCGACATAGCGGCGCGCGCAGCGTTCGGTGCGCTGGCGGTGCGAATCGATGGTCAGCCGCAGCTCGGCGAGCACCGGCACGGCGATCTCGGCGGCGGCGGTCGGCGTCGGCGCGCGCAGGTCGGCGGCATGGTCGCACAATGTCGTGTCCGTCTCATGCCCGACCGCGGAGATGATCGGGATCGAACAGGCGGCGACGGCGCGGACCACCACCTCCTCGTTGAACGCCCACAGATCCTCGATCGAGCCGCCGCCGCGCGCGACGATCACCAGGTCGGGGCGGGGGACCGGACCGTCCGTCGGCAGCGCGTCGAAGCCGCGCACCGCCGCCGCCACCTCCGCCGCCGCGCCCTCGCCCTGCACCTTGACCGGCCAGACGATCACCCGGGTCGGACAGCGATCCTCCAGCCGGTGGAGGATGTCGCGGATCACCGCGCCGGTCGGCGAGGTGACGACGCCGATCACGCGCGGCAGGAACGGCAGGGGCTGCTTGCGGTCGCGGTCGAACAGCCCCTCGCCGGCGAGTTGCGCGCGCAGCTTCTCCAGCAGCGCCATCAGCGCGCCGGCCCCGGCCAGCTCCATCCGCTCGATCACGATCTGGTATTTGGAACGGCCGGGATAGATGGTCAGCTTGCCGGTGGCGATCACCTCCACCCCGTCCTGCGGGCTGAAGGCGAGGGCATTGGCCACCCCCTTCCACATCACCCCGTCGATCACCGCCGATTCGTCCTTCAGCGCCAGATAGACATGGCCGGAGGCGGCGCGCTTGAAACCGGAAATCTCGCCGCGCAGGCGGACATGGCCGAACTCGCCCTCCACCATGCGCTTCAGCTTGGACGACAGCTCGCCGACCGACAAAGCGAGTGCGTTGTCGCCGGGCGTCGGCTCGGCTACCAGCCGCGGCTCAGATGAAAAGGGATCGGGCATGAACGTCCTGCTACTCGGCTCCGGGGGCCGCGAACACGCGCTGGCATGGAAGCTGGCGCAATCGCCGCTTCTCGATACGCTCTTCGCCGCGCCCGGCAACCCCGGCATCGCGCAGGTCGCGACGATCGTGCCGCTCGATGCGACCGATCACGCCGCCGTCGTCGCCTTCGCGCGCGACCGGGCGATCGGCCTCGTGGTGATCGGGCCGGAAGCGCCGCTGGTCGACGGCCTGGCCGACAGCCTGCGCGACGCCGGCGTGCCGGTGTTCGGCCCCGGCCGCGCGGCGGCGCAGCTGGAGGGATCGAAGGGCTTCACCAAGGACCTGTGCGCGCGCGCCGGCATCCCCACCGCCGGCTACCTGCGCGTCACCGACCTCGCCACCGCCGAGGCGGCGCTGACCGACACGTTCGGCCTGCCGGTGGTGGTGAAGGCGGACGGACTGGCGGCGGGCAAGGGCGTGACCGTCGCCATGACCCGCGACGAGGCGCTGGCGGCGGTGCGCGACCTGTTCCAGGCCCCCGGCGCGGAGGCGGTGATCGAGGAATTCCTCGACGGCGAGGAGGCCAGCCTGTTCGTGCTGACCGACGGCACCGACATCATGGCGTTCGGCACCGCGCAGGATCACAAGCGCGTCGGCGATGGCGACACCGGTCCCAATACCGGCGGCATGGGCGCCTACAGCCCCGCGTGCGTGCTGACCCCGGCGCTGGAGGCGCGCGCGATCGACGAGATCATCCGCCCGACCGTCGCGGCGCTGGCGGCGGAGGGCACGCCCTTTATCGGCGTGCTCTATGCCGGGCTGATGCTGACCGCGACGGGGCCGAAGCTGATCGAATATAATGCCCGCTTCGGCGACCCGGAAACGCAGGTGCTGATGCCGCGCTTCCAGGGCGATCTGGTCGCGCTGATGCTGGCGGTGGCGGAGGGGCGGCTGGCCGCGGCCCCGGTGCCCGTCTTCTCCGACGATGTGGCGCTGACCGTGGTGGTGGCGGCGCGCGGCTATCCCGGCACCCCGGCAGCGGGCGGCGCGATCCGCGCACTCGATGCGGCGGCGGCGGCGGGCGCGATCGTGTTCCAGGCGGGAACGCGGATGGACGGCGATACGCTGGTGGCGAGCGGCGGTCGCGTGCTGGCGGTCACCGCCCGCTCGCCCTCGATCGCGGGGGCACAGGCCTTGGCCTATCATGCGGTCGACGCGATCGATTATGCCGATGGCTTCTGCCGCCGCGACATCGGCTGGCGCGAGGTGGCGCGGGGGTAAGGGCGGGGCGGGGTCCCGGCGATCCCGCCCCCTTCCCTTCTTCGGCGTCGGCCATGACCGGCGCGGTTCCTCCCCCGCGGGGGAGGAATGGTTGGCTCACCCCGCCGTGCCGTAATCCTTCAGCTCGTCGCCGGTGATGCGGACGACATGGATCACGTTGGTGGAGCCGGGCGTGCGGAACGGCACGCCGGCCATCACCACCACCTGCTCGCCGGCCTTGGCGATGCCGTGGCGCAGCGCCATGCGCTTGGCCTTGGCGACCATTTCCTCGAAGCTCTCGACGTCGCGGGTGTGCACCGCATGCGTGCCCCAGAGCAGGCCCAGCCGCCGCGCCGTCTCCGCCTGCGGGGTCAGTACCAGGATCGGCACCGACGGCCGCTCGCGCGCGACGCGGCGGGCGGTCGAGCCGCTGGTGGTGAAGCAGATGATCGCCACCGCCGATGTGGTGCGCGCGATCCCCTTCGCCGCCTCGGCCATCGCGTCGGCGGTGGTCGGATCGGGCTTGGTCACGGTGAAGTGGACGCGGTCGCCATGGCCGGGATCGCGCTCCACGGCATTGCCGATCGCGTTCATCATCGCGACCGATTCGACCGGCCAGGCGCCCGCCGCCGATTCGGCCGACAGCATGATCGCATCCGCGCCGTCATAGATGGCGGTGGCGACGTCCGACACCTCGGCGCGGGTCGGCGAGGGCGACTGGATCATCGATTCGAGCATCTGGGTGGCGACCACCACTGGCCGGCCAAGCCGCCGCGACACCTCGACGATCCGCTTCTGGAGCGGCGGCACCTGCTCGGGCGGCAGTTCGACGCCCAGGTCGCCGCGCGCCACCATGACGCCGTCGCACTGCTCGACGATCTCCTCCAGCCGCTCGATCGCCGCCGGCTTCTCGATCTTGGCGAGCAGCGCCGCCTTGCCCTTGATCAGGCCGCGCGCCTCCATCAGGTCCTCGGGCCGCTGCACGAAGCTGAGCGCGATCCAGTCGACGCCCTGCTCGACCGCGAAGGCCAGGTCGCTGCGGTCCTTGTCGGTCAGCGCCGCCATCGGCAGCACCACGTCGGGCACGTTCAGACCCTTGTTGTTCGACAGCGGGCCGCCGACCTCGACCGTGGTGGTGATCCGGTCCACGTCATGCTCGGTGACGCGCAGCACCAGCTTGCCGTCGTCGAGCAGCAGGCGCGCGCCCGCCTCGATCGCCGCGAAGATCTCGCGATGCGGCAGCTCGGCGCGTGTCGCATCGCCCGGCGTCGGGTCGCGGTCGAGCACGAAGGTGGAGCCGGTGACCAGCTCGACCCGGCCGCCCTCGAACTTGCCGACGCGCAGCTTGGGGCCCTGGAGATCGGCGAGGATGGTGGTCGGGCGGCCGTAATCCGCCTCCAGGCTGCGGATCGCCTGGATCACGCCGATCTTGGAGGCCTGATCGCCATGGCTCATGTTCACGCGGAAGGCGTCGGCACCGGCCTCGAACAGCTTGGCGATCATCTCGCGGCTATTGCTGGCGGGGCCCAAGGTCGCGAGCACGCGCACCTTGCGCGAGCGGGGAGCGATGGCGATGGTCATTCAGTTACCTTCCTGGGGTGCACGCCGCGTCCTAATGCCTAAATAGGAGGGATCAACCGCGGAGCATACGTATGGACCCTCTTGACGCACTCGACGACTCGGCGGCCGCTGCGGCATTTCGCCGCCTCGTCCGGCATTTGCGCCATCGCAGCGACGCACAGAACGTCGATCTGATGGGCCTGGCCGGATTTTGCCGCAACTGCTTGTCCGACTGGACGGCGGAGGCGGGCGGCCTGTCGAAGGACCAGGCGCGCGAAGCCATTTACGGCATGTCCTATGCCGATTGGAAGCGCGATCATCAGCTGGAGGCGACGCCCGAACAGCTGGCGCGCATGGAAGAAAGCGTCCGCCGCAACGCGGCCTGATGCATCCTGTCCCGGCGGTTCGCCGCCAAAGCCTTGAGCGAAGCGGCGCGATCCCGTAGACGCGCCGCCGCACCCTACAGGGTTAACCGGCCCGCCCCCTCGTGCAGTCGCGAGGGCGAGGCGGAGTCATTTCGATAAGGACGGATCATGGGCGACGAGCGGGGCGAAGGCATGGGCGGCGGTCAGGTGGCAGCGGACGAGCTGCGCCTGCTGATCGAGCGCGCCGAGCGGCTGGAAGAAGAGAAGAAGGGCATCTCGGACGACATCAAGGACGTCATGGCGGAGGCCAAGGGCCGCGGCTACGATCCCAAGGCGATCCGCAAGATCATGTCGATCCGCAAGAAGAAGCGCGAAGAGTATCAGGAGGAGCAGTCGATCCTCGAAGTGTACATGCAGGCGCTCGGGATGCTCTGATCGATTTCCCATTCCGCGAGGGCGCAGGCGGTGGTCACCAAAGGGGATGACGCCTCATTCCTGCGACCCTCCACCCCGGCGAAGGCCGGGGTCCAGTTGTGAGACATGTCGAATGGCGTGCAAACGTCATCCCCCAACTGGATTCCGGCCTTCGCCGGGATGGCAAATTTTGCTGGCACGAGTCCGCATCCGCCTGACGCGGCGTGGAACCTCTTATCAGCCCGCCTCCGCCGGCTCCGTCGTCCACCCCAGATGCGGGATGGTGATCGAGCGCTTGCCCGACAGGTCGGTGCGCATCACGAACAGGTCGCGGCTTTCGATATAGCCGATCAGGCGGCGCACCCGGCCAAGCGAGCTGGTGCCATAGGTCGCCGCCAGCGCCGAATCGGACGGGCAGGGCTTCCCCTCCTTCGCCGCGCGGGCCACCAGCAGGAACGCGCCCAGCATGTCGTCGGGCAGGGTGCCGCCCAGCGCGATCGCGTCGACCCATTCGGGGTCCTCGGGATCGTAGATGCCGGCGCGGGCGCAGGCGAGGCGGCGGGTGAAGCCCGGCAGGTCGAGTGGCGGCCGCGCCAGCCCGGCCATGCGGCAGCGCACCTGGAAATCCTGGAACAGGGTCGGCCCGGGCCGCAGCGATGCGTCGGGATCGGCGACGATCGCGCGCAGCGCCTCGGCATAGATGGCCTCGACCTCACCCGCGTCCTTTTCGGGCAGCGGCGTCGGCGGCGGCGCGGGCGGCCGCGCGATATCGGCCATCAGTTCGCCGACCGGCACCAGCCGGGGCCGCGCCTCGAAGCTCATGGGCAGCTCGGGGGCGGCGGGTTCGGCGAGCAGGTCGGCCAGCTCCACCGACTTGGCGTCGGGCAGGGGCGTCAGCTTCGGGCTGCCCGAACGGGCCGAGGTCTCGACCGCGCCGATCCGCACGTTGATCGGCCGACGCGACACGGCAGGCCCCAGCGCCATAAACTGGCCGCGCGCGAGATCGCGAATCGCCTCCGCCTGGCGCCGCTCCATGCCGAGCAAGTCGGCGGCGCGCGCCATGTCGATATCGAGAAAGGTCCGGCCCATCAGGAAGTTGGACGCCTCGGCCGCGACATTCTTGGCCAGCTTGGCGAGTCGCTGGGTCGCGATCACGCCGGCCAGCCCGCGCTTGCGCCCCCGGCACATCAGGTTGGTCATTGCCGACAGGGAGGCGCGCCGCACCTCCTCGGCCACTTCGCCGCCGGTGGTGGGGGCGAAGAGCTGCGCCTCGTCGACCACGACCAGCGCCGGATACCAATGTTCGCGCGGCGCGTCGAACAGCGCCTGGAGGAAGGCGGCGGCGCAACGCATCTGCCCCTCCGCCTCCAGCCCTTCGAGGCTGAGGACCACCGAGGCCCGATGCTCGCGCAGGCGGGTCGCCAGCCGTGACACCTCGGGAATGGAATAATCGGACGCCTCGATCACGACATGGCCATAGGCGGGGCCGAGCGTGACGAAATCGCCCTCCGGGTCGATCACCACTTGCTGGACCTGGCCGGCCGAGCGTTCGAGCAGGCGGCGCAGCAGATGCGACTTACCCGATCCCGAATTGCCCTGCACGAGCAAGCGGGTGGCGAGCAATTCTTCCAGGTCGAGCCCGACGGCGCTGCCACGCTCGTCCAGCCCCATGTCCACGCGTACCGTCATGAGTGCGCCCATTTGGCCCAAGCGGCCGGTTGGCGAAAGCCCCTTTCACGGTTTAAGGGCAAGCCATCATCGCAGAGGCGTATCATGGCAGGTCACAGCAAGTTCAAGAATATCATGCATCGCAAGGGTGCACAGGACAAGAAGCGGTCGAGCATGTTCTCCAAGCTCTCCCGCGAGATCACCGTCGCGGCGAAGATGGGTCTGCCCGATCCGGACATGAACCCCCGCCTGCGCGCCGCGATCAACGCCGCCAAGGCCCAGTCCATGCCCAAGGACAATATCCAGCGGTCGATCGACAAGGCCGCCAAGGGCGACACGGAAAGCTACGAGGAAATCCGCTACGAGGGGTTCGGCCCCGGCGGCGTGTCGCTGATCATCGAGGCGCTGACCGACAATCGCAACCGCACCGCGACCAATGTCCGCACCGCCGTGTCGAAGAATGGCGGCAATCTGGGCGCGTCGGGCTCGGTCAGCCATGGCTTCGACCGGATGGGCCTGATCTCCTATCCCGCCACCGTCGGCGATGCCGAGAAGGTGTTCGAGGCGGCGCTGGAGGCGGGTGCGGAGGATGTCAGCTCGTCCGAGGACGGGCATGAGATCTGGACCGCGGTCGCCGACCTGCACGAAGTCGCCAAGGCGCTGGAGCCGGTGCTGGGCGAGCCGGAGGGCGCGAAGCTGGCCTGGCGGCCGCAGACCATGGTCGCGGTCAACGAGGACGAGGCGGCGACCCTGTTCAAGCTGATCGACACGCTGGACGATGACGACGACGTCCAGACCGTCTGGGGCAATTACGAGGTCTCCGACGACGTGATGGCGAAGCTGGGCTGAGCGGCGGCGGATGATCATCCTCGGCCTGGACCCGGGATTGGGCACGACCGGCTGGGGCGTGATCCGGGCCGAGGGCAATCGCCTGTCGCACATCGCCAACGGCCAGATCAAAACCGAGCCGTCGATGCCGCTGCCGCGCCGGCTGACCAACCTCTATGCCGCGCTGATCGACGTGATCCGCGCCGAACGGCCGGAGGGCGCGGCGGTGGAGGAGGTGCTGGGCAACACCAATGCCCAGTCGACGCTGAAGCTGGGCCAGGCGCGCGGCGTCGTGCTGCTGGCGGCGGCGGGCTCGGGTCTGGCGATCGGCGAATATCACCCCAGCGTCGTCAAGAAGGCGGTGGTCGGCACCGGCGGCGCGGACAAGCGCCAGATCCAGGCGATGATGGCGCATCTGCTGCCCGGCGCGAAGCTCGCCGGGCCCGACGCGGCGGACGCGCTGGCGGTGGCGATCACCCACGCCCACCACGTCGCCAGCGCCGCCGGCATGGCCCGGCGCGCGCGGGTGATGGCGTAGTAGGTCGGACGGCAATCTCCGCCGGTTCCCGGCGAAGGCCGGGGCCCCGTCGGGAAGGCTGATGTAATCGAGCGTCGCGCCTCGGCACGCGCGTTCCCCGACCGGGGCCCCGCCTTGGCGGGGGAAGGAAAAGGGGCGCGGGCGGGGGCGTCATACCGTCCTGCACTGCACCCGACAGCAAGACGCCGCCGGTCCGCTGGGACCGACGGCGTCCGCTTCGCACAGTCGAAGGGGTCAGGCCGCGAAGGTGACCCGCGTGCGGGTGCGGCGGCCGCGCAGCGTCACGCCCATCATCGCGAAGCCGGTCAGCATCAGCGCCCAGCTGCCGGGCTCGGGGACGAGCGAGGCGAACTGGCGATAGATGCTGGCGGTGGTGGCGACGTAGTTCGGGTTGCGCAGCACGTCGACACTGGTGTTCCAGCCCATCGCGTCATAGGCGGCAAGGTCGAGCGCGGTCACTTCGCCTTCCTGGCCGAAGCAGAAGGTCGGGTCGAGGATGCCGATCTGCCCGGTGCAGCCGACCGCGTCCTTCCAGTGCGAAGCCTGGTCGCCGTCGCCATTGTAGCGGCCGGTCGCCAGCTTGTTGCCGAACAGCGCAGTCTTGCCGCCGTCGATCGAGAAATAGGCCTCGCTGCCGACGCTGAGGTCGAGCACGTCGGGCTTGCCGCGCACCGCGCGCGTCGAGTCGGCGCTGTAGCGGAACATGTCGAGCGCGCTGTAGATCGAGGTGTCGTTCAGGCTGTAGCCGAGCGTGCCGGCGCCCGGGCCGTTGCCGCCGTACACATCGAGGAAGTCGACGCCCGACACGAAGCCCAGCGCATGGCCGATCTCGTGGATGGCGACGCCGATGAAGTCGAAGGTGTTCGCCGAGATGCCGTCGGTCGGATCGAAATCGAAGCCGAAGGTGCTGCTGAACGTGATGTTGCCGTCGATCACCGGATTGTTGGCGCCGACGATACCGGTCGCCTTGGCCAGTGCGGTGTTCATGTACAGCGTCTTGCTGCTGGTCGTCGAGCCATCGATGAACTGGGTATAGGACAGGTCGTCATTGCCCGCCGCGTCGGTGCCGTTCGACACCAGCTTCACGCCGCCCTGGCTGTTCAGGCTGGGCAGCACGACGGCGCGGTCGAGCAGCGAATCGCTCTTGGTGGCGGCGATGCCGCGCTCCCAGCGCGCCACCGACACGTCGGTGCGGGCGCTGCCGGTCGAGCCGATGACGTTGGGGGCGAGCGGGGCGAACTTGACGTTCAGGTTGATCGTCACGTCGTTGGTCAGCACCGAGCCCCAATAGGCGGCGGCGATGTTGAAACCGGCCTCGGCCGCCGAACCCTTCACGCCGCCAACGTCGATGAGGTTGAAGGTCGCCGCCTGGGCGCCGGTGGACGCGACGCACAAGGCGACGCCGCAGCAGAACAGATGCTTCAGCTTCATGGTAACCCCTTTGGTTGACGAACCCCCATCCCTGGCAGGCTTCGTTAATGTGATATTAACCATTGGGTCAGCGAGGCTGTCAATGCATTTTGAACGAAAATGTCATCGATAAAGCCATGTTCTACCGTATCTTGTCGCGATCTCCTGAGGAAAGGTGACAGCTTTGTCCTCCGGCGGAACCGACATGCCGGCGAATCGTTGTAGCGCGCCTATAACCGTTCTGGCTGTAAATGGGGCCGGACTGGAGCTAGTGCCCAGCCTGATTGCGCAGGAACAGGCGGTGTGGCGGTGCAGCAGGCTCCTGGGGTGCGGATTTCCTGATGCAGGCGCGAAGGCTTCGGTTATCGTCCTGGAATGACGAACCAAAGCGCATCCCTCCTGCCGATGATCGCCGCCCTGAAAGCCGCCACGGCGGCAAAGGACCGGACCGCCACCAATGCGGCGGCGGCGGCGCTGCTCCAGGCGCGCGCACCGTTGGGCGCACAGTGGCGGGCGCTCGCCGAACTGATGCGGGTCAGCGGCGAGTTCGGGCTGGCGCACCGGGCGATGGACGCCTTCGTCGCGGCGGCGGGCGGATCGCCCCAGGCGCAGTTCGCCAAGGTGGTGCTGCTGACCCAGACCAACCGGTTGCGCGAGGCGCATGCGCTGATCGCGCGACTGCCGGTCGACGTGCCGGATCGGGCCGGCCATGCCTATGTGCGGGGCAACACGGCGGTGACTTTGGGGCTGGTCGAGGAGGGGCCGCGAGCAGCTCGAACAGGTGCTCGGCGCGCGGCCGGGCTGGGGGCCGGCCTGGCTGTCGCTGGCCGCGACCGTCCATCTGCGCGACCATCCCCTGGGCGAGCGGATGCTGGCCGAGGCGAAGGCGGCGGAGGGACAGGCGCCCGGCGATTATGCGCGCTTCTGCTATGCGCTGGGCAAGCTCCACGCCGATCGCGGCGAAACCGATGCCGCCTTCGCCGCCTATGCGCGCGGCGCGGCGCTGCTCAAGGCGGAGCGGCCCTATAGCCGTGCCGGCAACGAGGCCAATGCCCTGGCGGCGCGGAGCGGGTTCGAGGGCGACTGGTTCGAGCGGATGCGCGCACGCCAGACGATCGCCACCGACCGCCCGATCATCGTCACCGGCCTGCCGCGATCGGGCACGACGCTGGTCGAGCAGATCCTGACCAGCCATAGCGCGGTGGCGGACGGCGCGGAGATCAGCGTCGCGCACCAGGTCGCGGTCGCCACCGGCGGCGTGTCGGCCGAGGCGATCGCGCGGCATCTGGCGGCGGGCGGGTCGCTGGAGGCGATGGCGGGCCTCTACCTCCACCTCCTGTCCGAGCGGTTCGGGACGGCGGGGCGGATCGTCGACAAGACGATCGACAACAGCCGCTTCCTGGGGCTGATCGCGACGATGCTGCCCGATGCGCCGCTGATCTGGATGCGCCGCGATCCGCTCGACAGCGCCTGGTCCTGCTTCCGCACTTTCTTCATCCACGGCGTCGGCTGGAGCCACGACCTGGGCGATATCGCGCATCATTTCCGGCTGGAGGACCAGTTGCTCGCCTATTGGCAGGCGCGGCTGGGCGACCGGTTGCTGGTGGTGCCGTTCACCGACTTCGTGACCGATCCGGAGCCGTGGATCGGCCGGCTGCTCCGCCATTGCGGGCTGGCCGACGAACGTGCCGCCTATGACTTCCACCAGACCGACCGGGTGGTGGCGACGGCGAGCAGCCTCCAGGTCCGCCGGCCGATCAATCGCGACGGGCTGGGCGTGGCGGAGCCCTATCGCCGTCACCTAAAGCCGTTCGTCCGCGCCTATGCGGCATGACCCCGGACACGAAGCGGCCCGACGCTGCGACAGCGCCGGGCCAGGAGGCTACGCCTAGGGAGCATTCCAGGCGATAGGGTACGGCGGTCGCCCGCCGAAAGGGGTCAGAGGCCGTTGCCGGGGGCGGTCTCGTTACCGAGCGTGTCGTTGACCAGGGCGTCGTTGCCGAGCGCGGCATTGTCGGCGGCCAGCGGTTCGTCGGTCGCGGTGAGGTTGTCGGCCAGGTCGGCATCGGTCACGTTCAGCGCGGCATTGCCGTCGCTCGTCTCCGCCTTGGGCCCGCAGGCCGACAAGCCGAGCGTGGCGGCTGCGAGCAGCGGCAAGATGGTCCGGGTCTTCATCCAAATCCTCCTGTTGAAATAATGAAGCGGTCAGGTCAGCGCCTCGCGCAGCCGCTCGCCCTCGGCACGGCTCAGCCGAATCGCCTCGGGCTGGGTGACGATGCTGTCGGGCGGCACGTCGGACAGCAGCCAGACATTGCCGCCGATCGTCGTGCCGCGGCCGATCGACACCCGACCCAGGATCGTCGCGCCGGCATAGATGACGACATCATCCTCCACGATCGGATGCCGGGCATAACGGTCGCGCGGGGCGAGATCGGTGGTGCCGGCCGGCGTCCGCGCGCCGAGCGTGACATGCTGGTAGAGCCGCACCCGCTCGCCGATGATCGCGGTCTCGCCGATAACGACGCCGGTGCCGTGGTCGATGAAGAAATGACCGCCGATCGTGGCGCCCGGATGGATGTCGATGCCGGTGCGGCCATTGGCCAGTTCGGACACGATCCGCGCCACGATCGGCGCGCCCAGTTCATAGAGCGGATGGGCGATGCGGTGGTGCAGGCTGGCGATTGCGCCCGGATAGCAGATCAGGATCTCGTCGACGCTGCGCGCGGCGGGGTCGCCCAGGAACGCCGCCTCGACATCGCTGTCGGTCAGGCGGCGCACCTCGCCCAGCGTCGCGGCGAACAGGCGGACGATCAGGCTGGCCTGGTCGGGGTCGAAGCGCGCCTGCGACTCGTCCTGCCAATAGGCGAGTTCATGGCCAACCTCCCGTTCCAGCTCGACCAGCGCGGCCATCAGCTTGGCGGCGACGAACCGGTCCTCATCCTCAGGGCGGCCGCGATAGCCGCCGATCCGCTGCGGGTAGAGCGCGGCGGACAAGAGCTCCACCGCCCGCTCGATCGCGCCCCGGTCGGGGAAGCGACTGATCGCCACCGGATGCCGGTCGCGCCAGGCGCGGCGCGCCGAGGCGAGGCCCTGCATCGCCTCGTCGATCGCGGAACCGCTCGCGGGTGTATCGAGGTGGACGGGGATGGTCATCGGGAGCGGCTCCTTTCGAACCGGAGCATATCCCATCAATCTAGTAGGGATAACAAGAAAAGCTTGATGCCCGGCAAAAGCGGCTTGGCGCGGTGGTGACGGCGCGGCTTCGCTCTTCTACCAGTCGCGCATGATCGCACATCTCAAGGGCCGTCTCGATTCGACCGGTATCGACCATGCGGTGATCGATGTCGGCGGCGTCGGGTATCTGATCGGGGCCTCATCGCGCACGCTGGCGGCGATCGGGCCGGTGGGCGAGGCGGCGACGCTGTTCACCGAAATGCTGGTGTCGGAGGATTCGATCCGGCTGGTCGGCTTCGCCTCGGCGGGCGAGCGCGACTGGTTCCGGCTGCTGACCGGCGTACAGGGCGTGGGGTCGCGCGTGGCGCTGGCGATCCTGTCGGCGCTGGAGCCGGGCGAGCTGGCGCGGGCGGTGGGCGCGCAGGACAAGGCGATGGTCGCACGCGCCAACGGCGTCGGGCCCAAACTGGCGGAGCGGATCGTCCGCGAGCTGAAGGACAAGGTCGGTGCGATCCCGCTCGGCCCCGCCGCGATCGGCCAGGCGGCGCCCGTCGGTGCGTCCGCCGATGCGGTGTCGGCGCTCCTCAATCTGGGCTTCCGCCCCGCCGACGCGACGACGGCGGTGGCGGCGGCGGAAGAGGAGCTGGGCGGCACCGCCAGCCTCGACGCGCTGGTCCGCCTGGCGCTGCGCAAGGCGGCGAAGTAGCGGCGCTAGCGGCTGCTGCCGATCAGGCCGATCCCCACCGCCGTCGCGACGCCGGCGAGGAGGATCGCCGCGATCATCAGCGCACCGTCGCGGACCAGCAGCGCCAGACCGAACGCCGCGATCGCCGCCATCGGCGCGGTGCTGGCGAAGGGCAGGAGTTCGAGCGGCGGCACCGTGAGCGCCAGCCCGATCGTGGCGAGCGCGGCGATACGGACGAACGGCCCCTGGGTCAGGGCCGGCAGGCGGCCGTGGAACCAGCGGTCCGCCACCCCTGCCACGCCACGCAGCTTGGCGGTGGCGCGGTGCACCGTCCCGGCGGAGGCGGCCCGCTTGCCGATGACGTGCGGCAGCCAGAGATGCTTGCGACCGACCAGCATCTGCGCGGCGAAGAGGATGATGATCGCCGCCAGCACCGTGGGCAGGCCGGGAATGCCGCCGATCGGCGAGATTTCGATCAGCGCGGGCACCAGCAGGAAGGGACCATAGGACCGGTTGCCGAACGCCGCGACGGCATCCTCCAGCGAGACGCGCGACTGGCGGTCCGCCAGCGTCTCGAGCTTGTCCAGAATGTCGCCGACGCTGCGGGGGTCCTCTGCCATGGACCCGCAACGTGGGGTCGGGCGCGCCGGTTCCTCTCTCGACCTGAGCGGCGGGTGCGGCTACGGAACGAAGCGTGACCGACGACCGCATTCTCTCCGCCAGCCGCCGCCCCGAGGATGTGGATGCCGCGCTGCGCCCCAAGAGCCTGGACGATTTCGTCGGGCAGAAGGCGGCGCGCGAGAATCTGCGCATCTTCATCCAGGCGGCGCGCGGGCGGGGCGACGCGCTGGACCACGTGCTGTTCTTCGGCCCGCCCGGCCTGGGCAAGACGACGCTGGCGCAGATCATCGCGCGCGAGATGGGCGTCGGCTTCCGTGCCACCTCCGGCCCGGTGATCGCCAAGTCGGGCGATCTCGCCGCGCTGCTCACCAATCTCGAGGATGGCGACGTGCTGTTCATCGACGAGATCCACCGGCTCCAGCCGGCGGTGGAGGAGGTGCTCTATCCGGCGATGGAGGATCGCGCGCTCGACCTGATGATCGGCGAGGGACCGTCGGCGCGCAGCGTGCGGATCGACCTGCCGCGCTTCACGCTGGTCGGGGCGACGACGCGCCAGGGGTTGCTGACCACGCCGCTTCGCGACCGGTTCGGCATTCCGGTGCGGCTGCAATTCTATACGGTCGAGGAACTGATGCGCGTGGTGACTCGCGCCGCCGGGCTGCTCGACCTGGGCATCGCCCCGGATGGCGCGACCGAGATCGCGCGGCGCGCGCGCGGCACGCCGCGCATCGCCGGGCGGCTGCTGCGCCGGGTGCGCGACTTCGCCGATGTGGCGGGCGCGCCGGTGGTCGATGCGCGGATCGCCGACGCCGCGCTCACCCGGCTGGAGGTCGACTCGCTGGGGCTGGACGCGATGGACCGGCGCTATCTGCACATGATCGCCGACATCTATCGCGGCGGGCCGGTCGGGGTGGAGACGCTGGCCGCCGGCCTGTCCGAGCCGCGCGACACGATCGAGGAAGTGATCGAACCCTATCTGATCCAGCTTGGGCTGGTCGCGCGCACCGCGCGGGGCCGCGTGCTGAATGCCGGGGGCTGGAAGCATCTGGGGCTGAACCCGCCGGCGGGGTCGCAGGACGGGCTGTTCGACTGACGCTACGGCCGGGGTCGGTCGCGCCATCCCCGACCATTTGCACCGTGGCATCCGTGCCACAGTTCTGGTAGCTCATGCGGCCATGCTCGCCACCGCCGCCGCCTCCGCCCGAGAGATCCTGGTCCGTCTCCATGACGTGATGGCGTCGCGGATGCCGGCGCAGGCCAAACTCAACCAGGTCGTCAACATCATCGGCGAGGAGACGGACAGCGAGGTCTGTTCGATCTATCTGCTGCGCGAGGGCGTGCTGGAACTGTTCGCCACGCGCGGGTTGGCGCAGGAGGCGGTGCACGTCACCAAGCTGGCGCTGGGCGAGGGGCTGGTCGGCACGCTGGCCGAACGCGCCGAGATCCTGAACCTGGACGAGGCGGCGAGCCATCCGGATTTCCGCTACATGCCGGAAACGGGCGAGGAGCGGTTCCACAGCTTCGCCGGCGTGCCGATCATCCGGCGCGAGCGGGTGGTGGGCGTGCTGGCGGTGCAGCATGTCGACCAGCGCCGCTATCAGGATATCGAGATCGAGGCGTTGCAGACGGTGGCGATGGTGCTGTCCGAACTGATCGCCAATGCCGGGCTGATCGACGTCGCGACCACCGGCGCGCACCGGCCGCAATCGACCGCCTCGGTCCGCATCCCCGGCCTGAAGCTGGTCGACGGCATGGGCCAGGGCTGCGCGGTGTTCCATCAGCCGCGCATCGTCGTCGAGCATACCGTCGCCGAGGATACCGATGCGGAGCGGCACCGCGTCTATGCCGCGTTCGACAAGATGCGCGAGCAGATCGAGCGGATGACGCGCGAGGCGGAGTTCGGCGTGGGCGGCGAGCATATGGAGGTGCTCGAGACCTACAAGATGTTCGCCTATGACGAGGGGTGGAGCCGCCGGATCAACGAGGCGATCGACAGCGGCCTGACCGCCGAGGCGGCGATCGAGCGGGTGCAGCAGCGCACGCGCCAGCGGATGCGCCAGATCGACGATCCGCTGCTCGCCGACCGGATGCACGACCTGGAGGACCTCTCCAACCGGCTGCTCCGCATCGTGTCCGGGCAGATGGGCACCGCCGCGCAGCTTGGATTGCGCCAGGACACGATCCTGATCGCGCGCAACCTGGGGCCGGCCGAGCTGCTGGAATATGACCGCCGCCGGTTGAAGGGCGTGGTGCTGGAGGAAGGCTCGCTGACCGCGCACGTCACCATCGTCGCGCGGGCGATGGGGGTGCCGGTGCTGGGCCGGGTGCGCGACGTGCGCCGCCTGATCGCCGAGGGCGACGTGCTGCTGCTCGACGTGACCGAGGGCAATGTCTTCGTCCGCCCCTCCGCGGCGATGGAGGAGGCGTTCGAGGCGAAGCTGGCGGTGCGGCAGAAGCGGCGCGCGGCCTTCGCGGCGCTGCGCGACCTGCCGCCCGAGACGAAGGACGGGCACCGCGTCACGCTGATGGTCAATGCCGGGCTGCGGGATGACGTCGCGGCGCTCGACCTGACCGGCGCGGACGGGATCGGCCTGTTCCGCACCGAGTTCCAGTTCCTGGTGTCGGCGACTCTGCCGCAGCGCGAACGGCAGCAACGGCTGTATCGCGAGGTGCTGGAACAGGCGGGCGACCGGCCGGTGGTGTTCCGGACGATCGACATCGGCGGCGACAAGGCGCTGCCCTATCTGAACGTCGAGGCGGGGACCGAGGAGAATCCGGCGATGGGCTGGCGCGCATTGCGCCTCGCCCTGGAACGCGACGGGCTAATGAAGGCGCAGGCACGTGCGCTGCTGGAAGCGGCGGCGGGGCGGACGCTGAACGTCATGTTCCCGATGGTGTCCGAACCCTGGGAGTTCGACGAGGCCAAGGCGTTGTTCGAGGCGCAGCGCGTGTTCCTGGCGGGACGCGGCAAGCGGTTGCCGAGCGAAATCCGCTATGGCGCGATGCTGGAGGTGCCGGCGCTGGCCGAACAGCTCGACCTGCTGCTGCCCGAGGTGGAGTTCCTGTCGATCGGCACCAATGACCTGACGCAATTCCTGTTCGCCGCCGATCGCGCCAATCCGAAGCTGGCGGAACGCTATGACTGGCTGTCCGCCTCGATCCTGCGCTTCCTCCACCGGGTGGTGCAGGCGGCGCGGCCGGCGGGCGTGCCGGTGGCGGTGTGTGGCGAGATGGGCGGGCGGCCGCTGGAGGCGATGGCGCTGATCGGGCTGGGCATCGATCGTCTGTCGATCACCCCGGCGGCGGTCGGGCCGGTCAAGGCGATGATCCGATCGCTCGACCATGCCGAACTCACCGCCTGCGTCACGGGCCTCTTGGCCAAGCCACGGCGCGACATGCGCGCGGTGCTGACCGAATGGGCCATCGCGCATGGGGTCGAGCTGAACTGAACGTATACGGACGGGCCGTGGGGAAGCTGCGGCCGGTCGAGTCGGGCCGGTCGCAAGGCCGGTAAAGCGCGCCTGCCCCGCGTTGACACTGGCCGGACGGTCTGGAAGATGGGTCGGCGGCAAGGGTTGGTGCCCCGCAGCGGAGTGAATGGATGAACGAGCCCGAGCACGGCGAGACCGCGACGGCCATCGGGCCCGACCGGGTCGGTGACCGTTTGCGCGCCCTTCGCGAGGCGCAGGGGCTGTCGCTGGCCGAGGTGGGGCAGCGCACGCGCGTGCCGCTCCGCCATCTGGAAGCGATCGAGGCGACCGATTTCGCCGCCTTGCCCTCGCCGACCTATGCGGTGGGGTTCAGCCGCGCCTATGCCCGTGCGGTCGGCGCGGACGAGGTGCAGGTGGCCCAGGCCGTGCGCGCCGAACTGGCCAAGGTCGATCGTCCGCCCGAATATCGCCCCTATGAGACCGCCGATCCGGCGCGCGTGCCCGCGCGCGGGCTGGCGATCGTGACGCTGGGCTGCGCGCTGGCGATCGTGATCCTGGCGGGCCTCTGGTTCGGCACCGATCTGTTCCGCGGCGGTGGCGGCAGCGAGAGCGCGGTGTCGCCCGGCCCGTCGTCGAGCGTCGCGGTGCCGCCGCGCGCGGTCGCGCCGACCCCCAGCCCGACGCCGTCGCTGGCCGAGGGGCAGGTGCGCCTAGCCGCCGGGGCGAACGAGGTGTGGCTGCGCGTCTATGACGCCGACAACAAGACGCTCTATCTCGGCACGCTGGCGCCGGGGGCGAGTTTCGACGTGCCGCGCGACGCGCGCGGGCCGAAGATCAATGTCGGCCGGCCGGACGAGTTGCAGATCACCGTCAACGGCACCGCCATCCCGCGCCTGGGCGATGGCAAGCGGCCGATCAAGGATGTGCCGGTCGATGCCGCCTCGCTGGCGGCGCGGCTGAACGGCGCGGCCGCGACGCCTGCGTCGAGCACGACGCCGAGCGCCGCGCCCCGCCCGGTCGCGGCACGCCCCGCGCCGGCCGCGCCCGTGGCGACGACGGGGGCGGAGTCGATCGCTCCGACCGCCGCCGGAACCGGCAACGTCACCGAATAACCTGCTTCTTCCGATCCGGACACAAGGGCCCTTGTCGATGCGTATCCCCGTCCTTCTGCTCGGCGTCGCGATGCTGACGCTGCCCGGCCTCGCGCCTGCGCCCGTGGCGGCGCAGCCGACCAATCTGGACGGGCGGGTCAACCGCCTCGAAAGCGAGATGCGCGCGGTGCAGCGCAAGGTCTTCCCCAATGGCGGCGGACAGTTGCTCCAGCCCGAGGTGGTCGCGCCGACCCGGCCGGTCGAGGCACCGGGTACCCCGGCGGCGGGGGCGCTGGTCGACCTGACCGCGCGCGTCACCGCGCTGGAGGAGCAGATCGCGTCGCTGACCGGCCAGGCGGAGCAGAATGGCTATCAGCTCCGCCAGTTGCGCGAACAGTTCGAGGCCTATCAGCGTGCGACCGATGCGAAGCTGACGGCGATGGGGCCGCCCCCGGCCACGACGCCTGCGCCCAACGCCGGCGGCATGGGCGGCGGCGACGATCCCGCGCCGATCGCGCCCGCCAAATCCTCCGGCCCGCCGCCCAAGGGTGCGTCCGAGGCCTCCACCGCCAAGGCTGCCGATCCCGGCCGGGCCGCGCGCGTGGCGGCGGTGCCGCGCCCCAAGAGCGCCGACCCGGCCGAGGACGCCTATCTCTATGGCTATCGTCTGTGGGAGGCGAAATTCTATCCTGAGGCGCAGGCTCAGCTCAAGAAGACGGTCAACGACTATCCGAAGAGCAAGCGGGCCAGCTATGCGCAGAACCTGCTCGGCCGCGCCTATCTGGACGACGGCAAGCCCAGCCTCGCCTCCATCGCTTTCTATGAAAACTACAAGAAGATGCCGGACGGCGACCGTGCGCCGGACAGCCTGCTCTATCTGGGCGAGGCGCTGACCCGGCTCGACAAGCCGGCAGATGCCTGCAAGGTCTATGACGAACTGTCCGATGTCTATGCGGGCAAGATCGCCGGCATGAAGGCGGACATCGCCAAGGGGCGCGCCGCCGCCAAGTGCAAGTAGCGCGCTTCGCCGCCGACTGGGCGGCGTCGCTCGGCCGACCGGTGGACCCGCGCGAGCGGATGGCGCTGGCGGTGTCGGGCGGGGCGGACAGCATGGCGATGCTGGCGCTGGCGGCAGGCGCCTTTCCCGGCCGGGTGATCGCCGCGACCTTCGACCATGGCCTGCGGACCGCGTCCGCCGGCGAGGCGGCGATGGTGGCGGACTGGTGCCGGGCGAGCGACGTGCCGCATCGCACCCTCTACCCCCGCCCAACCCTTGCCGCGCACCAATGTCCAGGCGACGGCGCGGCGCGCGCGCTATGCCGCGCTGCTCGACTGGGCGGCGGGGGCGGGGGCATCGGTGCTGGCGACCGCGCATCACGCCGACGATCAGGCCGAAACCTTCCTGATGCGCGCCAATCGCGGCAGCGGCCTTGCCGGCCTTGCGGGCGTGCGGCCGCGCCGGACCGAGACGCTGGCGGACGGCCGGCAGGTCATGGTGCTGCGACCACTGCTCGGCTGGCGGCGGGCGGAGTTGCGGGCGGTCGCAAAGAGGGCCGGGCTGCCCTTTGTCGACGATCCGTCCAATGGCGATCCCCGCTACGACCGCGCACGGATACGTGACCTGCTGCGGGGGCAGGACGGGATCGATCCGGCGCAATTGGCGCGATCGGCGGGCTGGCTGGCGGAGATGGACGCGGATTGGCGGCTGCTCGCCGACCTATTTTGGGCCGAGCGGATGGAGCAGGATGCGCCCGACCGGTTGCGCCTGTCCGTGGTCGGACTGCCGCGCGGAATGCGCCGCGATCTGGCCCGGCGGGCGATCCTGGCGACGCGCGAATCGGCCGGCCTCGCCGCGCCGGGGTTCGACATGGCCAGCAATATCGAGTCGCTGCTGGATGCCCTGGATTTGGGACGAACGGCGACGCAGGCCGGCCTGATCGTGAAACCGATCACGGATATCTGGATTTTTATGCCGGCTCCACCGCGCAAGACTGGCTGATCGACGCGAATGCGCCGCTTTGTTCCATTGTCATTAACCCCGGTGCGCTTATCTTGTCTGCTGAAAGGTAGCCCATGAACGACAACGACAAGCAGCCTGGCGGCAGCGGTGGCAATCCCTGGATGAAGAGCCTCCTCATCTGGGTGGCGATTCTGCTGGGCCTCGCGCTGTTCGTGACGATGGTCGACGGCCGCAGCGCGACGCCGCGCGGCACCGCGATCGATTATTCGGCGTTCCTCGACAAGGTCGACGAAGGCACGGTGAAGAACGCGGTCATCTCGCGCGACGCGATCACCGGCCAGCTTTCGTCCGGTGAGGCCTATCGCACCTCGCCGGTGCAGGACTCGACCCTGATCCCGCGCCTGCGCGAGAAGGGCGTCAGCTTCACCGCCAAGACTGATGACGGTCCGTCGGTGTGGATGGTGCTGCTCTACCAGTCGCTCCCCTTCCTGCTGTTCCTGGGCATCGCCTTCTTCGTGCTGCGCCAGATGCAGAAAGGCGGCGGCGCGAATGGCGCGATGGGCTTCGGCAAGAGCCGCGCCCGGATGCTGACGCAGAAGGAAGGCAAGGTCACCTTCGACGATGTCGCCGGCATCGACGAGGCGCGCGCCGAGCTGACCGAGATCGTCGACTTCCTGAAGGACCCGACCAAGTTCGCGCGTCTGGGCGGCAAGATCCCCAAGGGCGCGTTGCTGGTCGGCTCGCCCGGCACCGGCAAGACGCTGCTGGCCCGTGCGATCGCGGGTGAGGCGGGCGTGCCCTTCTTCACCATCTCGGGTTCGGATTTCGTCGAGATGTTCGTCGGCGTCGGTGCCAGCCGCGTCCGCGACATGTTCGAACAGGCCAAGAAGTCGGCGCCGTGCATCGTCTTCATCGACGAGATCGACGCGGTCGGTCGCCATCGTGGCGCGGGCCTGGGCAATGGCAATGACGAGCGCGAGCAGACGCTGAACCAGCTGCTGGTCGAGATGGACGGCTTCGAGGCGAACGAGGGCATCATCATCGTCGCGGCGACCAACCGTCCCGATGTGCTCGATCCCGCGCTGCTGCGTCCGGGCCGCTTCGACCGCCAGGTCGTGGTGCCCCGCCCGGATATCGAGGGTCGCGTGAAGATTCTCGAAGTCCATATGAAGAAGGTGCCGCTGGCTCCCGATGTCGACTCGCGCACCATCGCGCGCGGCACGCCGGGCTTCTCGGGCGCGGATCTCGCGAACCTGGTCAACGAGGCGGCGCTGATGGCGGCGCGCAAGGGCAAGCGCCTGGTCGCCATGGCCGAGTTCGAAGAGGCCAAGGACAAGGTGATGATGGGTGCCGAGCGGCGCTCGATGGTGATGACCGACGACGAGAAGCGGATGACCGCCTATCACGAGGCGGGCCATGCCATCGTCGCGCTACACGAGCCGGCCTCCGATCCGATCCACAAGGCGACGATCATCCCGCGTGGTCGTGCGCTGGGCATGGTGATGCGCCTGCCGGAGCGGGACAGCTACAGCTATCACCGCGACAAGATGTACGCCAATCTGGCGGTGTCGATGGGCGGCCGCGTCGCCGAAGAGGTCATCTTCGGCTATGACAAGGTGTCGTCGGGCGCGTCGGGCGACATCCAGTACGCCACAGGCCTTGCCCGTGACATGGTCACCAAATGGGGCATGTCGGACAAGGTCGGGCCGGTCGAATATGCCCAGCCCGAAGGCGAGAGCTTCCTCGGCTATTCCTCGTCGCAGCCGGTGCGCATGTCGAACCAGACCGCGCAACTGATCGATGACGAGATCAAGTCGATCGTCGAGGGCGGCCTGCATCGTGCCAAGCATGTGCTGACCGAGCATCTCGACCAGCTTCACCTGCTCGCCGGCGCGCTGCTCGAATATGAGACGCTGTCGGGTGACGAGATCAAGAAGCTGATCGCGGGCGAGGAGATCGGCCGGGTCGACCAGGGTCCCAAGGCCCCGGCGATGAAGGCTGCTGGGACGTCGATCCCGAAGACCCGCCGCACCCCCGGGCCGTTCGGCAACCCGACGCCGCTGGGTGCCTGATGTCTCCGGACCGGCATCGTCGTTCATGACGGTGCAAGGACCAATCGTTCATGGGCCGGCCTTCCCACAGGAAGGTCGGCCCATGTTGCGTAAGACCCATGTTTTTGCAGCGCTTTTTGCCGTGATGCTCGGTGCCGTGCCGGCCGGCGCGGCGATGACCACCGGCACCTTCGTCGCCCGCGCCAACACGCTTCGGGCCCAGGGCTTCGCGGCCCTGCTGTCGCCCGATTTTCAGGTCCTGAAAGAGGAGGCGCGCGTGGCCCGGCAGCAGTTGAAGGCGGAGAGTGAAGCGCGCGTGAAGGCCGGCAAGCGGCCGATCGCCTGCGTACCCGATGGCGAGACGATCGGCATCGAGGAGATGCTCGACGAACTGGCGCGCCTGCCCGCCGCCGACCAGCGCAAGCCGTTGAAGGATGGCTATGCCCGCGTGCTGTCGCGGCGTTTTCCCTGCTGACGCCTGACTCTATGAGCTGGAGATAGTGCGGCCGCCGTCGTGCGTCCGGGTCACCGACATATTCTTTCCATACAGCCGGCGGGCATGGCGTGTCGGCCGTTATTCGGCGGGTTGTCAGGGTTGCCTGCCAGGCATCTGGTCGACCCGATCCATCCTGTCCGCTGACGCGATCGACGGTAAGGCCCATGGCGCGGCAATATCACAGGGCTTGACCGACATTCGGCGCGGCCACGCATCGGCGACGCCTCCATGGGGGAGCGACAATCTCAATGATTGCCACCTGCGCCGCGATCCGGGATGATGCGCGCCATGCCCGCCCCGTCCCTGAATGCCCCGCCGGGCGGCTTTGTCGGCCCGGTCAAGCGATCGATCACCATTGCCGGCCACCAGACCTCGATCAGCCTGGAACCGCTGTTCTGGGCCCTGTTGGAACGATGCGCGGTGGACCGGGCGCTGCCGCTGTCCGCGCTGGTCGCCGAGATCGATGCCTTGCGGATCACGGCGGAAGAGCCACCCAATCTCGCTAGCGCCTTGCGGAGTTGGCTCCTAGGCGAGTGTTTACGGCAACATGAAAATGGTTCGCAATTGCGTTGACAGTGCGAGGCACTCGCAATAATTGCCGCCCTGGATAAAGGGGATAGCAATCATGTCGACAGCCGCCGCGCCGTTTCTGGCGCTTTCCTGCGTTGGGTTCATCGCATCGGCACCAGCGATGGCGGCCGATCGTGCGGCCGCGTCTGTGCCGGCCGAGCCTATCGGGGATGGTCAGGTCCGCGGTCAGGATGCGCGGCGTGAGACGGCACGGGACGAGATCGTCGTCAACGGCCGCCCAGGCGCCGCACCCGCCACGGTGGAGAGTCCCAAGGCGACCTCCGCGCTGCTCGACACGCCGCAGACGATCACGGTCATTTCCGACCAGACGTTGCGCAAGCAGAATCTGCTGACGTTGCGCGACGCGCTCCAGACGATTCCCGGCATCACCTTCGGCGCGGGCGAGGGCGGTGGCGGCTATGGCGACAGCATCAACCTGCGCGGCTTTTCGGCGAACAACGACATCACCGTCGACGGCGTTCGCGACTCCGCGCAATATAGCCGCACCGACCCGTTCAACCTTCAGCAGATCGAGGTCTATAACGGCGCCAATTCGGTGTTCAACGGATCGGGTTCGGTCGGCGGCACGATCAACCTCGTCACCAAGGAGCCGCGCGCGGAGGATCTGACGATCGTCCAGGCGTCGGTCGGCACCGACGACTATTGGCGCGGGTCGGTTGATGCCAATCGCCGGATCGGCGCGGACAGCGCGGTGCGGCTGAATGCGGTCGTCCACCGCAACGACGTGCCCGGTCGTAAGGTCGAGCGGTATAAGCGCTGGGGCATCGCGCCCTCGCTCACGATCGGCATAGATGGCCCGACCAGCCTGACCCTCGCCTATGTCCATCAGCAGGACGACAACACGCCGATCTATGGCGTGCCCTATTTCCGCAGCGGCGTGAATGACGGTCCGCTGCCGGGTGTCAGCCGCGCCGATTATTTCGGCATCGCCAATCTCGATCGGCAGAAGGTGACGGTCGACCGTTTCACCGCGACCTTCCGCCACGATGCCGGGGACGGGGTGTCGCTGCGCAACCTGACGCGGTGGCAGCGGGTCGGCCAGCGCAGCGTGACCAGTGCGCCGCAGGGCCTTTTCTGCCTCGCCTCGACCGGTCGCCAGCCGGTGGGCGCGAATGGATCGGCGACGGTCGGGCTGCCCTGCACCGGCACGGTCAGCAATGTCGCGGCCGGCGGTCCGGACGGAACGGGCACGGCTTTGTCCACCGTCGCCGTCACGGTCGCGCCGGGCTTCTACCAGCCGAGCGGTCCGCGCGGGCTGGTGCGCGACCAGGAGAACCAGCTCCTCTACAACCAGACGGACCTGCGCTGGGAACGGGGCGAAAAGGGCGGCGTGCGCAACGTCGCCAATATCGGCCTGTCGGGCACGATCGAGGATTATCGCATCGACACCGCCAGCCTGCTGCGCAACGCGGCGGGCGCGCCGATCCTGCTGCCGCAGATCAGCCTGGCCAACCCGAATACCGACTATGCCGGGCCGACCCATTATACGCTGACCGCCCAGTCCAAGTCGACGACGCGCAACCTGGCGGTCTATGCCTTCGACACGCTGGAGCTGGGCCGCTATTTCGAATTGAACGGCGGCGTCCGGTGGGAGGTGCAGGATGCATCCTTCCGGCAATTGCCGCTGGCGGTGACGCCGCCAGGCACGGCCCCGCTGACCGCGCTGCAACAGGCGCCGCAACAGAGCCATGAGCGGCTCTTCTCCTATCGGATCGGTGGCGTGTTCCACCCGGTCGCCAATGTCAGCCTCTACGCCGGTTATGGCAACGCGAAGACGCCGTCCTTGGCGACGGTGCGGCTGGGCTGCGGCGTGCCGACCGCCACCGGCAACACGCTGTTCCAGCCCTGCGACGTCGCGCCCGAAACCGCGCGCAATTACGAGGCGGGGGTGAAGGCCGGGCTGTTCGACCGCCGGCTGGAACTGACCGCGGCGGTGTTCCGCAACGAGCGGACCAATTACCGCGTCGCCAGCAACGACCCCGCCGCGCCGCAGGTGCAGGTGCTCGACGGGCGCAGCCGGGTCGACGGCATCGCGCTGGGTGCGACCGGCAGCCTGACGCGGCATTGGACGATCTTCGCCAACTACACCTATCTGGACAGCGAGGTGCGGCAATCCGTGTCCGACCGGTGCCTGGCGACGCCGGGCCTGAGCGGCTGCGGCAATTCGGCGGCGAACCCGGACCCGCAGCGCGGCACCGCCCTGCCGCAGACGCCGCGCCATTCGGGTAGCCTGTTCACCACCTACACGCTGCCCTTCGGTCTGGAGCTGGGTTATGGCCTGACCTATCAGGGCAAGTTCGCCACCTATTCGCCGGTGCTGGCCAATGGCACGCAGTTCCGGGTGGACGATTACCTGATCCACCGCGCCTATCTGGCCTATAGCTTCGGCGGCGGGCTGACCGCGCAGCTGAATGTGCAGAACGTCACCGACGCCAAATATTTCACGACCGTGCGCAGCAACGTGAACGCGACCACGGGGGCGGTAACCGGCGGCTGGGCGATGCCCGGCGACCGGCGGCAGGCGGTGCTGAGCCTGTTCTACAGCTTCTGATATGCTACGCCGCCCCGGCCCCGGGTCGGGGTGGCGACGGAGTGGGCCATGTTGATCGCGATTCCCGATGTTCTGGACCCGGCGGGCGTCGCGCGGGTCCGGGCGTTGATCGATGCCGGGGACTGGGTGGATGGCAACGTCACCTCCGGCCCGCAGGCGGCGCTCGCCAAGCGCAACGAGCAGCTGGTCGAGGACCAGCCGGCGGCGCGCGAGGCGGGCGGGCTGATCCTGGACGCGCTGGGCCGGTCGCCGCTGTTCGTGGCGGCGGCGCTGCCGCTCAAGGTGTTTCCGCCGCTGTTCAACCGCTATGCCGGCGGGCAGGATTTCGGCCTGCATGTCGACAATGCCATCCGGATGAAACGGGGCAGCGACTTCCGCATCCGCAGCGACCTGTCGGCGACGGTGTTCCTGGAGGACCCGCACGCCTATGACGGCGGCGAGCTGGTGATCGAGGACCAGTTCGGGCCGCAGGTGGTGAAGCTGCCCGCCGGCCATATGGTGCTCTACCCGGCGTCCAGCCTGCACCGGGTGACGCCGGTGACGCGCGGCGTGCGGGTGGCCAGCTTCTTCTGGTTGCAGTCGATGGTGCGCGACGACGGCGCGCGGCGCATCCTGTTCGAGCTGGATCGCGGCGTACAGATGGTCGCCGCCGCGCAGGGCCAGGGCGAGCCCGCGACGGTGACGCTGACCGGCGTTTATCACAATCTGCTGCGCCGCTGGGCGGACGCCTGACCGCCACGCCGCGATTGACGGGGCAGGGGCCATGGGGCAGCACCCCGCCATCATGAAAAAGGCAGGGGGCATGAAGACGCGCGGGCGCACCGCGCCGCTGGGGTGGATCGGGTTGATCCTGGCGGTGCTGATCCTGCCGATCGCCCTGTCGGGTGCGGCGCTGGTCGGCGGCGCGACGCTCGACCGGCTGCTGCATCCCGATCGCCATGCGGCCAGCGGCTCCCCGATGCTGTCGCCCGACCTGTTCGTCGATCGGGTGCGGCCGGTGCTGACGCCAGGGGCCCGCGTGGCCGCGCTGACGCTTGCCGGGCCCGGCGAGGCGGTCGTGGTCGCGACGACCGCGCCGGTGACGGGTGCGCGGGGCACGGACTATTATCTCGATCCGTCGACCGGCCATCGGCTCGCGGTGGCGGGACATGATGCCGGCTTGGTCGCCGTGCTGGAGCGTCTGCATCACGGCCTGGGACTGGGAAGCGCGGGGCGGGTGATCGTCGGCGCGCTCGGCCTGGCGCTGATGCTGAGCTGCCTGACCGGCCTTTATGTCGGATGGCCGCATGGCGGCGGATGGCGGCAGGTGCTGCGTCACCGGCGTCGGCGGGGCAGGCTGGCCGCCGGCCATCATCTGCTGGGACTGGTGTCGGTGGGTCCGCTGTTCCTGCTCGCGCTGACCGGGACCTGGCTGGCCATGCCCGCGCCGTTCGCGCGACTGGCGGGCGGGCCGCCCCGGCTCCGGTCGGAACCGTCCGCCCTGGCCCGGCCGATGGCGCGCCCCGCGCAACCGCTGGCGGTCGTGCTGGGCCGGGCCGCCGACCTGCACCCGAACGCCCTCGTGCGGACGATCCTCTGGCCGACCGAGCGCGATCCGGACTGGACGGTCGGCTTCGCCGATGCACGGATCGCGCCGGTCAAGGTGGCGGATGACACGGGCAGCGCCACCGCCGTCTCCGCCCATCCGCTCGACATGCCGGCCGCCGGTGTGCTCGACCTGCATGGCGGCCGGGGCCTGGGCGCGGTGTGGCGGGGCGTCCTCATCGTCACCGGCCTGTCCAGCGCGACGATGACGATCACCGGCCTGATCCTGTGGCGACGAACCCGTCGCCGCCCCAAGGACCAGGCCGTAGCGGGGATCGACCGCTGAGCGATCAGGCCGCGAACGCCGCCGCCGGCAGCGCGTAAAGCGAGGTGGCGGGGGCGCTTGCTGCCGCGCGCAGGCCCAGGGCCTCCGGCACGATCTGCTCCAGATAGAAATGGATGCTGGCGCGCTTCATCGTCTCGAAATCGCCCTCGCCGGTCAGCGCCCGGCCCTCGCGCTCCAGCAGCACGCCGCACAGCGCCACCGACATCATGGTCAGGAACGGATAGCTCGCCGCCAGCCGATCGTCCGCATCGGCGGTGGCGAGGCGGCGACCGATCGCGTCGCACGCCCCGACCAGCACGACCAGATCCTCGGCCTGTGCTTCGCGGCGCAGGTCGTCGATCAGCGCGGCGAAGGCCCCGCCATTGTCCAGACCCAGCTTGCGTCCGACCAGATCGGCGGCCTGGATGCCGTTCGTCCCCTCATAGATCGGGGTGATGCGGGCATCGCGGAAGAACTGCGCCGCGCCCGTCTCCTCGACATAGCCCATGCCGCCATGGACCTGGATGCCGAGCGAGGCGACCTCGTTGCCCAGGTCGGTGGCATGAGCCTTGGCCAGCGGCGTCACCATCTCCAGCCGGGCCTTGGCCGCCGCATCGCCCAGCGTCGCGCGATCGACCTGACCGGCGGCGTAATAGACCAGGGCGCGCGCCGCCTGGGTCTGCGCCTTCATGCGCAGCAACATGCGGCGGACATCGGGATGCTCGACGATCCGCACCGGCGCACGGTCCGCGCCGCCCGCCCGCGCCGACTGCACCCGATCGAGCGCATAGGCGATCGCCGCCTGGGTCGCGCCCTCCGCCACCTGCACGCCTTGCAGGCCGACGTTCAGGCGCGCGTTGTTCATCATCGTGAACATCGCGCGCATCCCGCCATGTTCGGGGCCGATCAGCTCGCCCACGCAATCGTCATGGTCGCCGAAGGACAGCACGCAGGTGGGCGAGGCGTGCAGGCCCATCTTGTGCTCGATCGACACCACGCGCACGTCGTTGAAGTCGCCGGGCGCGCCGTTCGCGTCGAGCCGGTATTTGGGCACCAGGAACAGGCTGATCCCGCGCGTGCCGGCGGGGGCGTCGGGCGTGCGCGCCAGCACGAGGTGGACGATGTTCGGGGCCATGTCATGGTCGCCGAAGGAGATGAAGATCTTCGTCCCCTTGATGCTCCACGTCCCGTCGCCGCGCGGGGTGGCGGTGGCGCGCAGCGCGCCGACATCGCTGCCCGCCTGCGGCTCGGTCAGGTTCATCGTGCCGGTCCACTCGCCGGTCGACAGATGCGGCAGATAGGCGGCCTGCTGCGCGGGCGAGCCGTGATGCTGCAACGCCTCGATCGCGCCGACCGTCAGCGTCGGGCAGAGCGCGAAGCCCATATTGGCGGTGCCCAGCGTCTCCAGCACCGCCGTCTGGAGCGCGAAGGGCAGGCCCTGCCCGCCCCAGTCGGCAGGTGCGCCGATCGTGCCCCAGCCTCCCTCGACATAGGCGTGGTAGGCGGCGGCATAGCCCGCCGGCATCACCACGCCGTCCGCCGTCCATTGCGCGCCGACCGTGTCGCCGACCCGGGCGAGCGGGGCCCATTCGCCGGCGGCGAACTGGCCCACCCCCTCCAGCACCGCGTCGACCGTGTCGGCATCGGCGGCGGCGAACCGATCGCTGGCGGCGAGATCGGCGAGGCCGACGATGGTGTCGAGGACAAGGCGCTGTTCGGCGACGGGGGGCGTGAAGGGCACGTTTCTCTCCGGGGTTTTGCGCTGATATAGGCGCAACATGATGGCCGAACCAAACCCGCTCGTCCGACGCTACGGCACCGCCGCCATTGCCGAGGCGGCCATGGCGATCCGCGCCGGCCGACTCGTCGCGATCCCGACCGAGACGGTCTATGGCCTGGCCGCCGATGCCGGTGATTCGGCGGCGGTCGCGCGCATCTATGCGGCCAAGGGGCGGCCGAGCTTCAACCCGCTGATCGTCCATGTCCGCGACCGCGCGGAGGCGGAACGGCTGGCGGTGTTCGATGCGACCGCCGCCGCGCTGGCCGACGCGTTCTGGCCGGGACCGCTGACGCTGGTGCTGCCGCTGCGCAAGGGCGCGCCGATCGCCGCGCTGGTCACGGCGGGGCTGGAAACGGTGGCGATCCGCGTGCCCGCGCATCGGGCGATGCTCGCGCTGCTCGTGGCGGCGGACCGGCCGCTCGCCGCGCCCTCGGCGAACCGCAGCAACGGCATCAGCCCGACCCGCGCCGCGCATGTCGTCGCCAGCCTGGGCGCGGCGGCGGAGCTGGTGATCGATGACGGCCCCTGCGCCGCCGGACTGGAATCGACGATCGTGGCGGGCGCGACCTTGCTGCGGCCGGGGCCGGTCACCGCCGAGGCGATCGGCCGCGTGCTCGGGCGGCTGGTGTCGGGCGGCGAGAAGCCGGCGGGCGACACGATCACCGCGCCGGGCCAGCTCGCCACCCATTATGCGCCCGCCAAGCCGCTGCGGCTGGACGCGCGCTGGGCCGAGGCGGACGAATGGCTGATCGGCTTCGACGGGGTGGAGGGTGACGACACGCTGTCTGCGAGCGGCGACCTGACCGAGGCGGCGGCGCGGCTGTTCGACGCGCTGCACCGCGCCGATGCCAGCGACCGTGCCCGCATCGCCGTCGCGCCGCTGCCCGCGACCGGCATCGGCGAGGCGATCCACGACCGGCTGCGCCGCGCCGCGACCCGGTAGCGGGGGCGGGTCGACGGACGCCGCGCACCGGCCTATGCCCGCGCGGGTGATCGATATCCCTGCTCCGTTGCGCCTGCGCCTGGACGGCGACGCGCTGATTGCCAATTGGCGCCTGCTCGACCGGATGAGCGGCGCGGCCGCCTGTGGCGCGGCCGTCAAGGCGGACGGTTACGGCCTGGGCGCATACGGCGTCGCCGAGCGTCTCGCCGGGGCCGGCTGTCGCGATTTCTTCGTCGCCACCTGGGCGGAGGCGCAGGCGCTGGCGCCGCTGGGCCTGACCCTGTCGGTGCTGCACGGCCTGCGGGCCGAGGACATGGCGGCGGCGCGTGCGGGGTTCGCCCGGCCGGTGCTGAACAGCCTGCCCCAGATCGCCCGCTGGCGCGCGGGCGGCGGCGGCGCGTGCGACGTGATGGTCGATACCGGCATCAACCGGCTGGGCATCGCCCCCGCCGACATTGCCGATGGCGCGCTCGACGGGCTTCGGGTCGAGACGCTGATGAGCCATCTCGCCTGTGCCGACGAGGATAGCGCGATGAACGGCGAACAGCGCAGCCGCTTCGCCGCGCTCGCCGGCCGGACCGGCGCGCGGCGGATGAGCCTCGCCAATTCGGCGGGGATCGCATTGGGGGCGGACTATCATTTCGACCTGACCCGGCCGGGACTGGCGCTCTATGGCGGGGTGCCGCGCGGCGACTATGCCGGGCGGGTGCGGCAGGTGGTCACGCCCGAGGCGCAGGTGCTGCAACGCCGTCACGTCGCGGCGGGCGATCCGGTCGGCTATAACGCCACCTGGACCGCGCCGCGCGATTGCGAGGTGGCGATCATCAACCTCGGCTATGCCGATGGCTATGTCCGTGCCTTCTCCAACAGCGGCTCCGCACGGGTGGGCGAGGCGGTGCTGCCGGTGATCGGCCGGGTGTCGATGGACCTGGTCGCGCTCGACGTCAGCGCCGCGCCCGATCTGGCAGAGGGGGACTGGATCGCGATCGACTATGACCTCGCCCGCCAGTCGGCGGTGAGCGGCCTGTCGCAATATGAGCTGCTGACGCTGCTCGGCCGCCGCTTCGGGCGGTGATCCGCCACTCATGAAAAGGGCGGCCACCATCGAAATGGTGACCGCCCCCAAGGATTCGAGATCGTCTGCCGATCAGAACTTGGCCGTGACCGCGACCGAGAAGCGACGCCCGATCTGGTCGTAATAGTCCTGGAACTGGTATCCCAGCTCGCCATAGGTGTTGCGGTCGGTGATGTTGTTGGCGACGAACTGGATACGGAACCGGTCGGTTACGTCACCACCGATCGCCAGGTCGAACACGCTGAGCGCCGAATAGGTGACATATGGATAAAGCTCCGTCGTCGCCGGCAGGCCGCTGGAGAAGATCTTCGTCTTGTTGCGCCAGTTCCAGGTGACCTGGGTGAAGAAGCCGTCCTTCTCGTACCGGGCCTGGAGCTGCGTCTTCCACTTGGGGCGGAAGAGCGAGCCCGCGGTTTCCTGCGTGTCGGAGAAATCACCCGAGGCCGAGGTGTTGTAGCGGATCAGGTGATAGGCGCTGCCGCGCAGGATCAGCTGGCCGACATTGCCCAGGTCGATCGGGTAGGACATCGCCAGGTTCAGCGCGCGGATGTCGATCGAGCCCAGGTTGAGGAAGCCGATCGAATAGCCGTTCGCCACCTGGAAGGCTGCGTCGCGCGAGAAGGAACTGCAGGTGTTGACCCCGATCTGCGGTGACGAGTCCGGGAAGGTCGGGCTGTCGTAGCAGGTCTGGATCGCCTGCGCCAAGGTGGTCGGCACGATCTGGTTGCGCAGCTTCAGGTTGATGAAGTCGGCCGAGAAGGTGAGCCCCGGCACCCAGCGCGGGGTGATCGCGGTGCCGACCGTCCAGCTCTCGCCCTTTTCCGGCCTGAGCGACGGCGTACCGTCATAGGTGCCCTGCAGGCCGACGCCCAGCGGAACATAGGTCGCCAGGAAGGCGTCGGCCGTGCCCGTGTCGTTGGCATTGCCGCTGGCGATCACCGCCGCGCGGCAGTTGTTGCGCCGGTTCACCCTCTGCGGACCCTGGTCGATATTGCCCTGGCTGCAATAATCGGTCGGGGTCGAGAAGCTGGGCTGGCCGCCCAGGAACAGCTCGGTCACCGAGGGCTGGCGGACCGAACGGGTGTAGTTGCCGCGGAACGAGATGTCGCGGATCGGCTTCCAGATGCCGGCCAGCGTGAAGATCGTCTGCGGATCGCCCTTGGCCTCCGGCGTGATCACCGTGCCGAAGCGGTTGCGGTACGAGCCGGCGCGGCCGCTCTGCTGCACGACGCGGACCGCGGGATCGAACTCCAGCGAACCCAGGAACGGCAGGAAGTCTTCGCCGGTCAATGGAATGCGGGCTTCGCCACCGATCTCATAGGTTTCGGTATAGCCGCCGAAGTTGGACGAGGGCGCCGAACGGCCACGGCCGAGCTGGTTGAGCTCGTTGCTGCTGAAGGCCAGCTCTTCCTTGCGATACTGAGCCGACAGCGCGACCGAGACCTCGCCGGCCGGCGCATCGAACACGCCGCCCGCCAGCGACGCTTCCAGGAAGGTCTGTTGCGACACGTTGCGGAACTGCACGTTCTGCCGGACATAGGCCTTCGACTCTTCCGACATGTTGTTGTAGCCGAACGGGTTCAGCGGCTTACAGCCGTTGATCTGCTCCTGCGTGATGGTCGGCGTGTAGAAGCTCTCGGTCGGCAGGCCATCGGCGCCCGGCTGGCGGACGACGTTAAAGGTGGTGCCGATCGGGGTGCGGCCGAGATACTGGCCGGGAAAGAGTTGCGCGCGGCAGACGATGTTGCCGTTCGCCACGCCCGTCGTCGCCAGACCCTGGTCGACCGCATCAAGGGCAAGCTGATACTCGATATCGTTGATCTGGCTGGTCCGGGTGCGCTGCACCGACCGGCCATAGGTGCCGGACACCTCGGCGCGCCACGCCTTGCCCAACAGGTCGAAGTTCGACCGGGCACCGCCCAGGATACGATAGGTTTCGCTGGTGGCGATGAACGGGTTATCGCCGAAGATGTCCTGGTTTTGGCGGGTGACGACGAAGTTGCCGCCATTTGTCGCATTCGCGGTCACGCCCACCGACGCCAGCACGGCCCGGCTCTGCGCGGTCAGATACGGGTTGTTGACGTTGAGCAGCAGCGGCGCGTTCTCGGCCGAGTTGGACAGGAAGTTCTGGCTGGGCGAGTTCTTCAGCGAGACGTTGCGGACGTTGGCATAGGTGTTCTCGGTGAACAGCGTCACTTCATCGGTCAGGTCGAACTTACCGTTCAGATTGGCGATGTAGCGATCCTGCTGCGTGCGCAGGACGATGTTCTCGATCGAGCGGGAGAAGCCGCCATTCGACCCCTTCGCCTGACCGATGGTGAGCGGCGTGGTCGGCGAGATGCCGCTGGCCAGCGTATAGGGGCGCAGGCTGCCGTCGGCGTTGAACTCCAAAGGCACCGATACGAACGGCAGCACCTGGTTCACCGGCACCTGCACGGTGCCGCCATTGGCGTTGGAGCGGACGGTGACCAGCGTGGTGTCGGTGTTCAGGACGCGCGGCACGCCGGGCACGAAGGTGCCGACGAAATAGTTGATGTTCAGGTTCGGATTGGCCGCGAAGAACTCGCGCGCGGTAGACCGGTTGGCCTGCAGCACGTTGAGCGCCAGCGTGTTGAGCTGGGTCGGGCTGGCCCCTGAGGGGGGCGTGACGCCGAACTGCGAGAAGACCTGTGCCGCTGTGACACCGCTCGGCAGCGCGGTCGGCGCAAAAGTGGTGAGAGGCAGGTTAGTGATAGCTTGCTGCCGGCCATTCAAGCCGTTGCCCGAGATATAGCCCGCGCCCGGCGTGCCCTGGATGACCTGCGCCGTGGTGCCGAAGAAGGCGGCATTGGGCGTCGCGATCGTCGTCGCCGCGCCTGCGGCGGTGGTCGCGTTCACGCGCACGCCGACCGGCGCCATGCCGTTGGCGAAGGTCACGAAGTTGCTGCGCGTGGTGCCGGACGCGATCGGCGTATAGGGGGTCGGTAGCGCAGAGGCGGCGACCAGCGAGTTGAGGACGGTGCCGTTGAAGCTCAACGACTGGTTGATGAACCCGGCGTCGAAGGCGTTGGCCGGCTGGCCGTCATCGGAGTTGCGCAGGAACGCGCCATTGTTGCTGCCGGTCACGTCGATGATCGCCGAGCCGAAATTCGGGTTGCGCACCGAACCGTTGAACGGGTTGGTATAGGAGTTGGTCCGCGCCAGGCGGAAGGCGCGCGAGTCGGCCTGGAGGCCGTCATTGCGGTTATATTCCACCGCCAGGGTCAGGTTGGCGCGACCATCGGCGAAGTTGCGGCCGATTATTCCGCTCAGCTGATACTGGGCCGCGTCGCCACGCGACGATAGGCCGCTCTGTCCGCGCACCTGCGCGCCGTCATAATTGTCGCGCAGGATATAGTTGACCACGCCCGCGACCGCGTCCGCACCATAAGCGGCGGCGCCGCCGACCGTCACCACGTCGACGCGCTGGATCAGGGCGGCCGGGATCACGTTGACATCCACCTGCGCGCCGGTCGCATTGCCCTCGACGAACAGCGAGGCGGAGTTGCCGGACACGAAGCGGCGGCCGTTGACCAGCGTCAGCGTGCGCTGCGTCCCCAGGTCGAGCAGGTCGACGAACCCTGCGCCCAGGCTTGCGGCCTGGCCGCCATTATTGCCGTTGAGCGGGCTGGCGCCCGGGCCGACCAGCGGCAGGTCGTTCAGCGCCTCGAGCGCGTTGGTGAAGCCACGGCTCTGGATCTGCGCGGCGTTGATCTGCAGGCCCGGCAACACACCATCGGTTTCCGGACGCGGGATGCGCGACCCGGTGACGATGATGGTGCCGTCCTCGCGCGTCTCGCCATCGGAACTGACCGTCGCATCCTGCCGCGTTTCGACGGCATCCTGGGTCTCGGCCGGTGCGGGCGTAGGATTGGCGACATTGGGAACGCCCTGCGCAAAGGCCGCGCCGGAGACGAGCAAAAGGGTAGAGGCGAGCGCCGAAGCGCCCAGCAAACGCGTGATGGACAAGATGGACCCCCTGGAACAGGCTTTGTGCCTTTCGACACAAAGGAACCTGAATCAGGGGGTTGGGCAAGACATCTCGACGCAACATGACAATTTCATGAACGGATGTTGCAGGCTTGCAACATCCGATCCGGCCCTATGTCAGTCGCGCTCGAGGCACATGGCGATGCCCATGCCGCCACCGATGCACAGGGTGGCGAGGCCCTTGGCGGCGTCGCGCTTCTGCATCTCGTAGATCAGCGTGGTCAGCACGCGCGCGCCGCTGGCACCGATCGGGTGGCCCAGCGCGATCGCGCCGCCATTGACGTTCACCTTGTCCGCGTCGAAGCCCAGCTCCTTGCCGACCGACAGCGCCTGCGCCGCGAACGCCTCGTTCGCCTCGATCAGGTCGAGATCGGCGACGGTCCAGCCGGCCTTTTCCAGCGCACGCTTGGTGGCGGGGACGGGGCCGATGCCCATCACCGACGGATCGACGCCGGCCGAGGCCCAGCTGCGGATCGTCGCCAGGATCGGGCTGCCGCGCTTCTCCGCCTCGGCGCGGGTCATCACCACGATCGCCGCCGCGCCGTCGTTCAGGCCCGAGGCGTTCGCCGCCGTCACGGTGCCGTCCTTCTTGAAGGCGGGGCGCACGCCCGACACGCTCTCGATCGTCGCGCCGGCGCGGATATATTCGTCCTGCTCGACGACGGTGTCGCCCTTGCGGCCCTTGATCGTCACCGGCGCGATCTCGTCCTTGAACCGGCCGGAGGCGCGCGCCGCCTCCGCCAGATTCTGCGAGCGGACCGAGAACTGATCCTGCTCGGCGCGGGTCACCTGATATTGTTCGGCCAGATTCTCGGCGGTGATGCCCATGTGATAGCCGTTGAACACGTCGGTCAGGCCGTCATGCACCATGGTGTCGACCAGGCTGACATTGCCCATCTTGGTGCCGCCGCGCATCGTCTGCGCATGGGGGGAGAGCGACATGGACTCCTGGCCGCCGGCGACGACGATCGTCGCATCGCCGGTCGCGACCGCCTGCGCCGCCAGCGCCACGGCGCGCAGGCCGGAGCCGCAGACTTGGTTGACGCCCCAGGCGGGCACTTCCTTGGGCACGCCGGCCGCCATCGATGCCTGGCGGGCGGGGTTCTGGCCCTGCGCGGCGGTCAGCACCTGGCCCATGATGACCTCGGACACCTCCTCGCCGGACAGGCCGGCCTGTTCGAGCGCGGCGGTGATCGCCACCCGGCCCAGCTCATGCGCGGGCGTCGCGGCGAAGGCGCCCAGAAAGGCGCCGACGGGCGTGCGCTTGGCGGCGGTGATGACGATGTCGGTGGGTGCGGTCACGTTGGAAAATCCCCTGGTGATAGGCGCGGCCTATCTAGGCATTCGACCGGTCTCGATCCAGCGGAGTAGCGCGCATTCGGCGGTACCAGCCGCAAATTTCCCGATTTCCGGCAGGATCTTGCCGAAGTTACTGCGCAGCACGGAAAAATGATGCGCAGCGTCGCTCCCCGTGTTGCGGCGCGTCAACCATGGTCCTAGTCTCCCCTATAAACAGCGAGAGGGGGGCATTGCCATGAAGAAGCCGAATCCGGGCGGTGTGGTCATCATCAAGAAATATGCCAACCGCCGGCTCTACAATACCGAGACCTCCTCCTACATCACGCTGGAGCATCTGGCGGCGATGACGCGCGAGGGCCGCGAGTTCAAGGTCGTCGACGCCAAGACCGAGGAGGACATCACCCACAACGTCCTCACCCAGATCATCATGGAGGAGGAGAGCCGCGGCCAGACGATGCTGCCGGTCAGTTTCCTGCGTCAGCTCATCTCCATGTACGGCGATTCGATGCAGTCGATGGTGCCGAGCTATCTGGAAGCGTCGATGGACAGCTTCCGCCGCAACCAGTTGCAGTTCCGCTCGGCGCTGGAGGGGGCGTTCGCCGGCTCCCCCTTCGAGGAGATGGCCAAGCGCAACATGGCGATGTTCGAGGCGGCGACCCAAGCGTTCAAGCCCGGTGCCGAGCCTGCCGCCGCCGCACCCGCATCGGCCGCGAGCCCGGGGGGCTCCGCCGCCAGCGCCGCCGCCAAGGACGACCAGATCGCGGCGCTCAAGTCCGAACTGGCGGACCTCAAGGCCAAGGTCGACCGGCTCGGTTCGTGATGCGGCGCACGCGCCCACGTTGAACCGGCGGGCGCCACGCCTACATGCGAAGCATGAGCGGGAACATGAATGAACGCGGTGGCGCTGCGCCGGTCTGGCACGGCACCACCATCCTGTCGGTCCGTCGCGGCGGCAAGGTCGTGGTGGTCGGCGACGGCCAGGTGTCGATGGGCCAGACGGTGATGAAACCCAACGCGCGCAAGGTCCGGCGGCTGGGGGCGACCGACAAGGACGGCGGCGCGGTGATCGGCGGCTTCGCAGGCGCGACCGCCGACGCCTTCACGCTGTTCGAGCGGCTGGAAGCCAAGCTGGAGCGGCATGGCGGGCAGCTGATGCGCGCGGCGGTAGAGCTGGCCAAGGACTGGCGCACCGACAAATATCTCCGCAACCTGGAGGCGATGATGATCGTCGCCGACAAGGACGTGACGCTGATCCTGACCGGGAACGGCGACGTGCTGGAGCCGGAGGCGGGGATTGCGGCGATCGGATCGGGCGGCAACTATGCCTTGTCGGCGGCGCGGGCGCTGGCCGATTACGAACCCGATGCCGAGACGCTGGCACGCAAGGCGATGAAGATCGCCGCCGAGATCTGCGTCTACACCAACGACCGGTTGACGCTGGAGTCGCTCGACAGCGCGAGCTGACGCGACCCCGCCTTTCCGACCTTCCCTGTCCGCCGATCAAGGCTTCTGATTCCATGAACGACCAACTGACGCCCAAGACGATCGTCGCCGCGCTCGATTCGCACATCATCGGCCAGTCCGATGCCAAGCGCGCGGTGGCGGTGGCGCTGCGCAACCGCTGGCGCCGCCAGCATCTCGACGCCGAATTGCGCGACGAGGTGACGCCCAAGAACATCCTGATGATCGGGCCGACCGGCTGCGGCAAGACCGAGATCAGCCGCCGCCTCGCCAAGCTGGCCGACGCGCCCTTCGTGAAGGTGGAGGCGACCAAGTTCACCGAGGTCGGCTATGTCGGCCGCGACGTGGAGCAGATCGCCCGCGACCTGGTCGAGGAAGCGATCCGGCTGGAGAAGGACCGCCGCCGCGTCGCGGTGAAGGACAAGGCGGAGGAGGCGGCGCTCGCCCGACTGCTCGATGCGCTGGTCGGCAAGGATTCGAGCCAGGCGACGCGCGCCGCCTTCGAACAGCGGTTCCGCGACGGTCATCTCGACCAGACCGAGGTGGAGATCGAGATCGAGCAGGCCCCGCAAATGCCGTTCGAGATGCCCGGCGGCGGCGGCAATGTCGGCATGATCAACCTGTCGGAGATGATGGGCAAGGCGTTTGGCGGCCCGCCGCTCAAGAAGCGCAAGATCAACGTCCGTGCCGCCTGGGACAAGCTGGTCGAGGAGGAGGCGGACAAGCGGCTCGACCAGGACGACGTCAACCGCGTCGCGCTGTCCAATGCCGAGGAGAATGGCATCGTCTTCCTCGACGAGATCGACAAGATCGCGGTCAGCGACGTGCGGGGCGGCTCGGTGAGCCGCGAGGGCGTGCAGCGCGACCTTCTGCCGCTGATCGAGGGGACGACCGTCTCGACCAAATACGGGCCGATGAAGACCGACCATGTCCTCTTCATCGCCTCGGGCGCCTTCCATGTCGCCAAGCCGTCCGATCTGCTGCCCGAGCTTCAGGGCCGTCTGCCGATCCGCGTCGAGTTGAAGGGGCTGACCGAGGCGGACTTCGTCGCGATCCTGTCGGACACCAAGGCATCGCTGCCCGCGCAGTACAAGGCGCTGCTGGCGACCGAGCAGGTCGACATCGCCTTCACCGAGGATGGAATCGCCGCGGTCGCGCGCATCGCCGCCGAGGTGAACGGGCAGGTCGAGAATATCGGCGCGCGCCGCTTGCAGACGGTGATGGAGAAGCTGCTGGAGGAAGTCAGCTTCAACGCCGAGGATCGCAAGGGCGAGACGCTGACGATCGACGCGGCCTATGTCGACGGGCAACTCGCCGGCATCGCGCGGAACACCGATCTCAGCCGGTTCGTGCTGTAAGGCGCGGCGGGCTCGGACGCTTCCCCGCATCCCATCCCGCCATCGCCGGGATGGGATCGGGGTATCGGTCGGTTCAGCCCTGCGCCAGCCGCCGTTCCACCCCCGTCCACAGCCGGGCCATCGCCTCCGCCGCCGGGCTGGTGGGGGCGAAGCGGCCGAGCGGCTGGCGGTGGACCGCCATCGCCTCGACCGCGCTCGCCATCGGGATCACCGGCCAGTCGGGCGCGGCGGCAAGCGCGGCGTTGTGCAGCGCGCGGCGGCGATCGACCATGCTGAACACCGGCAGCATCGTCGCGTGACGCCCGCCGGCCGATAACAGGTGCCGCGCAACCTCCTCGAAGGCGCGTTGCGACAGGGGGGAGGGGATGACCGGGGCCAGGATCAACGTCGCGGCGCGAATCACCTGCTCGGTCGTCTCGGTCAGCCCGGGTGGACAGTCCAGGATGATCCGGTCGTACCGGCCGACCAATGCCTCGACCAGGCGCTGCAACCGCCGCTTCTTGCCCAGTCCGTGGAAGAAATGGTCGATCCCGCGCAGCGACTGGTCGGCGGGTAGCAGGTCGAGTCGGTCGATGCCGCTCGGCTGGATCAGTTTGTCGGGCGAAATGTCGCGGGCGAAGACGGCATGGGCCTGGCCCAGCCCGATTCGCTCCGCCCCGAGCAGGAAGGTCGCGCCGCCTTGCGGATCAAGGTCCCAGAGCAGGGTGCGGCGCGCCGACAGGGTCGCCGCACACCAGGCCAGGTTCACCGCCATGGTGGTTTTGCCGACGCCCCCCTTCAGGCTGTAGACTGCGATCGTGGCCATGATCGCGAGGCTAGCGCGGGGGCGGGGGCGCGACCAGTGCCCAGCATCGCGCCCGATTGGGTCGCGCCTCCGCGGGCGGGCTATTGCCGTGACTTTATAGAGGCTTGATCGCCCGTTTCCGGCCGTGGATTTTTTCGCTCAGAAGGGCAGCCACCGCGTCTTGTGGGTGAAGTTCATATAGCCGACATTGACGCCCGCGCGCCAGCCAACGCCCAGCCGGATCGGGATCAGCACGACATTGCCGCGCCGCAGATAGGTCGCGGCGAATCCGCCGATCGCATAGAGACGCCCTTCCGCGCCGGGGAAGCGGTGGAACAGCTCCTCGGTGTCGTACAGATTGTAGACGAGCACGAACACCTTGTTGGCATCGCCGCCGACATCGAAGCCGACCGACGGTCCGGTCCAATAGACCGGCATCTGCCCCTCGACCTTGTGGGTCATCACGCCCGAGCCGTAGCGCAAGCCGACGACGAACGCGCCCGACGCCTCGCGCCCGGCGATATAGGCATTGGGGCGGCCCTGGTCCTTCAGGATCTTCTCGATGATCCCGGCCAGCCCTTCCGCGCCCTTGCCGAATACGCCCTCGCCCGCGGCCATCAGGTCATCGCGCTCGAAGGTGTCGGCGGCTTGAGTGGTGGCATTGGCGCGCGCCTGCTGCGCGGGCGGGCTCGAGCCCTGCGGCAGGGGCGTGGTCGTCTCGGGCACGGGGGCCGGTTGCTCGGCGGGCGGGGAATAGGGGCGCTGGCTGGCGGCGGGCGGCGTCGAGGCGGGCGGCGGCCCGGCGAGATCGCCATCGACGGCGCGATTGGGATCGATGGTCCGCACCTGCGCCGCGACGGGCATTGCGCCCATGGCGGTCACCGCCGCCCATGTTGTCAGCCACTTTACCATCATCGCCCCTTAGCCAGAACCGCCCCTGTCGAGGACCGCGCCCCGGTTAACCAACCCCAGCCTTGCCATGCAATGAACGATTGCACGATCCGTCGCATGGAAAGGCGGTTGATCCCGGGCGAAACGCTGGCTATAGCCGCCGCCTGCCGCATCCGGAGACGTGGGTGAGTGGCTGAAACCAACGCTTTGCTAAAGCGTCGTACGGGAAACCGTACCGAGGGTTCGAATCCCTCCGTCTCCGCCACGCTATGCCGGTGTTACCGGCACCTGAGGATTGCAGCGTTTGCCGTTGATCCTATTCCGGCAGCCACGTTCGTCATGATCTAGACTATGGATTGGCCGGTCATCGGGTAATTGGTCGCGCAAAGATTGCAAAGACTTCCGGTCTCAATCGTTAACCGGCAATTTAAGACGGACGCTCGTGACCGAGCCGCTGAAGAGTGCGGTTTCACGTCTAATTCAATTCGCGGAATACGGGATGCGGGCATTGAACTGAGCAATGCAACAACGTGCTACTGGCAATGCCGACACAAACCCATGTGAGAGGCACCAAGCGGTCATGGCAACAAGGTGATTAGTGCACTCCATAGAGCATGATCACAGGATTTCGCCTTGGGATCGTCATTGCGAGCGTAGCGAAGCAATCCAGGGCGTAACGCGCGCGGCCCTGGATTGCTTCGCTACGCTCGCAATGACGGCTTGGGTCAAGCCGACGTCATCCTGCTCTCACGGAATGCGATGGATCGCTACTTCGCCAGAGCATCCGGAGATGCCGGACGATCTTGTCGAATCAGCGTTTGGAGGGATCGTCGGCGGGTGGAACAGGTTGCTCGACGGGCGGACGCGATGCCGGAGCCTCGTTGGTCGGCACGGCCTCGCCAGGGGCGGCGCGCTCACTCTGTCGGGCTTCAGGGGAAGTGGGTGCAGGATCGTCGTGTGCGGTCGGGGTAGCGGTGGCACCGGGGGCCGGCACCTTCTGTTCCACCGGTTCGCGGGCGACTTGTGCCATGGCGGGTAGGGGAAGGGCGATGACCGCGATCATCGCAAAAGTGGAAATACGCATCGGCGATCTCCTGTCATGACGAAGGGGGCGTGGCCCGTTCAGGCCACGCCCCCTGCCGTTATTGATCAGCGCGGGGTCGTGCGCGCCCATGGTGCCGGTCGTCGTCCCGGTCGTGCCACCCATGGTGCCGCCGGTCGTCCCGGTGCCGCCCATCGTGCCGTCCGTGGTCGTGCCGCCCATGGTGCCGGTACCGCCCATGCTGCCCGACGTCGAGCCGGCCGTGCCGCCATAGGGGTCGGTCGTGCTGGTGCCGGTCGAGCCGCCCATGGTGCCGCCGGTCGTCGCGCCGCCGCTCATCTTGCCGCTGCCGCGCTTGCCGCGCGTCGTGCTGCGGGTGCCGGGCGTGGTCTGGGTGCCGGTGCTCTGACCGGCGGTGGTGCCACCCATCGTGCCCGTGCCCATGGTGCCGGTACCCATCGTGCCCGTACCCATCGTGCCGGTCTGGCCAGTCGTTCCGCCCGTGGTCGAAGTCTGGGCGGTGGCGATGGCAGGCAAAGCGAGCATCGCTGCCGCCAAGGGAAGGATGATACGCATGTTTTCTCTCCGATTATACGGAGCAAGTAACGGCGCAGACTAGAGAATAGTTCCTGTACTCATCCGCACTGAGCCCGGTGGAGCAACGCCTGATCGGCCAATACCAGCGCGACCATCGCCTCGACCACCGGAACACCGCGAATACCGACACATGGATCATGACGGCCGCGCGTCGCGATTTCGGTCGCCTCGCCGTCGCGGGTGATGGTCGGGACGGGGGTCAGGATCGAGCTGGTCGGCTTGAAAGCGACGCGCAGGCGGATGGGCTGGCCGGTGGCGATGCCGCCCGCGATGCCGCCGGCATGATTGGCCAGGAAGGCGGGACCGTCCGCGCCGGGGCGCATCGGGTCGGCATTCGCCTCGCCCGACAGGGCCGCCGCCGCGAAGCCGTCGCCGATCTCGATGCCCTTGACCGCGTTGATGCTCATGCACGCCGCCGCCAGCTCCGAATCGAGCTTGGCATAGAGCGGCGCCCCCCAGCCGGCGGGCACGCCCGTCGCCTCGCAGGCCACCACCGCACCCAGCGACGACCCAGCCTTGCGCGCCGCATCGATCACGCCCTCCCAGCGCTCGGCCGCGACGGGATCGGGGCAGAAGAAGGGATTGGCGTCGATCGCCGCATCATCGAACCGGGCGGGATCGATCGCGTCGCCGCCGATCGCCTCGACCCAGGCACGGATGCGGACCCCCGGGATCACCGCGCGGGCGACCGCGCCCGCCGCGACCCGGCTCGCCGTCTCGCGCGCCGAGGAGCGGCCGCCGCCGCGATAGTCGCGAAAGCCGTACTTGGCGTCATAGGCATAGTCGGCATGGCCGGGGCGATAGGCCTTGGCGACCTCGCCATAATCCTTCGACCGCTGGTCGACATTCTCGATCATCAGGCTGATCGGCGTGCCGGTGGTCCGCCCCTCGAACACGCCGGACAGGATACGGACCGCATCGGGCTCGCGCCGCTGCGTGGTGAAGCGCGAGGTGCCGGGCCGCCGCCGGTCGAGCCAGGGCTGGATATCGGCTTCGGTGAGCGGCAGGCCCGGCGGGCACCCATCGACGACGGCGCCGATCGCCGGCCCGTGACTCTCACCCCAGGTGGTGAAGCGGAACACCCGTCCGAAGCTGTTCCAACTCATGCGTCCTTGCCCAATCGCGTGAAGGCGGGCGCATGGGTGGCGGGGCCACGCACGCCGCAGGGGATCAATCCGCCCTGGAGCGGCAGCGCCAGCAGGAATTCGCCCGCATAAGGTGTCTCGAACCCCTGGGCGACATCGGCCTGGAAGCCGAAGCGATTGTAGAATTCCGGCTCGCCCAGCACGAAGCAGAGCACGACGCCCTCCATCTCCAGCCGCTCCAGCCCGGCGGTGATCAGCGCCTCGGCCACGCCGTGCCGGCGATAGGCGGCGGCGACCGCCACCGGGGCCAGCGCCACCGCGCTCACCGGCTTGCCGCCGACCTCGACGTTCATGCGGCTGAACGCGACCATGCCGGCGACGCGGCTCTCCTCCTCGTCCCAGGCGGTGAGGACGAGCACCATGTCGCCTTCCGCGCAGAGGTCGCGGACCAGATTCGCCTCATGCGGCGCGGGGAAGCAGGCGCGCAGCAGCGTGTCGATGGCGGCGACGTCCTCGCCGCGCGCGGGCCGGATCGCGATCATGGCTCAGGCCAGCGCGATGTCGGGCGCGTCCTCGGCCTTCATGCCGATGACGTTGTAGCCGGCATCGACATGATGGATCTCGCCGGTCACGCCCGAGGACAGGTCGCTGAGCATGTACAGCCCCGCGCCGCCGACATCCTCGATCGTCACGGTGCGGCGCAGCGGCGCGTTCAGCTCGTTCCACTTGAGGATATAGTTGAAGTCGCCGATGCCGCGCGCCGCCAGCGTCTGGATCGGGCCGGCAGAAATGGCATTGATGCGGATATTGTCCGGCCCCAGGTCGACCGCCAGATATTTGACGCTCGTCTCCAGCGCCGCCTTGGCCACGCCCATGACGTTGTAATGGGGAATGACCTTCTCCGCGCCATAATAGGTCAGCGTCAGGATCGAGCCGCCGTTGGGCATCATCGCCCGCGCCCGCTGCGCCACCGCGACCAGCGAATAGGCGGAGATGTTCATCGTCATCAGGAAATTGTCGAGCGTGGTGTCGTAATAGCGCCCGCGCAGCTGCGACTTGTCGGAAAAGCCGATGGCGTGGACGACGAAGTCGATCGTCGGCCATTCCGCCGCCAGCGCGGCGAAGGTGGCATCCAGCGCCGCCATGTCGGACACGTCGCAGTCGAACAGCCTTGCGGTGCCGAGCTGTTCGGCCAGCGGCCGCACCCGCTTCGCCATCGCCTCGCCCTGATAGGAGAAGGCGAGTTCCGCGCCTGCCGCCGACAATTGCTTGGCGATGCCCCAGGCCAGCGATTTATCGTTCGCCAAGCCCATGATCAGCCCGCGCTTGCCTGTCATCAATCCGTTCACGCCGAAACCCTTAAACTGGCGCCGCTCCCGCCGGTGCCGATGTCGTGTTGGGTTCCTGTAGCGCCTCCTCGGCCGGTTCCGCCAGTGCCGCGTTCAAATGCGCGCCGAATACCAGTCCCAAGCCGATGATGTAGAAGAACAACAGCATGACGACGACGCCGGCCAGGCTGCCATAGGTGAGGTCGTAGCCGCCCAGTTGCGACAGCACCACCGGCAGGAGCGCGGTCATCGACACCCACCAGACCGTCGTGAACAGCGCGCCGGGCCATTTGCGGCAGTCGCTATAGCGATATTTGGACGGGGTGACCGAATAGAAGAGCATGTAGAGCGCGCCGAACATCACCAGGCCCGGCACCAGGCGCGACAGGCCGATCAGCCCGACCCAGTCGCGCGCGAAGGGCAGCAGGCGATAGACGAACTGCTCGGCGGCGGTCAGCACGCCCTGCGCCAGGAAGGCGAACAGCGCGACCACCACCGACAGGATGATGACGCCCGACGACGACAGGCGCGACCGCCAGAAGGGCGCGGTCGCCTTCACGCCATATGCGCGGTGGAAGATGTCGCGGATCGTCTCGACGAACCCACCGACCGTCCACAGGCCGATCAGTCCGCCCAGCCACAGGAGCGATCCGGTCCGCGCCTTCAAGACGTCGGAGATCGGCTTCTCCAATATGTCGGCCACGTCGTGCGGCAGGACGTGGAGGAATCCCTCTACCGTCCGCACCGTCTCGTTGCTCTGCCCCAGCAGCGACAGCACGGCGGCCGCCACGATGAAGAAGGGGAACAGCGTCATGAGCGCCAGATAGGCGAGGTTGCCGGCATGGGTGAAACCGTCGTTGAACACGCCCAGCGCCGACCGTTTCAATATCTCGAAGGCATAGCTGCCCGGTCGCACCTTGGCAAGTTGCCGATCGAGCCTGGCGCGGGTCCTGCCATGATGATGGGCCCGCGCCTCCGGGGTCAGTTCACCGATATCGTCCACAGGGACGTCAGACGCCCATAAAGGCGCGCGGGTTCCCGACCTGTGTCGCGGCCCAGCCCTCGACAAAGTCGCGAAGCCCGGCATCCTCGGCCGGCACATCGACCATCAGCGTGATCAGCTGGTCGCCGCGACCGCCGCCTTTCTTGTGGAATCCCTTGCCCTTGAGGCGCAAGGTCTTGCCCGAGCTGGTGCCCGCCGGCACGGTCAGCATCACCGGATTCTCGACCGTCGGCGCCTTCACCTTCGCGCCCAGCACCGCCTCGGACAGCGCAATCGGCAGGTCGACGCGGACGTCGTCGCCATCGCGGGTGAAGAAACGGTGCGGCTGCACCTCGATCGTCACGATCGCGTCGCCCGCGCCACCCGCGCCGGGTTCACCCTTGCCGGCGAGGCGCATCTGCGTACCGGTCGCGACGCCGGCGGGCAGCTTCACCTCGATCGCCTTGCCGTCGCCCAGCGTCACCCGCTGCGGCGTCAGCGTCGCGGCATCGGTGAAGGGGACCTGCAACCGATACTGGATGTCGCTGCCCTTGGACGGCGCCTGCCGGCCGAAGCCACCGAACCCGCCGGAAAAGCCGCCGCCGCCCCGCGACCGGCCGCCACCGAACAGTCCTTCGAAAATATCCCCCACATCGGCTTCGCCGCCCCCGAATTCATAGCCCTGACTGCGAAAGCCGCCGCCGCCGCCGGGGCGCGGACCGCCGCCGCCATAGCCGAACGGGGCGGCGGGATTGCCGTCGCCATCGATCTCGCCCCGGTCGAAGCGGGCGCGCTTGTCCTTGTCGGACAGCAGGTCATAGGCATTGGTCGCCTGGCTGAACCGCTCGGCCGCCTTGGGATTGTCCGTATTGCGGTCGGGGTGCAACTCCTTGGCGAGCTTGCGATAGGCCTTTTTGATATCGGCCTCGGTCGCGGTGCGTGCCACGCCGAGAATCTGGTACGGATCTGCCATCGTTGGTCCCTGTATCTTACCCACCTATGTGGGGCAGACGTTCCGGCAGCGCAACGCGCTCGCGGCCCCGCGCGTTGGGTGGCGGAGGAGAAAAAACCATGACCGACAAGCAACCCATGCAGGCCGCCGGCGGCGACGGTGCCAAGGGCCGGAGCGACGGCGTGCAGGACACGCCCGCCAAGCAACAGGGCGGGGAGAGCGGCGGCGGCGCCTATCCCAACCCGCAAACGGACAAGGAGGATGCCGGCGAGAATAGCGGCTTCCTGGGCCATGGCGGCCAGACCGAGATCGATTATTCGGGCCGTGGCGGCAAGGCCGATCCCTCGGGCGAGAACAGCAACGCCGCCACGACCGGGGAATGATGTCCGGCCGGCCGGTCCCGGATGGGACCGGCCGGCTGAGCGTCGCAGGTCAGACCAGCAGATCTTCGGACCCGGTGATGTCGCGCGCCGCCATCTGCAACAATTCCTCGACGGTCGGATGGTACCAGGGCTGGTCGGCGAAGCGCGCCACATCCATCCCCTGATCGATCGCCAGCGCGACCAGATGGCCCAGATGCTCGCCCTCGGGCGCGGCGATCGAGGCGCCGAGCAATGTGCCGTCCCGGTCGGCATAGAGCCGGACCAACCCCTGCGTCGCGCCATCAACGGTGGTGCGGCCATTATCGGCCACCTTGGCGCAACCGATCCGAACATCGTCCGGCAGATCGTCGAACGCCATGCCGATCTCGGTCAGGTTCGGCTCGGTGAAGGTGATGGCGAAGGCGGGCAGGGTGCGCGGCGCCTCGCCGCCGGTGGCGACCGTCGCGGCGATTCGCCCACCGCGCGCCGCCTCGTGCAGCACCGGCCGCCAGGCATTGGCATCGCCGGCGACGAAGATGGCGCTGTCGCCGCAGCGCCGGCTCTGCGGATCGAAGAGCGGCGTGCCGTGATCGTCCAGTTCCAGGCCGGTCTGGTCCAGATCCAGCTCCTTGAGCTCCGGCGGACGCCCGGTGGCGGCCAGGATCAGGTCGACCAGGGCCGAGCCGCCGTCCCAGGACAGGCGGGCGCGGCCATCGTCCATCGGCTCGGCCTTCGCCTCGACGCCCAGGTGCAGCGTCACTTCCTGCCCCAAGGCCTTGATCGCGGCGGCGTTGGTCTCCGGATCGGCTAGACCGCCGATCGTGTCGCCGGGATCGAACAGGGTGACCGCCACGCCCAGCCGGGCAAAGGCCTGCGCGAGCTCCAGCCCGACCGGCCCCGCGCCCAGCACGGCCATTGCCTGGGGAAGGTGATCCAGGTCGAAGATCGTCTCATGCGTGTGAACGAGATCGCGGACCGCGTCCAAGCTGTCGGGCACGATCGGCCGGGCCCCGGTGGCGATGACGATGCCCTGTCGCGCGACGATTCGCTCCCCTTCTACCTGGATGTTGTCCTTGCCGGTGAAGAGGGCTGTGCCGTGGATGCGGTCGGCATCGGGAATGGCGTGATATTCCTCCAGGATCGCGTCGACGAAGCGGTCCCGCTCGCGCCGCACGCGCGCCCACATGGCGGCCGCATCGATCGACACCGGTCCGGTCTCGACGCCGAATCGCCCGGCCCCTTCGCAGGTTCGGGCCGTACGCGCCGCGGCGATCAGCAACTTGGACGGCATGCAGCCGACCCGCGTACAGGTCGACCCGCCGGCGCCCCGCTCGACGATGACGGTCTCCGCGCCTCGCGCCGTCGCGGTCTTATAGGCATGGAGGCCGGCGGTGCCGGCCCCGATCACGATCACGTCGCACTGCCGTTCGGCCAAGTCGCATCTCCATCGGGACGATCCATTGCGGGAGGAAAGACCCGCTCAAGCGGAAGAGCCGGACCATGGCGGCGGTTCCTCGCCAAGGCGCGGATTGTTGCTGCAGATTACCCGCGCAGTCTGGCGACCACCCCGGCCGACCCAACGGCATGACAGGCCTGCGACGAAAAAAAGTCGCATCCGTGACGAAAACCGTTTGACGGTTTGTGGTGTGATGATTAGAGGGCGCGTCACCGCAGCGACGGACCGGATGGTTTGGTTGGCTGCGACGCCGGACAGATCGGACGACCTGGCTTCCTGGAAGGGGGGTGGATGGTCGTTTGTTTGATGTTTCGGG
>NZ_JAVIZS010000002.1:0-5000 GCF_031453475.1 Sphingomonas sp. SORGH_AS_0438
TCACAGCCAACAACAAACCTTGGCAAGCTGCTACTCACTAAGGCCTGCGCGTTTCTGTATCTAAAAGGCTGCTGTAGCAGCACTGTAGCACTGCCTTCATAAGCTTCAGAATGACTTATAGCTGCGCTACGGTCCCGCTAAATCGTTGTAATTCAAGAAATTTTGTTCGCCAAACGTCCGCTATGCAAAGCTGGTGTGTGTCTTCCTACACTTTGCCGATCGTAACTGTTTCCAAGTGCATCTTGTGCCTTTGGCATCGTTATGGATTTCTAGTGAGGCTTGGGCCGGCGTGTCAGCTGGCCAGCCAGATTGTGGCGGCGCCTCATGCCTATCCGCCCTGTTGCTGACGATACGCCGCGACGATGCGCGAGACGGTGGGTTCGCTGACGCCGTAGAGCCGGGCCATCTCGGCACCCGACTTGCGGCCGGAGGTGACGGACTCGGCAATCTCGCGACGCTGTTGCTCAGCCAGTTTGCGCCGGCGTCCGCCGATCCGGCCTTCCGCACGCGCCTGGGCGAGGCCGGCGCTGGTCCGCTCGCGGATCATGGCCCGTTCGAACTCGGCGAAGCTGCCGACCATCTGCATCATCATCCGTCCAGCCGCCGTCGTGGTGTCGATGGCTTCGGTCAGCGAGCGGAAGCCCGCACCTACTGCCTCGATCCGATCCATGATGTGGAGCAGATCCTTCAGGCTGCGCGAGAGCCGGTCGAGCTTCCAGACCACGACCACGTCGCCCTCGCGCAGCTGGCCGATCATCTCGTGAAGATTGGGGCGGTCCCAGCGCCCGCCGCTGGCGGTTTCCTCGAACACGCGCCAACAACCTGCGGCCTTTAGTGCGCGGGCCTGTGCCGTGTTCGATTGTTCATCCCCCTTCGACACGCGGGCATAGCCGATCAGATAGGGTGTGTTGGTCAAGCGTCCTCTTTCCCAAACGGCCGTATTTGTAAGCCAAGGCGATGTGCGTAACAGCCTACCATTCATGGCTTTCACAATTCTCTTTCATAATGTCACTGAATGGTAACCGACTTTCAAAAGGAGCAAGGTGTCTAGATGTAGTAGGCAAGTTAATGCGCAAACTATGTATATATGTATGCTTGTCGACAGTCATACGCTTCATATGAGATGGTAGAGATGAATTCATACTCGAAAGCACGAATTGAAGGGCTAAATCATGCCATTTTCCTTATGGAACGTGCTCAAGAGTGCGCAAAATTCGTGCTTTCGAGTATGAATGGCTGATGGCTCGCCAGTCCACCAAGCGCTCGAAGGATCGCAGGGCCACGGCGACCCCTCAGAGTGACCTTTTCTTGCTCGATAGCCCTCTCCAGGGGGAAATCCGTGGTGAGCGATCGCTGATGGCCTTCCCTTTTTTTGCGCTCGCCAAGACGGCTTGGATGAAGCCGCTGACTTACAAGACCGATCAGGTGTCGATCGAGGTTCGACCTTCGGCAAGTGGCGTGGCCACGATCTATGACAAGGAGATCGTTCTCTATATCGCCAGCCTAATGGCAGCCAAACTTGAGCTGGGCGAGACGGTCGATCAGGATTTCATCTTCACTGCGCATGACCTGTTCACCGTAACCGGCAGCAACCACTCCGCGCGCTCCTATGCCCGCCTGTCCGAAGCGCTGGAGCGATTGCAGGGGACACAGATCAAAACCAATATTGAGGCGGGTGGTGAAGGCGAGGAGGGCTTCTTTTCTTGGCTTTCTGAGGCCAAGCTTCATTATTCCAGATCGCGCAGCGGCGAACGTCGACTGAAGGCAGTGAAGGTCCGGCTGTGCGACTGGCTGTTTCGGGCAATCCTGCTCGACCGGCACGTACTCGATTATGCCGCCGCCTACTTCCAGCTCGGTCCAATCGAGCGGCGCATCTATGAGGTAGCCCGATCAACCGACGAAGGGGAGGGACTGGATCTCGATATTGCCACCTTCCGGCTGCAGATTGGCTATCAGAACCCCATCGCCAATTTCCGGGCGGCGCTGAAGCAGATCGCCGGTAGCGATGCCATTCCGGACTACCGGATCGAACTGGTCGAGACACTGGATGAGCATGAGGAGAGGCGCCGGGGTCGCAAAGCCAATCCGGTGCGAGTCTCAATAACCCGCCGTCCTGCCATTTGCGATGAAGAGGCTAATCCGGATTCGGGTCAGGATGCGTTGGGCGATTCGCGGACCAAGCCGGACTGTGAACTCATCCTCGAATCGGGGGCGAATGTCACAGAGGGGGAAACGATCGTCGTGGATTGAGCATACTCGATAGCACGAACTTTCGGTCCAATTCATACTCGATAGCACGAACTTTCAGGCAAATTTCACGCCTGCGGCCTCAATTTTTTGAATTCATACTCGATAGCACGAACCGTAAACACTTTCCCGCTTGGGCCAATCCTGCGAGAACTGGCCTGCGGGTCGGCGGGCTGTGCCGACGATATATGGAATGCGGCTGTGACCACATAAAGGAAAGCCCGGCACGAAGGCCGGGCATCCCAAGGGTATCAAATGGAGCGACGTCGCCAAACGTCGAACCGGAGCCAACACTCCCTCCAGATACCCCTGATCGAACATTTGTTCAAGGATGCGCGCTTCGCGCCACGAATTCTTTTATCCTGGTTCCGGCCCCAATGGGGATGGACGATGACCGCCTTTACCTTGGGCGAAGCAATGGCGACCGCTCTCACCCGGATGGGAGGAAGCAAGCGTACACGTACTCGCACGCCACATCGCACGAGCGCGCCGGTGCGGCGCAGCAGTATCGAAGCGGGAAGTTTCGAGCGCATGTTCTTTACCGTGCCCGCAAAAGGGGAAACCGATCGGTTGCTGCGGATCGCGCGTCGTACGCTCGACGCCGGGCGACGCTTGGCACGCGAGGAGCGCATGGGTACCCGAAGGTTATCGCGTAGCGAGCGTGCCATTGCCGCGCTCACCGCTGCGGCGGTGCGCGTCTATGAGGAATTACTCGCACTCGCTAGGCTCAACGAGGGGCAAGTGTTTCCTAGCTATGACCACCTCGCCAAGGCGACGGCTCTTGGTCGCGCCACTGTTGCACGGGCACTCAACCAGCTCGAGGGGATCGGCTTCCTTATACGCCAGCGACGCTTCAAGCGGATCGAGGCCCAGGGAGCCGGCCCTCGCTATGCTCAGACGTCCAATGCTTATCGATTTGCTCTGCCCAAAGCGGTCATCGCTTATCTGCCGCGTTGGATGTGGTCTGCGCCCCCACCGGACGATGTTGTCCAAGCAGAAGTGGATCGGCGGGAGATGCAGGCCGCGATGTTGTCACGTCTGTCGTGCCGCGAGCTGGCGCAAGCGACATTGAGCGGTCCGATGGGTCGGGTGCTGGCTCGGCTAGGCGCGCGGATCGATACACTGGAGCGTGAGTCTCATTATGATCCGGAACCCAAGATAGATTCTATTATCAAGAAAATTACGATCTGAGGTGAAAACCCGAAACGGCCAAATCATAGATTTTGGTCACATCAAAACCTGGAAAAACATCCTTTGAAGGGACCTCAAAATGGCGATTACACCGCCATAATGCTTCCGAATGGGCGCAAGAGAAGCCGTTCTTGCTCTTTACTAGCTTGCGCTTTGACCAAGTATCGGCCTGTATCGGTAATACCTAGAGGCTGTTATGGACTTGGAGGATTGGCTGTTTCATCCGATTTTGGATGGGTGTTTGCCGCAAGCCGTATCCGTCTGACATCAACGACGAGGAATGATCGCTGATCGTGCCATACCTGCTGTTGCAGCGGGAGGATGCAGGCCAGCGAAAACATGATCTGCGCGAGGTGTTCAACGGCTTGCGTTACATCGTGAAGACGGGCGCGTCGTGGCCATGGATGCCGAACGACCTGCCGCCCTGGGCTGCGGTGTACCAACAGACGCAACGCTGGCTGGCAGCGGGCTGTTTCGAGGCGATGGTGGACGATCTGCGCGGTGTATTGCGACTGGCCGCAGGACGCCCGGCCGAACCCAGCGCCGCCATCATCGACAGTCGGACGCTGCGATCGACGCCCGAGACCGGGGAACGCGCCGGCTATGACGGGGGCAAGCGCAAGAAAGGCTCGAAAATCCACATGGCGGTGGATACGCTGGGTCATCTGCTGGCGCTGCATGTCACACCCGCCAGCGCCGAGGATCGCGGTGAGGTGGAGCGGCTCGCCCGCACCGTGCAGGCCGTCACCGATGGTCACGTCGAGATCGCCTGGGTGGACCAGGGCTATACCGGCGAGCGCGCCGCCAATGCCGCGGCCGGGCACGGTATCGCCCTGAAGGTCGTCAAGCTGCCTGAAGCCAAACGCGGCTTTGTGCTGCTTCCACGCCGCTGGGTTGTCGAACGATCATTCGCCTGGGCAACCCGCTTCCGCCGCCTCGTCAAAGATTATGAACGCTACGCCGAAACACTCGCCGGACTTCATGTGGTCGCCTTCGCATGCCTCATGATGAAGCAAGTCGCTCAACTTCCCATAGGTTCATAACAGCCTCTAGTGGTCCATCTCCCTTACGCGTATGAGCAGAAAACAAGTCACATGTCGAACTGTCGACACGTTGGAGAGCCGACAATGCCGACGATCGCGATCATCAGTCAAAAAGGGGGGGCAGGAAAAACGACGTTGGCGATCCATCTCGCTGCAGCCGCCCAGGATGCCGGAACAATAGCCCTAATCGTAGATACCGACCCACAAGCAACAGCCAGTCAATGGGCGGCTTGGCGACAGGATAAGCCTCCAGAGGTAATCGATAGCCCACCACCAAGGCTTGCGGTTAAAATCCGTCAGGCTCGGGAGCAGGGTGCCGAATGGATCGTGATTGATACGCCGCCTCATGCCGATAGCGCTGCCCGTGCCGCGGTCGAGGTCGCGGATTTAGTCCTAATCCCCTGCCGGCCTAGCGCATTCGACCTTTCAGCGATCGAGACAACTGCCAAGCTTGTCCAATTGCTCCGCAAGCCCGCCTATGTCGTTTTTGTTGCTGGCCCTCCCAATGCACCTCGGGTT
>NZ_JAVIZS010000003.1:0-112536 GCF_031453475.1 Sphingomonas sp. SORGH_AS_0438
GCGGTCGCTTTGCGAAAGCAGGCTACAAGGTCGCTTCCAAGCTGACCAAGCAGAACGGCCTCTGGCAGGGTGCGGCGACGAAGGGCGGCAAGCGGATGACGGTGATGCTGGACTATAAGGGCAACATCACCGCGCGCTGATCGACTTCATTAGGAGAGAATATATGTCACAGACCATCACTCGACTGTTCGATAATTATACCGATGCCACCGCCGCGGTGCGCGACTTGGAACAGCTCGGCATCGCGCATGGCGATCTGAGCATCGTTGCCAGCAATGCCGATGGGCATCATGACGATCATGGTACGCGCGATCATGACGGCGTCAACGACGACGGCGATGTCAGCCGTGGCGTGTCGACCGGCGCGATGCTGGGCGGGGCGGGCGGCTTGCTCGCAGGGCTCGGGCTTCTGGCCATACCCGGTCTCGGGCCGATCGTCGCGGCCGGCTGGCTGGCGGCAACGGCTGCTGGCGCCGGCATCGGCGCAGCGGGCGGCGCGGCGACGGGCACCATCGTCGGTGCGCTGAAGGATGCCGGGCATGACGAGAACGACGCCCATGTCTATGCCGAGGGTGTTCGGCGCGGCGGTTCGCTCGTCAGCGCCAAGGTGCCGGACGAACTGGTCGGCGAAGCCGAGGCCGTGCTCGACCGCCATGGTTCGGTGACCGCAGCGACGCGCGGCGCCAGCTATCGCGAGAGCGGCTGGAACTCGTTCGACCCGGATGCCCCCGCCTATACCACCGATCAGGTGCACGAAGAGCGTAGCCGCTACGCTCAGCCGGCGCGCTTCTGAACGCGGCTGTCGGCGCCCGTCGAAAGGCGGGGGCCGACAGCAGGCTTCGGGCATCGTCCTCGATCTGCCAATTGCGCGAAACCGGATGCGTTGCTTCGGCCGTTGGTCGATAGATCAAACGTTCTTCGCACGCGGATCGACGGAGCCCTTCCGGCTACGCGCGCGAAGAACTTCCCTGCGTATAGCCGAGCGACCAAATCCGTCCTGGATGGCCGCCTATGGTCACCGCGCCTCCGCCGCGCTTGCCTCGGCTGCCCGCGCGGCGAGGATATAGGCCGAGGTGGTGCTGACGGTATATTCATTCTCGAACCACAGGAACGGCCAGTCGGTCTTGGCTTCGGGAAGATCGGGCTTCACGATCAGTACGCCGGGTACCAGCCCGCCCGGGATGAAGCTGTAGTCGGCACGATTATGGCCATAGCCGATCAGCTTCGATGCGGTGCCGACCGTCGACACCAGCGACAGGTTGTTCGCCGGATGGCGGCCCAGCACATAGTCGATGGCGTTGAGCGTATAGTCGTTGCCGATGATCGCCGGAAAGGCGCCGTGCAGCAGGTGCATGGTCGCGCCGAAGCTGACGACCTGGTTCGAACCCGCCCAGCTCCCCTCGGTGATCGGCACGCCGAACGGATTGCTCGCAAGATCGCGGTCGGTCTGGGCCTTGAACGTGCGCACGGCGCCGGCGATGGCGGCGCGGTACCGGGCGTCCATGAGCGGGAGGGCGCGCACCGCTGGCCCGGCGGTGAAGGCGAAGGTCCGAGCGATCGCCGGCTGCAGGCGGCGCAGCCTGTCGGCATAGACGCAGTCCTTGGTCGTCAGCAGCAGTTCGACCGTGGCGACGACGTTGGCGACCTCCGCCGAGCGGGGCGAGGCGCTGTCGTCCCGACCGTCGCCAGACTGGACCTTGCCGGTCTGTTGCCGCGCCCATAGCGTTTTCGCGGCCGCCAACGCCTCGTCCGCCATGGCGGGATCGCTCGGCCGCAAGGCGCGCGAAGCCGCCGCCAGCGCGCCGGCCACCGCCAGATTGTTGGCCGGCAGGTCGGTGGTGAAGGCCCAGCGGTCGTCGGCCGTGCCCGACGCGTCGTCGCGGACCTCACCGGGCTTCAATGCGGCGTCGAACCGGCGGCCATCGGTCTGCGAGCCGGCATCCCCCAGATGGGCATATTGGCGAAGGGCCGGGTCGACGATGCCGACGATGGCATGGCCGAAGACCCTGTACTGGGCGAGCAATTGCAACGTGCCGTGGCGGATCTGCTGGACCGCGTCCTCGACGCCGTCGGGCTTGCGGATCTCGACCGCCCGCGCGGTCTCGTCGATGCTCGTCTCGTCCCAGTCGAGACCATAGAGTTCGCGCGCCCAGACCAGGTCGCGGACGACCTGCGCGTTTTCGGGCGTCTGGATGTCATAGTCGCCGGCATCCTGGAACCCGCCGACCGCCAGCCCCGGGATGTGCTCGCCGGGCTTGAACGGGGAGTCCAGGTTCGCGCCCATGCGATAGCCGTCGAAATGGACATGATTGGGCGGTGCCTGGCGCGCATCGTCGAGGTGCGAGGGCGCGGACCAGACGCGATATTGTTCGCGGATGCCCATATGGTCCATCTGTTCGGCGATGAACGTGTCGAGCGAGGTCTGCCAGATCCGGGCATAGGCATCGGCGGCGATGCGGAACGGGTTGGTGGTGCGCCCGGCATAGCGGATCGCATAGACGCCCGGCGCGCGCACCGACGAGAAGTCGAACGCGGCATAGTCATAGCGCGTATAGCGTCCGCGCGGGCTGGTGGCGGCGCGCAGCACGACCTGTTCGCCATCGCTGCCCAGGCGGACGAGTTCCGCCTCGCGCGGGGCGGGGAAGTTCGGATCGAGCTCGATCAGCGCGACCTTGGCCCGGCCCGGCGTATAGCCCGCCTGGTTGAAGGAGACGACCGGCTGGCGGACCCAGTCCTTCACCAGATTGGGGCGAACATGCCAGACGACCGCATCGTCCTTTGCGCCCGCCGCGATCTCCGACCGGACAACGAACCAGCCATTCTGGGCCCGCGCGCGCGCGTCGAAGAGCGACAGCGGGCCGGTGTCGGAGGTGATGGAGACGCGGGTCATCGGGTCCTCGGGCGCCAGGGTCAGGCTATGCCCGCCCGATGCCAGTGGCAGCGGATCGCCCGATCCGTCCTTCGCCATCGGACCCGTCGGATGGCGCGGGAACAGGCCGCCGGCGGCATCCATCAGATAGGTCTTGCCGAAATAGCTGCTGGGCAGGAAGTCGAGGTTGAAGCCGGCCTTGCCCGCCATGGCGGCGGGCAGCGGACGGTCGAGGTCAACCGCGATGCGAAAGGCCCCGTCGCCCTCCGGCGTCACGCGCACGCGATAGCCCAGGTCCTGCGCCTTATAGGCGGATCGCACGACCACCGTGTTGGTGGCCCGGTCGACGCTGCGCCCCAGAAAGGCCGGGACCGGGGCCCATTGCTCGGGCGTCTTGTCGAGCCGCACCGCGCCGTCCGTGGCGATCCGCTCGCCATGCAGGACGATCTGGATGCCGGCATTCTTCTCGTCGAAGAAGATCGGGCTGAACTGGTTCTGGTCGATGATGACGCTCAGGCCGCGCCCCTCCAGCGTTTCCGCGGGCGACACGCTGAGTGCCTGGGCGTCCGCCCGTGACGCGATCGGGAAACCGGGCAAGCCGATCGCGAGCGCGCAAAGGGCGACGCTGGCCGACAAAGCGGGCAAAGGCTTGAGCACAGGACGTCTCCGGAAAACGGGAAAGGAAGGAGAGGGGGTAGGGAGGAGGACGCGCGATCCTATTGCGCGCGCATCCAGCCGTGCATCGTCATCCAGCGGGCAAAGGCATCGAACCAGCCGGTCGATGTCGTCGCCTTCGGATACATGCCGAAGCCATGGCCGCCCTGTTCGTAGAGATGGAATTCCACCGGCCGCCCGGCCGTGCGCCAGCTGTCGATCAAGGCGAAATTCGCCTTGCCGAACAGCGGATCGTCCGCCGCGATGGCGGCGAACAGCGGCGGGGCGTCCGCCGGCACCGTCACCGCGCCCAGGGGACCATAGACGTTGCCGATAAAGGCGGGGCGTGCATCGGTGCCGGACAGGGCGGTCGTCATCGTCAGCATCGCGCCGGCGGAAAAGCCGATCATGCCGATCCGGCTCGGGTCGACATGCCAGTCCCTGGCGCGCGCACGGACCAGGGCGAAGGCGGCGCGCGCATCGGCGACCTGCGGCGCGAGGCTGGCGGCGGCCCGGTCGGCCGACGGCCGATCGCCCGGACCGCGCGCGACCATCGCCTTCATCGACTGGTCGAAGGCCGCCATGTCCTGCGGCGTCTGGTTGAGGCGGTATTTGAGCACGAAGGCGGCTACCCCGCGCGCCGCCAGCGCCTTGGCGACGTCCCAGCCCTCGTTCTGCATCGAAAGGGTGCGAAATCCACCGCCGGGCGCGACGATAACCGCGGTGCCGCTCGCCCTGGCCGGATCGGGCAGGAACGGCGTGAGCGTCGCGACCACGACATTGCGCGCGAAGACGCTGCCATATTGGCTGTGCCAGGCTTCCGGCGCCGTCGCGCCTGGCAGGCGGCCGATATCCAGCGTGATCGCCCCCGGCTGCGCGGGCGTGGGAATGGGGACCATCCGGTCGCTGACCGGACCGCGGGTCGTATTGCTCGGGGTCTGGGCGTGTGCCGGTGATACCGCTATCGCTGCACAGGCGAGGACTGTGGCGGTTAGCCGGGTCGCTCGCTGGCCAAGCAAGGGGTGTCGGGTAGCCCAGACAGTCTTGCGAATCATCGCACTCTCCCATTTTGTCTTTATTTTCATGACGATAGCGATAGCGCTACCATCGGGTCAAGCTGGGCAATTCCGTCCGCGCCAACGCGTCCGCTATTCTGGGCATCGGCAATATTCCGCGTGGAGGCCCAGGTAGCGGGTCGAGGTCGAAACCTAGGTTCTTGCTCTCTCTTGGAGGCACGGTATGCGATGGCCGAGGTTCAGCGGGGACAGACGTGCATGAAGCGCCGGAATTCGTTCGATAGCTCCGGTGGCCGTTCCGCCTGGACGACGATAGGGCTGGTCGTCGGCCTGGCGTTCTTCCTGATCAGCGGGGCACTGGCCTATCACAACATACGCACCCTCAGGGAGGATGATGCCGCCATCCGGCACAGCCACACGGTGATGATCGCGGTCGACGAGCTGCTATCCAGTGTGCAGGACGCGGAAACCGGTCAACGCGGCTATCTGCTCACCGGCGTCAGCAGCTATCTCGAGCCCTATACCAACGCGACCCGGACGCTCGGGGCCAGCCTCGATCGCCTGCAGGACCTGGTCCAGGACAATGACGTGCAGCAGGACAATGTCACGGAACTCCGCCGTCATGTCCGCGCCAAGCTGGAGGAATTGCAGGACACGATCAACGCGCGCCGGACGCGGGGCCTGACGGGCGCATTGGCCATCGTCGGTACGGATCGCGGCAAGATCAGTATGGATGCGATCCGCACGCATCTTGCCGCGATGGCGCAGGAAGAAAACCGCCTTCGCAAGGAGCGTCTCGCCGAGATGGCCACCGCGTCGCGGATGGCGATCGCCGGCGGCCTGGTTTCCAGCATGATCGGGGCGGCGCTTACCCTGCTGATCTTCATCCTGGTCCGCCGCAACCAGCGCGCGCGCGCCAGGGAGGATTGGCTGCAGGACGGCCTGCTTGGCATCTCCGCCGCCGTGCGCGGCGACCGGTCGGTCGAGGAGATCGCCGACGCGGTGCTGGGGTATCTGGCCGACCGGCTGCGCTTTGAGGCCGGCGCGCTGTTCAAGGGAGAGGCGGGCGAGTTCCACCGTGTCGCCACGCTGGGCGTTCCAGATAATGCCGATATGCCGGCGAGATTCGGCCTTCGCGACGGGCTGCTCGGCCGGGTGGCCGCCGAGGGCGCGCCGATCCAGCTCGACGACGTTCCCGATCGGTATCTGAAGATCGGCTCCGCCCTTGGCAGCGACAAGCCGCGTCACCTGCTGATCGTACCTGCCAGGGCGGACGATGTCGTGAATGCGGTGCTGGAGCTCGGCTTCTTCGAGACGATCGATGAGATGGTGGTGGAGTTGCTGGAGCGGGCATCGCCCGTGATCGGGGTCGCGCTGCGATCGGCCAGCTTCCGCAGCCGATTGCAGGATGCGTTGGAGCAAACCCGACGCCAGGCCGCCGAGCTGCAGACGCAGAGCGAGGAGTTGCAGGTCAACAACGAGGAACTGGAGGAGCAGGGCCGGTCGCTGCGCGAATCCCAGGCGATGCTGGAACAGCAGCAGGTCGAGCTCGAACAGACCAACAGCCAGCTGGAGGAACAGGCACAGGCCCTGGAGAATCAGCGCGACGAACTGGAACGCGGCAGCGCGACGCTCCTCGCGAAGACCCGCGAGCTGGAACAGGCCAGCCAGTATAAGAGCGACTTCCTGGCCAATATGAGCCACGAGCTGCGGACGCCGCTCAATTCGCTGCTGATCCTCGCCAAGTTGCTGGGCGACGACAGCCACGGCACCCTCACCGCCGAACAGGTGAAGTTCGCGCGCACGATCGAGGCGTCCGGCAACGACCTGCTCACGCTGATCAACGACATCCTCGACCTGTCGAAGATCGAGGCCGGTCATGTCGATATCCGCCCCGAGCCGGTCAGCCTGGTCAGGATCGGCAACGACCTGGGCCAGGTCTTTCAGCCGCTGGCCAAGCAGCGCGGGCTCGATCTCGCGATCGTGCTGGATGAGGGCGCCCCGCGCAGCGTCGAGACCGATCGGATGCGGCTGGAGCAAATTCTCAAGAACCTGCTTTCGAACGCGCTCAAGTTCACCGAAAAGGGATCGGTGCGGCTGGACGTCCGTGCCGACGGAGATCGGGTCGCATTCGTCGTCCGTGATACCGGCATCGGCATTTCGCCCGAGAAGCAGCGTATGATCTTCGAGGCGTTCCACCAGGCCGACGGCACGATCAGCCGCCGCTATGGTGGAACCGGGTTGGGCCTGTCGATCTCGCGCGAACTCGCCCGGCTGCTCGGTGGCGGCATCACGCTGGAGAGCAACCCCGGGGAGGGCAGCATCTTCACGCTCTCGCTCCCCACGCACTATGATCCGGCCGCCGTGACAGCCCGCGTGCAACCTGTGACGTCGGCCGCGCAAACCCATCCGGCGACGTCGCCGGCACAGCCCGCGCCCGTCACCGCCGACCGGGCACCGCGCCGGTCGACGGCGGCGGCCAACTGGGCGGTGGAGGATGACCGTGACTCGCTGATCCCCGGCGGTCGCCAGTTGCTGGTGATCGAGGACGATCCGGTCTTCGCCTCGATCGTCTGCGATCTGTCGCGGGAACTGGGCTTCCAGTGCCTGGTCGCCGGCACCGCCGATGAAGCGGTTCACCTCGCCCAGACCTACCGCCCCAGTGCCGTGGTGCTCGATCTCGGCTTGCCCGACCAGTCGGGACTGATCGTGCTCGACCGGCTGAAGCAGGAAGACGCTACCCGGCATATCCCGATCCACGTCATCTCGGCGGCCGACCAGAGCCAGACGGCCCTATCCCTGGGAGCGGTCGGATATCACATCAAGCCGATCAAGCGCGAGCTGCTCGCCGAGGTGCTGAAGAACCTGCAGGAACGCAGCGCGAGCCGGATGCGCCGCGTGCTGATCGTCGAGGACGATACCGTCCAGCGCGAGGCGGTCGCGCGCCTTCTCCAGAAGGACGATGTCGAGACGGTCGGCGTCAGCACCGCGGCCGAGTGCCTGGACATGCTGCGCGCCCAGACCTTCGACTGCATGGTGCTCGACCTGTCGCTGCCGGATGCGTCGGGCTATTCGCTGCTGGAGACGCTCAGCCAGGAGGATGGCGCACACAGCTTCCCGCCGGTGATCGTCTATACCGGTCACGATCTCAGCGCCGATGACGAGCAGAAGCTGCGCCGCTATTCGAGCTCGATCATCATCAAGGGCGCCAAGTCGCCCGAGCGACTGCTCGATGAGGTGTCGCTGTTCCTGCATCAGATCGTGTCCGAGCTGCCGAGCGAACAGCAGGAGATGATCCAGGCGGCCCGGCGTCGCGATGCGGTGCTGGAGGGGCGGCATGTGCTGATCGTCGAGGATGATGTCCGCAACGTCTATTCACTGACCAGCGTCCTGGAGCCGCGCGGCGTGATCGTCCGGATCGCCCGCAACGGCCAGGAAGCGCTGGATGCGCTGGCCAAGGCTGCGGCAAACGGCGAACCCGCGATCGATCTCGCATTGATGGACGTGATGATGCCGGTGATGGACGGCCTCACCGCCACCCGCGAGATCCGCAAGGACCCGCGTTGGGCCAAACTACCGATCATCATGCTGACCGCCAAGGCGATGCCGGACGATCAGGAACGCTGCATCGAGGCAGGGGCAAGCGACTACATGGCCAAGCCGATCGACGTGGACAAGCTGTTGTCGCTGGTACGCGTCTGGATGCCGCGATGAACGACGACCTTGCCGCATCCGATATCGACGACATCGAGATCGAGCTTCTGCTCGAGGCATTGTATCGGCGCTATCACTATGATTTTCGTCATTATGCCCGAGCCTCGATCAAGCGACGGCTGGTCCAGGCGCGCGAACGGCTGGGCATGTCCAGCTTTTCCGCGCTTCAGGAGCAATTGCTGCGCGACCCGGCCATGCTGGCGAAGCTGCTCAACTACCTGACCGTCCAGGTCAGCGAGATGTTCCGCGATCCGAGCTATTTCCGGGCGCTGCGCGAGCGCGTGATCCCGCATCTGCGGACCTATCCCTCGCTCAAGGTCTGGGTCGCGGGATGCAGCAATGGCGAGGAGGTATATTCGCTCAGTATCCTGTTCCGCGAGGAGGGGCTGGAGCAGCGTACCCTGTTCTACGCGACCGACATCAACCCCAAGGCCCTCAAAGCCGCCGAGGCCGGCATCTATCCGCTCGACCAGATTCGCAAATTCACCGAGAACCATCAGAAATCCGGTGCGCGCACCTCGTTGTCGGACTATTATGTCGCCGATTACGACCGGGCGATCTTCGACAGCAGCCTTCGCGCCAATGTCGTCTTCTCGGACCACAGCCTGGCCACGGACTCGGCATTCGGCGAAATGCACCTGATCTCCTGTCGCAACGTGCTGATCTACTTCGACCGCGATCTGCAGGAGCGGGCGGTCGGCCTCTTCGAGGAGTCGCTGGTCCGGCGGGGGTTCCTGGGGCTCGGCCATAAGGAAAGCCTGCGCTTCTCCGCCCATGCGGCCGGCTTTGCCGCCTTCAGTCGGGAAGAGAAGATCTACCAGCGGCGGGAGCGGTGAGCGGGATGGTCGTCATCGGCGCTTCGGCGGGCGGCGTCCAGGCGCTGCTCACGCTGCTGCCCGCCCTGCCGGCGGAATTCCCCCGGCCCATCCTGATCGTCCTCCATGTGCCGCCCGATCGCGACCATGGGCTGGTGGCGCTGTTCCAGGCACGATGCGCGATGCAGGTGTGCGAAGCCGAGGATAAGCAATTGCCCGCCCCCGGCACCATCTATGTCGCACCGGCCAATTACCACCTGCTCGTGGAGGCCGGTGGCGGTATGGCGCTGTCGGCCGACGACCCGGTCAACCATAGCCGGCCGTCGATCGACCTGCTGCTGGAAACCGCAGCCGATGCGATGCGACGCCGGCTCATCGGCATCTTGCTGACCGGGGCCAATGATGACGGTGCCCGGGGGCTTCGCGCCGTGGCGCGTGCCGGCGGCACTGCGATTGTCGAAGACCCGGACACCGCGCAGGTGCATACCATGCCCGCGGCCGGGCTCGCGCTTTGCCCCGATGCTACCCGTTTGGCGATCGACGCCATCGCCCCGTACCTCCTACGATTGGCTTGAGCCGAATGCCTGCACCCGTGAAGTTCCTGCTCGTCGACGATCTCGACGAAAATCTGCTGGCGCTAGAGGCGCTGTTGCGACGTGAGGGGCTGGAGTGTCTGAAGGCGCACTCCGGTGACGAGGCGCTCGAGCTGCTGCTGGTCCATGAGGTCGCCCTGGCGCTGCTCGACGTGCAGATGCCGGGCATGGACGGGTTCGAGCTTGCCGAGTTCCTGCGCGGCAACGAGCGCACGCGCCATGTGCCGATCATCTTCCTCACCGCCGGCAGCGCGGACGCGCAACGCCGCTTTCGCGGCTATGAGGCGGGTGCGGTGGATTTCCTCCAGAAACCGATCGACGCGGCCGTCCTGCGGTCGAAGAGCGATGTCTTCTTCAACCTGTACGAGCAGCGGCGCCAGATCATGGTGCAGCGGGATGAACTCGCGCAGATGACGCGCAGCCTTCAGCTCGCCGACCGGCGCAAGAACGCGTTTCTCGGCATGGTCGGGCATGAATTGCGCAATCCGATCGCGGCGCTGGGGGCGGGGGTGCATCTGATCGGCCGCAGCCGCTCCGATGAGGTGTTCGAGCAGGTACGTGGACAGATGGAGCGCCAGGTCACGCACATGACCCGGCTGATCGAGGACCTGCTCGACGTCGCCCGGATCGACCAGGGGAAGATCGTACTTCGCACCGAGCGGATGCTGCTGGCCGATGCCGTTGCGCTCGCGGTGGAAATCACCCGGCCGCAGATCGAGGCCCGCGAGCACCGCCTGACGGTCGATGTGCCGGAGGGGCCGATCTGGCTCGATGCCGACCATGCGCGCATCGCCCAGATCCTGAGCAATCTCTTGGCCAATGCCGCCAGATATACCGAACCGGGCGGTGCGATCGCCCTGACGGTGCACCGCACCGGCGCCGAGGTCGCGATCGAGGTTGCCGATACCGGGGTCGGTATCCCGCCGGACATGCAGTCGCAGGTCTTCGATCTGTTCGCGCAGGTGGAGCGCGGCCATGGGCCAACGGAGGGACTGGGCATCGGACTGGCGCTTGTCCGCCAGCTCGTTGCGCTGCACGGCGGGGGGATTTGCCTAAAGGAAAGCACCGTTGGGCAAGGATCTACATTCCTCGTCCGGCTGCCCTGCATGGATTGACGTACATCATCCCGATATATCGTCTGTGTAGTGCGTGATCCGGCCTGGATGCGAGAAGGGCATCCGAGTGACCTCGGATGCCCTTCCCATTCGAACTGCTTGGGAGCAGTCTGTCCAGGTTCTAAACGCCTTGGCGTTTAGATGCCATTGGAAAGGTTGGTGTCCGGGTCATTCGTGCGCATGTCGTCAGCCTGGTTCTGGCCGGTGGCACGAACGGCGTCGGCGGCATTCTCGAGACGTGCTTCTGCGGCCGCGTTGCTGGTGTTGTCGGCCGCGTCCTCCAGATTGTCAGCCACCGCTTCCGTGTTGGATTCGATGTTGTCGGCCGCCTGCTCGCGCGGGGTGGAATTGCAGGCTGCAAGCGAGAGCAGGCCGGTGACGATGGCCGCTGCGAAAATCTTCTTCATGATCAACCCTTTTGCTGGTGCGCCATGGATACACCAGAGCGGACGGGATTCAATGCCCATCTGATCGATGGGCTATGCCGGCCGTCATAAGGTCCGGATTTCGCTCGCCGTTCGCAATCGGCTATCCCTCACTCGCTGACCTTCTGGAACGTCCGCCGTCGGAGGGAAGGGAAGCCGACGCGAGTAATCGCTTCCGGGGCCGGTCGTCCGACCCGGCGATCAGTCCAACAGCGCCTCGACCCTGATCGGCAGGTCGCGCAGGCGCACTCCGGTCGCGTGGAAGACGGCATTGGCCACGGCCGCGGCGACACCGATGATGCCGATCTCGCCCAGCCCCTTGATCCCTTCGGCATTCACCGCGGCATCGTCATCGTCCACCATGACGACCGTCTGTTCGGCAATGTCGGCGGAGGTCGGGACGAGATACTCGGCGAGATCACGGTTCATGTAGATGCCGGTGCGCGGGTCCAGCTCGGTCTTCTCCAGCAGCGCCGAACTCAGGCCCCAGGCCATGCCGCCGAGATACTGGCTGCGGGCGGTCGTCGGATTGAGCACGCGCCCCGCTGCGAAGGCGCCGACATGGCGCGGCACACGCACCTCGCCGGTCAGGGCATGGACGCGGACCTCGACCATATGCGCACCGAAGGTCCAGGCCAGCCCGTCCTCCGGCAGCGTCAGCAGCTTGATATGCCCGGCCCGCAGCGCCTCCAGCGCATCGGGCTTCGCGCCCGCCGGCAGATAGTCGTGACGGACCTCGCGCCGGCCCTCCGGCTTGCGGAGCAGCGCCGCACAGGCCTCGGCTAGCGCGTTTGCCAGGCTGGTGGTCGTGGCGGAGCCCCCCGATATGCCGGCCGGGGGCAATGCGGTATCGCCGAGCACGACCGTGACGCGGTCCAGGGGGACGTTCAGCCGCTCGGAGGCGATCGTCGCCAATAGCGTGTACAGGCCGTTGCCGATCTCGTGATGCGCGGTTTCGACGCGGACATTTCCTTCGCCATCCTGCATGACCCGGATCGACGCCGGGCCGATCTTGACAGGCCGGGCCGCGGCCGCGCAGCCATAGCCGATCCACCAGCCGTCGCGCAGCGTGGCCCGTGGCCGGGGCGCCCGCTCGGACCAGCCGAACGCGGCGGCTGCCGCATCGAAGCAGCGCATCAGCGGGCGCGTCGTGAAGGGCTTGCCCGTGACCGGATCGGTCGCCGTATCGTTGCGGCGTCGCAGTTCAACGGGGTCCATCTCCAGCGCATGGGCCAGCTCGTCCATCGCGCTTTCCAGGGCGAACAGGAAGGGCACCTCGGGCGGTGCCCGCATGGGACCCGGCGTGTTGCGATCGACCCGTCCCAGCCGCTCTTCGGCCGCGACCGCCTCGGCCGCATATAGCGCGGTGGACACATCCGTCCCTTCCATCGCGAAATCGTCGAAGCGCGAGCTGACGGTCGCCGCCTCATGCCCCAGGCCCAGCAACCGGCCATCGGCCGTCGCACCCAGGCGGATGCGGTGGCGCGTTTCCGTGCGGTGGTTGGCGACCGTGAATTGATCGCGGCGGCTGACCTCGAGCCGGACCGGCCGGTCGAGCCGGCGCGCGGCGAGGGCGCAGATCGCCATGTGCTGCGACAGGGCGAGCTTGGAGCCGAAATGCCCGCCGATGAAGCGGGAGACGATGCGGACATGATCGGGAGCGATGCCGAGCTGTGCGGCAAGCCCGTGCTGTGCCGCGCCGAGATAACGGGTCGGTTCATACACCGTCAGGCGGTCACCATCCCATTGGCAGGTCGTGCTCGGCAGTTCGATCGGATTGTGGTGCTGGATCGGCGTCGAATAACGGGCGTCCACCCGGACCGCTGCGCGGGCGAGGGCGGCATCGAGATCGCCCTTGCGGCGATCATGATGCTCGGCGCTGATCTCCGCAAGCGGCTCGGTCGTGCAGCGCGAGTCGGCGAGGGACGCGACGGGTGATTGCCCGGCATAGCCGATGCGGAGAGCGGCTGCGGCCGCCACCGCGACCTCGGCCGTCTCCGCCACGACCATCGCGACGATCTGGCCGGCGTAGCGGATCTCGGGCGATGCGAGCGGACGCCAGCTGCTGTTCGTATAGCCGCCTTCCATTAGATGGCCGACGGGTCCGATGGCGTCGCCGACATCCTCATGGGTCAGGATCAGCAGCATGCCGGGCATGGTCTCCGCTTCGTCGCGCCTGATCGACGTGACGCGGCCGCGGGCGATGGCACTGACCGCCAGGGCCGCATGGGCCATGCCGGGTAGCGATACGTCGCCGGGATACTCGACCAGGCCGCAGACCTTTTCCGGCCCGTCGATGCGCGTCTGCGGTTCACCGATCCGGCTGACGCCGGAGGCGCTTCGTTGCCGGATACCGAACATCGTCGACCCACTGGATATTTCAGCTTCCATCTCAGCACCTTGTCTGGCCCGAAGGCTTCAACGTGCCACAGCGGGCGGACGCTCCGCGAAGAGTAGCGAAGCGCCGATGGTCTCATCGAACGATGATGGACCGAAGCATTAGGTGTGCAGACGAATGCGCGTCTGGAGTCGAGAAACACAATAGCGTGGGCGAATGGCCGGCTATGGATCGTAGAGACGTCCGACCCCTGTGGGGGGCCGGACGCAAGGCATGGGTTTCGCGGCTCAACCGTGCGGGCGCATCACCACCTTAATGACGCCGTCCTCCTTGTCGCGGAATTTGGCGTACATTTCCGGTGCGTCCTCGAGGCTGGCCGGATGCGTGATGACGAAGCTGGGGTCGATCTGCCCGGCCACGATCTTGTCCAGCAGCGGCTTGGTGTAGCGCTGCACATGGGTCTGGCCGAGCTTGATGGTCAGCCCCTTGTTCATGGCCGCACCGATCGGCAGCTTGTCCCCCATGCCGACATAGACGCCGGGGACCGAGACGGTGCCGCCCTTGCGGCAGCTCATGATCGCCTGGCGCAGGACGTGGACGCGATCGGTGGCGAGCATCACGCTTGCCTTGACCTTGTCCATGACGGCATCGGCCGCGCCGTGTCCGGCCGCCTCGCAGCCGACCGCATCGATGCAGCTGTCCGGGCCGCGTCCCTTGGTCCGTGCCTGCAGTTCGTCATAGACGTCCGTCTCGGCGAAGTTGATCGTCTCCGCACCGCCGGCTTCCGCCATGGCGAGCCGCTCGGGCACCTCGTCGATCGCGATCACGCGCCCCGCACCCATCATCAGCGCGGAGCGGATGGCGAACTGGCCGACCGGGCCGCAGCCCCAGATGGCGACGGTGTCGCCCGGTTCGATCTGTGCGTTCTCGGCGGCCATGTAGCCGGTCGGGAAGATGTCCGAAAGGAACAGCGCCTGGTCGTCGGTGACATTGTCGGGGATCTTGATCGGGCCGATATCGGCCATCGGTACCCGCAAATACTCCGCCTGGCCGCCGCAATAGCCGCCCAGCATGTGGCTGAAGCCGAACAGGCCGGCGGGGGAGTGGCCCATCGCCTTGACGGCCATCTCGGCATTGGGGTTCGTCCGGTCGCAGGCGGCGAACAGACCCTTGCGACAGAACCAGCAATCGCCGCAACTGATCGTGAACGGCACCACCACGCGATCGCCGATCGTGAGGTTGGTCACTTCCGAACCAAGCGCGACGACCTCACCCATATTCTCGTGACCGAGGATGTCACCGGCCTCCATGGTGGGCTGGTAGCCGTCGAGCAGGTGGAGGTCCGACCCGCAGATCGCGCAGGCGGTAACCTTGATGATCGCATCGCGCGGGTGTTGAATCTCGGGATCCGCGACAGTGTCGACGCGAACATCGCCCTTACCGTGCCAGCATAATGCGCGCATGTTTCGTCTCCGTATGAGCAGGAGCTCCGCCAGGATCGGAAAAGCGACTGAACCACCTCAACGTCTCGTCGCACGGAACGGGCTCACATCCCTTTGTCGATGGGGACGAACTTTCGTTTTTTATCAAAGGTCTGCAACTGGTTCATCCCACGCGCGGCACGCGCGACGGGCTTGCGCGGTTTCGACATGGTCCCATCCATGCCGGCTTGCTCCCTTGATGGCCCGGTGCATACGCTAGACCTGACCATTGGTCCCGGGATGGACCGAACGGCTAGATGAAGCGGCTATCGGCCGGTTGCAGGGGGCGGGAGGACCGCGACGGTTGCGCGTCCGTATAGTCACTGCGTGTGCCGGGCATTTTGGCCGCATCGGGCTTGCGCGCGCTCCGGGCGAGCACGAACGTCGTCACGGCGAACCAGCCGAGCGCCACGGTTGCGAAAGCCACCAGAACGAAGTGCGTCAGGCCCGCGAGGATGAGAAGCGCGCAGGCGAGCGCATAGAAGTCGCGCATGGTGAGGTGGATCAGGCAATCCATGACGATGTTGTGGTCCCTCTGACGGAAATGGCCTTTCACCACGTCGAAGTTCAGGGGCTGGCGTGTCGCACGGGCGCGGCGACCGATCAGGGCAAGACCTGCGGCGAGCGTCACCAGCGCGATCCCGCCGGCGGCCGCGCCCAATGTATCGCCGGCGAGCGCGACGTTGATGGTCACCCCCAGCAGGAAAGCGAGGTTGGTTCCGGCATCTATGGCGCTGTCGAGCGCGGCGCCGAATTTCGACGTGCGATAGGTCGCGCGTGCCATCTCGCCATCGACCCCGTCGAAGATCGACGCCGCCTGGAACAGCACGGCTCCCGCGATCAGGCCCGCCTGTCCGCCAAATACCAGTGCCAGCGCCATGCAGAGGCCGAGAAGGGCCGTGCCGATGCTGGCATGCGACGGTTCGAACCCGCGAATCTTCAGCAACTGCCCGCTGATCGCGCGCGAGATCGGTCGGTTGAGATACCGCGAGACGATGCCATCGCCGCCCTTGCCGGTAGCCGTCAGGATATCGCGGCTGGCACGGCGCAAGGCGTCCTGCGGCCTTGCCGGCCGAAGGCGGGCATCGACCAGGGCGAACAGCACGTCGTCGCGCGAAGCCGCGCCATGGCGCCGGGCGAGGGCCGCCACGAACGCTTCGCCGCTGATCGCCATCGCATCGCTGGCGGGTGGCGTCTGCGCGAACCGGACCGGCAGACCAGGGGCCAGTCGTTCGCATTCCAGGATCAGGTCGCCGCTTGCCGTCCATCCCCGATCCGCAACCAGCGTGCAGCCATCAATCCCGTCCTCCCGCGCCAGCGCGGTGAGGGCATGTACGGCGCGTGCACCGGCGGGGAGCCCCGCGACATTGCATTCGACCGTCGCTGCGTTCTCGAAAACCAGGAAAATGTGAGACAAGGTAATCGTTCCCGCCAGATGCATTGCTCCGTTGACGGAGCGAAGCGTCGAAAACCTTGGTCAGAAAGACCGATCGACGAGCAATCGGCGATAGATGGCGAGATTGGCCAGTGCGAAGTCCCGCCAGTCGAGTTCGGCTGCGCGGGCCAGACCGGCGTTGCGCATGACCGCCGCCCGGGCGGGCGATTGTACGACCGCCAGCAATCCGCTGGCGATCGAAGCGATGTCGCATGGATCGGCGAGCACGGCCGCGCCCCCGGCCACTTCGGGCATGGAAGAAACATTGCTGGTGACGACCGGGCAGCCACAGGCCATCGCCTCCGCCACGGGATTGCCGAACCCTTCGCAAAGGGACGGGTGGAGCAGGACCTGCGCTGCACCGTAAAGCGTTATCAATTGCGCGTCGTCCACGGTCGGCAGAAAGCGGATCCGATCCGCCACGCCCAGCGCCTTGGCCAGCACGTTCAGCTTGGCCCGGCCCGCCCCCTGGCGTTGCACGAAGACCAGCTCGATCGGGGCATCGCCGGGGAAGGCGGCGGCAAAGCCACGCAGCGCGCCTTCATGATTCTTGTACGGCGCATCCTGTCCGATCGTCAGGACAAAGGGCTTGCCGGGCGTCAGGCCCAGGCCGGCCAGGACGGCGGGATCGGGCGGCAGGGGGCGGAAGTGCGGCGCCACGCCGGACGCGGTGACGCTCGTCCGCGCCGCGGCGGGCGGATGATAGTGCGCGATCTCTCTCGCGGTGGCGGCGCTGATCGCCGCGATGGCATCGGCGTGGCGGATCGCGCGCTTCAAGCCGTGACCATAGAAGTGGCGCTCCACCACCCCGCGCAGGCCGGTGCGGCACCAGGACGGCCGGGTCAGGCGCATGATGTCGTGGATGGTCACGACGCACGGCATCGTCAGCCCGGCGGGCATGATGTTGAAGGTTGCGTGAAACAGGTCCACGCGAGAGAGATCGGCGACCTCGGGCAACCACCACAGCGTCGCCGGTCCGTTGGCGGCCTGCCGCACCACCTGTTCGATGACGTTGGCGGCATCGCTCAACGGCCCGCCATGCGCCGGATGACGCAGCAGCAGGAACCGCCAATCCGGTGCGAGCGCCGGCAGATGGTCGATCAGCCGCCGCACCACCTCCGCGATGCCGCTGGGGCGTGGTCCGATATAGCGGCAGTCGATGCAGATCGTGGGCGTGGAACGGCCGCGCGCGATCATGGCAAGGCGTTGTTGATGCCGGTCACCGAGAAGGCGGCGCTGGAGACGATGCTGAGGAACTTCTGAAGGTCCGCGATCGGCGCGTTCGAGACGTAGAGCACATCCTTGTCGCGGATCGCGAAGTCCTGCGCGGCGAACAACGAGGTCGCCTGGCCCAGGTCGAGGCGGTAGACCACGGGGACCAGTCCATCGGCGGTGCGGCGCGCCGTGGTGGCGACGTCCTGCGGCAGCGCTTCGGGATGTTCGAGGCGGAAGACGAAGACCCCGCGAACATTGGCACGGTCGTCGCGCAGGCCGCCGACACGGCCGAGAGCCTGGGCCAGAGAAATGCCGCCGCCCTCGAACGGGACCTCCGCATTCTGGCCGACCGCCCCCAGGGCGATGAAGCTATAGGGTTGGAAGATCGCGGTGACGATGTCGCCGGGTTGGACGGTGACGTTCTGCGCGGGGTCGCGGACGATGGCGTCGAGCGGCATGGCGGCCGTGCGGGTGCCGCGCGTGAGCTGGATGGTGGTCTTGGCGACCGGCTGGCGTGATCCGCCGGCTGCGGCGAGGACATCGAGCAGCCGTTCGCCGCGCGGCGTGAGCGGCAGGCGGCGGGTTGCGCCGACCTCGCCCATCACGGTCATCGCCCGGCTGTCGTTCTGCGCGAGGCGGACGATCGCCTGTGGGCTGTGGGCGCGGCCGGCGAGCCGGGCGACGATCATGCGGCCGACATCCTGCGGGGTGCGGCCACGGACCATGACGGTCCCGACAAAGGGGATGGTGACGGTGCCGTCCTCGCCGACCACCTGCTGCGGTATGCCGGCACTCTGCGCGAGGGAATTGCCGATGCTGGCGCCGGGGGCCGTGGCGCCGAACAGCACCGCTGGCGGCGCTTCCCAGATCGCGATGTCGAGTACGTCGCCCGTCCCGATCAGGGTACCGGCGGCAGGGGCCATGCCGAAGATATCGGCGAAGCGCTGCGACCGGGCATAGCTGGCGGTGCGGTGGCCTGCGGCTTCGTCCAGCGGCAGGACCGTTATGCCGCGTTCGGCAGCGGGGGCGCGGTCCGCGCGCTTGATCGCGCCGACGCTGGGCCCCGAGGCGCTCATCGTGGAGCAGCCGGCGAGCAGCGCGGTGGACAGAAGGGCGGCAAGCCGCAGCGACGGGGCAGGCATCACAGGAACCTTTGATAAAGCGCGGCGAGCCGGGCACGGTAACGGTCGGGGGAAAAGAGCGCGGCCTGCGCCAGGCCACGGCGGCTGAGGTCGTCCCGCAGTCCCGCATCCGCATCGAGCGCACGCAGGCCCGCGGTGATCGTCGCGGTGTCATAGGGGTCGACCGCGATCGCGGCGTCGCCGGCGACCTCGGGCAGCGAGGAGGTGTTGGAGCAGAGGACCGGCGTACCGAGCATCATCGCCTCCAGCACCGGCAGGCCGAACCCCTCATAGAGCGACGGGAAGACGGCCGCCTTGGCGCCGCGGATCAAGCTGACGAGCAGGCTGAAGGGGGCATAGGGCAGGACGATGATCCGGCCGCGCCGAACATCGCCCTTTGCGGGCTTGCCGTTGGTGAAGGCGTCGAGCAGGCGCAGTTCGTTCTCCGCCCGCCATGCACGGGCGCCGACGATGACGAGCGGGGTGGTGAGCCCGCTGGCCAGATAGGCCTCGACGATGCGACCGACATTCTTCTTGGGCTCGATGGAGCCCCAGAACAGGAAATAGCCCTTGTACGCCGCGCCGATCGCGCCCTCCACCTCCCGGGCGACCTGTTCTTCGGGAAGGTCGCGGAGCCGGACCGGAATGTCGACCGACTGATAGGTGTTGGTGACGCGGTCGGGTGCGATGCCGGTCAGGTCGATGATGTCGCGGCGCGAACATTCGGAGACGGTGACGATATGGTCGGCGGTCTTCACCAGCCGCCGGATCAGGCCGAGATAGCGCCGCTTGTTGTCGAGCGTGGTGTAGGGCAGCCGCAGCGGCACCAGGTCGTGCAGCGTGTAGAGGTTCGCCGCGCCGGGGACATGCAGGGGAAGCGGATAGGTCCAGTGCGCCAGGTCCGGCGCGGCCGGCAGGCGGACCGGCGTGCTCAGCCCCCAGGTGTTGAAGCGGCCATTGGCGCGACGGAACAGGTTGGGCGCATTGTAGAGCGTATCATGATGGGGCAAACGCGCGGCGAACTGGCGTGTGATGACCCGTCCGCTGACCTCAATCTCCTCCGCCAGCGAGGGGCGGGGCGAGACGATGCCGGCGATATCGCGCAGCGGGCGGCGACGCGAACCGCCATCACCGTCGAAGAAGGCGATCTCGCGTAGCAGCGGATTGCGCGGCGACGGAAGGCGGTCGCCGTAGAGTACGGACGTGCGATGGCCGAGTTGCCCGACCTCATGGCTGAGATTGCGGGCATAGGTGGCGACGCCCGTCCCCTTCTCCAGCCCCAGATTATATCCGTCGATCAGGACATGCTTCATTGGTGCAACGCTTCTCGGGTTTGGGGCCAGTCGCCAAAGGCGCCAGCGGCGCGCGCCAGCGGCCAGGCCGGCTCGTCGGCCATGCGGGCGACCATGTCGGCCGCTTCGGCGGGCGGGAGATGCGCGAAGGCAAGGACACCGATCGCCTCACCATGCGAATGGTCGGTCGATGCGACGACCTCGTCCTGCGGCATATGGAAGCGAGGGTCGGCGATCATCGCGGCGGCCAGCGCATCGCAGCTGCCATGGCGCCGGAGCAGCGCCAGCGCCTCCGCGTCGTCGGGCATCACACCGTGCCAGAGCAGCCACGCCAGCGCCTCCACATCGGGGCGGCCCGGCGTCTGGATGGCCGCATCGCCTTTCCGATAGGGATGGATCGGCCAGCGGTCGGGATCGTCGCCGGCCTGCGCGATCACGAAGCGAAGATGCTCGACGACATCGGCGGCCGGCTCACCCATCGCGCAGGCGGTGCGATAGGCGAGTTCGGCGCGTGCGAAATGGCCGCCTTCCTTGGCGACATGGCCGAGCTGCACCCAATAGGACCGCTGATAGGGATGGAGCGCGAGCGCGGCGGTGTAGCGTTCCTCCGCGACGGCCCAATGGCCGGCGTCGCGGCTCCAGTCGCCCTCGCGCACCGCCATGCGGAAACGTTCGTCACCCAGCGCGCGATGCTGCGCGACTTCCACCAGCGCGGCGCGATCCGGGGCGGCGGTGCGGTCGATGGCGGGCGGCGCGGAAAGGCCGATCACCTCACGAAACCGGTCATAGGCGAGGTCGAAATCGTCGAACAGCGACAGCTTGCCGCCGTGGAGCAGGGCGAAGCGGTTGCAATGGTCGCGCAGATATCCCGGATCATGCGAAATGAGCACCATCGCCCGGTCGCCGCGCTTGCCAAAGAGTTCGTGATTGCAACGATCGTGGAAGCGCGCGTCGCCGACCGCGCCGATCTCGTCGATCAGGAAACAGTCGAATTCGATGATCATCGAAATCGCGAAGGCGAGCCGCGCCCGCATGCCCGACGAATAGCTGCGCACCGGCTCGCGCAGATAGGTGCCGAGTTCGGAGAAGTCCGCCACGAAGGCGAGGTTGCGCTGGAAATCCTGCGCATAGATCCGGCTGATGAAGCGGATATTGTCGATACCCGACAGCGTCGGCTGGAACGCCCCGCCAAAGGCCAGCGGCCAGGACACCGACATGTGCCGCTCGACCGTGCCCGAGGTCGGCCGCTCGGCACCGCTGATCAGGCGGACCATCGTCGACTTGCCCGCACCGTTCCGGCCCAGCACGCCGAGATGCTCGCCCCGATGCAGGTCGAAGCCGACCCCGTCGAGCACGACATTGTCGCCCGAACGGGTGTGGTAGACCTTGCGGACGTTGTTCAGCCGGATCATTCCGGCACCACCCGCCGCGCGACCCATTGCGTGGTGCCCAGGGCGATAAAGGTCAGCACGAGGCAGAAGGGAATGACGTAGCCCAGATCGTAATGGGCATGGATGCGATTGCCGAAATAGCCCTCGCGCACGATCTCGGTGCCGTGGACCATCGGGATGTAGAGCACGTATTTCTGCGCGGCGGCCGGCAGCGCGTCGACCAGAAAGGCCGATCCCGACAGCGGGAAGATCAGGTACGAGGCCGGGTGCCACAGCTTGTCGACCAGTTCGCTCTGGTGGCTGAGCGCGCCGAGGGTGATCGCCAGCACCGAGCCGAACCAGGCGATCAGCAGCCAGCCGCCGACCACTTCCAGGATGTTGCGCGGCGGGTCGATCCAGCCGAGCGTGATGAACAGCACGCTCAATCCGGCGAACGACATGGTAGCACCGCCGAATTCCAGCGCTACGCGCGCGACATAGATGTCGAGCACGCGGATGTTGCGGTGGTAGAGCAGCGACAGGTTGCTCCACAGCGCGCCGATGCAGCGGCCCGGCATGTTGCGCCACAAGAGCACGCTGGAATAGCCGGTCAGCGCAAAGGCCACGATCGGCAGGTTGCTGCCATGATAGGCCTTGGCCGCCGTCCACAGGGCCGCGACGCCGAGCGTGAACAGCATCGGTTCGACGAACAGCCAGAGGAAGCCGATATTGTGGCGCCCGTAGCGGGTCAGCATCTCACGCAGCAGCAGCGCCCAGAGGACGCGCCCCTGCACCCGCAGGCTGTGGCGGAGCGACGGGCCGGCGGAAGTGGTCATCCCTCGCGATGCTCGCGGATGCCGGCGAACAGCACGGAGGCGATGCCCCAGGCGAGCAGCCCGAGCACCAGCACCGCCAGCACGCCGCCCAGGCGACGCGGGCGGATGGGATAATCGGGCAGGCTGGGTGACGAGATCCGCTCGACATAGGCGCGCTTGCGCCGCGCCTCGGCATGCGCATCCTGCAACGACATCAGCGCCGCGGCGAGTTGCTTGCCGGCAAGCTCGCTGTCGAGCAGGAGCACCTGATAGCGCGCGCCCGCTGCCGACAGCGAATTGCGCCCGCCGGCGACCCCCGATCGGCGGCCTGCGATCTCGCGCTGCAGGGTCGCGACCTGGCTCCGCAGATAGGGGATTTGCGGCGCGGCCGGCGTGAACTGTTCCATCTGCTGGAGCTGGGTGCGGACGGTGACGAGGTCGTCTTCCAGCTTGGCGATGCCCTGGAGACGGGACTCGGCCTCCTTCTCGGGGTCGACGATGCCGGCGCGGTTGCGATAGCTGGCGAGCGCGACCGCCGCATCCCGGGCACGGCGCTGCGCGGTGCGTGCGTCATCCTCGGCGACCGCGACCGCGTCGGTGCGTGCGCGGCTGGAGAGGCGATTGACCAGCGCTTCCGACTGCTGAAGCAGCCGCTCGTTGATCGCGCGCGCCTGAACCGGATCGAAGGCGCTGACGCTCAGATGAAGGACCTGCGTCGTCGGATCGGGCTCCACCTCGACCTTGCCGAGATAATAGTCGAAAAACCGCTCGCGATTGCGGGGCAGGAGACCGCCGAACCGGTCAAACACGAAGACCGAGCCCGCCGTGTAGGCGCGGGTCAGAAGGCCGTTCCGATCGGCATCCGCCAGGGCGCTGCGCGACTCGAGATATTCGACGACGGCATTGCTCTCTTCGCTGGCGCCGGCGAGGCCGCTGCCGCTGAGCACCTGGCCGAGCGAGGTGGGCGCCGCCCTGCTCGGGCTACGCACCACGAAGCGCGCCTCCGACACGTACACGTTGCTGGCGAAGAAGGCGAAATAGAGGAATGCGACGAAGGTCGGGACGATGACCAGCGTGAGGAACAGGGGCGAGGGGCGCGGTAGGCGGAACGACACGGATCAGACTTCCACGTTGAGGCTGCGGCGACGGCGCGCCGAATCGATGGGCGGCGTGCCGCTGATTGCCGCCAACCAAGGCGTGATCGTGGCGAAATGCTCCTCCCAGCGCGGCGGGCAATAGCCGTGCAGCGCATCGATGCGCCGCTGCCTCTGGCCCCTGGCGGGATCGAACGCTTCGATGCGATCTGCCCAGGCATCGGCATCATGGGGATCGAGCAGGCAGGGGATACCCTGGCCGACTTCGCGAAAACAGGGCAGGTCGCTGGCGATCACCGGTATGCCGAGCGTCAGTGCCTCGGCCATCGGCAACCCGAAGCCTTCCGCCAGCGAGGGCATCAGCATCGTGCGGGCACCGGCCATCAGCGACGCGAGTGTCGCATCGTCGCAATCGTCGAGGATGCGGATGAGGCCGTCCGTCATGCCCGATGCGTCCAGTGCAGAGCGGAAATCCTCTGATCCCCATCCCCAGCGACCGACGATCACCAGGCGCGGGGTCGCCGCTCCCAGACGGGCATGAAGCTGCTGCCAGACGCGCAGCAGCAGCCGGTGGTTCTTGCGACTCTCGATCGTGCCGACGCAGAGGAAATAGTCGTCACCGCCGGTCGCCTGGGCGCTGTCCGGCTTCAGATCCGCTCCGGCCAGCGGAGCCACCACGACCGGCGGTACGGGGAGACGATGGCGGGCGGCGTGATCGTGCAGGTCGCGCGCCACTGCGTGACTGCCGACGACGATCCCCGATCCCTGCGTCAGGGCCGCCGTCACGCGGCCGGTATGCCGGGCGACGGCATGGGGGCGGCAGTGTTCGGGATGCAGGACGGGGATGAGGTCGTGCACCAGATAGATCGGGCGCAATCCATGCCGTGCGATCCACTCCCCATGGGCGGGAAGGTCGAAATCGGTATGGGTGACATTGAGGTAGAGGCTGCCCGGCTGCGGGCGCAAGGGGGCCGCCAGGGCGGCGGCCAGGTGCGCGGCGATGCGCGGGCGGGTGGAGGGTCCGCCCTGGACGAGGAGATTGAACAGGTGTCGCGACGCACCGGCCCCGATGACCCGGATGACGCCGCGATGCTGCACCACGGCGCGGGCGATGCCGGCGAAATGCCGCACATAGGCAAGGCAGACCCGGTCGATCCCGTTCGGCTGCCGGCCGGTCCAGCGCAATTCGATCAAGCGCGTCACGTCGAGCAGGACGGGGGCGGCATTCGGATCGGCGAAAGGGGGGCAGTGGCCGTGCATCCTTCCTCAGACGGAGGCGTGGCGGCCCAGCCTTGGCGGGATGCGTCGATTTCAGGGAGAATAATGAAGCGGTCGTCAGTGTCTTATGGCGACGACGCTGGGATCGTGAGGTTAGCGCACTTGGGTTTCCACCCCTGTGGAACGGCATGTCAGAACCGCGTATTCAATCCGATCCGGATCGTACGCGGGCGCAGCGGAGTGACCTGGTCGCGGCCGGTGGCGAAGGGGGTGCCGAGCGCGAAGCGGTTGCCGCGGGTGTTGGTAAGGTTGCTCACGCCGGTGCTGACGCCGAAGCGGGTGAAATCCAGCCGTGCGGTGATTTCGGTATCGAGATAGTCGCCCTGGCGCTGGCCGAGCACTGGCCCCACGCCCAGGCGCGACGAGCCGATATAGCGCGCCCAGCCATCCAGGGTCAGCTCGGCGTCGCCGAGACTGCGGGTATAGATCGCGCCGATCCGGCCAGTGAAGCGCGCGATGTTCGGAATCTGTTCGAGACGCGCGAGCGCTAGGGCGCGAGCGCTGACGCCCGGCGGGGGATGGGGTGGCAAGGCCAGCGCGATCAACGCCTTGGAGGGCTCTTCGATCTGACCATCATTATAGGTCGCGCCGCCCTCGATCCGCAGCCCCGGCAGCGGCCGAACGCCGCCCGCCAGCTCGACCGTCCAGAGGCGGCCATTGCCGATATTGGCAGTGCTGGGCAGACCGGAGCCATCGATGAAATCCGCCTGGATGTCGCGCCATGCCGCCCGCGCGATCGTTGCGCTCAGTTCGATGCGGCGCGCGCTGTGGCGGATGCCCGCCTCGATCGTGGCGACCCGGTCGTTGCGGAACTCGCGAACGAAGTCGGATTCGATCGCGAGGCCACCGGGCCGAAACCCCTGCTGGTAGCGCACGAACAGCTTCGACCCGGTCGCGAGGTCGACGAGCAGCGAGGCCGCGGGAAGAACGATCGTCTGCGACCGGCGCGCGGTCGCGTCGTCGCGCTCCGCAGCGACGATCGGGGACACGTCCGCGCCGCGCCCCTTCAGCGTGGACCGGGTGGCACGCAATCCGGCCGTGGCGAGCAGGCCGGGAAGGAGGCGGATACTGCCCTCGCCATAGGCGGTCCATTCGGTCACGCCGTTGATCACCCCGGTCGCCGGCAGGGGCCGATCGGGGGCGCCGATCAGGCGGCGCAGCAAGGTGCGATTGTGGAGGTAGCTGATCCCGCCCAGCCAGCCCGAGCCGTCTGCCCCACTCCGCCAGATGCGCGTTTCATTCGCCTCCATGCGCGTCTGGTTGATCTGCACGAACACCCGCCGGGGGCCGCCGGCCCGGGTCGCATCATAGCGCTCCAGCAGATCATGCGAGGTGATGCCGCTGGTGGAGCGCAGATGGACGTCACCGATCGTGCCGGAGAGAATGGCCTGCACCTGGCCGTAATCCGAGCGGAAACCCTCGGTCACCGCGGCGAGGCGGGAGAGCGGCGGACCGCTACGGTCGGCATATTGGCTGTCCGCGCCGCGGATACGCTGGCCGATGCCGACGAGCTCGGCATTCCAGTCCGGTCCCAGTGCAAGATGCGCGGTCGCTCGCCCGCCCCAGATGCGGGTCTGGTTGACATCGGTGCGACCGAGCAACGGCTTGTCGATATAGCCTCCCTCCGAGGCCGCATTGGCGACCAGTCGCACGGCGAGCCGATCCGTGACGATGGGCGCGTTGAGCACGGCTTGCGTATCCAGGCCCGGCTGACCGTGCTCGGTCGCCGAGCTTCCTACGGCCACCGAGCCGCTGGTGACGGAAAGGTCGACCGGGTTAGGCACCAGGCGGATGATGCCGCCAAGCGAGCCGGCGCCATAGAGCGTGCCCTGCGGTCCCTCCAGCACCTCTACAGCGGCAAGATCGGCGAGCCGCAGGTCCGGGTCCGGCGCATTGTAGCTGAGGCGCAGGTCGCCATAATATTGGCCGACGGTCGCCTGGGTCGGACCGGTGAAGCTGGAATCGGCGATGCCGCGGATGAACAGCTTGTTGCGGCCGGCGCCGAGATAGGTGGAGGTGACGCTGGTAAGCCGCTGGACGAGCCGCTCCGTGCCGCCAGTACCACCGCGTTCCAGTTCGATGCCCGGCACACGCGCGACCTGGCCGGCGAACTGGTCGCGGCTGGTGTCGCGTTTGCTGGCGACGACGAGGATGTCGGGACCAGGGGCCGTCTCTGCCGGCGACGGGGCGATGCGCACCGGCTGGCGTCGCGGCCGCCGGGGCGGGGTTGCGGCAGCGTTCAGCCGCCAACCGACCCCGCCTACGGGCTGGACGGTCGCGCGAGCACGGGCGGCGATGCGTCCCAGCGCCGCCTCCACCGTCATCCGGCCATGCAGGGCGGGGAGGGGTCGGGCCCACAAGCCGGCATCGGGTACGACGATGCTGGTCCGTGCCTGACGGCCGAGCGCGGTCACCTGCTGGCCGACCGTGCCGGCCGGCAGGTCGACGGGCAAGGTCTGCGCCGCTGCTGCCGGGGTTATGGCGAACGCTGCAACCGTGGAGAGCCTTCGCGGGATGATGCTCAACGGCGCTCGTCCAATATCCAATCGCTACCGTTGCGCCGCACCTCGACACCCAGCAGGACACCCAGAGCGACGGGATCGTCGCGAAGCCCCCGCATCTCCAGCGTGCCGTTGAAGGTGCGCGCGGCGACCGCCGGGGTGGTGGTGATCCGCAGGCCAAGCTGCCGCGACAGGTCGGCCGCCACGTCGCGTAACGCCGCATCGTCATAGGCAAGATGGCCTTCGCGCCAGGCACCGACCTCCGTCGCATCCTGCCGGCCGCGCCGCAACTGCCCGTCGACCTCGGTCACCGACTGACCCGGTTCGAGCCGCAGCTTGGCGCCCTGCGGGTCGACCAATACCGCGCCCTCCGCCACCACGACATGCGTTTGATCGCCGAGCAGACGCACGTCGAACACGGTGCCGAGGTCGGTGAGGTCAAGGTCGCCGGCCCGTACGCGGAATGGATCGGCCGCATCGTGGCGGACGCGGAACAGCGCCTGGCCAGTAAGAACCGTGGCGCTGCGCGGGTGGGCAGGGTCGAGTTGGACCCGCGACCCGCCCGCCATCACGATATTGCTGCCGTCGGCGAGGCGGATGACGCGCTGCTCGCCTGCCGTCGTGGCGACCATGTAGCTGCGGTCGCGCTCATGCCAGACGCCAAGACCGATCACACCGATCAGCGCAGCCGCCATGGCACCGCCTATCCAGTGACGTCGCGTCGGTCGCGACGAAGACGTTTCGTAAGTGGTAGCGGGGGGTGGCGCCTGTCTGCGTACCATCTCGGTCGCGGCCTCCAGCGAGGAGACCGCATGGTCATAGCGGGTCGACCGTCTCGGGTCCGCCTCCAGCCATGCCAGAAATTCATCCCAATCCGCCGTCGGTTCGGCCATGCGCAGCGCCCAGTCGAGCGCCTCGGCATCGATCGGCTCGTAAGCGCCGTTCCCGCCGGATGCGCTCATCGAATGGCATCCTTCAGCGTGGTGAGCGCACGGGCGGCCTCGCGCAGGTCGGCTTCGACGGTACTGAGGCTGACGCCGAATTCCACCGCCACGGCGCGCTGCTCGACGCCGTCGATGCGAACCCGGCGGAAGACCCCCGCCTTGCGCTCACCCAATGCGTCCAAAGCTGCAACGACCCGTGCCGCCTCCTGGCGTGCGCCGACTTCGCGCTCTGGCGTCGGCATCACGACATTCTCGTCGTGCCGATCCGCCTCCCAGGCCTGCTCGCGTTTCTCGGCCTGACTAAGCGAGCGGTAGCGGTCGATCATCAGGCGGTCCGCGGCGCGGTGGAGATAGGCGACCGGATTGGCGATCGGGCCATCGGAACGGGTGGAGATGGTCACCCACAGGTCATGGACCAGATCTTCGGCGGCATCCCCCGCACCGCGCGCCCGCAGAAATCGGACGAGGCGGTCACGGTTTTCCAGGTAGACGAGTTCCAATCCGCTGGGCGGCATGTCCTGACGCGTCATCCATTGTGGCCGATTCAGCCTCATAATAGGGTGAGCGCCGGTAAAGAAAGATGCTTCTTCGCCATGCGGGATTGGTCGGTCCGATCGACAGGCGAGTCGACGCCCTGCGAGATGGATGCAGCCGGCACCCGGACGCTGGTTGTCGAGACGGATGTCGATGGCAAGCATATCTGGGTAGACGGAGACTTGGCTCGTCAGCCTTGCTTGAATCATCAAAGGAACCCGGCCTCGATCATGACGAGCCCCGATCCTGGCATGGCCGGCACAGGCTCGTCTAGCGATCTGCACCGGCCGGACCAGGCGGGGCGAGGCGCAGGACGGCATAGCCGGTCAGGGCCGACAGCGTCGAACCCAACAGGATGCCGATCTTCGCATCCTCGACGAGCCGGGGCGCGGCCGGGAAGGCGAGGGCCCCGATGAACAGGCTCATGGTGAAACCGATCCCGCAAAGCAGGATGACACCATAGGTCTGCATGGGACTGGCCCCCGCCGGGCTCGCAAAGAGCTGCCATCGCGTGCCCAATCGAAGCGCGCCGAAAATGCCGAGCTGTTTGCCGAGGAACAGCCCGGCCGCGACGCCGAGCGGCAGCGGGGCGATAACCGCCGACACTCCGATCCCGGTCAGCGACACGCCGGCATTGGCGAAGCCGAACAACGGTACGATCAACAGCCCGACCAGCGGGGCCAACGCATGTTCCAGACGGTGCAGTGGGGCGCTGGCGCCGGCACCGCGGGACCGCAGGGGGATGGCGGTCGCGGCGAGGACACCGGCAATCGTCGCATGAACCCCGGACAGCAGCACGGCATACCAGAGCAGCACCGCGAGAAGGAGATAGGGGGCCAGCCTGTCGACCCCGCGCCGACGCAGGAGGTGCATCGCCCCGAACAGGCCCATTGCCGCCAGGATCGCCGGGAGGTCGATCGACGCGGTGTAGAACAGGGCGATGATCGCGACCGCGCCGAGGTCGTCGACGATCGCGACGGACATCAGGAACAGCTTCAGCGATGGCGGCACCCGGTCGCCGAGCAGCGCCAGGACGCCGAGCGCAAAGGCGATATCGGTCGCGGCCGGGATCGCCCATCCGCCGCGCAGCATCGGGTCGGACCCGGCCACCAGCAGATAGACCAGGGCCGGAGCCGCCATGCCGGCCGCAGCCGCGACCGTAGGCAGGGTCCGCTCGGACCAGCGCGAAAGCCGACCTTCCAGAAACTCGCGCTTCAGCTCCAGGCCGACCAGCAGGAAGAACAGGGCCATGAGGCCGTCGTTGATCCAGAGATGCGGCGTCATCGGCCCCAGCCGATCCGACAGCGTCGGGCCGACCGCCCTGTGCAGCAGGTCATGATACAGATGCGGGCCGGGCAGGTTGGCCGCGATCATCGCGAAGAGCGCCGCTCCCATGAGAAGCAAGCCACCGGCCGCCTCGCTGCGCAGGACGGCGAAGCGAGCCTTGGCGGCATCGTCATGGGTCTGGTCGGCCATGCAAAGCCCCGCCTTTCGCTTTCACGCCGTCGAGCGTGCCATGCAGGTTGATGGAGGAACGTGATCGAGCATGACGGCCGGGCCGGCCGGCATCGCGGGGTACGTCGGTCCACTGTCTTAGCGGCCACGGTAGCGCGAGGACAATCGGAAGATGCATTGCCGCTTATAGATGGCCGCTATAAGCTTGCGGATGCCTCGCCTCCAGCAACTCCGCTATCTCGTGGCGGTCGCGGACACGCTCAGCTTCAGTCGTGCCGCGGATCAGTGCCGCGTGACCCAGCCCACCCTCAGCATGCAGCTGAAGGAACTGGAAGGCCGGCTGAACACGCAATTGGTGGAGCGGACCCGCGCGCGCGTGGTGCTGACGCCGGTCGGGGCCGAGATCGCGCGCCGCGCCCGTTTCATCCTGGCGGAGATCGAGGATATTCGGGAAATCGCCCGCCGGGACGATCCCGATGCGCTCCAGGGCACCTTGCAGATGGGCGTTCTCCAGACGATCGGCGGCTATGTGCTGTCGCTGGCGATGCCGGCATTGCGCGAGGCGTTCCCGCAGCTCCGCATCGTCGTGCGGGAGGATCGGCTGGAGCATCTGCCGGGCAGATTGTCCGACGGCACCCATGACGTGCTGTTGCTACCCCATGCCCCGAACCAGCCCGATTTCAGCTCTGCGCTGCTGATCCGGGAGCCGCTGCACCTGGTCATGCCCCGCGAGCATCCGCTCGCCGTCCATGACATCGTTCCGCCCGAGGCCTTGGCCGGGGAAACGATCCTGCTGATGGACCGCACGCCTCGGCTGCACGATCAGATAACCTCGCTATGCGCCGAATTCGGCGCGATCGAGGCGGATGATTTCGCGGGGACGACGCTCGACACGCTGCGTCTCATGGTCACGACCGGCATGGGATTATCGCTTCTCCCCGCCCTCTATGTCCGGTCGGACGTGTTGCGCGAGACGCTGATCGTGGCGCGGCCCCTGGCCACGCGGGCGCCCGTGCGCGACTTGACGATGGTCTGGCGGACCTCGTCACCGCGAGAGGCGACCTATCGCCGCCTCGCCGAGACGATCCGCACCTGCGTCCGGCCATGGGAGCAGCCGGACGGCGGTGGACAAGCGACGATCCCGCAGGCCTAGGTCCGCGCCCGCACCGGCTGACGGGAAGCGTGAGCGTGCAAGTCCGACGGACAGCGCGCCGATGCCCCAGCGCTGATGCGACCGGGCTGAACGAAACGGCGATGCCTCGACTGGAAGTAGGTCGGCTCGACCGCCTTATCGAAGCACCGCATCGGATATCCAAAAAAATGGGTTATACCTTAACATAACATTTCTTATCGAGCGCTATTTGCCGATGCGTTTCACACGCCGCATCGACCGTCAATCTCCTACTCTATCTCAAATTCAGCGACACGGCCTCGCGCTTGAACTCGTCCGTGAAACGACGCTTCGTTGTGCTCGCCATCAGAACACCTCCTGGCTACGCAGAGCCTGTCATCGGTGGCCGTCAAACCAGGGAATGATCAGACCCTCGCTTCGTCGCAGACGGCGAGGGCAAGGCCGGCGCGTCGCGACCGATCTCAGACCTGCCAGCCGCCACCCAGCGCGAGGAATAGCTGCACCTGGTCAGCCGATAGCCGGCTCTCCGCAGCGGCAAGCGCCTGTTCAGCGGTGATCGCCGTGCGTTGCGCGTCGAGGACCGGGAGGAAACCGGTCCGCCCGGCGCGGAACAAGGTCTCCGCGTCGCGCGCCGCCTTGGCGGCCTGGGCATCCGCGTCGCGCAGCGCGGCCGTACGGTCGAGGTCGCGGGCATAGACGGTCAGCGCGCTTTCCGTCTCGCGCAGAGCGTTCAACACCGTCCCATCGAACCGCGCGAACGCGGCATCGCTTTCCGCATTCGCGGCCGCGATCCGCGCGCGAACCCGCCCACGATTGGGGAATTGCCAGCTGATCAGCGGCCCCAGCGAGAATTTATACGTATCGCCCGACAGCGCCCGCTCGGCGAGGCCCACCGATCCGAGCGATGCGCCCAGCGAGACATGAGGATAGAGATCGCCGGTGGCGACCCCGATCCGCGCCGTCGCGGCGCGCAGTTCCAGTTCGGCGCGGCGCACATCGGGACGACGGCGTAGGAGCGACGCGCCATCGCCGATCGGGATCGGTCGCGTAAGCCGCGGCTCGGCGGCACAGGCGGCGACATCGCGGTCGAACTCGGCCGGCGGGCGACCGGTGAGCGTCGCCAGCCGATAGAGGGCGAGTTGCCGCGCCGCCCGCAGGCCCGGCATCGTCGCCCGCACCTGCGCCTCCTGCGTCGCCGATCGCGTGGCGTCGAGCGAGATGCCGCGACCGCCACGGACGAGCCGCCGGGTCAACGCCGTCGTCCGCGATTGCAGCGTCAGCGCGCGCTGCGCCACGCCGATCTCCCGCCCTGCCGAACAGGCATCGAGATAGGCGCGGGTCGTGTCGGCCGCGACGGTGACGCGGACGCCGTCATAGGCGGCCCGAGTCGCGGCGAGGTCGGCATCCGCCGCCTCGATCGCGCGGCGGACCTGGCCGACGAGATCGACCTGATAGGCAATGCCGGCGGTTGCCGAATAGACGAAGTTGCGCGGCAGCGGGGCACCGGGAAGCAGTTCCTCCTCCGTCGATCGCTGACCATAGCCGGGGGCGGCCTGCAGGGTCGCCTGCGGGCGGCGTCCTTCCTCCGCAATATCCACCGATGCCTGCGCCCGCGCGATATTGGCGGCAGCCACGCGCAGATCGGTGTTGGCCGCGAGCGCCTGCGTCACCAGACGGTCGAGCGTCGGATCCTGATACAGCCGCCACCATCGGTCCGGGACGGGCTGAAGCGCGGCGAAGGCCGCCTCGTTGCCCCCGGCGAAGGGCGCGGTGGCGCTCGGCCGGTCGATCACCGCCGTTGCGGGGCGGTGATAGTCCGGGCCGACCGTCGAACAGGCCGCGAGCAGACTGGTGCCGATCAGAGCGGCGGAACGACGCAGGGTCATGCGTGTGCTCCCGTGGCGCGCGGAAGTACCTCGACCGTGGCGGTGCGACCGACGACCAGTGTCTCGCCGGCGGGCATATGGTCGATCGCGATCCGCACCGGGATGCGTTGCGCCAGGCGGACCCAGCTGAATGTCGGATTGACGTTGGCGAGCAGGTTCGCGCCGGCGCTGCGATCGCGATCCTCGATCCCCCCGGCGATGCTCTGGACGTGACCGGCGATGACGCGGTCTTCCCCCATCAACCGCACCTGGACGGGATCGCCGACATGGATGCGGGGCAGCTTCGTTTCCTCGAAATAGCCGATGATGTGCAGCGATCCCCGGTCGATGATCGCGAACTCCGGATGGCCTGCGGTGGCATAGTCGCCGGGGCGCAGCTCGAAGTTGCTGACCGTACCGGCGACGCTCGCCCGCACCTCGGTCCGCGCGAGATTGAGCCGGGCCGTGGCGAGTGCGACGCGCGCCTGATCCAGCAGGGCGACGAGTTGCGCGACCTTGGCATCCCCCTGTTCGCGCACCTCCCCCGCGACGAGGTCGCCCAGCGCGCGGTTGCGCTGCGCCTCGCGCCGCGCCTGCGCCAGCTGGGCCATCTGCGACGCGACCGTCGCGGCCGCCTGCGACACCGCCAGCCGATAGCGCGGCGTGTCGACGCGGAACAGCGGCGTGCCGACGACGACCGTCTGGTTGTCGTGGACGAACACCTGCGTAACCAGGCCCGAGACGTCGGGTGCGACCTGGACGATATCGGCGCGCACGCGGCCGTCGCGGGTCCAGGGGTCCGTCTCGTAATGCGCCCAGAGGCGGCGGGCGGCGAACAGCGCCAGGGCCACGACGATCAGCGTCACGACGATGCGCGTCGCCAGGCGAAGGGAGGGTTGCAGGGTCATAAGCCTTTTAGCCGAAGAATGCCGCGGCGGGATTGCCGCCGGTGATCAGGCCGGCGATTCCGGCCCACAGGATGATGGTGAGCGCCACGTCGAACAGGCCGCGATGCCAGACGAAGCGGTAGAGCCGCGCCTTGGCCAGCGCCCAGCCGATCAGCTCCGCGGCGACGAAGGCGAGGAAGGCCGCGATAAGCAACGGATGGACGAACACGCCGCCCAGATCGATATCGCCGGTCATGCGGCCATCCCCCGTTCGATCCAGGCCGGCGCGGCCGGAAAGACATTGCGGCGTAACCCGACCAGGGCCGCCAGCCGTTGCGGATCGGCATCCCGAGCCAGATCGCTCGCGATCGCGCGGTCGATATCGTCGAGCAGGGCGGGCGGCGGGGCCGGTTCGCGACCGTTCGCCAATTGCCCGAACCAGGCGCCGAGCGCGCTCCGCAGCGCCGCATGTTGCGGATCGGGCGCGATCTGCGCGAGGCTGAGGCCCATGCGCAACTCGCGCAGCGCCGTTGCGGCGGCATCGCGCTCCTCGTCCTCCACCTCGCCGATCCGGCCGGCGAGCAGGCCGACACGGTCGAGCATCCGGCTGCGCCAGGTCGGCAATCGCGATGGCCGCTCGGCGAGCAGGGCGAGATCCCGCCAGCCGGCCCGGCGCAGGCGGCGGATCGCGGTGCCCGCGCCGATACTGCGCACCAGCCGCGTCATCGTCATCGCCGCGGCGACGCCGATCACCTGCGCGACGCTGCTGTTGAAGAAGCCGGCCGCATCGACGGTATAGACGTTGGTCAGCGCCAGTCCGCCGGCAAAGCCGATCAGCATCGGTATCATCCGCCCGTACCAGCTCGGGATCGCCATCACCGCGCCAAGGGCGAGCAGCGCCGGGGCCAGCGCCAGGCACAGCATCGCGAAGCCGTCGATCATCGGCAGGATCGCGAACAGATACACGGCAGCGAGCGGCAGCGACGCGACCGTCCAGATCAGGAAGCCACGCTGCGCGGGCACCGGATCGTCGAGCGTCGCAAAGAAGCAGCAGACCACCGCCGCGATCATCGCCGCGACCGCGCCTTCGGGCCAGCCGGTGACGACCCAGAACAGGCAGCAGCCCAGCACCGTCAGCAGCGTCGCCGTCGCCGACAGCAGGGCAAGGCCGTAGTCGCGGTGGAGCGGCCGCGCGGTCACCCCGGCGACGGGCGCACGCGGCGCCTCGGGATCGGCCACGGCAGCGACCAGCGCGCGCGTCTCGGCCAGCGCGTCGACCAGCTCGCCCAACCGCGCGATCAGGTTGAGCGCCAGCAGCCCGGGCCAGTCCCGCGCCTGTGTCGGCGGGGCGATATCCGGCTTGCCCGCATCCGGCTGGTCGGAGACACGCCCCTCCTGAACGATGCCATCCGCACCCGGCGACGCTGTCGGATCGACCACCCAGCCGCGTACCTGCGCCACCGCTTGCGAAACCTCCGGCGGCAGCGGACCGATCGCGGCCAGGCCGCGCAAGCGATCCTCGACCGCGGAGACCAGGGGGATGAGCTGGACGAGCCGGTCCTGCAAGCCGGTCAGCAACGCCCGGGTCGGGCGAATACGGGCCGTGTCGAACGGGATGTGCGTGGCGGTCACATGCAGATCGGTGACGTCCGCCGCCAGCCGGCGCCGCTCCGGCGCGGTCCGGGTGGCAGGTTCCTCGGCAAGGATATCGGCGATCCAATGTTCCGCGGTCGCCAGTACGGCCTTGGCGCGCGTGCCGTACACGCCGACGACGCTGCGCGGAAAGATCACCGAATGGATCACCGCCGCGCACAGCACGCCGATGCCGATCTCCTGCACCCGCAGCACCGCAGTGTCGAAGATGGCCTCCGGATGGGTCACCGAGGGGAAGCCGATCAGCGCGGCCGTATAGCCGGCCAGCATGAACAGATAGGAACGCGGCGTCCGGTCGAGCAGCGACACGAACTGGCACCCCGCCACCCATGAAGCGAGGGCGAGGCTCAGCAGCACCGGCGCGTTGACCAAGGTCGGCACCAGCAGCACCGTGACCAGCCCGCCGATCGCGGTGCCGGCCAGCCGGAACACCGCCTTCGACCGCACCGCGCCGCTCATCGGCTGGCTGGTGATGTAGACGGTCGCCATCGCCCAGAAGGGCCGCTCCAGCCCCAGCGAGAAGGAGACGAACAAGGCAAGCATCGCCGCTGCGAAGCAATTGACGGAGAAGATCGTCTCGCGCAGGCCGATCCGGGGCATGGCGGTCACTCGGCCTCGCCGACCGCGTCGAACGCGGCGTGCAGCCGGTCGAGCACGCGGGTCGCGGCGATCAGGTCGTCCGCGTCGATGCCGGCGAACAGCTCCGCGCGGATCGCGGCGGTCCGTTCCTCGACCTGCGCCGCGACGGCCCGGCCGTCATCGGTCAGATGGAGCAGGCGCACGCGCTTGTCGGTGACGTCCACGCGGCGTTCGACCAGCCCGCTCCGTTCGAGCTGGTCGAGCAGCGGCACCACCGATGGCGCCTCCACCCCGAGCCGGTCCGCCAACCCACCCTGGCGCATCCCCTGCCCCGCCCGTCCGACCAGCATCACTGCCAGCGCGGCGGTATGCGACAGCGACAGGCCCGCAAGCCCGCGATTGAGATGCCGCCGATATCCCCGCGCCATCGGCACGAGGCAGGCGGAGAACTGACGCTGGAGAGCCGGAAGATCGTTCACGCCATTTAGATAGATGGCTATCTATTGGACTGCAAGCCGTGACAGCGTGCGAGGGGCCTCGCTCCGTTGCTTCCGGCCGCAAGTTCGCATTGATCAGCCGGGATCGCATCGCCGATCCACGTGCGTCAGCCCGTCGACGACGATCGCCATCTCCCCCGGAGACCAGGGCGAAACCTTGTGCATGATCCGCGCGAAGCGATCCGAGGCAAGATGGCTCGCCAGCCATGATTGCAGCCGTGGCAGGGGCAAGGCGTCGAACCACCCCCGATCGACCTGGGCGAACTGCCGGACGAACGGCATGAGCGCGGCATCCGTCAGTCCCGCCTTCGCGCCGCAGAGCTGACCGCCCCCCTCGATCCGCGTCTCCAGATCCTTGAGGAACGCGAAGCCGCAATCGCGATGCCGGACGGGGTCCGAACCGTGGCGATCGGGATATTTATAGCGGTCGAGATGGTGTTTGAACACATCGTCGTTTGCCGCGATCAGCGCGGGATCGTCGCGCGCGAGCCAGTCTTCCGGGTCGCGGATGCGCAGCGCCCACCGCATGATCGCGAGGCTTTCCTCGATCACCCCGCCCTCCGCCGTCACGAGCACCGGCACCGTGGCCTTGGGCGACGCGGCGAGCAGGGCGGCAGGCTTGTCGGACAGCCTGACCTCCCGAAGCGCGTGGCGCACACCGCTGACGTCCAGCGCCAACCGCGCGCGCATCGCGAAGGGACAACGACGAAAGCTGTAGAGGATCGGGTCGGTCATTACCCCGCCATACGGCCCGTTCCTTGCCGCAAAAATCCCCCCGATCGGGAGGAAAGCCGAAGGATGCGAGCCGGATAAGCGGATTGCCCTATCCTGGCGGCAATGGAATGATGCACCGAGGCGGCTACGAACCTCCGCAGCCCTCGCCCTCCTCCTGTCGGGACCCGCGAGCGCCCGGATCGTCGCCCAGCCTCGGGCTTGTTAATGAACGTGCGTGATCAGAACGACGTTCGCCCCACCCCGCGATGTGCCCCGATGCTCGGCACCGACCGGCACGACGCAGCATTGGCCCGATGTCAGCGAGACATTATGGTCCCGGAACTCGACCAGGAAATCGCCGCTCCAGACGATGACGGTCTCGGCCGTATGGCTGTGGCTATCCCATCTCCCCGGTCCCCCGCCGGGCACCCGCACCATTCGGATGTTCATCCCGCCCAGCGTCACGGTCTCTTCGTTCCCGCCCGTGCCGGCCAGTCGTGCGAACGTCTCGGAAAAGTCCGTCATAGGCGGCATCGATCACCTCGTCCTGACATCATCTTATAGATTATCCCGCTTCTACCGATGCGCATGGGCGGCACGGTTGCGGAACACGGGCATAGCCCCGGCGCGGCGGTCAAGCCGCACCGGGGGAAGAGAGGATGCGCCGATACTCTTCTTCGGCATAGCCATAGGTATCGCCGGCCAGCGCCAGCAGCGCATCGCGATCGCGGACGACCAGACGCCCCCTGGTGGAGCGGATCGCCTGGCTTTCCTCCAGCCTGTGCAGCGCATCGGTGACGCTGCTGCGGCGGACACCGAGCATCAACCGGAACTCCTCATGCGTCATGCAGATCTCGTCCGCCCGGACGCGGTCGTGGTAGAGGAGGATCCAGCGCGCCATCCGCCGTTCGATCGAATGGGCGAGCGACGACACGATCGTTCGCGCCATCTGGCTCATCAGGATCCCGGTGAAGCGCAACAGGAGCGTGCGGATATTCGGCTGGGCGTCGATCGCCGCCTGCAGATGCTCGGTCCGCAACCGCATCGCGACGCCGTTCTCGGCGCGCATGACGACATCATGCGGCCAGCGGTCGTTGCCGAGCAGCACCGGCCAGCCGATAAAGCCCTCGCTCCCCACCAGGGCGACCGCATAGCGTCGATCGTCTTCCAGCGAGTCAAGCACGGCCGCAATGCCGGTCAGGGGAAAGCAGATGGTCTCGGCAGGGTCGCCGGCACGCGCGATGATGTCGCCGTTGCGGAAGGAAACGCGTTCGAGATGCGGCTCCAGCACCGCCCGTTCCCGGCCGGACAGCAGGCGCAGCAGCCCATTCTCTTCCCGCTGTTCGTAAAGCGACGCGTTCTGGTCCGATAGGTGGAAGAGCTGGGCGTCCATTTGGTCAACCTATGATCGGGACGGGACATCTGTCACCCCCGTCCGCTCCGTCTAGTTCCGTACCGAAACAGTCGTTGCCGCTGGTGGGTTGCCTCCATGACTCAACAGGAGAGTAACTTGCGCAGCATCTATCGCTTCGGCCCGCTCGCGGCCGCCCTCATCGTCGCCGCCTCCCCCGCCGTCGCGCAGTCGCCGCGCTCCGTCACCGCGCCGCCCCCGCCTTCGCCGCCCGCGACCGCCGTACAGCCCGCCAAGGCCGCACCCGACATGCAGGCGGTGCTCGACGCGCTCGCATCGCTCGGCGGCAAGCCGATCGAGACGCTGACCCCGGCCGAGGCGCGGATGCAGCCCTCGGCCGCCGATGGCGCGAAGGCGGCGATGGCCAAGCAGGGCCTGCCCACGGAACCGGACGCCGCGGTGGCCACCCGGGACATGCCCTACGGCGCCGATCCCAAGCAGTTCGCCCGCATCTACAAGCCGGCGAACGCACCCGCCGGCGGCAAGCCGATGCCGGTCATCGTCTATTATCATGGCGGCGGCTGGGTGATCGCCGATGTCGCGACCTATGACGCGGCGCCGCGCGCGATGGCCAAGGCGCTGAACGCCATCGTCGTCTCGGTGGAATATCGCCATGCCCCCGAGTTCAAGTTCCCGGCCCAGCATGACGATGCGGCCGCGGCCTATCGCTGGACGCTGCAGAATGCGGCGAGCTGGGGCGGCGACCCGGCGCGGATCGCCACGGTCGGGGAAAGCGCCGGCGGCAACCTCGCGGTCGCGACCGCCATCTATGCCCGCGACAACGGCCTGACGCTGCCGCGCCACATCGTCTCGGTCTATCCGATCGCCAACAGCAGCATGACGCTGCCGTCGCGCCGGGACTCGGCCAATGCCAAGCCGCTCAACACCGCGATGCTGCCCTGGTTCGGTTACTATTACCAGACCAGCAAGGCGGATGCGCAGGACCCTCGGCTGAACCTGGTCGCGGCGAACCTGCGCGGCCTGCCCCCCACGACGATCATCAACGCGCAGATCGATCCGCTGCGCTCGGATGGCGAGACGCTGGCAACGGCGATGCGCGCGGCCGGCGACAAGGTCGAGCAGAAGACCTTTCCCGGCGTGACCCATGAGTTCTTCGGCATGGCCAAGGTCGTGAACGGCGCGAAGCAGGCGAACGACCTTGCCGTCGCGCGCCTGAAGACGGCGCTGGCGCGCTGACCGACCGGGAGGGCGACCATCGCCCTCCCGCTTCGCTTCCAGACGAATAGGAGAGCTCCCGTGGCGTATCTACGTTATCGCGACGACATTGAAACCCCCGAGCCCGATGAACAGCAGAGCATCGACGGCATCATCCAGGGCATGACCCAGGAAAGCCAGACGGTCGAGAAGCGCGACGGGCACGCGGTCCGGGCCAGCCACGCCAAGAGCACGGCCTGCGTGATCGGCCAGCTGACCGTCGCGCCTGACCTGCCGCCCGAACTGGCCCAGGGACTGTTCGCGGTGCCGGGCACGTTCGATGTCGCGGTCCGCTTCGCGCAGGGACCGGGTGAGAAGCTCGGTGACCGGGTCTCGACCCATCGCGGCATGTCGATCAAGATCTTCGGCGTCGAGGGCGCCAAGCTGCCGGGCCATGACGCGCCGACCCAGGACTTCGTCCTCGCCAGCGGCACGACCTTCCCGGCCGGGACCGCCTCCGGCTTCCTCTCGCAAGCCAAGAAGATCGGCCTGACGGTTCCCATGCCCGAGGGGGTGAAGAGCGCAGCCGCGTCCGTCGCCCGGAACATCAACAAAGTGCTGAACGCCGTTGGCGCGGGTCCGAGCCCGACGCTCGACTTTTACGGTCATCCCTTCAGCCACCCGCTGGTCGAGGAGTATTTCAGCCAGTGCCCGGTCCGCTTCGGCGACCATGTCGCCAAGATCGGGGCCTTTCCCGTGGCGCCCGCGCAAAAGGCGCTCGCCGACTGGCAGCTCGATCCGCATCAGGACGAGGATGGCTTCCGCCATGCCACGGTCGAATATTTCGCCGGTGACGATGCGGTGTTCGAGCTTCGGGCGCAATTGTGGACCGATGCCGGGACACAGCCCATCGAGGACACCTCCGTCGACTGGCCGACCAGCGAAAGCCCGTATCGCACCATCGCGACGATCCGATTGCCGCGACAGGCCGCCTATGGTCCCGACCGCGTCCATTATTTCGACGAGGTGATGACGTTCCGCCCGGCCCACAGCCTGGAGGCGCATCGCCCGCTTGGCGGCGTGATGCGCGCCCGCATGCAGGTCTACCGGGCGCTCAGCGACTTCCGCCACCGCGAGACCGGCATCGCCGCGGCCAACACCGCCCGCATCCAGGACATTCCGGCCTGACCCCCAACACCCATGCCATTGATCTTGAGAGGACAATCATGAAGTTCGAAGGCAAGACCATCGCCATCCTGATCGCCCCGCGCGGCACCGAGGAATCCGAATTCGCCCGGCCCAAGGCGGCGGTCGAGGAAGTCGGCGGCCAGGCGGGGATGGCATGATGGCGCGCTTCTCCGAGAAGGTCGTCGTCATCACCGGTGCCGCCTCCGGCATCGGTGAGGGCGCCGCGCGCCGCTTCGCCGAGGAAGGCGCGACGCTGGTCCTGGGCGACATCGACAAGGGGGCGCTCGACAGCTTGGCGGGCGAACTGGGTGGCATGGTCGAATGTCGCGAAACCGACGTGTCCGACCGGGCGGCCTGCGAGGCCCTGGTCCAGGCGGCGGTCGACCGTTTCGGGCGGATCGACGTGCTGGTCAACAACGCCGGCGTCGATCATCTTGGCAAGGTCGACGAGGGCGACTTCGCCGAATTCACCAAGGTGATCGAGACCGACCTCTACGGTGTCGTCCATATGAGCCGCGCGGCGATCGCCCATCTGCGGCAGTCGAAGGGCTGCATCGTCAATATTTCGTCGGTGTCGGGACTGGGTGGCGACTGGAACCACAGCTTCTATTGCGCGGCGAAGGGCGCGGTGAGCAATTTCACCCGCGCCTTGGCGATGGACGAGGCCCGCAACGGCGTCCGCGTCAACGCGGTCAATCCCTCGCTTACCTATACCGCGCTGACCGCCGGGATGAAGGAGCAGCCCGACCTCATCGCCAAGTTCGAGGAGCGTATTCCGCTGGGGCGCGGTGCCGAGCCTGCCGATATCGCCGGCGCGATCGCGTTCCTGGCCAGCGACGACGCCCATTTCGTGACGGGCGTGAACCTGCCGGTCGATGGCGGGCTGACCGCGTCGAACGGGCAACCGCCGCTGTCGTGACGATCGCGGGGCGGGCCCGCATGTCCGCCCCCCTCCCCCAAGGCCTCGGGAACCATCCATGTCGATCGAATCCAACACCGCCCTGGCGCTTGCCTATTTCCCCGCCTTTCGCGACCGCGATACGCAATGGTGGGATGCGCATATCGCACCCGGTTTCGTCCGCCACGATCCCGGGCTGGACTTCGCGGTCGAGGGACCGGCGGGGATCAGGAAGCTGGCCGAGGTGCTGCATGGCGGCTTTTCGGACATCGCCTATCCGATCCTCAACGTCGTGGCGCAGGAGGACCGGGTGCTCGTCCACCTGCGTCAGGTCGCGACCCATTCGGGGGAATATGAGGGCAGGCCGGCGACGGGCACGCGCACCGATATCGAGGTCATGGACCTGTTCCGCGTCGAGGACGACCGGCTGGTCGAGCATTGGGCGCTGATGGACAATCTCAACCTGCTCAAGCAGATCGGCGCGGTCGATGCCTGACAGGTCCGGGGGACGGCACTAAGGTCGTGATCGTCACCGGCGCATCGACACCGTGATCAACACTGCCGGGGAGATGAGGCATGAAGCGTTTCGTGATCGTGGTGGACATGCAGCGGGATTTCGTGGCGGCCGACGGGGCGCTGCCGGTGGCTGGAGCGGAAGCGATCGTCCCGCCCATGAACACCTGGCTTGCCGGCCTGCGTCCCGAAGACGTGGACGGCGTGCTCTTCACCGCGGACACGCATGTGGCTGCCATCTATGCGTCCTCGGCGGAGGCCGAACTCTTTCCCCTCCATTGCGAGACGGGCACGCCGGGATGGGAAAATGTCCTCGATCGAGCCGCGATCGATCCCGCCCTGCCGGTCTATCACCTCGAAAAGGGGGTGTTCGACATGTGGGCCGAACCCGATGGCCAGGTGACGTCGGTCGCCACGGGTGAGACGATCGCACGGGACGCCTTCTTCGCGACGCTCAAGGCGCGCGGCGTGACCGAGGTGACAGTGGTCGGCGTGGCATCGGACTATTGCGTGCGCTGGGCGATCGACGGCCTGGTCGCGCGGGGTTTCACGGTCGACGTGCCGACGCGACTGACCCGCGGGATCGCGCGGCCGATCGAGCAGGTCCTCGCCGATGATTTCACGGGCGCGCCGGTCCGGCTGGAAGCGACGGCGTGATCTTCCTACGCGCCCGTCTCATCGACGATGAACCCACGCGACCCTGACGTGGCGGCCTCGGCCCCGGCACCGGTCGAGGCAGGCCACTAACTTCATTCGGCCCAAGTCATGAGCAAGCACCAGGGCAGCTTGTACCAATTCGGGACTTAGGTGCTTAACAAGAAATGAACAAACATCGCGCTGATTGATTTGGATGGGCGGACCGATCGCACGGTCAATCAATCTAATGACCTACAGGGGTTTGCTCATGAAATCGTTCAAGGTCGCACTTTGCGTCGCCACGCTCGCCGCTCCCAGCCTCGCCCATGCCGCCGTCACGCCCAGCCTCGGCGGCAACACCTCGGATTTCCTCACGCTCAGCAATGCCGGCCTGGAAGGCGGCACGGTCGCCACGCTGAGCGGCGGCCAGGTCTATACGGCGGATCGTCCCTTTGCCGACATTCCGGCCGGCACCGTGTTCGGTGGCAACTTCCTGGCGGCCGGGCCACTCGCCGGCCAGCCGGCCACGCTGACCTTCACCGCGCCGACCAGCTATCTCAGCTTCCTCTGGGGTTCGCCCGACACCTGGAACCGGCTGATCCTGACCACCAATCAGAACAGCTACACCTACACGGCGATGGACCTGAACTTCGCGGTGACGAACGGCAACCAGGCCTTCTCGCAATATGTCCAGTTCGCGACCTCGGGCGGTGAGCTGATCAACAGCGTCACCTTCACCAACGTGCCGGCCACCGACGCGTTCGAAGTCGCCAATTTCAGCGTCGCGGCGGTGCCGGAGCCGGCGACCTGGGCGATGATGCTGGTCGGTTTCGCGATGGTCGGCGCCGCGTCGCGCTATCGTCGTCGCAACACCTCCTTCACCTACGCCTGATCTCTGCCGCCCGCAGGGGCTAGGAAGGCCGCCGGCAGCGATGCCGGCGGCTTTTTCGCATCATGTTGCACGATCCACCAGGCAGCCGGGCTGCCGGAAAGAGTGAGCATGGCTATGCCGCAGGAGCAACCGCTACCCTGTCCGGAGACGATGCGCATGGCGGCGCTGATGGTGCGCTCCTCGGCGCACCGGCTGTCGCCGGCCGACTATGCGGAGGGCGCGGCCCGGCTGGCGGCGGAGACGGCGCTGGCACGGATCCTCGACTGTCTCGACGAGATCGCCACGCTGCTCGACCCCCCGCCCCCCGCCGGACCCGGATGATCGACGGTCCCACCCGCCCCCCGGCAGTCGCGGCTTAGAGCAGGATGACATCGAACTGACCCAGCCGTCATTGCGAGCGCAGCGAAGCAATCCACCGCCCCGCGCGTGACGCCCTGGATTGCTTCGCTACGCTCGCAATGACGTTTACAGGTCAAGATCATATCATCGGGCTCTAACGTCCCGCCGGCTGGTCCCGCCACAGCCAGCGCAGCACGCCTGGCAGCACCGCGCCGCCATCCGCATCCGAATGGCCGCCCTCCGTCCAGACATGATCGACATCGTAGCGCGGACCGCCCCGCCCCGTCGCGTCCGCCTGCGCATTGGCCCATTGCAGCGCCTTCAGCATCTGCTGGTTGGCGAGGAACCAGTTGCCATGCGCATTGTCCAGGTCGTTGCGCCCGTCCTGCAGGAAGACGCGCAGCGGCCGGATCGGCGACTTGCGGATCAGCCCCGGATAGACATCGCCGCCATAGGCCACCGGCCGGCCGTCCGCGCCCAGCCGCAGGCCGATCGACGTATAGCTGCCGATGAAGCTGATGACGTTGCCGAACGCCTCCGGATGCCGCCACGCCACGGTCCAGGCGGCGATCGCCCCGCTCGACGTGCCGCCGATCGCCCGGCGTCGCGGGTCCGCCGCGAACCGCCAGCGCCGGGCCACCGCCGGCAGCAGCTCGGTCAGCGTCAGCCGGGCATAATCGTCGGACAGCGCATCATATTCGGCGACGCGGTGGTCGGGATTGTCCAGCCCCAGGCTGGCCGGATAATGCGCCGCGCGGTGGCCGGGCGTGACGAAGACGCCCAGGGTCGGCGGGATCGCGCCCCGGCCGATCAGGTCGTCCAGCACCGCCGGGATGCGGAGCGACCCATCGGGGTTGATCGCCCGCTGCCCGTCCTGGAACAGCAGCAGATTGGGCGGCCGCGCCGGATCATAGCCCGCCGGCACATAGACCCAGTAGCGGCGCACGATGCCGGGATAGACGCGCGTCCGCAGTTCGAACGGCCCCTGCAACCGCGACGTTCCCTGCACGGCGGGCACCGACGCCGGCGCCGCGACCGCCGGCAGCGCCGGGGCCAGCAGCGCGGCCAGCGCCAGCATCGCCCGCTTGGTCACTGTCCGGTCGGTCGCTGCGCCGGCGGGATCAGCGCCTGGCGGATCGGCTCCACCCACCGGTCCCGGTCGATGTCATAGAGGATGAAGTCGCTGTCGAACTGCCAATAGGCCCAGGGGAAGCCATGCGCCTCCGCCTCGCGCCGCACCGTCGCGGTATAGCGCGCCCGCGCCGCGACCGGCGTGCCGCTCTTCTCATAGGCGCCGAACTCGCCCATCAGCACGGGCCGGTCGTTCGCCTTCGACCAGGCCGCGACTTTATCGTAATCGGCCCGGATACGCGCCTCGTCCGCCGCGGTGAAGGGCACGTTCTTCAAACCTTTCATGTCCTCCGCCCAGGGCGCACCCTGATGGGTGAAGCGGAACGGCTCATAGGAATGGAAGGTGACCAGGATGTTGCGGTCCGCCTTGGGCAGGTTTAGGCCCGGCAGCTCCTCCAGATTGTTCCAGCGGGTCGGGCCGATCACCAGCGTCCGCTCCGGATTGGTCGCGCGCACCACCGGGATCAGCCGCGCCAGCATCGCGTTCCAGCGCGGCCCGTCGAGCGGCGCATGGGGTTCGTTGAGCAGCTCGAACAGCACCGTGTCCGGCGCACCGCGATAGCGCGCGCCGATCTGCTCCCAAAAGGCGATCAGCTTCGGCTCGCAGGCGTCCGGCGCTTCGGAACAGAGATTGAAGTCATGCTCGTCGAGGATGACGCCCAGCCCCGCATCGGTGGCCCCCTTCACCACCCCGTCCAGCGTCTTCAGCCATTGCGGGTCGAGCCGGTTGCGCGCGTCCATATGCGCGAAGGACTGGAGCACGACGCGCACGAAGTCGAAGCCGCCCTCGCGGATGATGCGGAAATGGCGCGGCTGGAACCGCGCCTTGGCCGGGTCGCGCCACAAGGGGTCATAGCCGATGATGTTGACGCCGCGCCGCAGGCGCTTGGCCGTCGCCCAGGCCGGACCCGTCTCCGCCGTGCCGGCCGAAACGCTCGCCCCCGCCGGCATCGCTGGAGACTGCGCCAGCGCCGGCCCGGCCATCGACAGCGCCGCGCCAACCAGGAATTTCCCGAGCCACATCAAGCACATCCTCCCGCCCGATGATCAGGCTGGACAATGGGTTAGCGCAACCATCCGCGCCTGTCGCCGGTCCGATGGTCGAATCCCGCGATCCAGTCGGCCGGGCCGCTCCAACCCTCCCGGCTAGGACGCGCGAGAAGCGCGCCGGCGTCGCAGCCAGTGGAGCAGCCCGGTCGCGAACAGCACCGCCGGGGCCAGCCCGACCAGCACCGCCAGGATGCGCGTCGACAGCCCGCCGACCGTCCCGTCGTGCAGCGGCCTCACCCAGGCCATCCACCACGCCCCCGCGCCCGACCGGCGCAGATCGCGCACCGCCAGCACCCGGCCCGAATGCCGGTCCACCCAGACATAGCTGGCGGTGAAGCGCGTCTGCGGATCGCCCGGCACCTGCATCCGCACCCGGATCGCCCCGTCCGGGGCATTGGGCACATCGACAAAGACCAGCCGCCCGTCCGGCAGCGCCCGGTGCGCCGCCTTCAGCGCCTGCGCGATGCGGACCGGCGGTCCCGGCTCGGACGTCGGCGCGGGCAGCGGCGCGGGCGCGAACAGCGCCTGTACGACGACCGGCAGCGACAGCAGCACCCCCGTCGCCACCAGCACCAGCAACAGCATCCCGCTGCCCAGCCCGGTCAGCTTGTGCCAGTCGCGCACCCGGCGCAGCGGCGCGGCCTTGCGCTTGAAGGCCAGCGCCTTGCGCCATGTCCCCTTGGGCCACCACGCCGCCAGCCCGCTGACCAGCAGCACCAGCATCGCCACGCCCGACCAGCCGACGATCTGTTGCCCGGTCTCGCCCGCCAGCAGCTGCATGTGCAGCTCGTAGATCCAGCTCATCGCATAGCCGCCCCAGGGCGCGACGCGCAGGATGCGACGGCCGTCGCGCGAGAACCACAGCATCGCGCGATCGCCATGATGGTTGGGCCTGGCATAATAGCGCGCCGGGATCGCCCCGCCCTCGCCCGTGGCCTCGAAGGTCCATCGCCCCGTCGGATCGTTGCGCCCCGCGCGGCCCGTCGCCAGCGCCCGGTCCCAGACGGGCGAGTCCCAGCCGGGCGCGGCACCGCCCTGCCCCGCCCGCACCTCGGGATGCAGCACGGCGTCGATGCCCGTATAGAAGACCAAAGCCGATCCCGTCAGGCCGATCATCGCGAAGAGCAGCCCCAGGCCGAGCCCCAGCCAGAGATGCAGCCGGCGCACCCAGCGCCGCATCGCCCCCCCGCCCTTTACCCCCACGGCCCTCACCACGTCCCCGCCAGTGCGACTTCGACCGATCGCGGCGCGCCGATATAGACGTTGGTGGTCGGATAGCCGCTATATTCGCCATAGAAGCGGTCGGTCAGGTTGCGCCCGCGCAGGGTCAGCGTCGCATGGTCGCCGACCGGCACCGACAGGCTGGCATCGACCAGCCGGTGGCCGGCGACGCGGATGCTGTTCGCCGTGTCGGTGTAGAAGGCTCCCGCCCCGCGCAGGAACCCGCCCAGCGTCACCCGCCCGATCGTATAGAGCGCCGATCCATTGACCGTGGTCGCCGGCACGTTGATCGGCCGCTTGCCGCTGCGATCGACCCGCACCCCGCCGACCAGCTCCGACAGGCGGTCATAGCGCGCATCGGTATAGGCGAGGCCCGCCGACAGGCGCAGCGGCGCGGCCGGCTGGACGCTGGCCGACAGTTCGGCCCCGCGCGACGACTGGCGACCGCCCTGCACGCTCAGCGCGGGATTATCGGGATCGCGGGTCAGGATGTCGCGCTGTTCGATCCGATAGACCGAGGCGGTGAGGCTGCCCCGCCCACCCCAACCGCTCGCCTTCGCACCCGCTTCCCAGGCCGCGCCGCTGGTCAGGCGGAAGCGGCTGTTGGCGATCGAGGCGAGCAGGATCGACGAGACCGGCGACACCGCCGTCGTATATTGCGCATAGAGGGTCACGCCCGGCCGCGCCGTCCAGGTCGTGCCCAGCCGCCACGAGACGGGATCGAAGCGCGGCGCATTGCGCTCGGCCGCGCCGCTCGCATTCTGGATCGTCGTCCGGGTCAGCGCGATATGGTCCCAGCGCGCGCCGCCCAGCACCAGCCAGCGCGACGTCAGGTTGAGCGCATCCTCGGCGAACAGCGACAGCTGGTGCAGCCGGGAATCGAAGGTGACGTCGCCGGTGGTGAACACGCCCGGCCCGTTCGGGATGGCGATGATCGCCGGGTCGCGCAGATCGACCTGCGGCAGCGCCGTCACCGGTGCCTGCCGGCGCGGGCTTCGGAAGCGCGTGCCATTCCCCTCCACGCCCAGGCTGAACCGGTTGCGCAGGCCCCGCACCCGCCCCTCGTTCACGACCAGCCCGCGCGCGTTCCCAAAGCGATGGTCGTGGCGGAAATCCTGATAGCTCTGCCGGATGCCGCCTCGCGGGAAGGCCGCGCTCGGCGCGGTGAAGACCTGCGTATCCGCCAGCAGGAAGGCCCGCTTGGCGGCATAGCCGGTCAGGTCGATGGCGACGCGCCACCCGCCCCCGATCGCCCCGTCCAGCCGCGCGCGCACCGTCGTCTCATCCGCCCCGGAATAAGCGCCCAAAGGATTATAGTTCACCCGCCGCAGCGCCCGGTCGGCGACCAGCCCCCCGGTCGAGCGTACCGCCCGGCTCGGCTCCAGCGCATAGCGGCCGGGGATCAGTGGCAGGCCCTGATAGGTCGCGTCATAGCGATCCTCGAAATGCTCGACGCCGATCAGCAGCGACCAGCGCGGATCGGGCCGCCACAGGGCGCTGGCGGTCAGCCCGGCCGAATGGCTGGCATTGCGGTCGACATCGTACAGGCTGTCCGAGCGTTGATAGCTGGCATCGGCGCGGATCGCGAGGTCGGCCGCCGCGGCGATGTTGACGCCCCCTGCCGCATAGACGGTGTCGAAGCTGCCGGTCGAGGCGAGCAGGTCGAGCCGGCGTTCGCCGATCACGGGCTTGCGCGTCACCAGATTGACGACGCCGCCCAGCGCCCCCTCCCCGTACAGGACCGAGGCGGGGCCTTTCAGCACCTCGATCCGGTCGTAATGCCAGGTGTTGGTGTCGCGCTGCACGACGGTCGAGGTCGAGACGCGGACGCCGTCGCGCAGGATCGACACGGCATTGCCGGCGAAGCCGCGCAGCGACAGCACCGCCGGATTGCCCGGCACATTGCCGGCGATCGCGCCGACCACGCCGTCGAACGCCTCGCGCGCGGTGCGCAGGCCGCGCTGCTGGAGATCGGCCTGGGTCAGCCGTTCGAGCGTCGCCGGCGTTTCGGCCTCTGTGAGGCCCAGCCGGCTGCCGGTATCGGCCGCGGCATCGCGCTGGCCGGTGACGATGATGGTGGCGGCGGCCTGGGGCGGCGCGGCCCCTTGCGCGCTTCCCCGCGCGGGCAGGAACAGGCACGACGCAGCAGCGCCGGCCAGCAGGCAGTAACGATTCATGCGAAACGGCTTTCGACCGGCCGGCATCGCGGCCGGCGGTGGGATCACGAGCGCGTCCGGTTACTGGACACGCCGACAGCGATCAGGCCAGCGCGGGTGGTCCGCGCAAGGGCGGCCGCGCATGGCGGAATGCGGTCGGGACCGCAACGCGGGTCGCGACGAAGCCCAGCCGCAGGATGTAGGCGACCAGCCCGGCGAGCAGCACCGGATCGACCGCCCCCAGCATCGCCGCCGACAGCCCGGCAAAGGCGCAAGGCCCGTCGCTCGGGCCATGGTCGGACGGGTGATGCTCGGTCGGCCGGCTCTCCGCCGCGTGATGCATCATCGGCATGGCGGCGGCCTGGACCGGCGCCGTCACACCCGGGCAGGCGATGATCCCGACATGGCCATGGTCGCTGCCGACCATATAGCCGGTCGGCACCAGCAGCCGCAGGATCAGCGTCGCCGCGCACAGCCACAGTGCGACCTGGCGTTGCGCAAGAAGATGGCGGACGGCCTGCACCGGCCCGACCTAGCCGGCGGGCGTCGGCCTGTCACCGTCCGTGGCGGCTCGCTATCGTTTGCTGCGACCTGGATCAGCCAGAAGCTCTGCGATGCGCCACTTCTTCCTCCTCTGTCCTCCCAAAGATCCAATATCTCGCCGGGTTAGAGGGTTAAATAGAGGGTTAGAAGGTTAAGGGCCTCGAACCGCCGCGCGACTCATTGGGAATCGGCCATTTTCCCGACCCCCCGCGTTCCCGGAATATCGTGGAAACGTTCCCGATATATCGATGCCGACGTTCCCGATAGTTCGTGCCATCGTTCCCGATATATCGACGGCCCGCCAATCGGCGTTCCCGAAGTGTCGATGGTCCGGATCATCGGGTCCGATCGCCGGACGGTTTGAATCAGTTCGGCGCGTGCAGGCGACGGGAAGGTTCAATCGCGCGAACGCGCATCACGGACATGGCCGCCCCGATCCGAACAGCCGATACATCAGGAACGGACAGGCCGCCTCCGGCCCGTGCCGAGGCTTGGATCAGCCGCGTAGCAGGTGCCGGTTGCGCGCGTGATAGCGCCGGACATAGCCGATGAACGCATTCTGGTAGCTGACCGGCGTGCGTGCCGGATCGCCCTCCACCCAGGTGCGGAACTCGGCATGGAGCGTCTGATAGTCCCAGCCGGGACATTCGGCGCGCAGCGTCGCCAGCGTCGCATCGGTGAGGTCGCCGGCCTGGGCGCGGGTCGACAGGCTGGTGACGCTGCGCCGGACCAGCGCCCCGACATCCACGGCCACCGGCGCGTCGGGCGCGGCCGCGACCGCGACCGCGGCCGGCGACGGCGCAGCGGCTGCTGGCACCGCCGCCCCCTCCCCGCCCGGCCGGCGTCGCATCCGCAGCATCGGTTCGCGCTGGCCCTCGACCGTCTCCAGCGCCAGCCGATAGCCGGGCAGTTCGTCGCGTTCGACGATGCGCGCGATCTCGAACTTGAAGCGGCGATATTGCCCCTCCGCGCCCGACTTCTCGAACAGGGTCGGCAGCGCGATGGCGAAGCCCGCCTCGCCCGCCCCGCCCGCATGTTTGCGCGCGACCTTGTACAGCCAGCGCTCGCGCCCGCCGGTGATGTCGAAATAGGCGCGGTCGATCGACAGCACCCCGCCGGTCATCATCACGCCTTCCCAGAACCAGGCGGACAGCTGGATGGTCATGCCGCGCGACCGCTCGGTCTTCTCGTCGACCATCTGGGTCCAGCCGTCGAGCCAGCTGAACGTCGCCTCGCGCCGCCCGCGCCCGCCGGCGGGCAGGCCGGCATCGGCGCGGATATTGGTCTTGACCGTGGTCGCCACCAGCCGGTCGAGCGCCTGCCCGAGCAGTTCATAGGCGCGCCCCGTCGGCTGCCGCCCGATCGCGCGCAGCAGGTCATAGGGCATCAGGTGGAGCGTGCGCGGCACGTCGTTGATCCCGCGCCGCGCCATGTCGGCGAGCATCGACGCGCAATAGATCAGGATGTCCGCGTCCCAGATCGTCGCCATGCCGTAATCCGAACTGGCGGAGACATGGACCCACAGCTTGCCGTCAGGCGAGCGGTAATCGATCGGCTTGACCCGCTTCGACTTGGCGAGGCTGAAGAACGGCCGCTCCATCATCTCGCGCTGATCGCGGAGCGGCAGGTCGGACAGATAGGGCAGGAACAGGTCGATCTGCTCGGTCGTGCCCTTGGTCGCCGGCTTGGTCATGCGACGCGGCCCTTCGCCCGCGCGAGTCCCATGTTTCCCGCGGGAAACATGCCACCGCGCGGCCGGTCGGGTCTATCTGCCACGATGTTTCCCGCGGGAAACATCAGCGCTTGATCCCCTTGCCCAGCGCTTCCAGCTCCTCCAGCGTCTGCCGCACCGCCCGCACCATATCGTCCATGTCCGCGCCGGACCCGGCATGGAGGCGCAGCGTCACCCCCTGGCGGTTGGCGGAGCGGACCGACACGATGGGGCGGCCATGATGCGACAGCCGGCAAAGCGGTTCGGCGGCCACCAGGCCCGCCGCCAGCCGGGGCGCCTCCTGCAACCGGCGCAGCACCTCGCTCGCCGGGATGAGCGGCCGATGATCGCCGCGCAGCGCCTGCTGCTCGCCGGCCAGCCGCTCGGCGGTGGCCAGGATCGCCGGCTCCGCGTCCGGATCGTCGAGCAGCTGCGCCAGCAGATAGGCCGACTTCAGCGCCAGATCGGCGGGCGAGGCGAAGGCGTCGACCAACTGGTCGGGCAGCGTCGCGATCTTGAGCATCTTCGACAGCCAGCCCTTGGACAGCTTCAGCCGTTCGGCCATCCGCGTCTGGTGGTTGCCGTAATGGCTGGCCAGCGCCACCCGGTAATTGCGCGCCCGCTCCAGGTCGGACACATCGGTGCGCGCGCGATTCTCCAGATCGGCGAGCCGGAACGCCGCCTCGTCGTCCAGCTGCGCGACCTGCGCCAGGAACTGCATGTCCGGATAGTGATTGGCGCGCAGCCAGCTGATCGACCAGTGTCGCCGCGTGCCCGCTATCACCTCATAATCATGGTCGGGATCGCCCTCGATCCGGCGGACCACGGCCGGCACCTTCTGCCCGCCCTCCGCCAGGATCGAGTCGATCAGCTCGCGACAGCTTTCCTCCGACAGGTGGCGATAGCTGCGGGCATTGCCCTCCCACACCTTCACCCGCGCCGGGTCGAGCAGCAATTGCGTGACCTGCCGCACCTCGCCGCTGGCGACCCGGGCCAGGGCGGATTCGCGGCCGAGCAGCGTCGTGCCGCGCACCCGGTCCTGCACGCGCTCCTGCGCTCGGTCCGGGCCCTCCTCCCGACCGGCATGGGGGTTGAGCCGGATCAGCCCGCTATCCTTGGGGCCCGGGCCGTCCTCCGCCAGCAGGGCGGCCAGATAATCGGATTGCTTACGCGCCATGATTCGCCTCCTTGGCAGAACATACAGCGAACATGATCATGTAGGAAAGACTAGGCTGCGGCATCGACCAGCGCCTCCTCGCTGAGCGGTTCGACCCGGCCCCAGCTCTGGCGGACCAGCTGTTCGACCTGGCGCATCGCCTCGTCCAGATTGGCGCGGCAGCGCTTGTGCGTCTTAGGCGTGCCGATCGGCTTGTCGAGTTCGTAAACGGTCATCATCCGCATCGCGGCATGGCTGATCTCCGCCGATTCCAGGATCGGCACGGGCAGCAGTGCGGGGCCGAAGCTCTGCTCCATGATCGCTCGCACCATCGCATGGCTGGGATCATTGCCGTCGAACTTGGAGCAGATCAGCCGCACGAACTGATAGTCGACCGCGATCCCCGCGCCGGTCAGCTGGTGCAGCACCTGGTCCATCATCGACAGGAACTGGACGGTCGAGCAGAAATCGGGCGTGGTGGCCGCCAGCGGCACCAGCAGCGCGTTCGCCGCCTGCATCACCGCCAGGCTGATCGTGCCGAGCGCGGGCGGCGGGTCGAGCAGCACCACGTCATAATCGCGCGCCAGGTCGGACAGGCCGCGCTTCAGCTTGCGGAACCGCGCCGCCAGCACCGACCCGCCATCGCTGCCGGCCGCCGCCAGCTCATATTCGACGTCGAACAGCTCCAGATTGGACGGGATCAGGTCGACATTGGGCCAGGGCGTCGCCCGCACCGCATAGCCGAGATCCGCCTGGGTCGGATCGATCGACAGATACGGATAGAGCGTCTCGTTGCGCGTGATGTTGAAATGCGGGTTGAAGCCGAACAGCGTTGTCGTCGTCGCCTGGCTGTCGCAATCGACCACCAGCACCCGGTAACCCTGCACCGCGAAATAATGCGCCAGATGCGTGGTCACGGTCGACTTGCCGACGCCGCCCTTGAAATTCTGCACCGCTATGATCGCCGGCAGGTCGAGCGGCGCGCGGGCCGGGGAGGCACCCAGCACTTCGCGCATCCGCAGTAGCTGTTCGACGCTATAGCCGACGCGCCGGCCATTTTCCGTGGCGGGGGCGGGGGGCAGGCGGCCATCCTCCTCGGCCATGCGGATGCGGTTGGTCGAACAGCCGAGCAGCTGCGCCGCCTCGGCGATGCCGAAACGGACATGGAGGCCCTTGCGGCTTTCCGGCAGGAAGGCCTTGCGCCGCAGACGTTCGATCATCCGCTCGCCGGCATCCGCCAGATCGCCGATCTGGGTCAGCACTGCATGATCTTCCGCCACGAACCTGCCCCTTTGAAGCTTTTCGAGAGACGAATAGGCGGATTGCATTCAACTTGGCAAGGGCAGGGGTGTTGCTCCCGCTGGGGAATGTTTCCCGCGGGAAACATCGTCGCCTGCCTCGATCGAATGCGCGAAGGGGTGAGGATGCAGGGAGGGCAGGGGGAGCGTGTCGAAGCCCCGTCCATCGAATGTTTCCCGCGGGAAACATCGCGGGGACGATTTCCCTTTCGTTCCGGTCCCGGGTGATTCATGACCGAACCATGCCGATCCGCCCGGAAAATCGCTGGCTCTATCCGATCGACTGGCGGCAGGTGTCGGACGCGATCCGCTTCGACCGGGCGGGGGCGCGGTGCGAGACGTGCAAGCGGCCGCATCGTCGCCATGTCGCGCATCTGGGCGATGGCCGCTGGTGGGATGCCGAGGCGGGCCATTGGCGATCGGGCCGGGGGCGGGCGATCCGGCTGCGCGGCGGCTTTGTGTTGGCGCGGGTGCGCACGACCTATGTCGTGCTCGCCTGCGCGCATCTCGACCATGATCCCGGCAACAATGCGCCGGCCAATCTGATGGCGCTCTGCCAGCGGTGCCACATGCTGCACGACGCGGCCGAGCATCGCTGGCAACGCTGGTGGAACCTCTTCCGGCACCGCGCCATCCGCGACCTGTACGAGGACCCGCCGGTCACGCGTGCGCGGTTGCTGACGCGGCGCGGGGGATAGGATCGCCCGGCGGGGCTGCCGCGTGGAACCAACGGTTCGCCCGAATGTCCCGCACTCCATGCCCCAGACGCACAGCCATCCCGCCACGCTCGTCCTCAGCCGCGTGATGCGACCGGGGCGCGAGGATCGCTATGACGGCTGGGCTGCGCAGGTGATCGCGGACGCGGCGACCCGGCCGGATTTCCAGGGGGCGCTGCGGCTCGATCAGGCGGGGGCGATGCATCATCTGCTGGTGCAGTTCGCGGATCGCGCCGCGCTCGACGCTTGGGCGGGGCAGGGGGATCATGGGCGCGCGGCGGACGGTTTCTCGACCGGATTGCGGCAGGTCGTCCAAGGCCCAATTGCGCATGTCATGCTGCCTAGCGAGGCGGCCGCGCGCAAGTGGAAGACGGCGCTGGTGACCTGGGTCGGGGTGGTACCGACCCTGTTGCTGGTGAGCGGGATCGTCGGCTGGCTGCTGCCGCACGCCCCCCGGCCGGTGCAGCAAATCCTGTCCTCGATCCTGCTGACCGGGGCCTTGTCCTGGCTGATCCTGCCGCGCGTGCGGGGCTGGTCGCGCTTCTGGATGCTGCGCGACTCCCAGGGCCGATTACGCACGGAAAGTTGATCGCTATCAACAATTTGTCGCGAGGGCTCGGAACGGACGACGCGGTCCGGCGTCCTGAGGCGGCATGACCCGACCGACCCTCATCTTCCTCCACGCCCTCGGCGCCAGTGCCCGGTCCTGGCAGCCGGTGCGGGATCGGCTAGCCGGTCACGACGGCATCGCGCTCGACCTGCCGGGCTTCGGCGCGGCGGAGGCGACGGGCGACGGGCGGTGCGAGACGATGGTCGCGCAGGTCGTCGCGACGCTGCACGAGCGGGGCGTGACCGATGCGCTGCTGGTCGGCCACAGCATGGGCGGCAAGATCGCGACGCTGATCGCCGCCCGCGCCCAGGCCGGCGCTTCGGGACTGGCGATCCGGGGCGTGGTGCTGGTCGCCGCCTCGCCGCCCTCCCCCGAACCGATGGACGAGGCCCGCCGCGAGCGGATGATCGGCTGGTTCGCCGATGGCGCCCCGACCGAGGCCGACGCAGCCGCCTTTGTCGACGCCAACACGGCATCGCCTTTGCCCGAACCGTGGCGCGGGCAGGCGATCGCGGATGTGCGGCGCTCCCGACCCGCGGCGTGGCGGGGCTGGCTGGAGCAGGGCAGCCGCGAGGACTGGGGCGACCGGGTCGGCCGGATCGCCTGTCCCGCGCTGATCCTCGCCGGACAGGAGGATGGCGACCTGGGCGCGGAGGCGCAACGCCGCCTGAACCTGCCGCATTATCCGGATGCCGTCCTCCAGATCGTGGCGGGGGCGGCGCACCTCATTCCCTATGAACAGCCCGAGGCACTGGCCGCGCTGATCCGCGACCATGCGGCGCGTTGTTCCCCCGACCCCCACCAGTAAGGAGCAGTTATGGACCTCGGCATCACCAAGCGCATCGCCCTCATCAGCGGCGCGGATTCCGGCATGGGCAAGGAGACGGCGCGCTTCCTGCTGGAGGCGGGCGTGCGCGTCGCGATCACCGACAAGGCGGGCGGTACGCTGGACGACAGCCTGGCCGAGCTGCAACCGCTGGGCGAGATCATCGCGGTCACCGGCGACGTGACCAAGTCCGACGACGTCCGCGCCCTCTGGGCCGAGGTGCGCGAGCGGCTGGGCGAGCCGGACATCTATGTCAATGCAGCTGGCGTGACCGGGGCGACCGGCGATTTTCTGGAGGTGGACGATGCCGGCTGGCAGGAGACGCTGGACATCAACCTGATGGGCGCGGTGCGGATGTGCCGCGAGGCGATCCCGGCGATGCGTGCCAAGAAATGGGGTCGGATCGTGCTGTTCGCATCTGAGGATGCGGTGCAGCCCTATGTCGACGAGCTGGCCTATTGCGCGTCCAAGGCGGGTATCCTCAGCCTCGCCAAGGGTCTGTCCAAGGCCTATGGATGCGACAATGTGCTGGTGAACACCGTCTCGCCCGCCTTCGTCGCGACGCCGATGACCGATGCGATGATGCACAAGCGCGCCGAGGAGCGCGGCGAAAGCTTCGACGAGGCGATCGAGAGCTTCCTGAAGGAGGAGCGGCCGGGCATGGTCCTGAGCCGGCGCGGCCGGCCGGACGAGGTGGCGGCGGCCGTCGCCTTCCTGTGTTCGGAGCGCGCCAGCTTCATCACCGGCGCGGGGCTGCGTGTCGATGCGGGGTCGGTCTCCACCATGGCGATGTGAGGCAGCGATGATGTGACCCGCATATCATGCAGAAGCGGCAACCGGCTTTGATCAAACGGCAAATCGCTCGACCAAAATAAATGTTCATCCGTTTCGGTGGTAAATACCGTTTACGATCCTAACCTTGTTTGCCACTTCTGCATAAAAAATGTTTGGCCGGTCTTCCGGCCTACTGGACATGACACTGGCTTCATCATAGCGACACCCTGTTTTCAGGGGGAAGTCCAAGATGGTGAAGTCGGTGTCGCAGGCGCGGCGGGTCAAGGCGCGTGCGTTGGAGTCGAGCGCGATCCTGCTCGCGGTGATGATCGCGGGGCCGGCCTATGCGCAATGCGCGCCCGATCCGACGGTGGTCAATGGTACGACGACCTGCACGGGCAGCGACACCGACGGGTTGCGGGTGACGGCGCGGGACGCGACGGTCGATGTAACGGCGGGGGCCGTGGTATCGAACAGCGGCGCGCCGGCGGTCACCATCGATATCATCGAGCCGAACGGTTACTATACAGCCGGCGCGAAGCTGAACGTGAGCGGCTTGATCGACGGTGGCGATCAGGCGGGTGTCCTGCTGACCCGACAGCCGGGCCAAGGCTATTCCCGTGGCCAATTGAGCATGACCGTCCGGGCCGGGGGCGAGGTTCGCGGTGCGAACGCCGTCGTCGTCGGGCGGGAAGGCACCGGCTATCAAGGGACGGGCATCGCCCTGGAGAACAGCGGCACGATCAAGGCGACGGGCGATGGCTATGCGCTGTTGTCGACGGCGCCCGGGGTCTCGGGTTTCTATTCGGTGGTCAATCAGGCCGGCGGCTTCATCGGTGCGATCAGCGCCAGGGTGGGACGGCTGACCAATGCCGGCACCATCGATGGCGGCACGCGTAGCGCGATCGACTGGGGCACGATTTCGAATTTCGAGATCCAGACGTTCGATTCGACCAATAGCGGTACGATCACCTCCGCGAGCGGGAGTGCGACGCTGGCCAATCTGTCCGGCATCCTATTGACCAACAGCGGCACGATCAGCAACACCGGATCGGGCCCGGCGATCACCGGCACGTCGGTGTCGCTGATCAATGCAAGCGGGGCGCGCATCACCAGCGCGGGCGCGATGGCGATCCGGGCCGACACCGCCCTCAGTCTGACCAATGCCGGCACGATCACGGGCGATGTCCAATCGTCCAACGCTTCACTCTACAGCGGCGACACGGTCGACAACAGTCAGGGGACGATCACCGGGAATCTTCGGTTCGGGTCGAGCAACGACACGCTGGTCGTCGGCTATGCCAATGGCGCGATCCGCACCGGGGTGAGCGGTACGATCGACGGCGGCCTGGGCACCGACACCCTGCGGGTTCGCTTCTCGAGCGACGCCAGCCTATCCTCGCCGATAGCGATGCCGACGGGGTTCGAGCAGCTGAGCCTGGCTCCCGATGCCAAGACGACGGCGACGCTCGCCGATGGCTTCACCATGAATGGCACATTGCAGATCACCGGCAACGGCACGGTGGTGAATCGGACGACCCTGACGGGCACCGCCACGGTGGTGAACGACGCATTGATCATTTCCAGCGGCAGCCCCGCCTTCATCAATGCGGGCACCATCACCGCCACCGCGCGGAATGACCAGCGTTATGCCGTGTTCCTGTTTCTCAATCCCAGCCTGTTCGAGAATAGCGGGACGATCACGGCCGCGTCGAACGGCGTCTACACCAACAACCAGACGCGGTTCGTCAACTCCGGAACGATCACGGCCGGCGGCACGGCTGTCGATGCCGAGAACCTGACCAATACGGGCACGATCCGCTCGACCGGCGGGATCGGCGTCTCGCTCTCCACGCAGGGGCAGGCCACGAACAACGGCCGGATCGAGGGGGCGACCACGGGCCTGGCCTTGCGCGGTTCGCTGACCAATGGCGGCACCATCAGCGCGACCGGATCGGCCGTGCTCATCGATGGCGATTCCAGGCTGGTCAACCAGGCGGGTGGCGTCATCACCGGCGGCACGGCGGCCATCGCGCCCGGTTCCAGCAATATCATCAATGTTCGCGTCAGCAATGCGGGCACGATCAACGGCAATGTCAGCCTGGGCAGCAACACCTATAACAACAATGCCTTCATCGCCTTGCCGGGCGGTGTGCTCAACGGCACCCTCACCCTGGGTACGGGGGTCACGTTCGTCACCGAACTGGCCGGCAGCGACAATGGACGCTTTGCCGGGATCAACGGCACGGTCGCGGGCACCGGCGGCCATATCCGGCTGCGGGTGCGCAGCGACAGCAGCGCGACCCTGCCCGTCGGCGGGGCGTTCGAGAGCCTCGGCTATGAACTGTTCGACGCGGCCGCGCTGACGCTGACCGGCGCGGCATCGACCCGGACGCTGGTCCTGGCCGGCCAGGGCAGTGCCGACATGACCCTCGACATCGCCACGACGGACGTCGCCGCGCTGGCGACCCGTACCCGCGACCTGGCGCCCGAAGATGGCAGCGGGATTGCGAATGCACTGACGATCACCAGTCGCGGCGCGCTGTCGCTGACGGCCACGGGCCAATATGGTTCGGCCGCCGTGGCGCTGGGCGAGACCGACCGCTTCACCAATGCCGGCACGATCGTCGCGCGGGACCGGCGTACGGCCACGTATCCGAGCGGGCGGGTCGCGGCCGTCTCGGGCGGCACGTCCGTGACCAATGCAGGAACCCTGTCGCTCGATGGGGCCAGTGGCGTCGTCGGCACCCAAAGCATCGTCAATAGCGGACGCATCGTCCAGGCGGAGAACGGAAAGGCGGCGACCGGGGTCACGGGCTTCGTCTCTTTGACCAACAGCGGCACCATCGAGGTCGCGGGTCCGGCGGTCCTGTTCGACTATTTGGATGTATATCGCAATTACGCATCGCCAAGGACGATCGACAATAGCGGCCGGATCGCCAGCACCGGTGGCGTCGCGATCACCCAGACCACCACCTATTCCACCAGCGTCAACCGGATCAACAATCTTGCCGGCGGAACGATCGCTGGCGGTGCGGGACAGGCGGCGATCCGGACCAGTTCGGCCGAACTGACCAATGCCGGCACGATCATCGGTGACGTCGATCTGGGCTATACAGGCTATGGCGGTCGCTCCACCGCCGCCTCGACCTATAAAGCGGCGGGCGGCACGCTGACGGGCAATCTGCTGTTCGGCGCCGGCGACGACATCTTCGTCGAGACGGATGGTCAGACCGGCGTTACCGGGACGATCGACGGCGGAGCCGGGCAGAATCGGTATCGCCGTGCCCTCACCCGCTCCGGCACCGTGACGCTCGGCAATGCGACCGCGACCAACTTCCAGGTGGAGGAGGTGCAGGCCGGCGGTGCGGACACGGTCGCGACGGTGTCGGCCAACACGTCGGTCGCGTCGTTGAGCCTGATCGGTGAGGGACAGGTCATCAACCTGGCGAACGTCGATGGCGGCGTGACGCTGGGTCAGCAACAGACATGGTGGCCGGTCGAGACGCCGATGGTTACGCTCGGCGGCTTCACCAATCAGGCGATCGTCACCGGCCGGGTCGAAGGCCTGGTCACCCGCTTCGCCAACAGCGGGACGATTGGGCAAGACGATAGCGATCGGACCGCCATCTCTGTCCGCACGGCGTCGTTCGAGAATAGCGGCACGATCCGGAACAACGGGGCCGATCCCACCGTCGACCTCAAGGCTGGCGGGGCCAGCCTCACGGCGACGAACACTGGCCTGATCACGCAAGGGTTGAGCGCCAGCGCCAGCAATGACCTGCCTTATGGCGTCCTGCCCCCGGATACCCGCGTTCCGCTGGAGGTCAGCCTGATCAATAGCGGCACGATCGCCGCGGCCCTTTATGGTCAGGCCGTCTATATGGATGCCACCGACTATCAGGGGATTGGCAGTGCGATCCGTCTGGAGAACAGCGGCACGATCGACACCAGCGGCAAGGGTGGTTCGGCCGCGCTGCTGACCGCCACGAGCTACGAGCAGCGTGAGACGTTCTACAGCCTGAAGAACTCCGCGACCGCCAGCCAGACGATCGTGGTCAGCAATTCGGGCACGATCCGTGCGAATGGCGGCGGCACGACGGTCTATGATCCTTATGCCGGAGCGGCCGTGCCGACCGGTTCGGACCTTCAACGCACCAACACCGAGGCCGCCATGGGCCTGGCGGTCATAGGCAATGGCTATGCCACTGCCGCCATCACCAATACCGCGACCGGCGTGATCGAGGCGACCGGCACTTTGTCGAGCGCGATCCTGGCGGATGGTGCCGCGCTCGACCTGACCAATGCCGGGACCATTCGGGGCGGCGCGGGCACCACGCTGGCCGGCAACGACACGCTCGCCGTCTATAACGGGACGCCCTATCTCGCCGGCGCGGTCCAGAGCATTGGTGCGACCGACGACCGGATCGTCAACACCGGCGCGATCATCAGATCGATCGCGCTGGGCGCGGGCAACGACCGGATCGAGAATCGCGGGCGGATCGAGGGCAATGTGTTCCTGGGGGCGGGGGACGACAGCTTCCTCCACGCCATCAGCGCGACGCTGATCGGCACGGTCGATGGCGGCGACGGCACCGACACGCTGATCGTCGATGCGACCGGGGGCGGGACGCTGAACGGCGACCAGTTCATCAACTTCGAACGGTTCAGCCAGATCGGCACGGGCAACCTGACCTATGCCGGCAATTTCCGCGTCGAGACGATCGGCATTTCGGGCGGCACGGTCACGGTCGGCGCGGGCGAGACGCTGACCAGCACCGGCGCGACCACCATCACCGGCACCGACGCGGCCGAGACGGTCGTCAATAACGGCACCATCGCCGGCGCGGTCGCGCTGGGCGGCGGCAATGACCGCTTCGTCAATGCCGGCATCGTGCAGGGCGCGGTGGCGCTGGGTGACGGTGATGACCGCTTCGTCGAGCAGGCGGGGTCGCAGGTCGCGGGCGGCATCGATGGCGGCGCCGGCACCAACACCTATGCCGCGCTGCTGGCGGGCGACCGCAGCGGCCTGGGCCAGCGCAGCAACTTCCAGCGGCTGGCGGTGACCGGCAACGGCACGCTGACGCTGGGCCTGGACCAGAGCTTCGACACGGTCGAGCTGCAGGGCACGGGGCTGAACCTGACGCTGGCCGGCAACCGGGTCGGTGCGGTCACCGGCAGCGACGCGGCCGAGCAACTGCGTGTCGATGGCGATATCGCCAATGTCGCGCTGGGCGCGGGCAACGACCTGCTGGCGCTGGGCGCGACCAATGCCGCCGGTCGCTATGATGGCGGCGCGGGCAGCGACACGCTGCGCTTCACCGCGACCGGGCCGGTCGTGCTGAGCGGCGTGGCGACCGGGTTCGAGACGCTGGCGGTCGCGGGCAATGCGCTGACGCTCACCGGTACGCTGGGATCGGCGGGTGCGCCGCTCAGCCTGGGTGACGGCGACCTGTCGCTGACGGTCGCGCGCGGCGGTACGCTGGCGGGCATCGTCGACCTGGGCGCGGGCAATGACGCGCTCCGCTTCGCCGCGGGTTCGGTATTGCTGGGCAGCGTCGCGGGCGGCGCGGGCACCGACAGCGCCACGCTGGAACTGGCGGGCGACCGCAGCCTGGCGGGGGGCACGCTGACCGGGTTCGAGCGGCTGGCGACCGAGGGCACGGGTACGCTGTCGCTGACCGGGGCCCAGGCCTATGGCCGGGTGGATGCGGCGACCGACCTGGCGATCGCGGCGGGCGGCAGCCTGACGACGGGGCAGGTCGCCTTCACGGGCGGCGACCAGCGCTTCACCATCGCCGGCGGCTTTGCCGGCGCGGTGGATGGCGGCGCGGGCACCGACCGCATCCTGCTGTCGGGCGGATCGGCCGCGGCGCCGGTCGCCTTCTCCGACGTCGCCAATGTCGAGGCGCTGGCGATGACCGGCGGCTATGCCACCGTGTCGGGCCAGGCGTCGTTCGGCGCGGTCGCGCTGACCGGCGGCCGGCTGGTCGGGCTGGCGGGATCGACGCTGAATGCCAGCCAGTTCCAGGTCGCCCAGGGCGCGACCTTCGGTTCGGCGGGCACCGTCAACGGCAATGTCGTGGTCGCGGGCATCCTCAGCCCCGGCGCGTCGCCGGGCACGATGACGGTCAACGGCAATGTCGCGCTGGCCGGCGGGTCGGTGTCGCTGTTCGAGCTGACACCGACCGTGTCGGACAAGCTGCTGGTCAATGGCGCGGTGACGATCGCCAACGGATCGACGCTGCAGATCGTGTCGAGCGGCGCATTGCGGCCCGGCACCTCCTATGACCTGATCGTCGCCAGCGGCGGGATCAGCGGCAGCTACACGACCGTGCAGAAGCCGGCGGACCTGTTCGGCTTCCTCGTCCAGCGCGCCGACCGCCTCTCGCTGCTCGGCCAGTTCCTGGGCGATGCGCGGTTCAGCCCGCAGGTGTCGCGCAGCATCGACTATGCCAATGCGACGCTGGCGCGTCAGCCCGCGACCAGTTCGCTGTTCGCGGCGCTGCCGGCGCTGCTGACCGGGTCGGGCACGTCCGACGCGCGAGGCTTCGCGCAGATCACGCCGGAGGCCTATGCCTCGGCGACGCAGATCGGCGTCGACAATGCCCTGACCCTGACCCAGGCGGCGCGTGGCCCCGCCTTCGCGACGCTGCGCGACGAACCGGGCGCCTTCACCTTCGGGCAGGGGGTCGGCCAGTGGCACCGGCTGGGCGCGGATGCGGCCCAGGGCAGCAGCGCGGCGCAGACGCGTGGCTATGGCCTGCTCGGCGGCCTGGGCTATGGCGATCGCCAGTGGATGGTCGGGGCGTTCGGCGGCTGGCTCAACACGCGCCAGTCGATCGCGCCGCTGGGCGCCTTCACCAAGGCGGACGGCGTGGTGGCGGGCGTGCATGGCCGCTACACGCTGGCGAGCGGCCTGGGCGTGACCGCGTCGATCCTCTATGACGGGTCGAATGCGCAGACCCGGCGCGCGCTGCCGGGGATGGGGGCGAACGGGGCGACCGGCCGCTATGACCTGCACGGCCTGGTCAGCGACCTGTCGGTCCAATATGTCGCCGAGCTGCCCCAGGGCTGGTCGCTGACGCCGCGGGCGGGCCTGACCTATCTGCGCACCACCCGCACGGGCGTGGCGGAGACCGGCGGCAGCCCCTTTGCGCTGACCGTCGCGCGCGACCGGCATGTGGCGGGCTTCGCCGATGCCGGCGTCACCTTCGGCCGCAGCGATACGTCCGACGCGGCGTTCCGCCCCTCGGTGACGCTGGGCGCCCGCTACCAGATCGAGGGGCGCGGGACGCTGGCGCTGGCCGGCTATGCCGGGGGCGGGCTGGGCCTGACCGCCTACGGCGCATCGCGCGCGCCGCTGGTCGGCACGGTGACGGGCGGCGTCGCCTATCGCTTCGCGGGCGGGCTGGACCTGTTCTCGACCGCCAGCGCGCAGACCGGACGCGACGATCATCAGGAGACGATCACGACGGGCCTGCGCCTGCGCTTCTGATGGGGGCGGGGGCCGGGGCGGCGATCCGCCCCGGCCCTGTCCGTTCGGCGGGGATTGGTGTCCTGCGCCTTTCTTTGCGGGAGAAGGCTTTAGCGGTAATAGGGTCACCATGAAGATCATGGTCGCCATGCTGCGGGTGCCGATTACGGCCGGGGGCACAGTCCCCGACACCGCAAGCGCGACCCAGTGAGAGTGCAGTAATGACAGGCGCCGCAACCATACTGGCCGTGGACCATATGGGCTTCGCCGTATCGTCTCTGGACGACGCCGTCCGGTTCTGGACGGAAGCGCTCGGGTTCACGCTCGAGCGGCAAGCGGAGATGGGGGGCGACTTCCTGCATCAGGTGACAGGTGTCGATGATCCGCGCGTGAAGACGGCGATCGTCAGGGCACCCGACGGCTTTGTGGTCGAACTGTTGCACTATTCGAACGGGCCCCAGCACGGGACGGTGCCCGACAGCGCGGGATCGATCGGCGCGGCCCATCTGGCGCTGACCGTGACGGATATTCATGCCGCCATTGCCCGTATCGAGGCGGCAGGATGGAAGGCGAAAGGTCGTCCGCTGCCGATCCCGGGCGGTCCGCGGAAGGGGACGTTGGTGGCCTATGTCTCAGGCCCCGATCATATCACGATAGAGCTTATGCAGCCGCCCGCCTGTTAACGGGCCGGCGGCGGCCCAACAGGAATGCCCCGCCGTCCCAAGCGGCGCTCCCCATCGAGACGGTCGGTAGGGTCGAGACCGGACTAAGCGTATCGTCCGAAATAGAGCATGGCGATGCCGTAACTGTCCGTGCAGGCATGCGCCAGCATCAGCGCCCAGAGATTGCGCCCATTGTGCAAGTAGGCGACCGCGTACACGGCGCCGACGATGCCGGTCGTGATGACTCCGACGGCGCCCTGCGGCGCGTGGGCGGCCCCGAAGATCAAGGCGCTGATCGCCACCACCAACGGGCTGCGCCAGGCTCCTTCGCCGAGAAGCTTGGTCAGCTGCCGGACCAGGAAACCGCGAAATACGATCTCTTCACCGATCGCGGCGCTGGTGAGCGCAAAAACCAGCAGGCGCATCGCCGCATCGGCATTGCCCGCCAGCGCACCATAGGCACTGTAGTCGATCGGCGTGCCCAGCAGCTGCGCGATGGCCGGCTGCAGGAATTCACCGATCAGGATGCTGCCGATCGCCAGCAATGCTGCCCAGCCTGCTGTATCCCGCCAGCGATGACGCCCCAGGCCGAGTGCGGTCAGGCCGCCTGTCTCCGCATAGATCAGCCCGGCTGCGGCCGCTGCCAAAAGGAGGATGCGGTATGGAATGCCGACGGGAGCGAAGAGCGTGATGAGCAGAGCCACCACGGTAAGGAGGCGGACAGGTTGGGAAGCAAGATTAGACACGATTGCAAACTCTTACAGCGAAATCCAGGTGAGCAGGGCGGCCGATGATAGCGGTTTGCTGGCTGCGACTCCCAATAACCGATCCCATATGAGACGGTGCGGGCGGTGCGGCCAGCCATTTTCTGTCCGAACATACATGCAGGTCGGTACTTTTCGTCACAGCGTCTTCAGATAGTCCTCGAAGCGTCTGCCCCGCTCATGTCGGAAGATATCCCCTGTACTGTTGATGGTGGCAATCCGGTCGACTCGGAAATTCCGAAAGGCATTTCGGGCGTCGCACCAAGCGGTGAGGAGCCAGGCGGAGTCGAACAGGGTCAGCCCGAGCGGTCTTATCGTCCGCTCGCTCTCGTTTCCCGAAAGATCCGCATAGGTGATGCGCAGGACCAGGCGTCGGCGTATCGCATCCCGCAACAGGCTCAGATGCGCCTTGGCGCGCTCGCTCTCCGACGTCTGCTTCGACACGGCCCGCAGCGGCAGGTTCGCATAGACCGCTTGCCGGCTGGGCTCCATCGACGCGGCGAACTTGGCCGATGCGCGCCGCGCTGCCGCCGCCAGTGGTTCATCGCTCCGTGCCGCGATCAACCGCATCCCCAGCATCACCGCATCCATTTCGTCAGGGTCCAGATGCAGCGGCGGCAGGAAATAGCCGCGCTCAAGCTGGTAGCCGAGGCCCGGTTCACCGCGCACCGGCGCGCCCATCGCCTGCAATGTCACCATGTCGCGGTAGATCGTGCGGACCGACACGCCGAGCAACCCGGCGAGCGTGTCGGCCGCGATCGGCACGGACCGTCCGCGAAGGTGATCGAGGAGCGCGAAAAGGCGTAGCGAACGCATGGGGCGTCTGTCGTCCGATCCTGACGGAAACTGTCAGGGGCGGCGTGTATCCCGCGGCTTCACAAACGTCACCGTCAGGGAATGCCATGACCGCCATTTGCTATGAGATCGTCGCCTACAGGATCACGGATACGGAAGAGGCCGATGTGGTTCGCGAACAGGCGAGGGCGTTGCTAGCCCGGCAACCGGGCTTCATCGCCTGGACGCCCTTCCAAGGGGCGGACGATGCGAATGCGCGCGTCGATCTGGTCGCGTGGACCGATCTCGAAAGCGCGCGCAGGGCCGGGCAAATCGTCGGAAGTGCCGATGAATTTGCCGATTTTCGCGGATCGGTAGCGACGGTCACGAGCATGGCGCACTATATCGCGCCCTTGCTCGACCCGCAGCCGGTCGTCGCCGGGAACGGCATCGAGCTTGGCCGCTTCAAGCTGAAGGCCGGTGTCGAGGAAGGCTCGATGCGCGCCGCCTATGACGCCATGGTATCGCGCCATCTGGCCCATCAGTCCGGCTGGCGGCGCCAGCATCTGGTGAAGTTGCAGGATGGCATTTTCGTCGATCTCGCCTTCGCCGATGACCGGGAAGGGGCCGAGGCCATCTGCGCTGCCTGGGCCGGCAATGCGGATTGCGACCGGTTTCTGTCCATGATCGAGCCGATCAGCATGGAATTCGGCACGCTTGTGTAAGGCGGCGGCTCGGACGGCGTGAGCAATCCCGGAACCGTACAAGAAAAGGGGAAGCTGGTTCAGCGCTCCCAGAAGGCCTGATCGTTGCGGATATCGGACGCGAAGAACACGGCTTCCGTGATCTTACCGCTCTCGAAGCCGAAGACGGCCATTTCCTGCCCCCGTATGGTTCGGCCGTTCTTGTCCGCGCTCCACGCGATGACCGCCGCGCAATGGCTACCCGTCTCGATGGTACTCACGACGCGCAGCGAAAACGTGCCGCCCGTGGTGGCCAGGGCACGTTTGAGCATATCCACCACCGCATCGGCCCCCTGAAGGTGGCCCATATGATCACCGACGACCGGCTCGCTCCAACGCACATCGTCCGCCAGCCAGTGGCGTAGCGCGTCCGGATCCTTTGCCTGTCGTGCTTCATAAAAGCCATGGACCAGGGCTGCAGGTGATTGACGCTCGGTGTTCATGCCACATCTGTAGCGACGGCATGCCGATATTTCCATGGCTGGGGCGTTGTCATTGGCATCTCGTTTCGAGACACCAGCCGTTCGACCGAGTTGCTTCTCAGACGGCGCGCAACTACCTGTTTCGAGTCGTCGGAGTGCCCAGACAGTGATCCTGTAACAAAGTCCTATCGGCCAATCGCGCATCGCCCGGTTCTGCTGTGAGCCTGCGCCCAAGTGGCGCGGGCATGACTTGGTTTTACGTCACCTCGTTCGTTGCGACGCACCCCAATCCTGGACGGATGGGTGCGTCGGGACGAGCAGCTTAACAGGTATCACCATGACAATTTCAGATCGTTCGTCGGACAGCATTGTCGCGCATAATCAAGCGGCTTGGGACAGGGTCGCGGCGCAGGATTGCGAGTCGATCCGTGAGCGCGGATGGCTGCGATCGAAATATGGAGTCAGTCGACGATGAAGTCGCTGGCGAACGTATCGACGAACGCGCGTAGCTTGAGCGGCATCTGCTTGCTGCTCGACCATAGGAGAACGAGCGATCGAAGCGCGCCCGGCTCCGTTGCCATGACCGGTTCGAGGAGATGGCGGTCCATCAATGGGCGCGTGACGAAGCTGGGAAGGCAGGCGACGCCCTTTCCCGCCAGTGCCAGATGGAGAAGGGCTTCGACCGAGTTGCAGCTGAACTTTTCGAGCCTGGCATCCTTCAGCAGCGCGTCCCAGCCCGTAACGGGCCAGGGCTCGATCTTCCCCGTATCCGGAAAGCGATAGAGCAGACAGTGATGCCCGGCCAACTCGTCCGTCGTCCGGGGGCGGCCGATCCGGTCGAGATAGGCCGGGGCGGCGACGAGGTCGCGGCGGAACCTTCCCAATGTCCGGCTCATGAGACGGCTGTCGTCCGTATCCCCGATCCGTATCACCGCATCGAACGCTTCCTCGACAAGGTCGATCTTGCGGTCCGTGAAATCGATATCGAGTTCCACCTCCGGATAAAGCGCCAGAAATTTTGTCAGGACCGGCAGGAACAGCGTGCCGACGGCGGGCAGGCTGATGCGCAGGCGGCCTTTCGGCACGCCGCGCAAGCTCTGGAGTTCCTGCTCCGCCACCTCGACCTTGCCCAGGATCCGCCGGCCGCGTTGCAGGAACAGTTCGCCTTCGGTCGTCAACCGCATGGTGCGGGTGGTGCGATGGAAGAGGCGGACACCCAGGCGACGTTCGAGCCGGGCGATGGTCTTGCCGATGGCGGAAGCGGACACGCCGAGCTGGCGGCCGGCCTCGACGAAGCTACCCGTTTCGGCCGCGGCGACGAAGACAGGCAAGCCGGCGAACATGTCCATCATGGGGTGGGTAGGATCGCCCATTACGGACGTCAACGTCCGGTATGAACGGTCGACGGACCCATTTTTCGCTGCGGATCAGGTCGGCACATGGCGGCGGACGGCAAGGCGCGTGCCTGCCATCGTCACCATCCCAAGGAGCTATTCATGTCCTCGACCGCATCCGAGAAATTTCCCTATGCCGGACAGAGCTTTATAGCTGGATATGGGCCGGGCCTGACCTTCCTCAATCGCTATTCCGATGACGGGCAATGCGTGACGGTCGAGTTTCTCGATGGCGATCAGATGGGCAAGACCGCGACCATCCCCTTTTCATGGTCGCGTATCGGGGAGGACATCTATCTGCTCGCGTGGCAGGAGGCGGACCGATCGACGGTCGTCCACTGCGACGATTTCGCAAATGGCGTCAGTCGCTCTTTCTATACGGTGATGGATGGTAGCTTCTACCAACTCGCGGGCTCGTTGACGAAGCGATGACGGGACCATCGTCATGACGGCATTTTGGGGAGAAACGCGCCGGGCAGCGTAAGGTCGGTGGTGCCGGAACGGCGTCATGCTATTCCGGCCTGTGACGCTCCTTTCAGCCCGGCGCGGCGCAGCAGCGAGCGATGAACTGGTCGTGCGCAGGCATCAGCGCGACGTTGGAGGCGATCACCTTTTCGACATGGTCGACCAGCGCGTGCAGGTCGGCGGGGGCCACCCAGTCGACGGCGGGGTGGTGGCCGCGCGGGATCAGGCCCTGGCCCAGCATCACCTGCACCCAACTGGTCAGCGCGAACATCTCGCTGCCGTTGCGGAAGAACTGGCCGTTCTCGGCGAACAGGTCGATCGTCTCGCGCAGGCTGTCCGGGATCGCCATGGTGCGCAGGTGGTTCCAGAAGGGGGAGTCGTCGCGGCTGGTGACGTGATAGTGCAGGATCAGGAAATCGCGGATCCGCTCATATTCGAAGGCCGATTGCCCGTTGTACGCGGTCTGCAACGCCTCGGCGCAATCGGCCTGGGGAAAGAGCTGCATGAGGCGGTTGATACCCGCCTGGACCAGATAGATGGCGGTCGATTCCAGCGGTTCGAGGAAGCCGCCCGCCAGCCCCAGCGCGACGACGTTGCGGTCCCACAGCTTGCGCCGCTTGCCGCTGGTGAAGCGCAGCGGCTTGGGATCGGCGAGCGGCTGGCCATCGAGATTGGCGAGGAGCAGGTCGGCGGCCCGGTCGTCGCTGGTGAAGGCGCTGCTATAGACATGGCCGTTGCCGGTGCGGTGCTGGAGCGGGATGCGCCATTGCCAGCCGGCCTCCCGCGCCGTCGCGCGCGTATAGGGGGCGGGCGGCCCGACCTTCGCGCAAGGGACGGCGAGGGCGCGGTCGCAGGGCAGCCAGTGCGTCCAGTCGTCGAACCCCACCCCGAGCGCGTCGCCGATCAGCAGCGCGCGGAAATCGGTGCAGTCGAGGAACAGGTCGGCCCGGACCCGGTCGCCGCTCTCCATCTCGACGCTGTCGACGAAGCCGCGTTGCGGTTCGCGGTGGACGGCCACGACCTTGCCCTCGATCCGGCGGACGCCCTGCGCCTCGGCGCGGCCGCGCAGGAAGCGGGCATAGAGGACCGCGTCGAAATGATAGGCATAGGCGATCTCGGCGAGCGGCGAATTGGGCGGCGCGTCGCGTGGCGGGGCCATGAACCGGTCGAGCGGCGCGGCGACGGTGTTGAGCGAATAGCGGCCGATCTCGCCGGCGCGGCCCAGCGCGCGCGCCTTCAGCCAATATTGGTGGAAGGGCAGCATCCCCAGGTCGCGGCCGATCGTGCCGAAGCCATGGACATAGCGGTCGCCGATCCGGCCCCAGTCGTCGAACTGGATGCCGAGCTTGAAGCTTCCCCGGGTCTGGCGGACGAACTCGGCCTCGTCGATCTCGAGCAGGCGGTTGAAGGCGGAGAGATGCGGCACCGTCGCCTCGCCGACGCCGATCAGGCCGATCTCCTCGGATTCGACCAGGGTGACGGCGATGCCGCGGCCGAACATCTTCGAGATGGCGGCCGCCGCCATCCAGCCGGCCGACCCGCCCCCGATGATGGCGATGGAGCGGATCGGGCGTTGGGTCGTCTCGTGAGTCATCGTCCTTTTCCTTTTCCATCCACGCACCACTCCGGCGGAGGCCCGGGTCCAGTGACGGAGCGGTGGTGGATGACCCGAGGATCACCCTGCCATCGCAGCGAGGTCAGAACCGCAGGCCGGTCGACAGCTTCACGGTGAAGGGCACGCCGACGATCGGGCCCGTGCGGTTATAGTCTGGCCGGACCTGGAGCTGCTGGCCGATCGGCAGGGGCTGGCCGTTGGCGGCGTTGGTGTTGAACGACACGGCGGCCGGGTCGTAATTGTGGAAGTTGAAGATGTTGAGCAGGTCGACGCGGACATAGCCCGACACCGATCGCCAGAAGTCGACATTCTTGGTGAATTGCAGGTCGACCTCCTTGTAGCCGAGGAAGTCTTTCGGCTGGCGGCTGACGAAGAGGGTGGTGCCGCCCTGCACGTTGCACACCTCCTGGCAGCCGAGGATCGTGGTGGCGTTGTTGGCGGTCGCCAGCTCGACCTTGGCGGCCGACTGGATGCCCCAGAACAGGTCGCGGCTATAGGTCGCGACGACCCGGTGCACCGGCGTCGCCGTGCCCCGCAGGAAGGGATATTGATAGGCATAGGGCAGGTCGAACAGATATTGGTTGCTGTTGATCGCATAGGGGTTGGACCCGCCGGCGACATTGTTCTGGTCCGAATAGGACAGAGTGTAGGCGATGGTCGCGCTCCACCCCGACTGTTTCGTATAGGGCCGTTGCGCGCCGAGCCCGAGCTGGAGCAGCCGGTCCTTGGCGCCATTGTCGAACAGGATCAGGCTGCCGACACCAGGCACGCCCTGCGCCCCCCAGGGCGAGCCGTTCTGGAAATAGGCGCCATCGGCATAGCGGTTGGCGAAGCGCCCGACGATGCCGTCGAAGCTTTCGACATAGGAGAGGGTGACCTGGGTGTTCCAGTCGCCGATGCTGTTGCGCATCCCCAGGCTGTACTGGTCCGAATGCGGCGTGCGGATATTGTTGGGCAGCATGTCGACCTCGTGCGAGGACGGGCTGGTCTGGAGCGTCGCCAGCCCGGCCGGGGTCAGATAGGCCGGGTTGAAGGCATAGCAGTGATTGTCCGGGTTGATGTCCGCCGCGGTGGCGCAGGGGCCGAAGGCGTTCTGCGTGACCGCCGAGGGGAAATAGACCTCCGGATTGCCGTTCAGCGCGATCTTGGTCGTCTCCAGTGCCAGGGTGGCGAACTGGTTGCGGTTGAAGGACCGGGCGAAGCCGCCGAAGATGACATGGCGGCTGTCGGCGTCGATGTCGTAGGAGAAGCCGAGGCGCGGCGAGAAGTTGTTGGGCGCGCGCCGGTTGCTGCCCGTGCTGATATAGTCATTAATGTTGTAGCCGGGCGTCGCGCCATTGCCCTGCGCCAGCACCGAGGCATAGCTTTGGGTCGTGCCGGGGAAGGGCCCGTTGATCGCCGCCACGACATTGGCGGGCGTGACATAGTCGAGATAGGCCGGCACCACCTCATGATCCCAGCGCAGGCCGAGATTGAGCGTCAGGTGCGAGTCGATGCTCCAGTCGTCCTGGATATAGGCGGCATATTGCCTGGCGGTGGTGGTGACGCCGGCCGAGGTGAAGCCCGCCGTCAGATTGGGATATTGCAGCTTGTACGGGGTGGCGGCCACCCCGGCCGGCGTGACCGCGTAATAATAGGTGGCGTTGGCGAGGTCGGAGCTGGCGTTCTGCGAGGTCAGGCGAACCGAGGCGAAGTTGAACCCGACGGCGAGCGAGTGATTGCCGGCGAACTGGATGTTCGGCAGCGTCAGGTCGTCCTTGAAGGTATAGCCGCGCTGGCGGTTGATCGCGCCGACGCCGGAGCCGGGGCCGCCGGTGATGATCAGCGTGGTCGCCGGGGCGTTGGGCGAGGCGAAGGGGAAATAGGTGTATTGGAATTGCGGCGAGGCCGTCGCCAGCGTCGTCGAGGCATTGGTGTTCTGGTAGCTCAGCCGCGCCTCGTTGACCCAATGATCCTCGCTATGCTGCCAGCGGACATCGGCGCGTCGGTCGTTGTTGACGAAGGGCGCGGCGGTCGAGGCCGCGGCCTGGCCATTGCCGCCGGAGATCTGGTCCTGGATGCGCAGCCGGCCGGTGAATTCGAACCGGTCCTTGGCGGTCGGCTCGATATCGATCTTGCCGAAATAGAGGTTCTCGGTGAACGGGTTGGTCACTGGGCCATATTGGCTGGCGACGTTCGCCGGCAGCAGGGCCACCGCCTGCGCCTGGGTGACGCCCGATCCGGGATAGACGCTGCTCTGGTTGGAGAGGCTCTTATGCTCCCAGGTGACGAAGAAATGGGCGACGTCCTTGATGATCGGACCGCCCAGCGCCGCGCCATATTCCCAGCTCGGCACCCGCGCCTTGTCGCTGCCCGCCGCCTTTTCGGCCGGGGTCCTGGCGCGCAAATCCTGGTTGGTGAACTGGCCGAACGCCTCGCCATGGAACTGGTTGGTGCCCGACTTGGTCTGCGCGACGATGATCGTGCTCGCCGCGTCGCCATATTGGGCGGGATAGTTGGAGGTGATGACCTTATATTCGGCGATGGCAAGCTGGGGGAAGGGATTGCCCGGATCGCCATTCCCTTGCGCGCCGGCGCTGCCGGTGATGCCCGAGCCGCCGCCCACATAATCCTTCTGGCTGACGCCATCGATATAGACGTTGACCGACGAGGCGAGCTGCGCGCCGCCCCGCAGCGAGGTGTTGCCGGTGGCATCGACGTTGAACTGGACACCGGGCACCGTGTCCGCGAATTCCAGGAAGTTGCGGGTGATCTGCGGCACCACCGCGATATCGTGCAGCGACACGAACTGGTTGACCGAGGAGGAGCGCACGTCGACCGACGGCCGCACGCCCTGGACGATGATGTCGCCCGGCTGCGCCTCGGCGGCCGGCGCGTCGAGATCGAGTACGGCGGTGGAGGCGACCGCGACCGCGACGACGGCCGAGCGGTCGCCGGCCGTGACCCGGTAATTGCCGGAGGGCAGGCCGGCGATGACATAGGTGCCGTCCGTGCCGGCGGTGGTACGGCGGACCGATCCGGTGCTGGTCTCGGTCGCGACGACCTCGACGCCCGCCGGCGCGCGGCCGCGCAGCGTCGAGGTCGCGGTCTGGGCGAAGGCGGCGGTCGGCGCGACGACGACGCCCGCCGCCAGCCCCGCCATCACGATCGCCGACAGCGAACTGCCCGTGCGCGCCAGATTGCCGATCCTGCGGACGATCACGCTCTTCATGCCAATCCCCTCCACTGACGACCGGCGGTGCTTGCTGCACCTTGTTCCGGCCTGTTTTTCTGATGTAACCGCTTACATCAGGAAGGGGGCGGCATCAAAATGACGAATGTTTCAGCTTGGGTTCAGCTTCGAAACCATGCGGTTGCCGACCATGCGTTCCGGGAAAGCATTGACCCTGCGGTGGCGACATGACCGATTGGTCATGTCGCGCATCCAGTCCGGGGCGTCGACCAGCAGGTTCTTAGTCAAGGTCCGAGCCAGCCCTCCCCAGCGACGCGCCTCACTTCGTGCCCTGATGGCAGGAGCGCCGGCCCGCTCGCCTATAGGCGATAGCCCAGCGACAGCATCACGTTGCGCGGCGCCGAGACGAAGCAGTCGCCGCGCGCCAGGCAGGAGGCATAGGCGCGGTTGTCGAGCAGGTTGGTGGCGTTGAGGCGCAGCCGCCAGCGGTCGCGCTCCAGCTCGACCAGCGCGTCGACCATCGTGCGGGCGGGAGTGACCAGCGTCCAGGTGTCATTGCCCGACACCTGCTGCCCCAGATAGCGCACGCCCGCGCCCAGCCGCAGCGTCGCCCAGTCGCCCCGGAAGGTCTTCGTCCCCCAAGCGGAGGCGGTGTGGCGCGACAGATAGCCGATCTCGCCCGTGTCGCCGTCGACATCGTTGAAGCCATAGGCGAGCGACAGGTCGTAATCGCCGGGCAGGGTGCGCGTCGCCTCCAGTTCGAACCCCTTGGTGGTCAGCTCGCCCGCCTGGATCTGGCCGAGCGGATTGGCGGGGTCGGGGATCGGCCGGTTCCGCTCGGTGATGTCGAAGCCGGTCAGCGTGACCAGGGTGGCGCGGTCGGCCTGCCACTTCACGCCGGTTTCGAACTGCCGGCCGGTCTGCGGGCGGAAGGGGGTGCCGGCGGTCGTCTGGCCGGCGATCGGCTGAAAGCTTTCGGTATAGCTGAAGAAGGGCGACAGGCCGGCCCCCACCTCGCCGATGATGCCGGCGCGGAAGGTGGTGGCGGTGTCGGTGGTGTGGCTGGTGACGTTCGTCCGGGTGTTCAGGCTGGACCCCCGCACCCGGTCGCGTCGCGCGCCGAGCACCACGGAGACGCGGTCCCACAGCCGCATCTGGTCCTGTACATAGAGGCCGAGCTGCTTCTGCGCGTCGCGGGTGAAGGGGGCGGTGAGCGGCGGCTCGACGATCGAGGCATAGTCGATGTCGTAGAGGTCGACGACCTGATAGCCGTAATTGTTGCTCTTGCGGACCTGGTTCCAGCTATAGTCGACACCGGCGAGGAGGGTGTGCTCGACCGCCGGGCCGGTATGGACGCGCCACTGGACGTTGTTGTCGGTCGAGAAGATGTCGAGCCGGGCGACCGACGATCCCGCATAAAGGCCGATGCGCCGCCCGTTGCTGCCCGGCAGATAGGGGTCGGTCGGATTGCTGTAGCTATCGGGATAATGGGTGAAATAGTCGAGGGCGCTGTCGATGTAGCGCGCCTTCAGGCTGAGTTTCAGATCGTCGGTGAAGCGATGCGTGACGAGGCCCGATCCCTGGAGCAAACGGCCGTCATAGCGGTCATATCCCGGCTTGCCGACGAACAGGTAGCGCGGCAGGCGCGGATTGCCGGGATTGTCGCGCAGCGTGCCGATGACCGGCAGGAAGTTGGTGGTCGAGCCGGTGTGGTCGTCCTGGTAGAGGCCGAGCAGCGTCACGTCGGTGGCGGACCCCGGCCGCCAGGTGACGGACGGCGCGATCATCACCCGGTCGTCGGGGACATGGTCGACATAGGTGTCGGCATCGCGCACCCGCGCGACGATCCGCGCCGCGAGCTTATCACCGACGACGCCGTTGACATCGGCCAGCACTTCCTTGCGGTCATAGCTGCCATAGACGAGGTTCAGGTCGGCGCTGTTGGTGAAGAGCGGCGTCTTCGACACGAGATTGACGATCCCGCCGATCGAGCCCTGCCCGAACAGGACGGAGGCGGGGCCGCGCACCACCTCGACCCGCGAGAAATTATAGGGGTCGGCGGTGATGCTGGCATAATAGCTGAAGATGTCGCGCATCCCGTCGCGGAACTGCAGTGCGTTGACCCCGCGGATGGTGAAGCTGTCGACGCGGGTGTCGCGGCCATAGGCGTCGGAATTGACCCCGGCGGCATAGCGGACGGTATCGGCGACGCTGATCGCGCCCTGCGCCAGGTAGACGTCGTCCGGGATGACGGTCACCGGCTGCGGCACCTCGATCAGCGGGGTGTCGGTTTTGGTGCCGGCGAACACCGCATCGCGCCGTCCCTCGACCAGGATCTCGCGGTCCTTGTCCGCGGCGATCTCGGCCGGCGTGCTGCGCTCCGCCGCGTCCGGTTCGGCCGCGCGGACGGGCGTTCCGGCGAGCGTGGCCAGCGCGACGCCGGCCAGGATGATAGGCTTCATGATAGGTGGTCCCCCCCGATTGTGCAGATGGGGGCCGAATAATGCTAATGATAGCGCTTCGCAAGAGCGTGACGTTGATTTGGTTGGTTCGCCTCTGTAAACCGTCGCTTGACAGGCGACGTTTGATGGATTAGCGATTACGCGTGGAGATCGAGAGCATCCGTCACGCGGCGCTTCGACGTTTCGCTGAAACGGGTCAGACCCGTGGGCTTGACGGGAAGTCGGTTGATCGGATCAGCCGGATGTTGCTCTTCCTGGATAGCGTCTCTTCGGTCGAGGCATTACGCGCCCCGCCCAATTACGGGGCGCACATATTGACCGGCGACCGGGCGGGGACATGGGCACTCACCGTCACCCGCAACTGGCGCATGACGTTCCGGTTGAACGCTGATGGCGCGATCGTCGACCTTGATCTGGAGGACTATCACTGATGGCCATTCGTCTGCACGCCAGCCACCATATCCATCCCGGCCGCTGGCTGGCGATCGAGATCGTCGAGGCGCATGGCCTGTCGGTCAGCGATGCGGCGTCGCGGCTGCACGTCACCCGGCAGGCGCTCAGCGCGTTGCTCAACGGTCGGGCGGACCTGTCGCCGACCATGGCGATCCGGTTCGAGAAGGTGTTCGGCATCGATGCCGAGACGATCCTGCGGATGCAACTGGCCTGGGACATCCGCCAGGCCCGCGCGCAGCAGGACGCCATCGTCGTGGAGCGCAGCCTGGTCGCGGCCTGACCCCGGTTAAGGCCCGACCTCAGTCGCCGCCCAGCCGGATCGGGCGGGGCTTGGGGGCCCCCGCCTCCACCCGGTGGCCGACCGCCTCCATGCATTCGCGGAAGACGGCGATGGCATCGTCCTTGCGCGCGACCGCCTCGGGATCGCGCGCGGCGATATGTTCGAACAGCGCGAAGGCGATGGCGGCTTGACCGCCTGCGGCGGCCTGTACGGGCATATCGGGGTCGAGCATGGCGGGCCTCTGGCTGGATCGTCCCGCCCCGATGGCGGCAGAGCGGCGCGCGTGCAAGCCGCGCCGCGATCCTACCAGCCGCAGCCATTGGCATTGGGGCCGAGATGGGTGCCCCAGATGCCGCGCGACGGCCAGGCGCCGATCGAATGGACCGCATGGCCGGGCGCGACCGGGCGGCCGCGCTTGGGGCGATCCTCCTTCGCGCGGACCAGCATCTCGATCCGGTCCATGGCATCGCCACACCGGACGGTCAGCGGGTGCAGGCCCGGCTCCGCCACCACGACCTCCGCGCGCCAGGTCGAGGGCAGGGCAGGCATGCGGGTCATCGCCTGCGCCGTCCCCGCGACCTCCACCATGGGCGTCTCGGTCGTCGGCCCCAGCACGCGCGCGACGATCTCGATCGGGCCCGGCGCGGGCACATGGCGCGGGTCGTGCGGGCGGGTCACCAGCCGGAGATCGGCGGGCGACAGAATCTGGACATGGGGGAAGGGCGTGCCGATCGGGCGGAAGGTCCAGCTCGGCACCCGGTGGTGGACACTGACGATGCTGTAGCCGGGGGTGCCGTCCTCCTCCTCGATCTGCGCGGTCGAGCGGGTCGCGCCATAGACGACGCGGCCGTCGTTGAGCAGCGCATTGTAATGCGTGTGGCCGGTATCGACGAAGCCGACCCCGGCCTCGGCGAACAGGGTCGCCAGATCCTCGCCGCCATCAGCCAGGTCGGAGGGGAAGGCGTGCATGAACACCAACGGCGTCTCGCCGCGCAGGTCCGCCTCGGCCAGCGCGTCGTCGAGGCGGCGACGCTGGCCCGCGCCGATCCGGAAATCGGGTCCGCCCGCCCCCGCGCTGACGATGTCGAGGAACAGGCAGCGATGGCCGGCGATCGTCCGCGCGAAGGGCCGCATCGCCTCGGGCGTGCCGTCGCGGAAGGCGGCGAGCGTGCCGTCCTCGAAATCATGGTCGCCGGGGATCGTCAGCACCGGGAGGGCGAGGGGGGCCAGCGCCGCCATGATCCGGCGATACTGGTCGGGCTCGGCGTGATTGGCATTGTCGCCCGGCAGGAAGACGAAGTCGATCCCCTCGCGCACCGCCGCCAGTTCGGCGACGATCCGCTCCAGCCGCGTGATGCCGGCCCAGCCATCGGCCGCATCGGCATGAAGGTCGCCGACATGGACCCAGCTGATCGTGCCGCTCATGCCGCCGTCTCCGCATCCTGGTTGCGCGTGCCCGCGCAAGCCGGGCGCAAGGTGCCGGCGAAACCGATCCACAGCGCCAGGCTGATCGCGGCGAAGCTGCCCAGGATATAGAAGGCGATGGTGTAGCCCAGTTCCTGCGCCAGCCAGCCGCCGATCGCCGGGCTGAGCGACGCGCCCAGCCCCTGGATGGTCATCACCGCACCCTGCCCGACATTGACGCGGCCGGTGCCGTTCAGCAGGCAGGCGACCAGGCCGGGCACCGCGACGCTTTGCAGCCCCGCGCCGATGCCGTCGAGCGCCTGCACCGGCCAGACGCCCCAATGCTCGATGAAACTGCCCGCCAGCACGCCGCGCAGCGGCAGCGCGGCGAAGGAGATCAGCAGCACCAGCCAATAGCCCTTGCCCGACGCCATCTTCATCGCGACCAGGGCGGCGACGATCATCACGGCCTGCGCGACCACCACCGTGGTGGCGGTGAACAGCGCCGGATTGCCCTTGCCGGCTCCGACTACCGCCAGCGTGTAGAGCGGCAGCATCGCGCCGTTGCCGAGGTGGAAACAGGCGAGCGCGGCGGCCAGGATCAGCATCGGCTTGTTGCGCAGCAGGACCTTGAAGCCCTCCGCCTGTCCGCCTTTCTTGTCCTTGGCGTCATCCTGTTCGCCCTTGCCCTCCAGCCCGCGCGCGGCCTGGTGATCGATCGCGCGTTCCGGGATCATCAGCACGCTGGCGATCGCCAGCACGCCGAAGGCCGCCGCCAGATAGAAGATCGCCGGCATCCCGAACATCCAGCCCAGCCAGCCCGACAGGCCCGCGCCGACCATGTTGCCGGCATGGTTCCAGGCCTGGTTGCGGCCGTTCTGCGCGTTGAAGCCCTTTTGCCGGACGATGCCGAGCGTCATGCCGGTCACCGCCGGGCCGATCGCCGCACCCGCGATCGCGGTGCCGATCTGGCTGACCGTCACCACCCAACCCGATTGCGACAACAGGATCAGGAACGAGGCCATCACCGTGCAGATGCCGGTGACGATCACCACCATCCGCTTCTTTTGGGTATGGTCGATAAAGGCGCCGGCGGGGACCGTCATCACCATTCCCGCGACGCCGCCCGCGGTCATCACCGTGCCGATCGGGCCCGAGGTCCAGCCGCGCTGTTGGAGGAAGACGCCTAGGAACGGGCCGATTCCCGCCTGCATGTCGGCCATGAAGAAGTTGAGCGCCTGCAAGGCGGTGGTCGCGCGTTTCCTGTCGTCACCGGATCGGGCCGACGATCCCTTCAAAGCCGCCGTTGCCATCGCGTCGCTCCGTCATCGTTTGCGGCGGAACCCGCATCGGGCCGGATCGGTGCTTTGTGACGGAAAATTCACGGGAAAGACCGCGACTTGGAAGGTTCAGACGGCCAGGTCGTTCGCCTCGACATGCGCGGCGATCTCGCCGGCGGTGGTCCACCAGATGCGCGGATCGTCGGCCTCGCGCAGAGCGGTCAGGACGCGGGCGAGCGGGGGGACACGGTGCGCCTGGCCCATGATATAGGGGTGGAGCGCGATGCCCAGGACCAGCGGCCGGCGGTCGCATTCGGACAGGAGCTGCGCGACGCCGTCACGGATCATCGCCGCGAAGGTCTCCGCCTCCTGCTTGCGCTGGATGATCGCGGGCAGGTCGTTGATCTCCTGCGAATAGGGAATGGAGAGCAGGCCGCCATGCTTGGTCGCCATGCGGGTCGGCTGGTCGTCATGCGCCCAGTCCAGCACATAGCGATAGCCATGGCGGGCCAGCAGGTCCGGCGTATGCGCGCTTTCCGAAATCCACGGGCCCAGCCAGCCGGACGGCCGCATACCGAGCGTCGCGAGCCGATCGGTGACGTCGGCGATCAGGCCATTCTCGCGCGGGCGGATCAAGCTGCCCTGCGCCTGGGCGTTGCTGCCGCCATGCGCCGCGATCTCGTCGCCCCGGTCGCGGCACGCCTCGGCGAGACCGGGACAGCGGTCCAGCACATCGGCGTTGAGCAGCGCCGTGGTGCGCAGCTTCAGCCGATCGAACAGGTCGAACAGACGCCATGCCCCGACCCGGTTGCCATAGTCGCGCCAGGCATAGTTCATCACATCGGGCTGGGTCTGCGACGGGGCGAGTTCCGGCCCCAGCCCGCCATCGAAGTCGAACACCTCATAATTGACGCCGAGATAGACGGCGAGGCGGCGTCCGCCGGGCCAGTCATAGTCCAGACGGTCGATGATAGGGCGATAGGCATAGCGGTCATGGTGCGAGCGGCTCATGCCGGCGCAACGCGCGAACGGACGCATCTCCACCGGCTGTCCACGGGACTCAACATATTGCGAAACAGATGTTTCGATGGGTAGCGATGTTTCGGGGGACGCGAACCCCATCGCACGATCCTGGAAAGATGACATTCTTTTCAGGATAAACTCCGGTCGATTGTCATCCCCGCGAAATGATCCGTCGCCATGGCCCCGCCGACACCGATTGGGGGATATATTCTACCGTGACTTCGACGACCTCGCATTTCGCGGGCCGGCTTCTTGCGTCCTGCGCCCTGCTGATCGCCACGGCGACGCCCGCCCTGGCTGCGACGACCGCCACCCCCGCGACCACGCCACCAGTGGCCGACGACCAGAAGACCGACGCCGACGGCACGCTGGGCGAGATCATCGTCACCGCGCAGAAGCGGCCCGAAAACCTTCAGAAGACGCCGATCGCCATTTCGGTGCTGTCGGCCGAGGACCTGCGCAACCGCCATGTCCAGTCGCTGGTCGACCTGCAGGACGGCGCGATCCCCAGCCTGCGCGTCGCGCCCTTCTATTCGCGCAACTCGGCGCTGGTCATGAACATCCGCGGCATCGGCGTGCTGGCCGACAGCAACCAGCCCGCGCGCGACCAGGGCGTCGGCATCTATGTCGACGGCGTCTATCTGGGCCGGGCGCAGGGGCTGGCGACCGCGCTCTACGACATCGACACGATCGAGGTGCTCAAGGGGCCGCAGGGCACGCTGTTCGGCCGCAATACCGAGGGCGGCGCGGTGAGCATCGTGACCAGGAAGCCGACCGGCCGGTTCGACCTGTCGGCGACGATGGGCATCGGCAATTACGGCAGCCACGAGGCCAAGGCGCATCTGAACCTGCCCGAATGGCACGATGTCAGCATCAAGCTGGACGGCATCCTCACCCGGCGCGGCGGGCTGGTCGCCAATCCCCTGCCGGGCCAGGCCGACTTCAACGGCTTCGACCGGCGCGGCGGGCATGTCGAGGCATTGTGGAAGCCGCAGGACGGGGTCAGCGCCGATTACGCCTTCGACAGCTCCTATGATGCGTCGACGCCGCTCTATCTCCAGACGGTCGCGGCCGGCACCAAGCCGCGCGCGCCGAACCTGCCGCTGCTGCCCGACCGGGTGCGGGTCGCCAGCGTCGGCGTGCCGCAACAGGAGAGCATCGGCTGGACGCATGGCCATCGGCTGACGCTGGGCCTCGACCTCGCACCCGGCCTCCAGCTCAAGTCGATCACCGCCTATCGCGTGCTCGACCAGAGCCAATATGACAATGGCGGCCAGAACAGCGCGCTGTTCACGCCCAATGGCGGTTTCAGCCGCTACAGCCTGGCGATGTTCCGGCAGAACCAGTTCAGCCAGGAGATCCAGCTGATCGGCGATACGCCGCGCGTCCAATATGTCGCAGGCGCACTGGCTTATCGCGAGCATACCACCGACAATGCGCAGGCGTTCAACACGATGGTGTGGAATGCCGACGGCACCGCAGCGACGGTCGCCAAATATTCCATCGCCAGCGTTCCCTATGACCGGGTGAGCCGCATCACCACGCGCAGCATCGGCGTGTTCGGCCAGGCGACCTGGACCCCGGCGGTGCTGGACGACCGGCTGCACCTGACCGGGGGTGCGCGCTATACCCGCGACATGAAGCAGGGCGCGCTTACCCTCGTCAGCGGCGCGACGCCCAAGGTGGACGGGCTGGTCGCCCCACGCGGGCTGGACGCCGCCTGGTCGCGGGTCGATCCGCTGGTGACCCTGGCCTATGATGCGGCGCGAGACGTGCATGTCTATGCCAAATGGTCGGAGGGCTACAAGTCGGGCGGGGCCAACTCGCGCTCGCTGCGCTATGCGCCGTTCAATCCGGAGACTCTGTCGATGGTCGAACTGGGCGCCAAGACCGAATTCCTCAATCATCGCGCGCGCCTGAACCTCGCCGCCTATACCGGCGCGTACAAGGCGATCCAGATCGACTTCCAGGCCAATTACCTCCAGATCGTCAACGGCGTGGTGCAGCAGACCAATCGCACCACGATCGAGACGACCAACGCGCCCGGCACCGGCCGGGTCAAGGGGGTCGAGGCGGAACTGACCTTCGCGCCGATGGCGGGCCTGACGCTGACCGCCAGCTATGCCTATAACGACGTGACCATTCCGGCGACGGTCAATCCCTTCCCGCAGGGCGCGAACGGCGTGGTGGTGACGACGCCGATCCGCATCTATCCGGTCTATACGCCAGCCCATGCGGCGAGCGGCGCGATCGATTACGACCGGCCGATCGGCGACCTTCGCCTGGTCGCGCATCTCGACGCCAATTACGACAGTGGCTTCTACGCCAATTACAACGACCCCGCGCCGGGCGTGACCCAGCCCCGGGGCGATGCGGGCTTCGTCGTCAACGGGCGGATCGGGCTGGCCGACCTTCCGCTGAACGACACCGGCGCGCGGCTCGGCCTGTCGGCCTGGGCACGCAACCTCTTCAACGAGCAGCACATGTTCTACAAGTCGCTCAACACGTTGACTGGCCTGTCGGGCTTCTTCAACGAAGCCCGCACCTATGGCGTCGAGGCGACGATGCGGTTCTGACTTGGGGGCCGCCCCGGTCGTGGCGATCGGGGCGGCGCGGTTCGGCGGGGGGGGGGGGGACGGGGGGCGACTGTTCCTCTCCGGATGTCGCGCCCGGCGTCAGCGGATCGTGACGACCTTGACCGCGACCGCATCGGCGATCGTCGTCCAGTGCCGATCGCTGGTCCAGGCCGGAAGGCCATCGCGCAGCGCCAGCGCCAGGCAGAAGCGGTCGCCCAGGCTGAGGCCGGCCGATGCCGTGGTCGCGCGCAACCGTCCCGCAACCTGCGCCAGCGCCTTGTCCGCCGGGACTATGGTCATCGGCAGGGGATCGAGCATGGCGTCGACTTCGCGCTCCGGCATGCCGGCATGGACGAAGTGGCTGACCACCTCGGCATAGTTGACGCTGCTGACCCGCGCGTCGGCGATCGCCCCTGCCACCTTGGTCGCCCCCGCTTCGCCCTTGAGCATCGCGATGATCGCGGAGGCATCCAGCACGACGCTCATTCGCCGCTGTCCTCCCGCCGTCGCGACAGGAAGGCGCCGACCGATGCGTCCGGATTGTCACCGGTATACTTCCGGGCCAGCGCCTGCGCCCGGGCCACCGCCTGGTGCGCGGTGCGTAGCACGACGCCGTCGTCTGTCTCGTCGAGATAGACCGCACCACCGCCCACCAGGCCCAGTCGCTTGCGAATGTCGGCCGGCAGGCTCATGCGGCCATTGGGTGTGATGTTCACTTGTATGGTCATTGCGTCACCTTGCCGATGGTGGGGATCGTGCTTCCTTAAATAATCGATAGCGTCATTTTGGGCAACAAGGCGCTACAGTACCAAAAAGTGCTGGTTGTGACATGCCATGAGGATGAAGGAACAGATGAGCCACCGTTACGTCACCGCAGGTGTGTCATTTCCGAATGCAGGCATGGCAGGGTTTCAAGACATCGTTCTGTGGTATGGCCACATAGGTTCGGCAAACTGAGCTAGGCCACGAAAGATTGGTCGACGCGCATGATGGCCATGGCAGTAGATGCAGGCTAGACAGGGTATACCCGAATGAGCTGAGAAGCGATGACGAACCAGCAGAATAGCAGCGGAGTCCAAGCGGCGCGGGTCTATCTGCGGGTCAGCACCGACGAGCAGGACCTTGCGCGCCAGGAGTCGATCGTGGCCGGGGCGCGAGCGGCGGGCTTCTATGTGGCGGCGGTCTACCGGGAGAAGGCGTCGGGGGCTCGGCCCGACCGGCCCGAACTGCTGCGCATGGTCGCGGACCTGCAACCGGGCGAAGTGGTGATCGCGGAGAAGATCGACCGGATCAGCCGCCTGCCACTGCCCGAGGCCGAACTCTTGGTAGCGGCCATCCGGGGGAAGGGGGCGCGGCTGGCGGTGCCTGGGATCGTCAATCTGACCGATCTCGTCGCCGACAGTTCAGGTGTGGCGCGGATCGTGCTCGAAGCCGTGCAGGACATGCTGCTGCGCGTCGCCTTGCAGACCGCGCGCGACGATTACGAAACCCGGCGCGAACGGCAGCGCGAGGGGATCGAAATCGCCAAGCGGGCCGGGCGCTATACCGGTCGCAAGCCCGACCTGGCGCACCATCGCCGCATCATCGGCCTGCGCGAGGCGGGGATGAGCATCGCCCGGACGGCAGAGCTGGCCGGATGTAGTATCGCTCAGGTGAAACGGGTGACCGCTCTGCACCGTGCCAAGCTGGTAGCGCAATCGGACAATCAAACCCTGGCGCAGATCGAAGCTGCGGCGAAGACCATACCATGATGGAACGGCATCTTGGAAAGATTACTGCAAGACCTGGAAGATCGCGCGATTTCGACAAGGGTTCACCGATCGATTCATAAAGGCTGTGAGCTGAATGGCTCGCCGTTCTGGTTCAGCGCTCCGATATTTTCCCGTTGTTGAGATACCGCATGTCTCAGGCCATATCAGTGTGGGCGGTTGTCGGGAGTCGCCAAGCCTTATCGACGGTGTCGAGGGCATTCAGCAGATCATCGGTAAAACGGTCGTTTGTCATCGGCATTGTCGTCCGCAGCGCTGGGTTGGAAAGCAAGGCTGCGTGGCCGGACGGATCGGCACCACGTCTCGTGACGCATCGAGGGACCCGCCCAGCGACGAACCGACGAATCAGAGGCGTCCTGCTAATCTGCTGCTAACCAAATCGATATAATCGTTTCGGGTGTTTACGTCTCTCTACACTCGTATCGGCGCCCTCGCGCTCGTCGTCGTCGTCGCGCTCGCGTCCTTGGCGTGGCTGTTGTCCGATGCGGCGCATCAGACCGGCAGGAGCTTCCGCTGGGTAACCCACTCGGCAACGATCATCCAGACGACGGATGAAGCGATGGGCGATCTACGAGAGGCGGAATCGGGACAGCGCGGTTTCATCCTGACCCATGACCCTGCCTATGCGCGGACGTTCAACGAATGCATCAAGAACGCAGGCGTCAATATGAGCCGGGTCATAGCTCTGACGACGGACAATCCGGTTCAGCACACCCGTGCGCGCGAGATCGCCCGGTTGATGGCGGAGCGATCCATGGCGCTCCGTCATTCGCTCGATCTGGGTAGGGCAGGAGATTTCGCCGGCGCGCGCGCCTTTGTGGCAAGCGGGGTCGGCCGCGAACTGATGGATGCGATCACCGTTCGGACGCAAGGCTTCCTCGATGAGGAGCGGGCGTTGCAGACGGTGCGGGTCGAGGCGGCGGAACATCGGTTGGCACGCAGCAGGCGGCTGGCGCTGGCGGGCGCATCCATTGTCGCGATCCTCCTCCTGCTGTCCTGCGCTTTGCTGATCCGCGGCATCCGGCGACCGCTGGCCGCGATGATGCAGGCGATGACCGATCTCGGGCAGGGGCGGAAGGCGCGCATTGCCGATGGGATGGGGTCGCGCGAGTTCACGCTGCTGGCCAGGGAATATAACGCCATGGCGGACCGTCTCGAACTGGCGGTTGCCGACCAGGCAACCAGCGAGCAGCGGTTGCAGGTGGCCAATACCGATCTGCACAACCAGGGCGAGGCGCTGCGTGAGCGCAACGACGTGATCGAGTTGCTGGGCGGCATGGCGCACCGCATGCAAGCGGCGCGGACCGATGACGAGCTGGCGCAGATCATCCGCGTCTTCGTGCCCCGCGTGCTGCCCGATCTTGCGGGCGCCCTCTATGCCCACAACAACTCGCGCAACCTCCTGGTCCCCATCGCCCATTGGGGTGGCCTGACGCTCAACCCGGATGGATTTCCGCCGGACGAATGCTGGGCGCTGCGTCGGGGTCGCAGCCATAGCGTAGCGGAGGCCGGTGCCGACATCGTCTGCGGTCACGCCTCCGCGGAAGAGCGCTACCATTGCGAGCCATTGCTTGCCGGCGGAGAGGTGATCGGCGTCCTCTATCTTCGCGGACGCGTGCCGGCGGAGAGCCGCTTCCGGCTGACGGTGTTGACCGAGAACATCGCCTCGGCGCTGGTCAATCACCGGCTGCAGCGATCACTGCGCGAACAGACCATCCGGGATCCCCTGACCGGTCTGTTCAACCGCCGCTACATGGAGGAAGCGCTCGCCCTGGAAATCGCGCGTACATCGCGGTCCGGCCAGTCCCTCAGCCTCGTCATGTGCGATGTCGACCACTTCAAGCGTTTCAACGACGAATTTGGGCATGATGCCGGCGACGCGGTTCTCCAGGCGGTATCGGCGGAGATGCGCAATCGCTTCCGCGACGGTGACGTGGTCTGCCGCTATGGCGGCGAGGAGTTCACGATCATCGCGCCCGGCACGAATGCGACGGCGCTGCTCAACCGGGTCGAACAGGTGCGGCTGGCGATCGCCGAACTCAATATCCGCGCCGGGGGACAGAGGCTGGGCGCCACCAGCATGTCGTTCGGGATCGCAACCTGGACCGATGCGATGGATCGCGACGGTACGAGCTTGATCAAGGCCGCGGACGCGGCGCTCTACGACGCCAAGCGCTCAGGTCGTAACCGCGCCAAGGTCAGCCTTGTCGAGGCGCAGCAAACGGCCGCCTGAGGGGATTAGGAGTCACGCACAGGCCTGACGCATGGGGATTGCCTGAACCGCCGCTCAGGCTAGCGCTTGAGAGGTGAGCGGTCCCGTTCGGCGCGCCTGAGAAGGGCGGGCACGGCTTTAATGTCGCTGCCGTTGCCTGGCGTCGGCATCAACGTAGAGACGGCCGACGACATCGGCGAGCGTTGTTTCTTCGTGGTCCACCCGCCCCGGGATCGTCCGATCGCTTGCGTCGGGCAAACTGAGCCAGAAGCAGTGACGAAACCAGTGGTTGAATGGGGTGTAGATCGGCGTCGATGGCTGCAATCGGCCGGGCAGCCACACCAGCGGCCGCTAATTCCCATCCATGCACATTACCGGAGACTCCCCGCCGATCATCCACCCGTCCGCGAATCAGGACAATCCATCACCGCTCACAATGCGGATTGGGTTTCATCCCTATCAACGGGCCTCGGCTGGATATCGATCGGCCGCTCGCCATGCAGCAGGTCTCTCGTGAAACGCTGGGCGTCCAGCGCGAGGGATTCGAGCGTCCGCTTCAGGATTTCGGCGGTGTCCTGAACCTGTTGTACCGATACGAGGTTCGAGTCCGCGGATGTGCGTATCTCCATGCCGGCCTCGGCCAGGACCTGGCTACGCTCCTCGACGGCGCTGATGCGGGCATTGAGCTGCTCGATCGCACTGGTCTGCCCCCGCGACATGGCCGCGACGCGGCCCGCCCCGTCGGTCATGCTGTCGATCAGCGTGCTCAGGCTCTCCGTACTGGTAACCACGGAGCGGATCTGCCCCTGGACCGCCTCGATCTTGCCGCGGACATCACCGGCGCTGTCGCCGGTCTGCGACGCCAGGGTCTTCACCTCGGCGGCGACAACGGCAAAGCCGGCGCCCGCTGGTCCGACCCGCGCGGATTCGATCGTGGCGTTCAGCGCCAGCAGGTTCGTCTGCTTGGCGATCGCCGTGATGACGCCGACGATCTGCTCGATGCTCTCGGCCTGCTGCCGTGACAGCGCGACCGTCTCGCGCGCATCGCGGGCATGTTCGCTGATCGACTTGGCGGCAAGGCTGGTGTCCGTGATCTCCCGGTCGATACTGTCGAAGGCACGCGCCAGCGAATGGGTCTCCTGGCCCGCCTCGATCATTTCGCTGGCGAAGCTCTTGGAGATCGTGTCGACCTTCTTCGCCAGGTCGCGGCTGCTGGTGATCGCCTTGCGCAGCATCGCAGCGTTCGTTTCGAGATGCGCCATCGCGTCCTGCGCGCTGCGGATGATGCCCGTCACCTGACGTTCGAACGCCTCGGCGAGCCTGGTGAGGGTGGCCTCGCGATCCAGGCGCGCCTGCTCCCGGACCGAGGCGATCGCGGAGGTCTGACGCTCCGTCTGCGCCAATGCCTGGCGGCGCATCTCCTCCGCCTCATGCGCGACCAGCCTGGCCGCCGTGCGCTCGGCCTGGAACGATGCCAGCGCCGTGACGACCAGGCCAAGCTCATCCCGGCGTTGCAGTTCGACAAAGTCGATGTCGCGATCATCCAATACCGCCTCGGTCGCGGCCGCGATGCTCGTGATGGACGAGACGATCGATCGCCCCACCACATAGGCCAGAGCGAGACTCATCGCGGTGCTCACCACCAGCGCCAGCAACAGCATGGCGATGGTGAGGCGGGTGGCGAACAACGCCCCCATGGCCCGGTGCTCGGCACGCCCGATCCCGCCAGCGGCGACCTGGCGGATCTGCGCGTCGATCCGCTGCGCGTTGAGGCGGAACGGATCGATCATCGCGGCCGTGCTGGCGAAGTCGATGCTCAGCATCGACGTCAGCACGTCGACCGTGCCCGAGTAACGCTCCAGCTCCACGATCGCCGGTTGCAGCGATGCGGCCTGGGCATGGTGGTTGCGCTGGAAGGTCAGCAGGTCGCCGCGCACGCCCGCCAGGTCGCGGTGGATGGAGGCAATCTGGCGATCGATCGTCAGGGCAGGCGTCGCCGCCTTGGTGACCAGCAAGTGATAGACGCTGAGGTTCACCGCATCGAAACGCCGGGTGATGCTGTTCAACTGGCCGATGTCGCGGATATCGCGATTGACGATATGGTCCACGCGTTGACCCGCGAACAGCAGGGCGGCAGTGCTGGTCAGGGCCATCGCGACGAACAGGATGAGCATGATCGCCGGCGTTGCCGCGACCTTGTGCGTGATCGAACGGTCGGCCAGCCTCAACCGCTGCTCGAAGCAGGCGGTGAGCTTCGACTGCCGCCGGGCGTGGCCGTTGACGGTCCACCCACGCTCGCGCCACCCGGTCATTGATCGAAGACGCTTAGAGAGCAAGGCGTACTCCTGCGCGCGCGCGTCGGTCCGCGGGAATGGGAGAGAGGGCCGCGCCGCGCGCCAGTGTCAGGTTTTCGACAGCCGCGAACAGTTCGACCGCCGGGGTCAGACGGATCGCTGCACGTCCATCAACGGCGACGGCATCGTCGACCGGAAACAGCAGCAGTCGCGGCGTGGTCGAGAACGCGAACTGTCGCGTGGCCGAGGTATAGCGCGCCACGCCACTGACCGACACGCGACCGGTCGTATAGGTCAGGGTGAGGTTCGCCTTATGCTCCGGCGTTGTCGATGCGGGCGACAGGGCGAAGGGGATCGGCAGCGTCGTCCCGGCGAGCTGGTCGTCGCTATGCGTCCAGGTATAATTCGCCCGCCAGACGAGCTTGGCCAGGCTGCCCGACGCGGCGATTTCGGTCCCATAGGTGGTGAAGTCGCCGACCGCCTGGAACCGGGCCACCAGCGACGGCGACGGCGTCAGGAACAATTCGGTCTGCAGGCCGTCGCCGGGCGATGCGATGGCGTTCTTGGTGCGGGTGGCGAAGGCCGTCGCCTCCAGCTTCACCTGCCCTATCGGATGGGAATACCCGATCTCGCCGCTCCAGACCGCCACGGGGTTGGTTCGAGGCGAGCCCGCGACATAGATGGGGACCGGGGACGGCGTGACGATCGGCAGGCGGATGCCGAAATCGACCAGCGAGGGCAGCTGATATCCGCGACCGCCATTGATGCGCAGCAGGCCTTCCGCTCCGGTGTGAAGGAGCAATGCCGCATTGAAGCTGAAGCGCGTGAAGGCCCGCGCGAAGGCGGCGGGATCGTCATAGGCGGGTTGGGCGATTTCACCCGACTGGTGTAGCCAGAGCCGATCGAGACGTCCGGCCGCCGTCAGCGAGATCACCTCCGTCGGGTGCAGATCGAGCATCGCATTGGCCGATGCCACGTCATAGGAGATACGATCGGAAAACTGGTATTCCGACCGCAGTCTGTTGTTGCGATACTCGGTTCCGACCCGCAGCGTATGCGCGGCGCCCAACCGGATCAGGGACGAGGCCTGGGCGACGATGATGCGGTTCTTGAACGTGATCGGTGCCGTCGCATCCGCCATGGCGCCCACGCCATAGTCCGCGTCCAGCCAGTTGACGTAGCCGCCCAGCGTCAGCCCGCCCCAGTTCGTGTCACGGGCCATGGAGCCATGTATATTGTCACTGCGGAAACGCTGGTTCGACAGCAACTGGCTCGGAAGATATTCGACCTGACGATTATCGGCATGCCCGCCGCCCAGCGTCAGGTCCATGCCGCCCAATGCCCCGGTCAGATCGGCGGTGAGCTGGTCGCTCGCGACGGCATTGGTCATCGCCGGGGTCAGCAGCGTGGCGGGGATCGCGCGTTCATCCTCGCGCGCACGCGCGCCGGCCAGCTTCAGCCCGATCGTCGCGGTGACGGGCAGCAGGAGCGAACCGGAGACTTTGCCGATGCCGTGATTGCCGATTTCGGCGGTTGCGACTGCGGACGGCGCCTGCCCGCCGCGTCGCGTGACGATGTTGACGACGCCGCTTGCCGCGTTGAAGCCGAACAGGGCGTTGGCTGGTCCCCGGACCAGTTCGATCTGCTGGATCTCCTCCAGCTGGACGCTGAGCAGGTTCCAATCGGTCATGCCGTAGTGATCAAGATAGACCTGACGTCCATCGACCAGCACCAGCAGTCGGGCGTTATAGGTTTGCACCCCGCCGCGCACGGCGACATCCGTCTGACCCGCGGTCCAGCGGTTCACGTCGATACCGGCATAGGTCTTGAGCAGGCCCGGAACGTCGCGTGCGGGGGATTTGGCGATGTCGTCACGGGTGATGATGATCGCCGATGCAGGCAGTTCGGATGCGCGCTGGGGTTTGCCCGTGACACTGGTGGTCACCGGCTCGCCGACCGTTTCCTGCAAGGCCTGATAATCGACGGCCTGCGCCTCAACGACGGCAGGCGCCAGAATGGCAGAAGCTGCGAGCAGGCCGTGCAGCAAAGGGGTGCGGGTCGAGGCCGACATGATCAGATTTCCTTGACCAGCATGAGGAATGCCGATCCGAAGCGGATGTTGGCGGCTCGCGCCGCAGCCCTGCTGACGGTGATCTGGGTCTTCGGCACCGTGCTGATGCCGACGACGCACCGTGCCGACTGCACGCAAGCGGCATCGGACGAGATCGTCAGCACCGAGGATTTCGCGGCGACGGCAGCGATATCCCCTTGCTGGGACCGCAGACCGGCCGTCACGAACGCCACATGATAGCCGCTCAACGCCCCCATGGCCCCGATCGGAACCCGCCGCACCCGGATGGCGCCGCGACCGGCGGCCAAGCCATTGCCGATGGCGCGCTCAATGGCGCTTGCCTCCGCTTCGGAGGCGGCATTGCCGGGTTCGAACAGGATGGCGGCTGCCATCGTGCCGCTGGGTGGCGGCTGCAGGAAAGACACCACGCGTGCGGCAATCGGTACATTCAGTTCAGCGGACAGCGGCGTGGCGCTGGTCAGCGCCACTGCACAGCCACTCCATATCCAAGGCTTAATCACGAACACCCTCCCACCATGGGTTGCGCATGACAGGGCGGGACTATCCAAATAGTTAACGCCGGAGCTACAAAGCTATATTCGCTCGCAAATACCGCAAATTGGCCGCCGGCGAGGCGAAGCGCATGCGGTCAGATCGTCCAGATTATGGTGGATAGCGGTCTGCCCGCTTTCGGGCAGACCTATTATCGCCCGCGCGAGGAATAGGGGGGCCTGAAGCCGGATCAAGCTCGGTAGATGAAGGATTGGGAGAAAGAGACCATCCGGCTGCGGCCCCTAACGGGACTGGTAATCCGTCGCAGTCATTCAAGCTGAGCGATATCATGATACCGTGTTTGAAGAGTGGCGGTTGACCTCACCCAAATTGCAGGTCACCCGCCAGCACCTCTGTGCACTTGCTCGAACGACGTCGTCTGCGCGAGCGAAAACCTGTCGTACGAGCATGGCCTCCATCGTAGCCGAAGGAAAAATGTCCGTTCGGACCTTTCCTGGCTGACAGTCCTTCGGCTTTAGAATTTTTTCCGGACCTGAACTCCTGTCGTCGCGGCTCGCTCGCCATCGGCGATGCGTAGGCCGAGATCCAGCCCAAGATCCCAACCCGACGGTAGCGTCAGGCCGATGCCGGGTGCGAACATGAACTGCTCACGCCCCCATCCCGATGCCATCAGGCTGTAATAGGATGGTCCTGCAACATCGGCATAATCCAAGCCCTGCCGCGTACCGCTGGTGAACTCGTGCATCCACTCGGTCCGTAACCTTCCGGTGAGCAGTCCCACCGACAAAGGCTGCTGCCAGGCGAGACGTAGTCCGAGCGCCCCGGTGACCGATCGTAGATCGCGGTCGTCGAACCGCAGGTTGTACATCCCTGCGCCTACCTCACGGTAACCCGCCAAGCGGCCGTTCAGATATTCCGCTCGGCCGTACAGCGACCAGCGCAGGGCCCCGGTGATATGGTCGATGCCCGACGACAGCGCACCGGTGGTGAAAACACCCTTCCGGTTGGCGAGGGCGAGGGTCCCCGCTTCGTTGTCCTGACGACGCAGCGTATAGTCCAGCCATCCGCGCGCAACCATGCCGTCGACGAAAAGTCCCCGTACCGGCACCACGCTTCCATAAACGGCCAGTACCTGGTTCACGCTGTTCACCCGGTCCACTCCGCCCGCAATCGCGCTGCGATCACGACCGAGGCCGCCGCCAACACCGAGGGTGAAGCCCTTGGCGACGTGCACGTCCACGCCAGCGCTCACGCCAGAGGTGGTGGCACTGACCTTCGAGCGGCCGGTGACCGCGTCGCGTGTTCCGATGTCGATGGTCCCGCCTACCCATAGGCCCAGGCGGCCACCGCAGGCCGGCGGAGCGACGTCCTCCCGCGCTGATGTCGCGGCCCGGTGGGTCGAACCCCGATCGCTATTCGAGGCACTGTTTTCGATCGACTGCCCCGGGACATGCCGGTCAGAGAGCTGATTGGTCGAACGCAACCGCAGTCCGTTCGTCGAACGCGCACAGTCGGCACCATGCAGCGTTTCGGCATGACCCATGAAATTGGCAATCTGGGTGCGTGAGAAACGGCGTGCCGCCTCTGCTTGCGCATCGCTCATGGCGCGGACATTCGCATCTCGCGACGGGTCCCGGCGTGCCGTGACGGTGACGGTCACCGTCGCGGCCGAGGAGGTGCCGAACGCATTGGCCAGGGTGTAGCCTATGGCGATCGTGCCGTTGAAGTGCGCCTTCGGCGTCACCTCCAGGCGGAATGTTCGCGCATCCATGGTCCCGCCGGCGACGATCGTGGCAGTGGCCTGATCGGCAGGCGTCACATTGGTGATCGTGGCTGCGGTGAACGGACCACCCGAGGCTGCGGCCGTCAGGTCGACCGAGACCGTCTGACCGTCGATGGCCGATGCCGTGAGGCTCGAAGCCGTCGGCGCCTTGCCGACCACCTGGATGGTGGCGGTCGCCGGCGCCGAAGTGCCACCCGGACCGACCGCGACATATTGGAACGTATCGGTGCCCTGATAGCCCGCGTTCGGTGTGTAGACGGCGATGACCTGGCCCGGGATCGAGACCGACGATGCCGCCAGTGCGGCCGCCATGAACGGTGCGCCACCAGGCCCGCGCATCACAAGGGTGCGCGAGATCGTGACCGTGCCATGGGTCGGTTGCGTGACGATCCGAATGTCGTCGAATACGCCCGTCACCAGGCTCGACAGGTTGAGGCTGACGCTTTGGCCTGCCTCCGTCTTCGTATTGGCCGCAACCGATGTGGTTACCGGATCGGCCGCCACCGGCGGAGGCGGCGCGCTGACGGTGATCGTATAGGTCGCGGTGCCGGTGGCGCCATGCGCATCGGCGATGGTGACGGTGACGCTGTAGCTGCCCGGCGTGGTCGGGGTGCCCAAGAGGGTGCCGCTTGGCAAGAGGGTGACGCCGGCCGGCAGGCCGGTGGCGGTGTAGTTATAGGGTGCGCTGCCACCCGTGCTGGTCAGCGTGGCATTATAGCCGGTGCCGACGGTGGCGGCGGGCAGCGGCCCTGAAGCCGGCGAGACGGTCAGCGTCGGCGCGGTCACCGTGACGGTGACGGTTGCCGGGGTGCTGGTGCCGGAGGCGTTGGTGGCGGTGTAGGTGAAGCTGTCGCTGCCCGAGAAGCCGGCGGTCGGCGTGTAGGTGATCGAGGTGCCCGAGGCCGAGGCGGTGCCATGGCTCGGCTGGGTCGCGACCGCGACCGAGGTGGCGGTACCACCCGACAGGGCGAGCGCCACCGCATTGGCGGTGCTGTTGGCGGCAACGGTGGCGCTGGCGGCGCCGGCGACCGGCGCCTGAGCGGCGACGGTGAGGGTATAGGCGGCGGTGCCAGTGGCGCCATGCGCGTCGGTGGTGATGACGGTGACGCTGTAGGTGCCGGCGGTGGTCGGGATGCCCGAGAGGGTGCCGCTTGGCGACAGGGTGACGCCGGCGGGCAGGCCGGTGGCGGTGTAGCTATAGGGTGCGCTGCCGCCCGCGCTGGTCAGCGTGGCGTTATAGCCGGTGCCGACGGTGGCGGCGGGCAGCGGTCCCGAAGCCGGCGAGACGGTCAGCGTCGGCGCGGTCACCGTGACGGCGACGGTTGCCGGGGTACTGGTGCCCGAGGCGTTGGTGGCGGTGTAGGTGAAGCTGTCGCTGCCCGAGAAGCCGGCGGTCGGCGTGTAGGTGATCGAGGTGCCCGAGGCCGAGGCGGTGCCATGGCTCGGCTGGGTCGCGACCGCGACCGAGGTGGCGGTGCCGCCCGACAGGGTCAACGTCACCGCATTGGCGGTGCTGTTGGCGGCAACGGTGGCGCTGGCGGCGCCGGCGACCGGCGCCTGAGCGGCGACGGTGAGGGTATAGGCGGCGGTGCCGGTGGCACCATGCGCGTCGGTGATGGTGATGGCGATGGTGTAGCTGCCGGCGGTGGTCGGGATGCCCGAGAGGGTGCCGCTTGGCGACAGGGTGACGCCGGCGGGCAGGCCGGTGGCGGTGTAGCCATAGGGTGCGGTGCCGCCCGCGCTGGTCAGCGTGGCGTTATAGCCGGTGCCGACGGTGGCGGCGGGCAGCGGCCCCGAAGCCGGCGAGACGGTCAGCGTCGGCGCGGTCACCGTGATGGCGACGTTTGCCGGGGTGCTGGTGCCCGAGGCGTTGGTGGCGGTGTAGGTGAAGCTGTCGCTGCCCGAATAACCTGCGGTGGGCGTGTAGGTGATGGCGGTACCCGAGGCGGAGGCGGTGCCATGGCCGGCCGGCGAGGCGACGGCGACGGAGGTGGCGGTGCCGCCCGACAGGACCAGCGTCACCGCATTGGCGGTGCTGTTGGCGGCAACAGTGGCGCTGGCCGCACCGGCGACCGGTGCCTGAGTGGCGACGGTGACCGTATAGGCGGCGGTGCCGGTGGCACCATGCGCGTCGGTGGAGGTGACGGTCAGCTTGAACGTGCCCGATGCGGTCGGCGTGCCCGCCAGGGTACCGTTGCTCGACAGGGTGAGGCCGGCCGGCAGCGCGCCTTCGGTGACGGCATAGCTGTAGGGCGCGGTGCCGCCCGTGCTGGTCAGCTCGGTGGTATAGGCAGAGCCGGCCGTGCCGCCCGGCAGGTTGGCCGGTGTCACAGACAGCGTCGGCGCGGTCACCGTGATGGCGACGTTTGCCGGGGTGCTGGTGCCCGAGGCGTTGGTGGCGGTGTAGGTGAAGCTGTCGCTGCCCGAATAACCCGCGTTCGGGGTATAGGTGATGGCGGTACCCGAGGCAGTGGCGGTGCCATGGCTGGCCGGCGAGGCGACCGCGACGGAGGTGGCGGTGCCGCCCGACAGGACGAGCGTGACCGCATTGGCGGTGCTGTTGGCGGCAACGGTGGCGCTGGCCGCACCGGCGACCGGTGCCTGAGTGGCGACGGTGAGGGTGTAGGCGGCGGTGCCCGTGGCGCCATGCGCGTCGGTGGTGGTGACGGTCAGCTTGAACGTGCCCGATGCGGTCGGCGTGCCCGCCAGGGTACCGTTGCTCGACAGGGTGAGGCCGGCCGGCAGCGCGCCTTCGGTGACGGCATAGCTGTAGGGCGCGGTGCCGCCCGTGCTGGTCAGCTCGGTGGTATAGGCGGTGCCGGCCGTGCCGCCCGGCAGGTTGGCCGGTGTCACAGACAGCGTCGGCGCGGTCACCGTGACGGCGACGTTTGCCGGGGTGCTGGTGCCCGAGGCGTTGGTGGCGGTGTAGGTGAAGCTGTCGCTGCCCGAATAACCTGCGGTGGGCGTGTAGGTGATGGCGGTGCCCGAGGCGGAGGCGGTGCCATGGCTGGCCGGCGAGGCGACGGCGACGGAGGTGGCGGTGCCGCCCGACAGGACGAGCGTGACCGCATTGGCGGTGCTGTTGGCGGCAACGGTGGCGCTGGCCGCACCGGCGACCGGTGCCTGAGTGGCGACGGTGAGGGTGTAGGCGGCGGTGCCCGTGGCGCCATGCGCGTCGGTGGTGGTGACGGTCAGCTTGAACGTGCCCGATGCGGTCGGCGTGCCCGCCAGGGTACCGTTGCTCGACAGGGTGAGGCCGGCCGGCAGCGCGCCTTCGGTGACGGCATAGCTGTAGGGCGCGGTGCCGCCCGTGCTGGTCAGCTCGGTAGTATAGGCGGTGCCGGCCGTGCCGCCCGGCAGGTTGGCCGGTGTCACAGACAGCGTCGGCGCGGTCACCGTGACGGCGACGTTTGCCGGGGTGCTGGTGCCCGAGGCGTTGGTGGCGGTGTAGGTGAAGCTGTCGCTGCCCGAATAACCTGCGGTGGGCGTGTAGGTGATGGCGGTGCCCGAGGCGGAGGCGGTGCCATGGCTGGCCGGCGAGGCGACGGCGACGGAGGTGGCGGCGCCGCCTGACAGGACCAGCGTGACCGCATTGGCGGTGCTGTTGGCGGCGACGGTGGCGCTGGCGGCGCCCGCGATTGGTGCGGCGACGTAGGTATAAGCCGAGTCGGCCGCCCCAATACCCGCAGCCGTCGTAACAGAAATGTTGACGGCGCCAGCGGACCGGGCAGGCGACGTGGCCGTGATCTGTGTGGCGTTATTCACCACGAATGAGCTTGCGGCCGTGCCACCGAAGGCCACCGTCGTCGCCCCGGTAAAGTCAGTGCCCGTGATAACGACACTGGTACCGCCAGAGGTCGGGCCGGAAGACGGCGATACAGCCGTTACGGTCGGCGCTGACGAAGCACCGGCCGGAGTACATGTTACAGTCCAAACGACGGACGCGGTGCTGTCAAATGTTGCGCCCGTGCTTGAAACAGACGTTGTATAAGCTCGTGCGACGGGAGCAAGACTGGTTATGGTATATTCACCACTGCGTCGAGTTCCCGAAATCACATTATCATCAACGACGTTCGTGTTCGTAGGCGTCGAAGTGCGATATCTCACGATCAAGCGGGCATTCGCTCGGCCGGTGCCCTCGACACTATATTTCCAGTTAATGACATCGCCTGGGTCGAACGGCCTCGTCGTATATGAGGTGGTGCTGTCTTCCCTCATTGTCGGGTTGAGAGCGCCGCTGTTTATAGCGGTACAGCCTTCTGAAGCATGGGCAGCGGCGGGAAGCAGCAAAAATCCAACCACAGCAAGCGCTTTGCAAAGACCACCGAAAATAGTCGACCGATGCACCTGATGACCGAAGTTTTTGGCACCAGTCCCGAATTTCGCCACCTGCATATTGCCCCCGTGCCCGATAAGGCAGAATCCGCTTGCGTGCTCGCTAGTTAGCGGTCTGTGGGACCGACAACGCAAGCCGCCATTATAGATATGTTGGGCAAACATATTCCATAAAATGGTAAAAGAGCGGTGAATCGATAGATTCACATTGCTATAAGATTATCGTCGGACAATCCTATTTGCGATCGACGAATCGCTTTATCGCTGAGGAGCGCTGTAGATGCTTGATCCATATCTCGGTGAAATTGCTCAAGGGGCTTGGAACTTTGCCCCCAAGGGTTGGGCTATTTGCGATGGCTCCATGCTGCAAGTCCAACAAAATGTGAGTCTTTTCTCATTGCTGGGGTCAAATTTCGGTGGCGATGGCCGACTAACGTTTTGCCTGCCCAATGCCGCCGGTCGTGCTTTGATTGGCACGGGAAAAACGCTCTCCGGGACGACATATACTGTGGGCCAGGAAGGGGGCTTCGAAACAACCAAAATCACCACCGCTCAGATGCCGTCGCATATCCATCCGCCAGTAACGACGAGCGGGACGCTCACCGCGCTATCGAAGGTGGTCCCAGCCCAACTTAGCAGCGCTCCGTCCCCTAACGCATTCCTTGCCAATGTGGCTGACCCCGACTCTGGGGGTAATCCAGCGATTTATGCCCCCGCTGGCACAACGGGAACTCCGATTAATCTCGCAGGTATTGGCGCCCCAGCGACTGGTGCCGCCGGCGGAGATCAACGCCTCTCGCTAATGCAGCCGTTTCTTGCCGTGATCACGGTGATCGCAATGACCGGCACTTTCCCAAATCGACCGTGATCCCAACCAAGCGATTGTAGCGCATATGTAAGAGCGCAATGGAGATCCAATGAGACTGCTCGAAGCATCCGATTTTGAATCTTGGGTAGGAAAGCGTATCCAGGTCACCGCAGTCCCGAACAATGTGTGTGTGGTGCTGGACCACATAGAAAAAGGCCTGGCGCCTATCGTGATTGAGGGTTTCAGACAATCTTTTACGCTCATATTCAGGTCGACGTTCGATCAACAGCTAATCGATGGCAGCTACGAATTCGATTGTGGAGTAGGTGGTCCGCACGTCATATTTGTGAGTCAAATTCAGCCGATAGGGAATGATCGCTTCTACCAAGCGATCTTCAATTGAGGCCATGATTGAATTTTCCATATCTCACTTCACTAGGAGTTTTCAATATGACTCCCGATGTATATTCAAATATTACAATTCTTAACATCACCGGGCAAGATATTATGACGGGGGGAGGTGGTCACAACGCCGGCTTCTTTCACCAATATCAGATGTTCGCGTGGTTTAACGCAATAACAAACCCATACCCAGCCTTGATCGCTCCAAGCAAGGGCTCCTCAACCTACTTGATGCAGTTCTACAGAGGAGTGGGCGATGAAGATGATGCCGCCGACATCCAGATGAATGTTGGCAATCAGAACCGCGGCGCTGAGAACGTCGTCTGGCTCCAGGCGAGAAGCAACGACAACAGTTCGCACTACATCCAGGCCGTTGTCCAAAATGCCACCGCGCATGGCGGACCCTATGTCATCGCTTTTACGAAAACGGGACCATGGCCCGCTTCACTTGACGCTGTATCGACGCTGACATGGGCTGGCAGCGGCAATACGGTTGGTACGGGTACGCCAAATACCGATCAGACTTTGGCCATTATCGACCTAGGTGCACTTTTCCCGAGCGATGTCGCGAAAGCGCTGGCGACCCAGATACGTAACAGTGCATTGTCGGACTTGGACGCCGGAACGATCTGGTACCAGGCTATGATTTATCTGGGACGAATCGTCTAAATCGTCGAGGGTTTTGGAATATCGGTTGACGAGCGGATCATTCTGCTCGCCAACTGGTCTTTATCGGCGGTTTTGGCGGCCTTGCGAACGGCCCGGCGTTGTCCGTAATTTCTTAGGAGCGATGATCCCCGCCCACTGGCGTCGATCAGCCGGCGCGCCGTCATCATGCGACCGTCGCCGAGCGTGATGTGCTACTCGCTCTCTCCACGAATGATCGCCCCTACCGATGCCTGGATCACGGTGGCGCCGCCATCCGGGACCATCGGGATCGCGCATGGAGTCCAACTCCAATCGCTGGTCCGATCCCCAGCAGCTCGATCCGCGCCTCCCTGTTGGCGAAGGCCTTCCGACCTTCTGGCAATGGTCGCAACGTGTCCATCACCATCTCGTAATTCTCGCGGGTAAGCACCTCGATCGGCACTCGGGCTGGCCAAAAACTGGGCACATAGAGGTCGTAGATCGGGGGATAGCCTGAGCGGCAGCTGCTCGTGTCAGTTTGCCACGGCACCGCCATCCAGCACATGGTGCCACCGGCGAACAGGCCATGGAGTGGCCTGTTGGTGATCTTAACGTCATCCGGGGTCAGCACCGCGCTCTGGCGTGGTTCGACTCAGCCATCAGGCGCGTGGCGGAACCGGCTCGGCGCCATGTAGATCGAGGCGGCACGCACCGGCCAGGTCATCTCGCAGCCGGGATGAAAGGCATCGCCAGACAGAACTCTACCGCGGCACGCGTCAACATGTCGCCCTGCTCCACGAGCGACGCCTCGTCGAACGAACGTGGTCGCGCTGAGGCGGTATCGCCATCGCATCACCATAGAGCCAGGGCCAGGAGACCAGCGAGTTGCCATCGGTGCCGAAGTCGCAAAATTGTTATGGATGCCCCGACGCTGCTCGCGATAAGCCGGACTGGTCTGCCGAGCCGGGCGATCGCCTTGGCACTGGTCAAGTCGAACACCCTATCCCAGCCAAAGCCTGTCCGAAAACCCGCATTGGTTTACCGCAGCCGCTCCATATGCTGGACGATCGGCAGGATGTCCCACGCGAGGGACCGCCTTGCGGGGGCGGCGAGTGTACCGCTCTTGATCGCGACATCGCGCATCATATCCCCATCGCCCACACCGACTTGCGCTGCAGTCGGTAATTGGGGGGAGCGACTACAAATCAGGCGGGCGCGAACTCCAGCGCCTGCCCGTTCAGGATCACATTCGCGGTCACCGGACCGTCCGAGATATCGTCATACCATCCCTCATTATTGGCGAAAGTAATGGCGACACTGCCATCGACGCCGGCGGATATCCCCTTGTTGCCCAGCACCGTCAGCCGCTGTTCGGCGTCCGTCGTTGTTTCGCCTACGTGAGGGCAGAGCGCTGGTTCGACGCTAGATGTTTGGTCCCGGCGATTGAGGGCGCGTCGATCGACACCACCACCGCCAACGGCCGGCTGATCTTCGCGAGTTTTTTTGCTGGCCTCGCCGAGTTCAAGCGCGAACTGATCGTCGAGCGCACCCGCGCCGGTCTGGAATCGACGCGTGCCTGCGGCCGGCACGACGGGCGGCCGTTCAAGATGACACCGGCCAGGCTGCGCCTCACCCAGGCGGCATTGGGCAGGCCGGAGACGGAGGTCGCCGAACCGGGTGTCCCACGGCAGACGCTGTACCGGCATGTCACGTCCAAGGGGGAGATCAGGCCGGATAGCGAGACGCTGCTGGCGCGGTGGGCCCGTGCCGCATCCTGACTTGCCGGATCGCGGCGTCTAAGGCGCATCCTGGCATTTGCCGCCCTGATCCGGAAAAAGAAGAAGATGGTCCGAACCTCCGCCACGCTGATCGTCGATCAGGCCCTGCTCCACATCGCGGCGCATGGCGTGCGGTCGCTGTCGCTGCGCAAGGTGACGGCCTCCGTCGATCGATCCACCGGGTCCGTCTTCCAGACCTTTACCGGACGGGACGAACTGCTGTGCGCGGTGTTGGAGGAAGCGGTGCGGCGAGACGGCGCGTGGCACCGGCAATGGGCGTCGTCCCTTGCCGGCATGCGGCTGGACGGGGCGGGGCTGGCGAACATCGTCGCCGATTACCTGATCGAGCGGGCGCGATCGGCCGAGCCGGGGGCCGCGGTCTGGCAGGATGCGATGTTCGAGGGCGACGCCTGGCCGATCGCCGCGGCGACCGCGATCGCGGCGGGGGTGGCCGTGCAGACCGCATTCTGGCGCGACCTGCTCGATTCCGTCGAGGGCGGCGCGGCGCTGGCCGAGGCGATCGTGACCTTCGGCATCATGGAATCCGCCTATGCGACGATCCTCCACGAGGACATCGCCTATCGCCTGCTGGTCCGGGCAACGACGTCCGCGCTCGTCGAACAGGCGATGGGGGGCGGTTGTGCGGGCGGGGCCGGATCGTCAGCGGTGATGGAGTGGGCGGACACCCAGACCCGGCCGGTCGCCCCCGTCGCACCGGCGGCACCGCTGGCGGCGCGGCTGCTCCATGCCGCAGCGACGGCGATCCGGCAGGAGGGCGTGGCGGCGCTCAACCTGCGCCGGATCGCGACGCCGGCAAAGGCGTCCCCTTCTCCACCCACTATGCCGCGACCGCCAGCCAGCTCCCGACCTATGCCGCATCGTACAAGGCGTCGGAAAAACCCGCGATCAGCGATGCCGCATTCCTTGATGATGAGGAGTTCACCATTTCCCTTAGTGGCTTCCGCAAAAGATTTGGGGCGCCCCGATAGGGGCGTTCAACGCGCGCTAGCGAACGTTTTCGAACAGAGTTTCACCGGTGCCGCTTCAGCGGGCGATCGCCCCGCCGTGATCAGTGAGCGTATGATGGTGATGTCCGGGGCGAGATCGAGGATGATCTCGTCGACCGTCTCTTCTTTCCGGTCGACTAGCGCGACCCAGCCTTCGTAGCGTAGCAGACCGAGGAGTGCCCCCATCCGGCGTCGGCTCCGGGGCATCTTCCTGGTCCACGAAGAAATCATGGCGCAACCATCGACGCGCGACCGGAGCCGACAGGCCGGACAGGTGATGGTAGAGTTCGGCGAACGGTTTCTGCCACGCCGGTAAACTCGTTGTTCTGAGAAGCCTGCCTGATGCGAGCAGATTAGCGGTGTAAATCAATCCGCCTTTGCTGGTGGGATTGGGGTGTACTGCGCCGAAACCAACAGCCATCTGCCCGCCGTTCGCTGGGCGACGTAACGAACGCGAACGGACCGAGCTGCTCCCTCGGGAAAAGTGAATGACTTACGTGTCGTAATAACCGCAACGTCGCCGCGTGATCGAATGACCAAAGGTTCGGTGGTCATTGCTGGCACAGGTCGTTTCGATTCAGGAGTGTAAAATCCCAGCACCTTCTCGCGAGTGTCGACTTCGCCGACTGGTGAAATTTCCTCGTAATCAGCGGCAAGGGTGTTTGTGAGAGAAGCCGGATCGTACTGAATTCGAGCGGCTTCGAAACGATCAATCAGAGACTGGACGTCTAGATTCTGTGCACTTGCGATCGATGCTATCGACAAAGCCACCGAACCGATCACCCAAATCATTAAACGCATATGTCCCCCTTTGATAAGATTCATGCTGCTCCGGTAATGCCTTCCACCGGGATTGAATAATGGGAAAGCGGTCGCCGTCTCAAAACCCGCTCGCAAGCGTGTTGGAGAAGAACCGCACCACCTCCCGGTCGAAGCGTGCATGGAAGGCCGCCCGGTCAAAGCCGGGTGCGCTTTGGCAAAGCTGTGGCATTGAGGCTGCGTCAGCACAGGGAGCCAGGAAGTCGAAATGTCCGGCACCGGGCACCGCATGGAATTCCGGCTTGTTCGGGAGTGCCGCACGAACCGCGTCCGCGTAGAACGGAGCCGGGAGGATCTTGTCGTCATCGGCACGCCAGAGCTGCACGGGTATGCGGACGGCAGCCAGCCCCGCACGATCAAAGGTGAAGCCGATCGCGGGCGCGGCGACGACGATGGCCTTGATGCGTGGGTCCGTTATCGATGGCCAGGCGCTCGATAACGTTCGGGGTTGTGACATCAAGAGCGTGCATACGAAGGACGCGGGGTGCTGTTTGCAGTGCTCCAGAAGGCGCGTCATGTCCGGCCTGCCTCCCGCCGCAGCGAGGACCGTAAATCCACCGGCCGAAAAGCCGAAGGCCCCGATCCGATTGGCGTCGATCGACCCACGTTTGGGCCATGTCCGCACCATGTACGAGATCGTGGCGCTGAGCGCGACCGGATGGCCCTCGATTCGGGTCGCTTGGCTGTTATCGCGCCAGTTATCGCCGGGATGCGTGAGCGCGGCGACGATGAAGCCGGCGCGCGCAAGCGCAATCGCCGTGTCGACGTGCCCGGCGAAATCGCCCCCGGTCCCATGCGAGATGACGATTAGCGGATGCCGTCCCTCCGGCACGTCCGCGCCGCGCACCACGTCCTGCTCGTAAAGGCCGAGCCGCTGGCGAACCGGCGCGCCGGAAGCAGGATACCAGACACCGATCTCGGTTCCGTCCGCCGTCACCTGACGCTCAAAACCTGCCTGCCCGGATTGGGCTTCGGCTGCTGGCGAACCGCTCGCGAGCAGGAGGGTAACAAAGGCAAAACGTAGCGACATGACATACTCCATCGTGATGCGAAGCCTGATGAGCGACGCCATGCCCCTGCCGGAAGCCGCCTATTCGCGAACGGGCGAATGGGTTCGCCGATCGGCAAACGGGCTTCGCTCGTCATCCCGGTCGCGGTAGGATGGGGTGTGATCCGGTCTGCACCCTCTGCGTCCATTGCCCGATGGGCGGTTCCGCCACTGGCGCGCTGGATCGCGCTGACTGTTGTTGCCGGCACACTGCTGGCGGTCCTGGGACCGTTTGGCAGCTACATGAATGGCGGCGCCATGCGGCTGCTCGCCTATTGGATCGGTGCCATGCTGTTGGGCCTTGTGCTGTACGGTTCGGCATACAGGATGGCCGGCATCTGGACAGTGCCCGGCTCGTGGAGGTGGTGGCTGACGCTGGTCGTGGCGGCGCTGGTCGCCAGCGTTCCCGAAACCTTGGCGACGCGGGCGGCTGCGTTCCGAATATGGCCCGAACTGTCCAACGTCTATCTGCCCCTGCCCTTATGGTTCGCGCAGACCGCGACGATCGGACTGATCGCGACGATGGGCATCGGCTTTTTTCGACGCCGCCCGGTATCAGCACCGATCGACGCTTCTGCGGCGCCGCCCGTCATCGAGCCGGTCGTGACCCCGCTGGGCGGGGATGTGCTGGCACTGCAAATGGAGGACCACTACGTCCGCATTCATCGCCCTGCCGGCACCGAACTGATTCTGATGCCGTTGGGCCGTGCGATTAAAGCCGTGCAGGTGCAAGGATTGCGGACACATCGGTCCTGGTGGGTCGCGAGCCACGCCGTGGAACGCGTCGAAGGCAATGCTCGCTCCATGCGTCTTATATTGTCGAACGGGGCAGTTGCACCTGTCGCCCGTTCCGCGGTCATACATCTTAGAGACAAGGGCTGGTTCAGTAATGCGAGTAGCGACATCAACCCCGACGCGTCGTCATAGCTGATCTAAGGCTGCGCCGGTTGGCGTCATTCTCGAAAACCAAGGATGAGTTGGACCGTGGAGCGGCAACCGGCTGTCGCACGGCTCCCTCTTACTCCCTTCCAGAAACCCGTTCCCGATTGCGGTTTCCCAGGATGGGCAGGTGGTGATGGAGAAGTGAGAATAACTATCCACGACGGCCTGGCGTCAACCTTACGGATCCGAACCCGAAATTGGCCTTGATACAATCACGATTATCGATATGTTGCGCATCGATAATCGTGAGGTGGCATGTGGCTAAGGGTGACGGGGTGACGGCGGTCTCAGGGGCTGCCACGCGGTTGTTCCTGGTCGCCAACCTTCTGTTCGGCCTCGCCTTCGCTATCGCCATCCTCGCTTCCTTCCCTTTCGCGGGAGCGATCACCGGACGGCTTAGCGCCAAATACGGTTCTGCCGTCGACGCGTCTGCGGTGCTCGTCGCCATACGCCTGCTGCTGGTGGGCGGGATCGTCGGGGTTGCCGTTCTGCACCGCGTGTTCGCGAACCTGCTCGCGATCCTCCGGACGATCCGCTCGGGTGACCCGTTCACCATCGCCAACGCATCCCGCCTGCAAGCGATCGGCTGGGCATTGCTGGCCTTTCAGTTTCTGGATCTGGTGCTGGGCGGCTTCACCGCTTGGTTCGCGCACCTCCACGTCCAGTTCGCAACTTGGTCTCCGGCGCTGGGCGGCTGGCTAGCCGTACTCCTCGCCTTCGTTCTCGCCGGCGTGTTCCGTCACGGCGCGACCATGCGCGACGATCTGGCGGCCACTATCTGATGCCAGTCCGGGTCGAGCTGGATGAGCTGCTGCATGCCCGGCGCATGACGCTGACCGAGTTGTCGGCCGCAGTCGGCATCAGCCTCGCGAACCTGTCCATCCTGAAGAACGGCAAGGCGCGCGCGATCCGGTTCTCGACGCTGACCGCGATCTGCCATGCGCTGGATTGTCAGCCCGGCGACTTGCTCATCGTCACTCCTGGGGAGGAAGAACCATGACCTTCTGGCAGATGTTCAAGGCAAGCTACACCGGGGGTATGGCGTTCATGCTCGCCTACCCGGCGCTGATCGCCATCCCGGTCGCGTTTGAGCTGCTACAGCATGTCGTCGAGGTACACCGGGGCATGTACGCCAGCCTTGTTGCTGCCAAGGCGGCCGACGCGGACCCCGTGCGGCTCGGCTTCGGGCTGCTGAAGGTCGCGACGCTCACCTTGTCCAGCTACTGGATCGTCCGCTTTTTAGCTTGGCGCGATCCGGCACGGGCCGGCGCCGTGGAGGCGCCTGCGGCACGCCTGTTCGCTGGCGTGCTCGCATTCCAGCTCATCCTCACGGCCGTTCAACTCTTCGCGCTGCCGCGCACCGGGGGCGTGCTGCTGAGCGAGGCACTGGCTGGTTTCGTCCTAGGCGTGCTCCTTGCGGCTTGGATCGCCGCGGCCGCACTCGGTAATGCGCGGATCGGGCCTTGGGCATCGGCGAGGATCATGATGCCCCGGCTGCTGTGGAGCGCTGGATTGTCGCTGGCGGTCGTGTTGCCGCTGATGGTGCCGCACTATGTTCTGGGCGCCCTGGCGCTGGTCGGGCCCAAGGCGCTGCTCTGGCCGGTACTGATCGTCGACGCACTGCTGGTCGGCCTGCTCGCAGCTGTCATGAGCGCCTCCGGATATCTGATCGCGAAGCGCGGCGCTGACGGGGCGGGCGTACCACTGGTCGGATCGGACGTAGAGACGCCGAACTCAGTAACCACCATCACAACTGAAGCTGTGCGTCGCTAATATTCTAAGTTTCGCGACAGCAGCGCTAGCGCCCAGTTCTCCTCGTAAGCCAATATCGCAAAAGTCAGTTACATGATTTCTATGTTATGATGCACTTTTGCAACCTGCTGATCGGCTACGCTCGTGTGTCTACCGAAGACCAGGACCTTCGGCTGCAACGCGGCGCGTTGCAGGAAGTCGGATGCAAGCGGACGTTCGAGGAGACGGTGTCGGGCGCGAAGCGCGCCCGACCCGAGCTAGCCAAGATGATCGAACAGCTGCGCGACGATGACACAGTGGTGGTGACGCGGCTCGACCGGCTGGCGCGCTCCACCCGCGATCTGCTCGATATCGCCGAGAAGCTGAAGGAGGCCGGTGCCGGCCTGCGCCCCCTGGCCGGGCCCTGGGCGGACACCAGATCGCCAGTGGGTCGCGTGGTGCTGACGGTGTTCGCCGGCATCGCCGAGTTCGAGCGCGAACTGATCCACCAGCGCACCAGCAGCGGGCGGATAGCGGCGAAGGCGAGGGGGGTCCGGTTTGACCGCCCGCCCAAGCTCACCCCCGACCAGATCGCGCTCGGCAAACGGTTGGTAAACGAGGGCACTTCTGTTCGCGAAGCCGCCAAGCTGCTCAAATGCCACACTCTATCGGGCGTTATCTGCTCCCTCGCAGTCCTTAGTCTTGGGATGCTGACGGCGGATCGAGCTAGCAAGCTCCGCGATGATTCCCGCGCATTCTGCTGCCGTAAGTTCATCGTGCTGAGCCGCAAAGGCTAACATTGGCACGAGAGAAGCGATTGGCACCTCACTGCAGCATCGTGGACTAGAACGGATTCCGATCAGTCCGGGTCATAGCTGCCGGAACCGAAGTAATTGGCGCATTCCTGTGGTTGGAACAGGTAGACCAAGCTGCCGATGAAAGATTACAAGCCGGACACGGTGCGTTCGCCGGCCCTGCGAAGCATGGCCTTGAGGCGGGCGAACGCCTTCTCGATCGGGTTGAAGTCGGGACTGTAGGGCGGGAGGAACATGAGGCGGCCACCTGCGGCTTCGATGGCTTCGCGGACGCCGGCACGCTTGTGGCTGGACAGGTTGTCCATGATGACCACGTCGCCGCGTCGGAGGTCGGGCATGAGGACCTGTCGGACATGGGCCTCGAACCAGTCGCCGTTGATCGGGCCGTCGAGCACCATCGGCGCGACCATGCCGGTCATGCGCCAGCCGGCGACCAGCCTGGTCGTCTTGCGATGGCCGTGCAGGTAGCCCATCCGCAGCCGCTCACCCCGCCGGCAGCGGCCGTGGCTGCGCATCATGTTGGTCGCCGTCTGACGTGCGCCGCCTTCCTTGCCGACCAAAGGATCACACCGTCAAACCGTGGGATCGCAGACCTGGGTAGACGAGGTCCGAAGCAGGGAGGGGGCAGGGGCTGTAAGTGACCGCCAACGCGTCTCCTGGCTATCGGCCGCCGGATCGCACGCTATGAGCCGTGGGAACCCATGCCGCGCTCCCGACCCCAGATGACGGCGCCGCTTCGCCGGCTCACCCCCAGTTTCGCATAGATCCGGGCGACATGGTTGCGCACGGTGTTGCGCGACAGGTTCAAGCGCTGGGCGATCCCGCTGTCGTCCAGATCGTCGCAGATCAGGCCGAGCACTTCTCGCTCGCGGGGGGACAGGTCTTCGGCGGGCGGTTGCGTCTGGGGGCGGCGGAGGGTGGCGAGCTTGTCCAGGATGGATCGGCTCAACCAGCTCGTATCCTGCATCACCTCGTCGATGGCCTTGGCCAGTTCGACCTCGTCGCGACGCCGATCGGTCACATCCTGATAGACCCAGAGGACGCAATCCGCGCCATCGACATTGATGGTCTCGGCGGAAACGAGGCAGCCGATCAACTCGCCGGTGCGAGACCGCAACCGCGCTTCGTACTGGCGCAACGTACCATGTTCCGCCACGAGCTGGTCTGCTGCGTGGTACGTGTCGCGTGCGTCCCATAGGCTTGGGCGACCCGTCGCCGGGCCGGTCAGCTCTGCGCTGTCATATCCCGTCAGGGCCCGGAATGCCGCGTTGACGCGGGTGATGGAGCGGTCGGCGCCCTGCGTGACCGCCATGGCGACGGGGGCCATCTCGAACACGGTCAGCAGATGCCGTTCGCTGGCGGCCAGCGCTTCCTCCGCCTCGCGGCGCGGCTGCAGGTCGGCAAAGGTGAGCAGCAGCGCATCCTCCTGCGTGACGTCGATCGGCTGACCGGCGAACAGGACCAGCCGCCGCGATCCGTCCGCGACGAGCAATTCGGCCTCGGTCTGGGGCACGGTGCAGCCCTCCTCGATCCGCGTCTTGACCTCTTTCGCATCCTCCACGCCGCCCAGCAGCTCCAAGCCGAACAGCGCCTTGCCGCGGAGATCGTCTTCCCCGAACCCCGTCAGCGACAGGAATCCCGGATTGGCCCGCATCACGCGCAGGTCGGACTGTCGGACGACGAGCGCCGGCGCCGGGTTCGCCTGGAACATCGCCTTGAACCGCGCCTCGGCATCGAAGCGCGCGGAGACATCGCAGAGGACGAGGGCGAGATAGTCCGGCTCTCCCCCATCCACATCCATCGTGACGTCGCGGACCTGATGCACCCAGCGGACCTCGTCCTCGCCCGCCGGCATCACTTCGACGACCTCGTCCGGGAAGCTTTCCCCGGCCAGCAGTCGGAACAGCGGATAGTCGCGGCGCTTGAGCGGCCGGCCGGTGCTAGAAAGGAGCGTGAAGCGTTCGGCATAGCCTTCGGCGGTCGTGCCCAGATCCTCCAGCCTATCGATCCCGTGCATGCGCAGGGCCGCGGCGTTGGCCCGCAGGATCACACCGGCGGAATCGAGCAGGATCACCCCGTCCAGCAATTGCGCCATGAGCTGTTCGAGGTGGCGGAGCGTCGGCGAGGAAGCGGGTGTCGGCATGGTCCTGCAAGCGCTTGGCCGGCACCGACGTTCCCGGCCGGCATTGGTGCCACTAGTGCGCGCGCACCAATGGCTCCGACCATCGGCCGGGCGTCGATCTGAACATCATCGTGCTGCAACCCGTTGAGCGATCACGAAATCATGATGTGAAGGAATGACCATGGGCTTCATCGTACTTCTTGTCGTCGGCGGATTGATCGGCTGGGTGGCGAGCATGATCATGCGCACCGACGGACAGCAGGGCATTTTCCTCAACATCGTCGTCGGCATCGTCGGCGCCATGCTGGCGGGCTTCCTCATCACGCCGCTGATTGGCGGCGCACCGATCACCAGCGGCGTGATCAGCATCCAGTCGGTGGTGGTATCGCTGCTGGGCGCGGTGGTGTTGCTGGCGATCATCAACTTCTTTCGCCGCGGCGCGCTGCGCTGATCGAAAGCCCGGCCATGCGTCCTGCCCAGATGGGAAGGGCGGCACGGTCGGGCCGACGCTGAAGCTAAATCATCGGGCCCGCCCGCGAATGCGGGCCACCCGCAGGCGCCGCAGCCGGGCCGATCATGCCTATCATCCCAGGCGCCGCATGCAGCGCGCACCTGCGCGAAGGTGAGAGGCAGTGGAGGCATCGCGCATCGTCGGTGTTGCCCGCCCGCCCGACATCAACATCATAACATCACGCAGGAGAGTTCCATGGTTCGATATCTGATAGCCGCCTCGGCCGTTGCCCTGTTCGCCAGCGCCGCACCGGCGCAGACCCAGGCCGGCTCTCACAACCCCGTGATCAAGGACGGCGCGCCGCATGGCGTCGCAGCGCCGGCCAAGGGCGCGAATTCGTTCACCGAGGATCAGGCGC
>NZ_JAVIZS010000004.1:0-43741 GCF_031453475.1 Sphingomonas sp. SORGH_AS_0438
GGACCAACCACAATTATAGGCGATTAAGCCACTAAGCGATTAAGCTGCAAATTTGGTCCCGATTGGGATGGTATTTCGGGATTATGGAAGTAGATCGGTTAGCCGGTTCCACCTGAGACATCAGGAGCCACTTTGGGGTCCGGGTCCTGCGCCTTGCCGGTCGCGGGTGCCACCTTCTGGCTCGGCATAGCGGTGAGATAAGCAACGATCGCATCGACGTCCTTCTCGGCCACTGGCGCCTTATACACCTCACGCATCTTGGTGACGGTCGCCTTCCACTGATCCGCCGATAGCGCAGGCTGGGTCAGCGCCATGCTGGCTGAGTGGCACGAGGTGCAATTGGCATTGATGACGTCGGCGTGCGGACCGTCGGGGTAGGTCGCGTCGTCGGCCGGCAGGTCGACGCTGGTCGAGGCAAGCGAGAAGCCGCGCGCTGACACGCTGGCGGCCGGTGCCGGCTCAGACATCTCGGAGATCGGAACGGGCGCCTTGCGGCTGCTCGGCGCGCCGATCGAGACGAGGATGATGCCGGTCAGGCCGATCAGGCCAGCAGCCATCATGCCGGGAGACGGAGTCTTCATGATTTGCTCGCTCCTCAGGCCGCGATGATGGTGGTGGTTTCAATGTTGCCGCGCATGAACCCGCCGGGATTCCAGATCGGCTTCATCGGCTGAGCGACACCGTTGGTGTTCCAGCAGCGCACCATGATGGGGTTAGGCCCGCGTCTCAGCGGCACCCGCCCGTCCCAGCGCCGGAAGCTGTACCTGCCCTCGTCCGCTCCGAGCGTCGTCCTGTACCAGGTGCGGCCACCGTCCGACGACACATCGACCTTGGCGACGCCGCAATCGCCGCCCATTGCGATGCCGCCGACCGGGATCGACGCTTCATAGGCGATCGCCTGACCATCGGGCAGGCTGGTCATCCAGCTACGCGGGATCATGCGATTGATCGGTACGGTCGGGAAGTCCTTGGCACCGGGCGCGACATTCGCGCCGGGTGTCGCGGGGATCTTGTAGGCCTTGGCCATCCAATACTGGTCGTCAGGGCCGGGCAGTACCTCGATCGCGTTCAGCATCTTGACCCAATAGGTCGAGTACCAGCCCGGCACGATCAGCCGGCAGGGAAAGCCGTTGAGGAGCGGCAGTTGCTCGCCGTTCATGCCGAAGGCGATCATGACCTCGCCGTCGCGGGCATGGTCGATGTCGAGTGCCTTCTCGAAGTCAGGAGCGCCCGCCACGACCGGCTGATCGAGAGCGCCGAAGCGCACCTGCACCGCGCCTGCCTTGACCCCGGCGAGGTCGAGCACGTCGCGCAGGCGAACGCCGAGCCACTTGGCGTTGCCCATCGCGCCATTGCCCCATTGCGCGCCGGCGACGCGCGGCTGGAACAGCCCGCGGCTGTTGCCCGAGCACTGGTTCACCGCCGCCATCTCGACCCGTGGAAGGCGCAGCAGCTGAGCGAGGCTGATCGACAGCGGCCGATTGACGTGGCCGAAGACGTTGAGGCGGAAACTTTCGACGTCGATCGAGGTCGGTATGTCGGCCCAGTGCCAGCGGACGAAGAACTGGTCGTTGGGCGTGAACACCGACTTGTCGAAGACCTCCATCGGCGTCTCCAGCAAGGGTGGATGGACGCGCTGGAGGATCATGCTGCCCTTGCCGGGAAAGGCGCTGGTCATCGGCCGCTCGGCATTGCCGCCGGGCAGCTTCAGGTCGACGAGCTGCTGCGCCAGTGCCGGCGCGGCGGCAAGGCCGGCGGTGCCGAGCGCGGCATGGCTGAGGAAGCGGCGACGGCTGGTCTCACTCGCCAGCCCGGCGTCGAAATTGTCCATGACAAGGCTCTCCTGTGGCCAGTCACGCTGGCGGATCAAAGGGGCATTCTGCAAGTGATCGGACCGACTGATCCGATCATCATGGCGGATCAGTTCGGGGTGGCGATGCAGGGCGAGACGAACAGGTTGCCCCGCCATGCACCGGCTAGCGTCTTGGCACCGACCAGCAGCCACATCGCCGCGAGCGCAACCGTCAGCACCGTGCCGACGATACCGAAAAACATAAGGTTCAGCGTCGTGCCGAGGCGGAAGGTGGCGACGGTGTAGACGCCGAGCGGGAAGGTGTAGCCCCACCAGCCGAGGTTGAACGGCACGCCCGCGCGCCAGTAGCGGATGGTGATAAGCGTCGCGAGCGCCAGCCACCACAGGCCGAAACCCCAAAGGCAGAGCCCGGCGACAACGCCGATCCCCTGCGCGACGGTGCCGACGCCGGCTAGCCCGTGCGCGGTGAGGATCGCCGGCGCATCCGCGCCGAGCACCAGCATGCCCAGAGCACCCGTGCCGATCGGCCCCAGCGCCAGCCAGGAAGATGCCGCCATGCTTTCATGCGGCAACTTGTGGAGTGCCATGCGCAGGATGAGGATGGCGAGGATGCCAAACGCGACCGGCACCGAATAGGCCCACAGCACATAGGAGGTCGCGAGCGTCACTATCTGCGCGTGGGGATCGGTTAGATGCGGCGCGAGCAGCCCGCCGCTGGCGCCCGCCACTTCGGCAGCGACGACCGGCAGCAGCCATACGGCGGTCATGCCGTCCAGGCTGTGCTCGTGGCGGGTAAACATCAGGTAGGGGATCAGCACGCCGCAGGCGAGCGACATGGCGACGTCGATCCACCACAGGATATGCGCGACCGGCACGATGCCATTTCCGAACCGCGCGATGCCGAAGGCGAGACAGCCGTTGATGATCGTCGCCAGCCCCATCGGAATGGTCCCGATGAACATCGACACGGTGTTGTGCCCGAAGATGCGCCGCGCCTCGTGCCCGAACATCACCCAGCGCGCGCCATAGAGGCCGGCGAACAGCGCGAAGAGCGCGATATTGAAGAACCACAACACCTCGCCGATAGGTTTAAGCGAAGGCCCGATGCCGGGCACCTGCGGCAGCGCGAGGGCAAGGATGCCCGTGCCCATCGTCGCGGCGAACCAGTTGGGCGTGAACTGGCGGATCATCTCGCGGGGGTGATCGAGCCGGCTGAGCGGCTTGAGGCCGCTGAGAACGGAGTGCGTGTCGGCAGTCATGCGACCTGCTCCTTGATGAGATCCGTCAGCGCGTCGGCCGCGCGGGTGCGATAGCGTTCCTTGTGGCGCAGCGCGTGAAAGGCGCGGTCGGGCAGCCCGAGCGGCAGCTCGACGAGATCGCCAGCCTTGAGCGCGCGCGCGACGACCAATCGCGACAAGACGGCAACGCCGGCACCGGCCTCAACGGCGGTGCGCACCGCCTCGTTGGACGGCAGCGTCATCGCTATCGTCAGCTGGGCCGGATCAAACCCGCGCGTTCGCAGCACGTCCTCGAAAGTCGAGCGCGTACCCGATCCCTGCTCACGGACGATCCAGCGTGTAGTGCGCAGCCAGGCCTCGTCGATGCGTTCGGCTTCCTCGCGGCCGACCAGCACCATTGGGTCATGCCCGACATTCCAGTGGGCAAGCGCCGGTTCGTCCACCTCGCCCTCGACAAAGCCGAGTTCCGCCGCGCCGCTCAACACCTGCGCTGCCGCGCCTTCGGTGTTGTCGATCGCCAGCTCGACCGCGATCTGTGGGTGGCGTTCGTGGAAGGCGGCGAGCTTTGCCGGCAACCAATAGCTCGCGATCGTCTGGCTGGCGACGATCCGCAACGAACCACGCGCGAGCCCGGCATAGTCCGCGAGCATCGTCTCGGCATGCGCTGCCCGCCCCAGCACCGCGCGCGCTTCCTCCAGAAAGCCGCGGCCTGCCTCGGTAAGCTGGATGCCACGCCCGACGCGGTGGAACAGCGGAACGCCGTAGCGCGCTTCGAGGGCCGCAACCGCCCCGGAGGCAGCAGACTGCGTGACGTTCAGCGCCTCCGCTGCCTTGGTGACGTGTTCGCGCTCCGCGACACCGACGAATATTCTGAGCTGCTCCAAAGTCATGCAGCATATATCGCGTACTTAGATCGATACGACCAACCGTTTGATATGGTCATTCCAATCTGGATATCGGAATGGTCGGCAGCCTTTCGTCTGCGATGGTCTCGAAGACTTGAAGCGTTACGCGTGCCCGCGACGTTTGATCGTCCATGACCGATATGATCGAGCGCAGTTCTGATCCCTACAATGCCGAGCCGACGCCCGGTGCGTTGATCGAGCGGTTTCTGACGCCGCAGGCGCTGTTCTACGTGCGCAGCCACGGGCCGGTGCCGGATCTGCCCGCCAATCATCGGATCGAGGTGAGCGGGAGGGGCATGGCGAGCCGCTTCTTCTCGGTGCAGGAACTGAAGAGCACGTTTGCCACGCGCACGGTAACGGCGGTTCTCCAGTGCGCCGGCAACCGGCGTACCGATCTCCAGCAGGTCGCCAACACCTCCGGCGATCCGTGGGACGTAGGCGCGATCGGCAATGCGGAGTGGACCGGCGTACGCTTGGCCGATGTGCTCGATGCGGTCGGCGCGCCGGATGCGTCCGAGCTGTTCGTGGCGTTCACCGGCGCGGACGAGGTGGACGTGGAGGGTGAAGAAGCCTTGTTCGGGGTATCGATCGCCATGAGCAAGGCGCGGGAGCCCGACGTACTCCTCGCCTGGGCGATGAATGGCGAGCCGCTGACGCCCGAACATGGCGCCCCGCTCCGCATGGTGGTGCCTGGCTATGCCGGGGTCCGCAGCGCCAAATGGCTGACACGGATCGAGGTGCGTGAAACGCCCTCCGAGGCACCGATCCAGGCGCACGACTACAAGCTCTTCCCCGCCGCTGTGACGAGCGACACCGTCGACTGGAGCCAGGGTCTGACGATCAATGCCATGCCGCTCAACGCCGCGATCTGCTCGCCCGGTGCGGGCGAGAGTTTGGCCGCCGGAGAGGTGCGGATTGAGGGATATGCCATTGCCTATGACCGCCGTATTTCTCGGATCGAAGTGTCGGTGAACGGCGGTCGCGACTGGCAACAGGCGACCTTCGCCGATGATCCGGAGACGCGCTGGGGCTGGCGGCGCTGGATCCTTGACGCCACACTTGCCAAGGGACGCCAGCACCTTGTCGCCCGTGCCTTCGACGAGACCGGGCAGGGACAGCCCGAGCGGCCGGATACGATGTGGAATTTCGCCGGCTATCTGTGCACCGCCTGGCATCACGTTCACGTGCTGGTCGAATGATCGAAGCATCAGCGGCACCGGACGTCGCTTTCTGGATCGATGCGATTGGCCGGCTGGTGGTGGCGACCGCGGCCGGGATGGTGCTCGGCTGGGAACGCTCGCGTGAGAACCGGCAGATCATGGGCCTGCGGACGCTGGGTCTGGTCGGTCTGGCGAGTTGCATCGCCGTTCAGGCGATCGTGCATAGTGGCTTGCCGAACGTGAACGCCGATGCCGCAGGACGGGCGATGCAGGGCATTCTGTCCGGCGTCGGCTTCATCGGTGCCGGTGCGGTGCTGCGGGTCGGCCAGGGTCAGGAAGTGCATGGATTGGCGACCGCCGCGTGCATCTGGGTGACAGCCACGATCGGCGCGGCAGCAGGGTTGGCGGTGTGGCCGCTCATCATCGGCGGGGTGAGCCTTGCAATGCTCGTCCTGTTCGTCGGCGCGCCGCTGGAACGCCGCATCCGCGAGCGAGCCCGTCTGACGCCGGCCGAGACCGACAGGAAGGATGTCGAGCGCAAGCCGTGATCGCGCTGGACCGCCCGGTGCCCGTCGGCGCCGGGAGGCGGCAAGGCGCTATCAGGACACAAGCGCGGCATCTGCCTGACGCCGGACTTCATCGGCGATCGGATGCAGTTCGGCCGCGGGTCGCTCGCCCACCACACTATAGCCGATCCCGTCGACCGCCCATGTGACCCGGCCCATGGTCCCGCTGGACGTGCTGGTCATGCTCGCGGTCTTGTCGATCTGCATGGGCCTCGTCAGCACCGCAAGTTTCGACGCTTGCGGTCCGTCGTAGAGGAGCAGTGCCGCAGGGCCGTGGGGCGTCGCGACCAGTCGCCCCCCGCCATAGCGATAGCCGGCCGTGCTGAGGTCCGGGATCGTGACGCGCTCACCCAATCGAGCGGAGGTCCATCGGATCAGCATGGCGCGCTGGTCGGGGCCGATCTCCGCCGGTCGTATCCGGTCGGCGGCATAGACACGGAAATTATCACTCGCCTCGTTGGCCAGCGCCGCGATGCCCGCGCGGGGTTCGCCGCTCCACCGCGCGCTCGACCAGCCACCGCCAAACCCCAACGCCAGCAGAAGTGACGCGGCGATGGCGAGCTGCCAACGCGGTTGCCGTTGCCGTCCCCTGATCGCTGCCACGCGCATCGTCGCCGGGATCGGTTCATCCGCGACGGGGGCGAACAGGGATGCAAGGGCTCGCGCCTGCTCCGCCTGCTCTCGCACACGGGCATGCACGTCCGGCTGGCCTTCAAGATAGGCGTCGACCAGGCGCTGCCGCTCGGGCGACAGCCTGCCATCGATCCATGCGGCCAGATCGTCCTCGCCGATCGGGCTGGTCATTGCACGCTCCTCAATCGCGGCCGTTCACCCTCCCGGAGGAGGGTCGCCAGACGGTCGCGCCCCCGCGATATGCGCGACATTACCGTGCCCAGCGGCACGCCGACTACGGCAGCGACCTCCGCATAGGGCAGGCCCTCGACCGAGACCAGGAGCAGCACCGTTCGCTGTTCTTCAGGCAACGCATCAAGCGCGCGCAGCAGGTCGCGGTGGTGCAGGCCTGTGTCCTGATCGGCCGGGCGGCCGAGCGCGGCGTCGTCCACGAGGTGGAGCGGAACCGCCGTACCTCGCCGGCTATGCTGCCGCTGATGATCGACCAACAAATTGTGCAGGATCGCATAGACCCACGGGCGGACCTCCGCACCCCGTCGCTGTCGCCAGCGCCCGACCGCGCGCTCCAGGCAATCCTGCACCACGTCATCCGCCATCACCCGGTCGCGCAACCACGACCGGGCATAGCGGCGCAGCCCGGGGATCAGCGGTTCGATCGCGGCGGCAAGCGGGTCCATCTCAGTCGCGCTGCACCTGCACGATGCGCCCCGGCGCGCCGTTCACCACCTCCGCAACCGCCAGAAAGCGCCGGGGTGTCGCGGTGCTGCCCTGAACGATCTGGCGGATCGGACCCGATGCGTTGACGATCGCCGCACCTGCCGGGTTGCTCATGAAGTTCGCAAGCGGCTCTACAGCGCCGCTGCCGTCCGCATTGGCGGTCAGTACGAGCATGTAAGGCTTCTTGGGCTGCAAACCGGTAACGGCACTCTGCACGACCTGAATGATGCCCTGGTCGAAGAGGGTGATGCTGCTTGCCGTACCTTTGCCGCCAATCGGCCCCATGGTCAGATGCAGCGCCTTGCCCGCTGTGCCGAGCGGCTGGAGATTGTCGGTGCCGGGGCCTGTCGGAACTGCGTTCGACACATAGGCGATCGCCTGCGGTGCCTGTCCGACCGGCACGGTAGCGACGACCGTGTTGCCGGCGGTGTCGATCGCGGCCAGCTCATCGGAATTCTCTAGCCCGACATAAACGCGCCGGCCGTCGCCCGATGGCCAAACACCGTGCGGCATCTTGCCGACCGGAATTGTTGCCACCGGCGTGAAGTCGGACGTGCGGAACACCTTGACCACATTCTCTCCGCCGACCGTCACATACGCGAACTGCCCCTTGGCCGTGCGGGCGAAATTGACATGGTTCGTGATAGGCCCGGTATCCAGCACCTTCAGGATCGCGAAGGGTGGCCGAGCATCGAATGCGACCGTCTTGCCGATGTCCTTCAGCGTAAACCACACTTGCTTGCCGTCCGGCGTCGCGGCGATGTTGGGGCAGAAGGGGCTTGGCTGCGCCACCTGTCCGACCTGCGCGTGGGTCGCGACATCGAACACAGCCAATACCGGATTGAACGAAGAGCAGACATAGCCGTACCGGCCATCGGGAGAGAAGATCGTCATGCCCGGACCACCGGGCGTCTTGATGCGCCCCGTCTCCTTGTACGTCGTGGGGTCGAGCACGGCGATATAATCCTCGCCGCGGACCGTGACCCACACCTCCTTGCCGTCCGGCGTGAAGAACGCCTCGTGCGGACTGCGCCCGACATAGGTCGTGTGCTTGACGGTGTTGGTGGCGGTGTCGATCCACGACACGGCGTTCGATCCGATCGACACGACCGCCAAGGTCTTCCCGTCCGGCGAGAAGCCCAGGCCGTGAACCAGCACCTGTCCCTTGTAGAGCGGGGAGAAGTTCATCGGCTGGGGATCGCCGAGTTTGATGACGCCGAGCAGCCGGTTGTCGGCCGGGTCGGTCACCGACACCGTGTTGGAGAATTGTTCAGACGCATAGACGCGGTCGCGGTGGCTGACGGGCATGTCCTTAGCGTTCCACGGCGCCTGCTGGGCCATGGCGAGGCCCGGTGCGGCGCTCATCAGCAAGGCGGCCGAGCGCAGGATGGTCCGGATCATGTCAGTGCTCCATAGGGCTATGGTGGTCGCCGCCCTGCGTCGGGGCTGGCGTCGAAGGCGGTAGCGGCTGGCCGATCGCCAGCTTCATGGCGGCGATCTCCTGCTGCTGATCGATGATGATTTCCTGCGCGATGCGCTTGAGCTGCTCGTTATGGCCGTAGCGCAGCTCCGCCACCGCCATATCGATGGCACCCTGATGATGCGGAAGCATCATCGCCACGAAGTCGCGGTCGACGTCACCGGACGGCTTGACCATCATGCCCGCCATCATCCGGTCCATCGCGACAGACATCATGGTAGCGTAGCCATCGGCGGGGGCGGCCGCGACTGCGCCGGTAAGTAGGGCCGAAGCCGTCAGACCCAGCATCCAATCTCGTCTACGCATAAGCCTCCAGCGCATCGGTCTCGAAAGCGTAGACGATGCTCGTCGGGGTTTATTCCGTGGCCAAAGCCATTTTATCGGTCCTCACCAAAACGATAGTCTCATGCTTCTGCGGTTGGTTGACCGGGTCGCGGTCGGACAGCATATGCGCAGGCACGGCGATGGATTTCCGCCGGGCCATTCGGTCGAACCGCCCTCGCAAGGGCCGATGATTCCTACCAGGCGCCGCAAGGCAGCAAGGAGGAATCGTGCGCGCGACATTTCGCAATCTCTATGACCAGTTCAACATGGCAGCGTTCATTCGCGATCGCCGCACCCATGCCACGTCGGTACTGCGGTGGGCTTTGATCCTGGTCCCGATGGCCGCAGCGGTGGGAACGCTCTGCGCGGCATTCCTGCGGAGCCTCGACGCCGTAACCCGGCTTCGCTTCGCCTTTCCCTGGCTGCTCTACCTGCTGCCGATCGGCGGGTTCGTGGTCGGACTGCTCTACCATCTGACAGGGCGCTCGGTCGAAGGCGGCAACAACCTCATCGTCGAGCAAATCCACGAACCGGGGGGCGGCGTGCCGCTGCGCATGGCTCCGCTCATCTTCTTCGGCACGGTCGTGACACATCTGTTCGGGGGATCGGCGGGACGTGAAGGCACCGCCGTGCAGTTGGGCGGCAGTCTTGCCAGCGGGTTTGGACGCGCGCTCAGATTGGATGCGGAAGCGACACGCACCCTCCTTATGACCGGGATCGCGGCTGGGTTCGGCGCGGTCTTCGGGACGCCGATTGCGGGCGCGGTCTTTGCACTGGAGGTGCTGGCGATCGGTCGGGTCGAGTATCGCGCGCTGGTGCCATGCCTGGTCGCGGCGCTGGTCGGTGACTGGACCTGTCTTGCCTGGGGCATTCATCACGGCGTCTACCATGTCGATGCGCTGGTGCCGGTCGACGCGCTGCTCGTCGCCAAGGCCGGTGTCGCCGGCATTGCCTTCGGTCTGACCGGGCTGACCTTTGCCGAGGCCAATCACGCGCTGGGCGGATGGTTGAAGCGCGTGATCCCCTATGGCCCACTACGACCCGTTATCGGCGGGCTGGCCGTGATTGCGCTGGTCTGGCTGCTCGGAACCCGCGACTATCTTGGCCTGGGTACGCTCGCCGCGACACCGGACAGCCTGACCATCGCCAGCTTCTTTGGTCCCGATACGCACTCGTGGAGCTGGGCGCTGAAGCTGCTCTTTACCGTCGTGACCCTGAGCGCGGGCTTCAAGGGGGGCGAGGTCACGCCGCTGTTCTTTATCGGCGCGGCGCTCGGCAATGCGCTCGCGCCGATGTTCGGAGTACCGTCGGGGCTATTCGCAGCGATCGGCTTCGTCGCGCTGTTCGCGGGCGCGGCCAACACACCGCTGGCTTGCACGTTCATGGGGATCGAGTTGTTCGGCGCGGCCTATACGGTGCCGATCGCAGTCGCGTGCTTCGTCGCCTACCTCTGCTCAGGCCACAACGGCATCTACCTGTCGCAGCGCGTCGCTGTGCCAAAGGTACCTGCCGCACACCTCACACCCGACGCGACCCTGCGCGATGCCCGCACGCACCGCGCTTCTCGCCGGCGCACGCGCGCCTGATCCTGTTTCCTGTCGAAAGCCCGTCATGCCCAATCGTTTCACCGTCCATCACCGCGAAGTCGGGATGCTGCGCATCTATCTGAAACCGTCCGACAAGATCGGCCCGCGTCGCTTCTGGGGGGCAAAGCCGCTCTATCGCGAGCTGATTCGCACCGCGAAGGCGGACGGCATCATCAACGCCGTCGCGCAAAATACCCATTACGGCTTCAGCAATCACGAACCGATCCGGGAGAACGGCTCGGAAATTGCCGATCCGCATCTGACGATCTGTGTCGAACTGGTCGGCGATCGCGATCAGCTCGACCTCTTCTGTCGCCGGCATGGAGATCTGATCGGCGACAAGGTGATCGTCTACAAACGACTGGAGCATTGGACTATCACGCGCAAAACTGAGCTAACCAGAGCCTGATCGGCGTTCCCGTAAAGGAAGCTGAGGCGAGAAGGGCAGGGCGGCAGTGAGCCGTTGAGCGCTGCCGCTCCCTGCATTCCCAAAACCTGTTCCCGATTGCTCTTTCCCAAAACCCACCGGGTACGACGGAGAAATGGGACGGCTGGTTCGTCGCTAATGTCCTGAGTTTCGCGACAGCGGCATGGCTTGCGCTTTCCTCTGATCTGCCGCTGTCGCGATAATCAGGTGCGGATCAGGCGCCATTCGTGATGACAATACGGGTGCCGCTGGTTAGCATGTACCAAATGGCATCCAGACCGGTTCTCTTGACCCCCTTTGAGGATTGAGCAGTGGCCAAGTCCCCTCGCTCAAAATCAACACCCGGCTATAAAACCGTTGGCAAGACGTACGACGGGGTTAAGGTGCTTGCCCCTAAGACAAAGTCTAAGACGTTTACCGCCGCAGAAGTACGGCGTGCTATTGCAAAGGCGACAAGTCAAGCGGCCAATTCGAAAGATAAGCCGTTGAGGGATAGCGATGCTCTTAGGGTGCAGAAGCGCGAGGATGGCCGCTTTGAAGTGAAGAAGAAGGGCGCTAAACGTGCTAGCGCTGTAAAGGACACTCAGGCCCAAGCCATTGAGAGAGCAAGGGAACTTGATCCCGGCCAATCCCCGATAGCTAAACGTGTCCGGAAGTCGCCAGGTGCCAAAAAAGGCACTTGGCGCGAGACGTGATGGCGGCCGCTCGCCCTGGATCACGGAAGAAAGCGAACACGACACTAGACGTGTTTATCAACTGTCCGTTTGATCTGGAATATAAGCCAATATTCAATGCCATGGTCTACACAGTAGTCCGATCGGGCTATAGGGCTCGTTGCGCCTTGGAAACAGACGATGCCGCTGAGAATAGATTAGGCAAAATTATAAAGATCATAGGCGAATGCCGTTATGGTATTCACGATATATCACGAACGGAAGCTGGAGGCGACCCACCCTTGCCTCGCTTTAATATGCCGCTTGAACTGGGGCTTTGGTTAGGGGCCCATCATCTTGGGCGCCCTGACCAAGCTGGAAAGAAGTGCATTGTTTTTGACCGCGAGCAATACAGATACTTGCGATACATATCCGATATTGGGGGTCAGGATATCCATTCTCACGATGGAAATATTGATAAGCTCATATCAGAGCTAGCGGCCTGGCTCAGGCATTTACCGGGCGGCGTGCATGCGGGCGGCGGGCAAGCCATCTTACGAGAATATCGCGCTTTCGAAGAATTGCTGCCGCTCCTTAGCGCTCAAAAGGACATGACTCCTGAAGAGCTTCTGTTTGCCGACTTCAACTTGATGGCGACGGAGTACGTCGCGAGCCTGCAGGAGGCGGCTCCGCTTGTAGTGGAGCCTAACAGAACGGCCACACCAAGCGATGGGGAGCATGTACTGCCAGCTATGGCGCCTTTGCCCGAAGCTCAGGCCGATCCAAGGTGATCGGAGGCCGGTCCCAACCGGCCTCCCCAAATCACTTCTTCTTGTCGGGACGTTGCGATAGGGCAGAGCCTGCCGCCGTCTTTGAGTTCTTGCCGGTTCGGCCATCCCGCAAGACCTTGGAAGCAGCCTTGCCAGCCTTCTCGCTCGTGTGCTCGTTCTTCGCCATGGTCAGGCTCCAAGCATTACACCATATGGTGGTGCAAAGCAGATAACACCCTATTAGTTGATTTGTTCCCTACCTGTTTCGCGCCGCAGTGGACGCGGACTACCACTAAACTCAACCAACCGGTCCGGCTCAGCCGCAAACCAAGCGTAGCTGCCCCATGCGAGGCTATCGACCGTCTTCTTAAACGGCCCGGCACTGCGATCTAGGTAGGCAGTTACGAACGCAACGTGCTCGGCCGGGAAGGCCGCCTCGGCAACTAGCTCCTCTAACGCTTCCTTGCGGCGTTGGCTGATCGGACCATCGGTTGCGACCACCTCCACAAAAACCAGCAACGGGTGTGCCGGCCCAAGGTCGACCAAAATCGTGTCAGGCAGGTTCTTGTCGGCTTGGATGGCGAGGCCGATCGATCGCGCCAGCTCGTCGTCACGCGCCACCACCTTGTTTCCGCTCTCGCTAAGAAACACCACAGCAGGATCAGTGAGAAAGGCAGGCGCAAACACCTCCACAACCGCCTTGGTGATCTCGGAGCTGGGGCCGGGCTTCATCCGGCGCGTCTCTCCGTTCGGGAAGGTGACGAGCACTTGGTCGGTACTAACGCCGGCGCCGCGGCGGACGATCGCTAAGCGGGCGAGCGCACCCTTGTTCAAGGTTTCGGCCTGCCATGCCGCAATACGGGCCTGCAGCGCCTCGCCGGTGAGGGCAGGGTCGAACAAGCCGGCGAAGCTCGCCTTCAAGGCATAGCGCGGTTTGCTCGACGTAGTGGCAAGGTCGGTGCGCTCGGTCACGGCGCCGATTGCCACCAGCCCCTCGCGCAACGTCTCGTCGCGGATCGGCTCGCGGGTGTTGTCCTGGTACCAGCGACGTCCCTCGATCTGGGCACCGGTACGCAGCACACCGGCTGAGTAGGCGGCACGGCTCGCATCATCGAACTGCGCCGCCTGCTCGTCCGTCATGCGGTAGACGTGCTTGGGGCCAAGATACGTGCCGCCGCCCTCGATCGCGTCGATGTAAAGGGCGACAAACACCGTGCTCGCTGCGAGCATGCGGGTCAGATAAGCGCGATTGGGTGCGCCATCGGGGAAGATGGCCTGCAGCCGGGCATGGACCTCCTCGCGGGTGAGCATCGCCATCATGCCGTGACCTGCCCATAGAGCCGCGCCAGCTCGCCTTCGATCTCGGCGCTGCAAGCTCCTCGCGCGACCAGCGCCTCCACTTGTCCCATCGCGTCAGGGGAGGGGAGGGGAAGTGCCTCCATCTCAAAGGCCGACACCGCGACGCTACCGTTGATGCAGCGGAAGAGCTGGTCCACGATCCGGCTGTTCAGCACTGCCGCAACTGTCGCCGGCGACACTGCCGGCTGAGCAGTCGGCCGCACCATGTTCAGGTGGTTCTCAACCACCACCCCGCCATGCTGGACGATGAACTCGGCCGGCAGCTCGGCCGCGATCAACCGGCGGGCCTGTTCCTTGGCAGTGGTGCGCTGGACGAGGACGCACGCTTCCTCGACCAGCAGCCAGGCGTCGCCGCGCTCGATCTTGAAGTAAGGCGCGTGGTTGCGCTTCTCGGCCCGGAACGCGAAGTGGCCATCAGCCGACACCGCCTCCGCCCATATGAGCGGATGCACACCGCGGGCAGGGCGAAGGCGCATCTGATCCTTGTAGCGGTTCCACACCAAAGGTCCGGTCGATACGCTGTAACCCCAATCGGCTAGCCTCGCCGGCATCGCCTCTGCCGCAGCGATCAGGGGGCTGTGGCGCGGCTCGCGGGGTGCCAGCCATGGCTGCGAGGCAGGGGAGGGCAAGCCGATCGTGCCATTGCGGATGACGCGCGCCTCACGCTCGTTCGCCACCTCGACATAATGGACCTGTGCGCGGACGGCCTTGGCCCCGCGCTTATAGGCGGCGAGCAACGTCTCCTGCAGCACGTCCTCGAATACGCCACGGCGCGCGTGCACAAAGTCGATCGCAACCGGGGGCGCCTCCTTCGCGATCAGCTCGCGCAAAGCGGAATAATAATGGCCGGAGAGGAAGCTGGTCGGGGTCAGATAAGCGATCGTGCCGCCCTTCTTAGCCCAGCGAACGGCAATGTCGGTGAACACCCCATAAAGGTTGGCATGGCCGTAGAGGCTGCGTGCAAACCGCTGGCGCTGCTCGGGGGTGAGGGTGATGCGGCCATAGGGCGGATTACCGATTACCAGGTCAAAGCGGGCTGCAGGTGCCTCCTCCAGCGTGTCGGCGACGCGCACGACGACGGGAGCCAGCCGACCTGCAGCCGCGGTCACGTCCGCCAGCAGCAGCTCGACCGCGTTTTGACCGAAGCCTGCCGCGTAGGGGTCCAGCTCCAGCCCGACCAGACGTGTACCAATCTGCCGGAGGACGATGGCCGGCTCAGCCGCCGGAAGGGCGGCGACCATCCGTTCGGCTGCGGGCAGCAGGAATGCACCTCCACCACTCGCCGGGTCGAGCACACGGGCGCGAGTCCAGTCGATCCCCTGCTCCTCGGCCATGTCGAGGAGCCGGTTCGCGAGCACCGGCGGGGTATAGAAGGCGCCGAGCGCGCCACGCTCGCGGGCGTGCAGCAAGGTCGTGTAGAGGCCGGTCAGGAAGTAAGCCGCCTCGGCAATCGGCAGCGGGGCCGCCTCCCGGCCCACCACCTGCGCCAGCTCGGCAACGGCGCGATCCAGGCGGCCATAGGGCTTGGCGAAAGGGGCGCTGAGCCTGGCGTAAGGCCGGGCCTCCGCCTGGTAGGTGTCGATCGCAATGCGTGTGAACAGCGCCGCCATGTCGCGACGCCGCGGCTCGGGCAGCGTTTCCGCCCATGCGCGCGCAAGCTGGCGCGCACGCGCCAACTCGTAGCGTTGCGCCTCAAGGTCTGCAGGCAGGCTGCGCGGAAGTGCGGGGGCGAGGCTCATGCGGCAGCCGAACGGTTGCGATGCTCGCGAAGAACACGCTGCACGGTCGAGCGCGACACACGGAACAGGCTGGCGAGCTGCGAAGGCGATCCCTGGCCAGATTCCGCCTTAGTGATGATCTCGGCGCGCTGCTGGCCGGTGAGGCTTGGCCGTCGCCCTAAGTGGCGACCAGCTTTGCGGGCATGTGCCAGACCGTTCATCGTCCGCTCGCGGATCATAGCCCGCTCGAACTCGGCGAAGGCGCCCAAGGTCTGCATCATCAACCGACCTGCAGCCGTCGTGGTATCCACCGCCTCAGTCAGCGACCGGAAGCCGGCGCCGGCTGCGGTAACCGCCTCCAGGGTGAACAGGAGGTCACGCAGCGAACGCGACAGCCGATCGAGCTTCCACACCACCAGCACGTCGCCCGGCTGCAGGCTCTTGATCGCTTTCGTCAGCTCGGGCCGATCAGCCTGGCCGCCCGAAGCCTCTTCCTGGAACACCGGATCGCACCCAGCTGCGGTAAGCGCTGCGAGCTGGGCAGCTAGGTCCTGATGATCACCGCGGGACACCCGCGCATAGCCGATTTGCATCGTTTGGTTCTGACACGGGATTCTGACACACGCAAACCCTTGGAAAACCGTGGCCAGCTCTGCAGCGTCAAAACCGACCGGTTTTGACACCTACGCCGCTGGCGAATGATTGCGATGGCGTATATGTCGGGGAACGACAGCGGTACGATCGACGAGGGGGGATCGATGGGATTGAAGTCACTTAGCTCACAGTACAAAATTGACGGCGAACGTCAGATTGTCATTACTGAGGTAACCCGCATGACGGGGGGCATGGTGTGTGTAGCCGGCTTAGACATTCATTCTGGCGCTATGATCCGCCCACTGCAGCCTGACGGACGAAATTGGGAACAGTCCAAGTGGGTTGATAAAGATTACATGGTAGTCGGTAACATCCTGTCGCTAGTTCCTGCGGCGGCTGGCTCTTCGGCTTACCCACACGCTAGCGAGGACTACCGCGTAAAAACGGTACGCCGCCTTGGAACAGCATCGAATGACGATCTCTACATTGCTTGTCGAGACAACTCGGATTCCGACGCAGACAGCGTCTTTGATAACCAGATCAACGATGAAAAGTATGTTGTTGCAGGCACAAAGTGTCGCTCACTCGGCTGCATTATGGTTTCACATAGCAAATTAAAAGCAAGCGTCTTTTACGACAAGATTCAGGTTTCATATCGGGATAGCCAAGGCAGTTGGCACAATTTCCCTGTGACCGATCTTACTGCAAAGTCGTCCAAAAGCCTTGAAGAAGGCGCAGCCTCCTTAAATGAAAGAATATCAATGTCCAGCTATTTTAAACCAGTAGCGCTGCGTCTTGGGCTATCTCGGGCGTGGAAGGGGAAGAATAATGAATATAACCCGATGAGATGCTACGTACAATTAAACGGCATTATTGTTTCAGCATAGAAAACATATGCCAAAGCTTTTTACCATAGGTTATTCGGGGCTGGAGCCAAGCTCTTTTGTCGAATTACTCACTAGTAATCTAATAGATGTGGTTTGCGACGTAAGGTCCACCCCCTATTCTCATTATAAGCCAGATTTTTCTAGAGTTCCTCTTAGAGGAATTCTTAATAATGGTGGAATTAAGTACGTCTTTATGGGGGATCAATTAGGCGCCCGACCAAAGGACCGGTCATGCTATGTTAACGGACAAGCCACTTACGACAGGATATCATCGGCAGACTTCTTTAAGGCTGGTCTTTCTAGGCTGAGGAACGGCGTGCAAAGCCTGAATCTTGCCATTGTTTGCTCAGAACGCGATCCTATCGAATGTCATAGAGCCGTTTTAGTTTGCCGAAATCTTCCCGATTTAAGTTCTTCTATATTTCACATCCACACTAATGGGCTGATCGAGTCTCAGAAGCAGTTTGATGAGCGCTTAGTACAGCTTCACAATGCCGCACCTCCACCACTCCTTCGGCAACCAGGTGACTGGGAAAGGTCTGTGAATCTTGCCTATGAAAAACAAAGCGCTGCGGTTGCTTATCGCGAACGCAACCCTTCTCACGAAAGGAAGGCCGAGTGAAGGTTTTTACAATTGGCTTTACAAAGAGCAAAGCAAGCCGATTCTTTAATCGACTACAAGTTGCCGGGGTCACGAAGGTCATAGACACCAGACTAAATCGCGTCTCGCAGTTGTCCGGATTTGCAAAACAAGATGATTTAGAATATTTTTTAGATTCCATTTGTTCTATAAGCTACTCTATTAATAACGATCTTGCGCCTACTAGTGATATACTAGATGCTTATAAGAAAAAAGAAATAGGATGGGCAGAATACGAGCGGCGTTATCTCTATTTAATTTCCTCTAGAAAGGTCGAATTAAAGATTTCTGAAAGCGATCTTAACGGCGCCTGCTTATTATGCAGCGAGGCAACGCCTGAACATTGCCATCGCCGACTAGCGGTCAACTACTTGGCAGATTTTCATCCCGGTATTAATATAGTTCATCTGTAAAGTTGTTTATATTGATGATATATATGTGCATTTATGCTCTCATTATATCATACGATCTGAAAGCGTGAGGAGCGTAATTACGTTATTACCAAACCCTTTGACACACTCCTCGGTTACATTAAATCTTTCAGCATCCCACCGATCAAACCAGGCGTCCGCCCCGATGATCGTTGATCTTGATCGATCGGTATTTCCGTACAGCACTTCCATGGCGTCTGACTCGGGATCTATACTATCCCGGGGGAACCAGTGATCAGGAATGCCACTATTGCGTCGAAACCATCGGCGTCCGTTCTGACTATGGCAAACGATCATACAGGGCCAAGGGCTATGATCGATGAACCGTAGTGCCGTCGCCAACCGGCTGGTCGAAAAGGCAGCAGCCAGAGCATCGATTACCTCGAACGACGGGCGCCGGTGGGCAGCAGCAAGCGGTCGAAACAGATAGGCCGGCATCAATAGGTCGGCGGCATAATTATCGGCTTGCCGTTCAATGCCGGCACCGCCCTGGCTGAAACTCCCGATCTCACTCGCCCTGCAGACCGACGAGCGACCGCGATGATGCTGCCAGTGACCCAGCTCATGCGCGATTGAGAAGCGCCGACGACGCGGATCGCCATCGCCTTTTACGGTGATGATCGCCTGATCGCGAAAGCCGATGATCCGGGCTTCGCAGCTCTCTAGAATGCCGTTGCGCACCTTGGCGCCCATCGTCCACGCGATCGCCTCAATATCGATCTCATCGGGACGAGTGACGCCTAAGGACTGCAAAAGCTTTTCGGCTTGGGCGAGTCCCTTCAAATTGGGTTGCCGTCTTCGTCAATGGCACCAAGCTCTCGCAAATCTGCGAGGATGTCATTCATCTCTTTTTCGGTGATGCCTTCACCGTTGCGAGCAGCCATCGTCAGCCGACTTTTCAGCTTGGTGTCGTCGTTGGCGAACCGGGCGAGGACAGCAGCCCGATCTCTGAGAGGAAGCTGATGGACTTGCCCCCGGCCCGTTCCGGCTGCGCGATCGAGCTCTGCTCGCGCAGCCTGGAGACGCAATTTTCCGGATCGGGCGGTTGCGGTCGAGATTATAGCGCGGATGCGGTCAGCTTCATCTTCGGCATTCAGCCCTTCGGCCTCGACTTCCGCCAGTAATTCCGCGTCCGACATAGCCATGATGTCTGCGACCAGTTCATCCGCCAGACGGTCAATCGGGGGGGGAGGACGCCCCGGCCCGCTCACGATGACCATCCATTAGGAAACGCCGCATCTATCGTGCGACGGACGCGGCGTCGGATAGTGGCATACGCCGTCATATCGACACCGATCATAGTCATGATCTCCTCCTTCGGCAGGTCGTCCAGGTATGCCCACAGGAACAGGGTTGCTTCCTCATCATCGGCAAACAAGGTTTCCAGCGCGTTTCGCCGAGCCGACGCATCTTCACGTGAAAGCGCCAGTTCCTCGACATTGGGTTTCGTTTCTACCGGCTCGTGCAAAAACCGGCCCTCGACGTCGGTCGCATCGACCGACACCAGTTCGGGTTCGACCTTTTGCTGCCTGGCGGACGAGCGGCTGCGCATAACGCCGACTAGGAATTCCACCATTCCCATCCTGCGCGGGCAATTCCGAACGCCTTCGATCGTCTGACATACAGCTTCGTTGAGGAGGTCGTCGGCTTCACAACCTGCCGCAAACGCATATTGTCGTCCCGCCCTCCTCAGTCTGAGAAGGTCGCTTGAAGTCAGGCGTTCGATCGCCTGCCGCGCTTCCGCAAGATCAAGGGTCGGTTCGCTCACTCAACTCCGCCGGCTTCCTGACGGAGTAGGCTGACTTTCAGCGCGGCTCAGACACGACACAAAAAAATGTGTTGGGATGTCCGAGAGCACCCGCCGTTTCAGCCTACCTCCTTGATAGTCAATGAAGACGATCGGGAGCGGGGTCGCAAGCCGTCTTACCCTCGAAGCGCGAGAAAGGAGGTAAAACTATGTCCGGAAAGAACCAGCATGTCGTCCCGCACGCAGGTGGTTGGGCTGTTCGCGGTGCCGGCAACGGTCGCGCGACGTCGGTCCATGACACTCAGCGTGAGGCGATCGATGCTGCGCGAGGCATCGCGCAGCGCCAGCACAGCGAACTTCTGATCCACGGCCGCAACGGCCAGATCAGGGATCGCGACAGCTACGGTGGTGACCCCTTCCCGCCGCAAGGCTGACCCTGACGGGCCGTGTTTACAGGCACGGCCCGTCACACTGAAGCATAGCGGAGAGGATGACTCCCCTTGACCAACAACCTTCAATCACTATCTTCACTTTGCACAGTGAGGTTGGTGAATGATTCGGTACTCGATTTTTGAAATTGCAGCAGAGAAGCTCACACTAGCCGGCAGCGCGATGGGGCGGCAGATGCTAGCCAGTCTAATTAGCGAGACCCGGCCGGTTAACGAGCCGACGATCGCGTATCTTGATTTTGCCGGCATCGACATCGCTACCGGATCATTCCTGCGCGAAGCCGTCTTGGGGTTCCGAGACTTCAGCCGAAAAGCGATGGGTGCCCTTTACCCGGTAGTGGCGAATGCAAATGCTGCAATCGAGGAAGAGCTATTTGACTACCTCGCCGATCATAACGATGCGATGTGGGCTTGTTCATTAGATAAGGCAGGAACTTCAAGTAAGCCGCATATTCTTGGCCTGCTAGATACGGCACACCGCAACACGCTTAAGCTGATTTGTGAAAATCACCGTATCTCTGCTCCGGAACTTGCAAAGCTACGGCCCAATGAAGGGATCGGTGTCAGCGCATGGAGCAACCGACTCGCCACGCTTGCCACTAAAGGCATCGTAATGGAATTTAGGATTGGCAAGACTAAGCTATTCACGCCGGTAATGGAGGCTACCTGATGGGCGTCGATTTCATTCGCGAGCAATCGGGCAAGGCTTGGCGGAAGCGCTGGAACATGGGCCTCGACCGAATGAAGACACCAACCTTGTTCGATGTCCAATTTGCGGAGCAGGCGCGAACTGTGTCAGCCGATCTGGATACCTCCTGCAATCTGCATGTCGGCGATCAGGTCGTTGTTCAGTGCAATGGAGCAGATGTGATCGTTTGCAGCGGACAGCGGTGCATCGGAGCGATTCCTGGCATTCCCGCCCAAATGCGGTTGGCCATTGCCGGTGGCGGCGGGGTTGCTCTGGGTATTGTCGAGCGTGTCGGATTATTCGGCACCCACGCGGAGCTTAGCATCCGATGAAATCTTCGCCCGTCACGCCGCCCCGCACCTTCCGAAACCCGCAGCTACTGTGGGACAATCCCGACACAGCGTCACTGTCGCTGGGCTGTTGGGGCTGCGTGGATCGCGACTCCTGCGGTGGCGCTCACAAAGGTGGCAGCTTTTTCGATTGCAGCGACTATTGCCGTTGCGCCGATAAGTCGACCTGCGATCTGGTTTGCCGAGGCAATCCTGCCGCCTTTGTCGCCCGCGTGCGAGAAGTAGGTGGACTAAAACTGATGGATTCGCCCCGCGGCCCGCGCGTCACTGTCGACCCGTTGCCTGCCATGGTCCCACTCATCGAGCACCGCTCGGCGCGGAGCGGAAGGCTTAACTTCCCAATCGTTGCCGTACCGCTTTACACCCTTATAGATTTGAGCCGCGGAACACTCAAATTCCGTGATCGCGAAGCTTTGGCAACGCAGTTTGGGATCGATCCGGCCGCGCGGTTAGTGGTGTCCGGGGTCGCCCGCGATCGTAAGATTGAACGTTATTGGGAGTTGGCAAATCGCAAGGCGATGCTCGACGAGCTTTGCTCTCTTGATGTTTCGCTAATCACGCCGCCTAACTTCAGCGTGCTCACCGATGTCCCCCGTTACGATAATCTACACGCGATGAAACGCATCCTGCTCACCTGCATGGAAATGGCCAATGCCGGCCTTCCGGTCGCACTTCACCTGAACGCCCGCACGGAACAGGATTATCGGAGCTGGACTCAATTGCTCGCAGCTCGGCCTGAGATTGAATGCGTGGCCTTTGAATTCGCTACCGGCGCTGGTCGTGGTAGCCGCATCGACTGGCATGTCGCGCAGCTTTGCGAGCTTGCCGCCAACGTAGGCCGCGACCTGCGACTTATCGCACGCGGCGGTGTCCGGGTTCTCGAGCCGTTGCGTCTGGCATTCAACGACGTCACAATGATTGATACGGACGCGTTCAACAAAACGCGCTGCCGAAGACAGGCCTACTTCACGGAAGCCGGCCGGCTCCTCTGGCGTAGCTATCCGACAGCGTCCGGTGCACCGCTAGACGATCTTCTCGAACACAATATTGCGACCTTGCATAGCCACCATACCTACTTGGAACGGCTGCACGCTGATCGGCGGCTAAGCTCAGGAGGTCAGCGATTGGCCGTTGCAAAATACGGAAATCGTAAGTCCATCCAAGGGTGCTACCTGCGATAAGGCAGAAGTGGCGATGTTTGCATCAGCTCCTGGACGCAACATCAATGCATGGTCGCCGCTACGAAAGCGCAGCTCAGCAGCATGCCCGACCAGGGCGCGAAACAGCTGCCGAAAACCTCTTCCGCGACCACCTTCCTGAAATCGAGAAACGCCGTCTGTGATCGCCAATTGAAGCGCCTCTCCGTCGTCGGCGACTTCGGCATATTGCGGATTTTGCCGCAGGCTCTTGAGGGCGCCAACACCTCGATCAGCGACTACAAATTCGAATGACGTAGACGTTACGGCATAAGCCACAACTCCGGTTTCTGGTGCACCGCTGTGTTCATACACGTTGTCCTGTAACTCACCGAGAGCGCCGAGTAAGCTGGCAAGCAAAGGTCGGTTCAGTCCCATAGATATGGCAATATTCTCAGCGTGCTTCGTCCACAGATCCCAGTCCGGGGCGTCAGACGTGACCGGATTAATTACATCGAGAGGGAAAGCTCCCGCGACATCTTTAAACCCGCTCCCAAAGTGTCGCCGATTACGAAGTGCCGCGGATAAATTCATAGCAAAAGGGCTGCTCACAGTGAGTGAGCGATACTGATCAGGATAGGCAATGGAAGCCAACGCCAATTCTACAAGGGGACCGATCCTACCTGACCGCTTCAGCTCAATAGATGGACGATCGCCTAGCAGACCTTTGGTCGCTTCACGCAATAGATCATCTGCAACAGAGAAATCTGCCTTCTCAACAGCCATATAGGCTCAATTTTTTTAGAAGCGGTAGCAAGTCTGAGAGACTGCTCTGGAGGCAACTTAATGTCAAATACTTAGCCGTAATTCTGACGGGCTGGTCGCGAATGCCGGAGGCTGACGCATCACAACCAGTGTCAAAACTGAGCGGTTTTGACACCAAAACTCACGACACCTTGCTTGGTTCGTTTATTCTGGTATCTTGGAATAGTCGAATCGAAAGGGTATTATCGATGAAGCTCGCTGTTTACATGATGGCCATGCTCGCAAGCGCTCCGGCTTTGGCGGCTGACCAGCCGCCGGCTCCCACCGTCATGACCGTCGAAGGAGAACAGGGTTTCGACGTAAAGTGCCATGTGTGGCCCCGTGGCGGTGACGAGACGGTGCGCTTCCTCGACAAGAGCCGTCCCAGCCTCTCGGTCAACGGCGTGTGGCGCCTGGAATGCGAATACAAGGGCAGCTCGCGTGGACCGATCACCATCTCGCTGAAATCGCCGACGCTGCCTTGCCCGTTCAAGGATTCCTCTGCCGAAGCCTGCACCACAACGGTGCGCAAGGGCGGCGTCGGATCGTTCGAGGTGCGCGAAAAGCGAAGCTGAGCGAGCTTGGGCGTTGGCGGGGCCCCTCATTTCCGTTACATCAGAAATATGGAAATGAAGAACGCTGTCTCCGGCTTGTCGGCTCTCGCCAACGCCACCCGCCTGGCGATTTTCCGGTTGCTCATCCAGGCAGGCCGGGAAGGGGTTGCCGCCGGCGAAATTGCCCGCCGGCTCGATGTGCTGCCGAACACGCTGTCGGCGAACCTCACCATCCTGTCGAACGCCGGGCTGATCGAGAACCGGCGCGACGGTCGCTCGGTGATCTACACGGCGCGATACGAACAGATGACCGAGCTATTGGAGTTTCTGATGCAAGACTGCTGCGCGGGAAATCCCGAGGTCTGCGCACCGCTCGCCGCGCTGGCGATGCGGAGCCGCTGCCTGCCAGAGGGCAAGGCATGAGCCATATCACCAACGTTCTGGTGCTGTGCACCGGCAACAGTGCGCGCTCCATTCTGGGCGAGGCGATCGTCAATCGCCTGGGGCAGGGACGCTTTCGTGGATTCTCGGCAGGTTCAGCGCCCAAGGGGCAGGTTCATCCGGGCGCGCTGCGGCTGCTCGCCCGGCACGGCTATCCGACCGATGACCTCCGCTCGAAGAGCTGGGACGAGTTCGCGGACGGCAAAGGGCCTTCGATGGATATCGTCATCACCGTTTGCGACAATGCCGGGGGCGAAGTCTGTCCGGTCTGGACCGGGACGCCGATCAAGGCGCATTGGGGTCTGCCCGACCCGGCGGCGGTGACCGGCGACGATGCGACCGTGGACGCGGCGTTCGAAGCCACGCACGACGCGCTGACCCGCCGCATCGCCAAGCTGGTCGAGCTGCCCATCCACAACCGTGAAGTACCGGCAATGGCCGTGCGTCAGCGCCTCCAGGACATCCACGACCAGATGTCCGAACAAGAAAATGCCGACATGGAGCACCGGGCATGACTGACATCGTCATCTACCACAATCCCGAGTGCGGCACGTCTCGCAACGCCCTCGCCATGATCCGCAACGCCGGCATCGAACCGCATGTCATCGAGTATCTGAAGACGCCGCCTGCACGCGCGCTGCTGGTCGAGTTGATCGATCGCGCCGGCATGACGCCCCGCGACTTGTTACGTGCAAAAGGCACGCCCTATGCCGAGCTGGGCCTGGGCGACGCGTCGCTGTCCGACGACGCACTGGTGGACGCGATGATGGCCCACCCGATCCTCATCAACCGGCCGCTGGTCGTCTCGCCCCTCGGCGTGAAGCTGTGCCGGCCATCCGAAGCCGTGCTTGATCTGCTGCCGACCGGCCAGCTCGGCGCGTTCGCAAAGGAAGACGGCGAGCAAGTGGTGGACGCCTCGGGCCAGCGCGTCGCCTGATGCTTCTCGCCGTCCTGATCTTCGTCGCGACGATCGCGCTCGTCATCTGGCAACCCAAGGGCCTCGGCATCGGATGGAGCGCGATGGGGGGCGCCGTCGTGGCGCTGCTCGCAGGCGTCGTCACCCTGTCCGACGTGCCGGTGGTGTGGGGCATCGTCTGGAACGCGACCGCCGCATTCGTCGCGATCATCGTCATCAGCCTGTTGCTCGATGAAGCCGGGTTCTTCGAATGGGCCGCGCTGCATGTCGCCCGCTGGGGCGGAGGGCATGGTCGCCGGTTGTTCGTTCTGATCGTGCTGCTCGGCGCGGCGGTGTCAGCGCTGTTCGCCAATGATGGCGCGGCGCTGATCCTGACGCCGATCGTCATCGCCATGCTGCGGGCGCTGGGATTCAAGGACAAGGCGACGCTGGCATTCGTCATGGCGGCCGGTTTCATTGCCGACACCGCCAGCCTGCCGCTGGTCGTGTCGAACCTCGTCAACATCGTGTCGGCCGACTTCTTCAGGATCGGGTTCGGCGAATATGCGGCCGTGATGGTGCCGGTCGACCTCGTGTCAATCGCCGCCACGCTGGGGGCGCTGCTGCTGTTCTTCCGGCGCGACATACCGGCAGACTATGACGTGGGGGCGCTTCGCGCGCCGCGCGACGCGATCCGCGATGCCGCGACCTTCCGCGCCGGATGGATCGTCCTTGCCCTGCTGCTCGCCGGGTTTTTCCTACTCGAACCGCTTGGCGTGCCGGTCAGCGCCGTGGCCGCTGCCGGCGCAATCCTGCTGCTGGTGATCGCGGGGCGGGGCCATGTGATCCAGACCGGCAAGGTGCTGCGCGGCGCACCCTGGCAGGTCGTGATCTTCTCGCTCGGTATGTACTTGGTCGTCTATGGCCTGCGAAACGCCGGCCTGACCGATCATCTGGCGGCGCTGCTCGATCGCACCGCACAAGGCGGGGTGTGGGGCGCGGCGCTGGGTACGGGTATCATCGCGGCCGTTTTATCGTCGGTAATGAACAACATGCCGACCGTGCTGGTGGGCGCGCTGTCGATCGACGCGACACACGCCACAGGCGCGATCAAGGACGCGATGATCTATGCCAACGTGATCGGTTGCGACCTCGGCCCCAAGCTGACGCCGATCGGGTCGCTCGCAACGCTGCTGTGGCTCCACGTCCTCGGGCAAAAGGGCGTGCGGATCGGATGGGGCTATTACTTCCGGGTTGGGGTCACGCTCACCGTGCCGGTGCTGCTCGTCACCCTCGCGGCGCTCGCGATCCGGATCGGAATTGCCTGATGCCGCTTCGTGACCTGTCCGATCCCAATACCCTACCGGCGCTCGATCCCGCCTATGCCATCCAGCGGCCAGCGCTGGGGCTCGGCCCGCTCGATCCCGCGCCGCGCATCCTCCTGCTCTACGGTTCGCTGCGCGAGCGATCCTATTCGCGCCTGTGCATCGAGGAGGCGGCGCGCCTGCTCCGCTTCTTCGGCTGCGAGACGCGCATCTTCGACCCGTCCACTCTGCCGCTGCCCGACCGGCACGCCGGCGACGACCATCCGGCCGTTCATGAGCTGCGCGAGCTGTCGATGTGGTCGGAAGGTCAGGTGTGGTGCAGTCCTGAGCGACATGGCCAGATCACCGGCATCATGAAGTTGCAGATCGACCATTTGCCGCTGTCGATGGGCGGGATGCGTCCGACGCAGGGGCGCACGCTCGCGGTCATGCAGGTGTCGGCCGGATCGCAGTCGTTCAATAGCGTCAATACGCTGCGCGTGCTGGGCCGCTGGATGCGAATGGTGACGATCCCGAACCAGTCAAGCGTCGCCAAGGCGTTCAACGAGTTCGATGATGCCGGACGCATGAAGCCGTCCAGCTATTACGACCGGATTGTGGACGTGATGGAGGAGCTGGTGCGTTTCACGGTGCTTCTGCGCCCGCACACAGCCCAACTCGTAGATCGCTATTCGGAGCGCAAGGAAGCCGGGGTGCCGATCGACACCGCTAAGGACCTCTCCAGCATCGCGACAGCGCCGCAATCCTGACGGGCTCGTCAGGTGGTGTGTACGTGCGGCCTTAGACCCGCGCTCCGCTAGCCAAATCAGGCGGCCTCGTGATCGCTTCCATAACCCGGCAGTCAGCAATCCTGCCGCCGTCACAATCCCGTGTCGCATCAGCTAAGGCGTCCCTCAGCGCCGTTAGGCGGGCAATGCGGTCTTCCACGCTCGCAAGGTGCCGGCGAGCGAGCGAGCCTGCTTCCTTACAATCCTGATCGGGGTTGGCCGACAAGGCGATCAGGGATCGAATCTCGTCAGTCGAGAACCCCAGATCACGGGCATGCCGGATAAAGGCGAGCTGGCGAACCTCCGCATCACCGTAGGTACGGCGCCCACCTGCCGTGCGCGCAGCCTCCGGCATCAGGCCGATGTCTTCATAGAAGCGGATCGTGTTGACCTTGGTCCCGGTCCTTTTCGCTATGTCGCCAATCATCAACACCTTGCGATCCTCGCGATTTTCCGGTTGCTTCTACAGTGACTGTAGATCGTAACGGAGCGGGATGAGCGCAAGCGAATCCTCTACGTGCGGCTGCACGGGCGATACGAAACGTGCGGAGCGCGACCCAGCCTATCGTCGTGCCCTATGGATCGTCGTACTTCTTAACCTCGGCTTCGGGCTGATAGAAATCGTCGGTGGGTTCATCGCCGACAGCCAGGCGCTCAAAGCTGATGCGCTCGACTTCGTCGGCGACGGCACGATCTCATTGTTCGGCCTCATCGCGCTGAGCTGGACGGCGGCAGCTCGCTCAAGGGTTGCTCTCTCCCAAGGCTTGTTCCTCGGAACATTGGGCCTAGGTGTCATCGGCTTTGCCATCTGGCGCGCGATGAACGCCGTGGCACCCGACGCCGATCTGATGGGCGGCATCGGGATCGTCGCCCTTATCATCAACGTCAGTGCGGCGCTCGTCCTGTCGCGGTTTCGCGAAGGCGATGCCAATGTACGGGCCATCTGGCTGTTCAGCCGAAACGATGCTGTCGCCAATATCGCCGTCGTCATTGCCGCCGGCCTGGTGGCGTGGACCGGAAAGGCATGGCCCGACCTCGCGGTCGCCGGCGTCATCGCGATCCTGTTCCTGCACTCCGCTTGGGAGATTGCCCGAGGTGCGTTGGCAGAAATGGGTGGCCGCTCATGAAGGCCGAAAGCAACGCTGGCCGGGTAGCGTCTGATGATCGCGGGTTACGCCATTCTCGTGGAATGATAAGGAGCAAGCTCATGCGCAAGCTGCTGCCCTTTCTCGCCTGTCTGATGCTGGTCCTGACCGGCTGGGCGGGCATGGCGCAGGCTACGGAAAGCGTCGGGTGCATCGAGACCTCTCAGGTCAATACAATCATGCACATGGCTGGTGACTGCGACGAGGTGCCGGCGGATGCGGACAAGGGCTATCCTCATCATCACACCGTCTGTCACGGCCACCATGTCGCCGCGCCGGCTGAGCATAGTGTCGACGTCGCCCTGATCGACAATTGGGCCGAATTTGCGAGCCACAAGGCTCCGCTCTGGCTTGCTCATCAAAACGATCCGGCGCTTCGACCACCACAGGCCTGACGACGCACCGGGCGCCTTCCGGCGCCTGAGACTGGTTCGTCAGGAGCATCTACAATGAAGCGCATGATAGCGGCCGTGCTGGTCGCGACAGCCTGTGCGTCGAGCAACTCGGCACAGGCACAGGACACGGAGGCGTCGGCACCGCCGCTGACCCTTGATGAAGCACTTACCGCGGCCGGCGCGGTATCGCCGGCGGTCGAGGTTTCCCGATCGGGCATTCAGGCGGCACAAGCGCAACGCTCGATCGCCGGATTGCGGCCTAATCCGTCGCTCGACGCGATGAGCGAGAACGTCGCTGGCACCGGTATCTATAGGGGACTGCGCTCGGCTGAAACGACGGTCGGCGTGTCCCTGCCGCTCGAACTCGGCGGCAAGCGGTCGGCGCGCGTAGCAGTCGCCAATGCGCAACTCGACCGCGCTTCGCTTGAAGCGGCGATCGTACAGGCCGATCTCCGGTTACGGGTCACGCAGGCCTATAACGATGCCGCGGCGTCGCAACGCAGGGTAGTCACCGCCCGCGAACAGGTCGGGATCGCAAACGAGGTACTGCGTGCAGCGCGGGTCCGCGTTGCAGCCGGTCGCGCCTCACCGCTCGAAGAGCAACGCGCCGACGTCGCCCGGCTGAATGCGGAAGGGGCTGCGGAGCGCGCGGAGCGATCTGCCCAAGTGGCGCTCGGTAATCTTGCCCGACTGATCGGGCGCGGCGCCAGTTCGCTGGATACAGCCTGGTTCGCCCGGATCGAAGGCGCAGGACCACGGTTGCCGGTGCGCAGTGAAGGCACGCTGACGGCCGCAGCGGTGCAGGCCGATCTCACCACGGCGACGGCGCAGGTCCGCCTTGCCCGAAGCCAGAGGGTTCCCGACGTGACGATCAGCGCATCCGCACGCAGGCTTGCGATGACCAATGATACTGCTGCCGTGGTTGGCCTATCCGTGCCGCTGCCCCTCTTCAACAACGGCCGCGCGGTTGTCGATCTGGCGTCTGCCCAACGCACCCAGGCGGACGCGCAGCGCCGCCTCGCGCTCCTCGATGCGGAACAGGCCATCGCATCGGCACAGGGCGATGTCGCCAATGCGGCGACGACCGCCCGTAACGCGACCGGCCCGACTCTTGCCGCGGCGCAGGAAGCCGCCCGGATCGCCCGGATCGGCTACCGTGAGGGCAAGTTCGGACAGTTGGATCTCCTGGAGGCTGAGCGCACGCTCGCTGACACCCGTGCGGCCGCGATCGACGCGCTGGCCGCCTATCATGACGCACAGGCCCGGCTGGAACGGCTCGCCGCCCCGGCGCCTGTCGATGCGAAGGATGCACGATGAAAACCAATCATGCGCGGACCCTGCTGTCCGCCTTGCTTCCGCTGGCGCTCGTTGCGTGCGGCGGGGCCGAGAAGAAGACCGACGACATGGCCGGGATGGAGGGCATGGAAAAGGGTGAGGGGGCCGAGAAGAAGGCGGATAAGGATGCGGTGACGCTCACGGCGCGGCAGATCGCCGACGCCGGCATTGAAGTCGCCCGCCCGACGGTGGGCGGGGTCGCCGGCGCGATCGAGTTGCCCGCGCTCGTCCAGGGCGATCCCCAAGGCGTCCAGGTCGTCTCCGCGACCATCGGCGGTCGCTTGGTCGCGCTCACGCGCAACCTCGGCCAGCCTGTTCGGCAGGGTGACCCGCTGGCGGTGATCGAGAGCCGCGAGGCCGCTTCGCTGAAGGCGGAAGTCGAGGCCGCTCGCGCCCGCGCCGCATTGGCGCAGTCGAACCTACGGCGCGAGCAACGGCTATTTGCCGAGCGCGTTTCGCCCGAACAGGACCTGGTGGCGGCGCGGACCGCGGCGACGGAGGCGGGGATCGCGCTGCGACTCGCGCAGCAACAGCTCGGTGCCACGGGGGGCGGTGGTGGTGCCCTCAACCGCATCGCCATGCGCTCGCCGATCTCAGGGCAGGTAATCGCCCGTCCGGCTGTCCTCGGCCAGACCGTCGATGCGAACGCCGAACTCTACCGGGTCGCGAACCTCTCGCGGGTGACGATCACCGCCTCGGTCTCGCCCGCGGATGCAGGCCGTATCCGGCCGGGTACGCGGGTTGAGGTAACCGCAGCCGGTCGTAGACAGGAAGGACGGGTGTCGTTCGTGTCCCCGGCGCTCGATGACAGCACGCGCCTCGTGCCTGTCATCGCCACGCTCGACAATGCGGGGAATACCTGGCGGGTGGGCGAGCCGGTGACGGCGAGCTTCATGCTGCCCGGGAGCGGCGATCGTAGCGTCTCGGTCCCCTCCACGGCAGTGCAAAGCATCGAGAACCGCACCGTCGTCTTCGTCCGCACCCCGACTGGCTTCCACGCGACCCCGGTCACGGCCGGTCGCCGCAACGGCGATCAGGTAATCATCAGCTCCGGCCTCAATGGCCAGGAGCGGATCGCCACCACGAACTCGTTCACCCTGAAAGCCGAACTCGGCAAGGGTGGCGGGATGGACATGGACTGAGCCCATGATCTCCCGCCTTGTCACCTTCTCGGTCGAGCGGCGCTGGCTAGTCCTGCTGCTGACCCTTGTCGCCGCGCTCGCGGGCATCTTCGCCCTCCAGCGCCTCCCCATCGATGCCGTCCCGGACATCACCAACAACCAGGTGCAGGTGAACGTCCTTGCACCCTCGCTGTCGCCCGACCAGATCGAGCGGCAGGTCTCGTTCACGATCGAAACCTCGCTCAAGGGCATCCCCGGGCTCGCCTATACCCGGTCGCTTAACCGCAACGGCTTTGCCCAGATCACGGCCGTCTTCACCGACGCGACCGACATCTACTTCGCCCGCCAACAGGTAGCCGAGCGGATGCGGATGGCCGAGGAACGGCTGCCGCAGGGCGTCATGCCCGAGATGGGACCGATCGCGACCGGTCTCGGCGACATCTTCATGTGGACCGTAGAGTTTCAGGAACTCAACCGCGTGAAGCATCGGGATGGCGAACCCGGTCTCCAGCGCGACGGCAGCTACATCACCCCCGAAGGCGAACACCTCGTCAGCGAACGCGATAAGGCGACCTACCTCCACACCGTCCAGGAGTGGATCGTGTCGCCGCAGCTCCGCGGGACCGAAGGTGTCGCCGGCGTGGACTCGCTGGGTGGGTTCGACCGCGAATATCTGGTCATTCCCGACCTCCAGCGCCTGGCATCGATGCGGCTGACGGTCCAGGACCTCGCTACCGCGCTCGAGCGCAGTAACACCAGCATTGGTGCAGGCACGGTCGATCGGAACGGCGAAGGGTTGTTCGTCCGCTCGGACGCGCGGGTTCGCACCGCTGATGAGCTGTCACGCACCGTGGTGGCAAGTCGCGACGGTGTGCCGATCGTGCTCAATCAGGTGGCGACCGTGGAGGCCGGGCAGGGTATCCGCACCGGCTCGGCCTCCGAGAACGGTCACGAGGTCGTCGTCGGCACAGCCGTGATGCGCATCGGTGAGAACAGCCGCACCGTCGCGACCGACGTCGGTGAACGGCTTAAGGCCATTGGCCGATCGCTGCCTACCGATGTCGTGGTCAAGCCGGTCCTCGATCGTACCAAGCTCGTGAACTCCACGATCGCGACGGTTGCCCGCAACCTCGCCGAAGGCGCGGTGCTGGTCATCGTGGTGCTATTCGTGCTGCTCGGCAATTTCCGGGCGGCGCTGATCGCCGCGATGGTGATCCCGATCACGATGCTGCTCACCGCCACAGGGATGCTGCGTGCCGGTGTCTCGGCCAATCTGATGAGCCTCGGCGCGCTCGATTTCGGTCTGATCGTCGATGGTGCGGTCATCATCGTCGAGAACGCGCTGCGCCACCTCGGCACGCGCCAGCACGAAACTGGAGGTGTCCTCCCGCTCAAGGAACGCCTCGCGATCGTGGCGGCGTCCGCCCGCGAGATGATCCGGCCATCGGTCTATGGGCAGGCGATCATCATCCTCGTCTATGCGCCGCTGCTCACCTTCAGCGGCGTGGAGGGCAAGATGTTCGAGCCGATGGCGCTGACCGTCATCATCGCGCTCGTCTTCGCTTTCGTGCTGTCCCTGACCTTCGTACCGGCGGCTATTGCCGCCTTCTTGGCCGGCAAGGTCGAGGAGAAGGAAAGCCGGATCGTCGTCTGGCTCAAGCGTCGCTACGAACCCGGCCTCGACGCCGCCATGCGGCGTCCGAGCGTCACCATCGGCGGGGCGCTTGCCGGCGTCTTGGTGGCGGCACTCGCTTTCACGACGCTGGGTCAGGAGTTCCTGCCGCAACTCGATGAGGGCGACATCCTCGTCCAGGCCTGGCGTCCGCCCGGCACGTCGGTCGAGCAAAGCCAGCGTATGCAGTTCGCGGTCGAGAAGACGATCAGTCGTGAGCCCGAAGTGCAATACGCCTTCTCGCGGACGGGCACCTCGGAAATCGCCAGCGATCCGATGCCGCCCAACGCGACCGACACGTTCGTGATGCTGAAACCTCGCGAAGAATGGCCCGATCCGAGCCTCCCCAAGGAGGAGCTGGTCGAGCGTATCGAGAAGAAGGTCTCGACCATCCCGGGGAACGGCTACGAGATTACGCAGCCGATCCAGATGCGCTTCAACGAGCTCGTCGCCGGCGTGCGCGGCGACATTGCGGTCAAGGTGTTCGGCGACAACTTTGCCAGCATGAATGCGACCGCGATCCAGATCGCGGACGTGATGCGCAAGGTGCCTGGTGCAGCGGATGTCCGGGTAGAGCAGACCGAAGGACTGCCGCTTCTCGACATTCGTCCCAATAGGGACGCGATGGCGCGGGTCGGTGTTTCTGCTGGCGACGTTCAGGACGTTGTTGCGGCAACCGTAGGTGGCAAACAGGCTGGCGTGATCTTCGAAGGCGACGCCCGCTTCCCGGTCGTGATCCGTCTCAGCGAGACGGCACGCGCCGATTTGCAGACCCTTGGGCAGATTCCGGTGCCAACGGCGAGCGGATCGTTCGTCCCGCTCGCGAGCGTAGCGGAGATTGGGCTTGGCGACGGGCCGAACCAGATCAGCCGCGAGAACGGCAAGCGCCGTGTCGTCGTTCAGGCCAACGTGCGCGGGCGAGACGTGGCCGGCGTCGTCGAGGAGGCGCAGGCCAGGATAGCGCAAAAGGTCGCGTTGCCGGCCGGCACCTATCTGACTTGGGGCGGCCAGTTCGAGAATCTGGCAAGCGCCCGGGCACGCCTGACGATCGTGGTGCCGATATGCTTCGCCGTCATCATGCTGCTGCTTTACGGTGCGCTCGGATCGGTGCGCGACGCAGCCTTGGTCTTCACCGGCGTGCCGCTGGCGTTGGTCGGCGGTATTCTCGCGCTCGTGCTCCGCGGTCTGCCCTTCTCTATCTCGGCCGCGGTCGGGTTCATCGCCTTGTCCGGCGTAGCGGTGCTCAACGGGTTGGTGATGGTATCCTCCATCCACGACCTGATGCGCGCAGGGATGGACCGGACGCGCGCGGCTCGCGAGGGGGCGCTGCTCCGGCTTCGTCCCGTTGCGATGACGGCACTTGTCGCCAGTCTGGGCTTCGTGCCGATGGCGCTGGGCCACGGCGCAGGGGCCGAGGTTCAAAAGCCGCTCGCCACGGTAGTGATCGGGGGACTGATCTCGGCGACGCTGCTGACCCTGTTCGTACTGCCCACGCTCTATACGCGGTTCGGATCGATGGTCACGCCGTCACGAGAACCTGACGAGACACCCGACCTACAAAAGGCGCTTTATGGCGCATGACCACGGCGCAGCCGCCCATTCCTACGATCATACAGCCGGGGCTAATGGGAAGATGCTGGGGTGGGCGCTTGCGCTCACCTCGGTCTACCTAGTCGCGGAGATGATCGATCGCACGGAAGGCCGCCCCTTGATGCCGAAGGCAACAGCGGGGACGGCCATGTTGAGCACATCTTAGTGCATATTTATGGCTTTCAAAGGAAGAGCGTGCTCGTGGAAAACCGAGGACCGCCTCACAGGCGGTCCCGGTGCTAGTTCCCTGATCGGGAAACGGACAGTCCATAAGATGCCGCTTGTCCCGACCTGATAAAGGCCGCTCCGGCTTCGAACAAGGCGCTGCTTAACGAGGCAGTGTGCCACGTGGCACACCAATGGTCGCCGAAAGCACGAAGATTGGGGATTTTTGGGCTGAGGCGCCGGTTACCAACGGCGCCGAGCTACCGAATCTTCGTGCTTTCGACGACCGTTTGCTGATCCGGCTTCGGTTTTCAAAAGCGCGAACGCATCGCCAAATGGTCACAGGCGATAGGGTGCCATCTGTAAATCGGCCGATGCAATTCGTGCTTTCGACAACCGATCGGAGGCGCTGCCCTCGGCGTGCATCCTTGCGCCACAGCATGGCCCTGGTATCGCTAAGGCGTGCGCAACGCCCGCGCACGACCAGAGCCCACCAAGCTGCTACCTTGGTGGGCTCAACCGTCGATCATGAAGGCTCATGCCTCGATGAAGTTGCCAACGACATGGGGTCAGCGTCTGAAATCCTTCAACAGGGCGGCTCGTCATCGTCCGCGGCGCTGGGGCACTACGCGACCGACTAACTCTTAAGGAAGGATTGGATCTTGCTCGGCCTATTGCCGCGCAAGTTCGTCACCCGGATTGATGACCGTGGGAAAAGCTCACGTGGGGCTAACCGATGTTGGATTTACCGCCCGCGGCCACGATCGTCCCTACTACGATCTTGGTCACGCTGCCTGCTCCGCTCGCGTTCCTGCTCCTGCTGCCGCACACGCTCGACGCGGCGTTCGCGCATGACCGCCTCGTAAAGCTTATTGAGGGAAGGATGCGCACGCTCGACCCTGGCACGGGCTAACTCATCGCCGCGATGACGCCGCTGTCCAGTAACGGGGCCAAGATACTCCTTGATCTGACCCAGCCGCTTCCCGAGTTGCATGGACCGCCGCTGCAAACCGCGTGCGGTCTTCTCCCAATTAGCCTTCGCTGCCTCGTAGGACGAGCGCCGTAACGCCGCCAGCAGCCCGGTAGGTGGCAACGGCTGGGTGCGGGCATGGTCACCTCTCACTGCCTCATGGCGCTTGTACATGCCATTCGCCCGCACCTGCGCTCGCTGTGCGCGTGCCTGCACACCCGCCAACTCACGCCCGTGTTCCGCTATCCAGGTTTTCTCAACTTCCTCACGCGTCGGACGCCGTTGCCCTTCGGGCTGCATCTCACGCGAGGACAAGGCGGCGGTGTTAATCGCACCCCTTTCGGGGTTCCGATTGCCCAGAGCCGATCTGTCACCGGTGTTAATCGCCCCCCTTTCACGGTTTCGGTCACCAAAGGGGGACATGGCACCGGTGTTAATCGGCCCCCCTTGCTCCTTGCCGGGCTTCGGCCTGAATCCGGCGAACATCCCGCGCGCCTTGTCGCGAACCTTCTCGACCATCTGGCGCGCGAGTTCCGGGAACCGGATCTCGCGCCGGTCGGCAAAGGCGCGGACATAGTCCTGCTCGCTCCGCTCCGGCGCATAGTCGCCGGCCATGTCCTTCGACCGGTCGCGCGACAGCATGCGCGCGAGCTTACCCTGGTCGGCGAAGTCGTCGCGGCCATAGTGGAGCTGCACGTTATCGCGATGCCGCGTCATCCCGACATAGCTGCTGTGCCGGTCCATGCCCGGCGTCGCCAGCACGTGCCCGCGATCGACGGACACGCCCTGCGACTTGCCGAACGTGGCCGCATAGCCGTGATCGACCGAAGCATAATCCTTGAGGTCGAAGGCAACGCTGCGCCCATCGTCCAACTGGACGCCCATGCGCCCGTCCTTGATCCGCTCCAGTGTGCCCAACGTGCCGTTCTTCACGCCCAATGACCGCTCGTTGCGCAGGAACATGATCCGGTCCCCGGCCGCAAAGTCGCGTTCACCCCGATCGGCCGCGACGGTCCGGTCCTCGCCCAGCTCGCCGCTGGCTCGCACCCGCTCGCGCGCCTCTCGGTTGAGTTCGCGCACCTCGGCGTTGGTGTGGGTGAACATGATGCGGGTCTTGTCCGGCTCGGCCTGACGATCCCGATCCCAGCGATCGACCAGCCCGGCCCGTGCCGCCTCGCGCGTGTCGGCCACATGGACCATGCCGTGTGCGGCATAGGCGTCCAGCGCCTCGGCCGTCCGGCCGGTGGCGAAGGCCCGTGTTGCCTCCTTCTGCCAGTCCTCGCGCTGCCGGCGTATCTCGGTAATCTCGGCTGCACCGTGCCGCTCGGTGATCGACCGGAACGCCGCGCCCGCCTCGATGGCCTGCAACTGCTCGGGATCGCCCACCAGCACCACCTTGGCCCCGGCGTCACGGGCATGGGACAGCACCCGCTCCATCTGGCGGGTGCCGATCATCCCGGCCTCGTCCACCACCAGCACGTCCTTCGGCCCGAGTTGGTCACGACCCTGTGCCCAGCCATGCTCAAGGCTGGCGATCGTGCGCGACGCGATCCCCGACCCGCCCTCAAGGTTTTCGGCCGCGATCCCGGACAGCGCCGCCCCGCGCACCTGGTAGCCCTCGCGCTCCCAAGCCTCTCGCGCGACGCCTAGCATCGCCGACTTGCCGGTGCCGGCATAGCCGACGACCGATGCCAGCCTGTCGCGTCCGGTGATGTGGTCGAAGGCGTCGCACTGCTCGCCCGACAGTACCAGGCCCCGCCCCTCGGCCGCCTCCAGCGCACCGGTCCGCTGCCGGTCAGACACGCCATGATCGCCGCGCCGGGCCAGCTCGTCGCCGGCCTTCTCCAGCCGCGCCTCGGTCACGATCATGTCGCGGGAGGTGAACCGTTCCTGGTCACGCCCGTCCTTGCCCAGCGCCACCAGCTCGGGGCTTGCGCGCACCGCCGCCATCACCTGGTCGAACTGATCCTTGCCGTCCGAATGCCGGAACGCGAACGCGGCGAGGTCGCGGGTGGTGAAGGTGGATTGCTGCCGGGTGATGCCGTCCAGCGCGATGCGCGGATCGGCCGCTATCTTCTCGCCGTTTTCGCGCGCAATCCGCCGGTGGTCGTCAGCACGCTCGGCATCCTCTCCGCGCTCCAGCCGGCGCATCCCCGCCGGGCCGATCTTGTGCTGGGGCTCCAGCTCGATGCCCCGATCGGCATGGCTGCGATGGTCGATCCGGCCCTCCAGCCCCAGCTCGGCCATGCGCTCGTTGACGTGGGCGGCCCATGCCTCGCGCCAGCCCTGCAACAGCTCGCCGCTGTTCCAGTCGCGGTTCTTCTGACCGAACCCCTCCGGCCCCACGTCGCGCATCGACAGCATGACGTGCGCGTGCGGCTTGGGGCTGCCGTCCTTCGCCTTGTCCCAATGCACGTTTAGGTCGGCGACCATGCCGCGCTTCACGAACTGCCCGGCAACGAAATCGCGGGCGAGCGCGACGCCCTGCTTCTCGTTCATCTCGCGCGGGATCGAGAACTCGACCTCGCGGGCGAGCTGCGCGTCCTTGCGCTTCTCGCCGGCCTCAACCTCGTTCCAGAGCACGGTGCGGTCTTTTAAATGTTCCGGCGCGCCTTTCGGCAACATCACCTCGGAGTGGATGACGCCGGCCTTGTTCGAGAAGTCGTGGTCACGTCCCAGCCGCTCGTCATACAGCTCGGATGCGGAGCGATACGCAGCGGACGCGACGGCGCTGGAGCCGTTTGCGCGGCTGATGACCTTGGCGCTGAAATGGTAGATCGCCATCGCGAGCGGCACCATGCACTTCTGAGCGCACGTCAGCAACGACGTATAAGCGCGCACTCATCCTCCGCTTCGCTCCTTCTGATTGACTTGCCCCGCTTTAGGCTTGCGCTCCCCGTCTGCTCTGTCAAACTGGCTGAACGAGGAGAGCATGATGAGCCGTGCTTACGAGGAAGCGATGGAGCGACGCCGCGATGCGTATGTCGCTCAAGCGCTCGGGATCAGCGTCGAGACGCTTGATGATTACCCCTTTGATCTGGACGAGAATGCCAGCGACGACGGCGTGGTCTACGGTTGGCGCGTTCTGTGGAACGAAGAAGCTCCGTCCGGTGTCGATGCAAACGGAACATCGGGGCTGCTGTGGACGGATATTCCTGCCGCGCCGGATGAACCCGACGAGGATGATCGCGATGCGTAAGGTGCGCGATTACGATGCGGAGCTGAAGGCGCTCGGCGACAAGGCCAAGGCGCTCAAGGCGAAGCGGGTGGAACAGCTCGGGGCGCTGGTCACCGCAACTGGTGCCGACGCACTCGATGCTGAAACACTCGCAGGCGTGCTGCTCGACGCGATCGGATCGAAGGATGCGAGCGCGAAGGAGGCATGGCGCGCGAAGGGCGCGGCGTTCTTTCAACGGCGCGGGCGCAAGGGTGGCGGCGCTGCTGCAATCGACGGATCGGGCGCTGCAACTGAACCGCGCGGCGACGCTGCGGACGGAAGCGGGGCAACGGCGAACGGATAGCAGGGGCTGGGTCGTGCAACGCCGCGAACGCACCCGCCACCTGATCGAACTGGGCGGCCTCGTCCAGAAGGCCGGGCTGGTCGATCTCGCCGACGACGATCGCGCGACCATCTACGGTGCGCTGCTGGAGTTGGTCGGCAAGGCAAGGAGCGAGGCTGGCGACGACACGCTGGCATTGTGGAAGCGCCGCGGCCGGCGGGCGTTCGACGCGGAAGAAGCGGAACGGGAGACGGGCGAATGACGACGATCGACCTCGACACGCTGCGGAGCGAAGTTCGTGCGCTGGACTATGTGCGGGGCAGCCCAACCGAGGACACGATGTGGCGCGAGGACGACGAGGACGCTCGCGCCAATCTCGCGATCGAAGGCATGGCGCTGACGCCCGAGGATGATGCCCTGTTCGATATGATGCGCGACGAACGGGTGCCCCCTGCCCTAGCCACGCAAATCCTTCTCAGGCTGCTCGGCCATCCCGATGCCGATTCCGCGCTGGCGATCACTCCGGCCGGCGCGAGCTGCTGATGCCGGTGCGGATCGGGCCGCTCTGGGCGCTGCTGATCGGCTTCGTCGTCCTGATGGCGAGCAATAGCTGGCTCAAGGGCATCTTCGGCGTCGGCGAGATCGCGACTGACGTGCCGTTCCTGCTCACCGGCCTGGTCCTTTTCGCGATCTGGAAGTTTAACCGACGCGGGCAGGGTCGTAACACGCTGATGGGATCGGCTCGCTTCGGCGATCGCCGAGACCTGGCGAAGCTGGAAGGCTCGGGCGATCTCGTCATTGGACGATCGGGCCGGAACAACAAGCTGCTGCGCTATGACGGCCCGGCCCATCTGCTGACGATGGCACCCACCCGCTCGGGCAAGGGTGTCGGCACGATCATCCCCAACCTGCTGCTGCTCGACCGCTCGGTGATCTGCATCGACCCCAAGGGCGAGAATGCCCGCGTCACGGCCCGTACGCGCGCAAGGAAGGGCGACGTGTGGTGTCTAGACCCCTTCGGCGTCTCCGGGCGTCCTGCGGCCCGCTACAATCCCCTGGCGTGGCTCGATGCCGCCAGCCCGGACCTCGCGGAAGACGCACAGACGGTCGCGGACGCGCTGGTCCACGACGCACCGGGACAATCGGGCGAGGCGCATTGGAACGAGGAAGCCAAGGCGCTCATCGCCGGCATCATCCTACACACCGTCATCCATGAGCCCCCTGCCCTCGCCACGCTGGCAACAGTGCGCGACAAGCTCACCCGCGATCCCGCCGGCTTCGCCGCGCTGCTTGCCGACATGCAGGCCAGCACCGGCGCGCACGGCCTGATCGCGCGCGCCGCCAACCGCCACCTCGGCAAGTCCGATCGCGAAGCGGCCGGCGTGCTGTCGTCCGCCCAGCGCCACACCCACTTTCTCGACAGTCCCCGCATCGTGGACAGCACGTCGGCATCCGACTTCCGGTTCGCGGACCTGAAGGAGCGGCCGAGCACCGTGTTCTTGTGCCTGCCGCCCGATCGGCTCGATACCTATGCGCGCTGGCTGCGGCTGCTGGTGAGCCAAGCCGTTACCGACATGGCGCGCTCCCCTGCCCGGCCGGACAAGCCGGTGCTGTTCCTGCTCGACGAGTTCGCGGCGCTCGGCCGCCTCGACCCGGTGGAACGCGCGATGGGGCTGATGGCGGGTTACGGAATGCAGCTCTGGCCGATCCTCCAGGACATGCACCTGCTCAAGGCCACCTATGGCGAGCGCGCCGGCACCTTCATGTCCAACGCCGGTGTGATCCAGACGTTCGGGGTCAACGATCTTGCCACCGCCGACATGCTGTCGCGCACGATCGGCGACACCACCATCGAATATGAGACGTTCGGCACATCCGGCCCGGCGAGCATCTTCAGCGACGGCACCCGATCGGAAAGCTCCAGCGGCCACGTCGCCGCGCGCCGGTTGGCGACGCCCGACGAAATCATGCGGATGAACCCCGACGATCTCCTCCTGCTGCGGCAGGGCCAGCACCCGCTCGTCGTTGGTAAGATCCGCTACTATGCCGAACGCGAGTTCGCCGGCCTCTACGATCCGGCGTGATCGTACACGCCTACACGCCGGCGAAACCGACGATAGGCTTCGGGACACCTCCCCACCCTGCCTTTTCAACGAGCGTGACGCCGACAGGCACACACCGCCGGATCGGCTTGGCTTCTTTCGGAAGCCTGCGGCTGTTAGGCCGCTCCTGTGACGGCGATAGCCGGCACGAAACGAAGGCGCATTGCCTCAAAGAGGCAATTCCGCATTCCCTTTCCGTTCCTTGAATACGTCCGTGTCGGTTAAGTGATTCTGTTAAATAGGAATCGTTAAGAAGGTTAAGGGGTCCAAAAAGCGGAATCTTTGGCCTGTTTTCAGTAGCCTACGAGAATGCCCGGTGGGTGAAACCCCGTGATTCGGTGGGTGAAACCCCGATAGTGCGGTGGGTGAAACCCCGAAGCAATGGTGGGTGAAACCCCGAGTCAGACGTACCCGAAAACCGCGTGCCCGGATCGATTATCCACAGACTGAGAGGCTGTACGCCATCCGGAGCGGTACGCCGGCGACCGCTGGAAGACTATGCCGGGTGGGTGAAACCCCGATAGTTAGGCCAGCGGTGGGTGAAACCCCGATAGTCAGCGTCGGCCCGCGAGCTTGTCCATCCGGGCATCCACCTCCTCAGTGCGCCGGCGATCAGCGTCGAAGCGCGCGCGCCGCTCCTCCTCCGCCCGCATCTTCTCCGCCAGCGCCAGCGTCTCAGCCTCGCCGCGGCGTCTGAACTGGACGGCCGGACTCCTGTCGGTCGTCTCCGCCAGCTCCATCGCATAGTCGGGGAGCTGATCGGCCTCGATCACGCGCCGGAGCATCCGGTTGAATTCCTTGGGCTGGGCGTCGCTGCCGGTCTTGTCGCGCAACACCTCGACCCGGCACAACCACCCACCCTGTTGCGAGCCGACATGCTTGCGCGCGATCCGATACAGCGCCCGCTCCAGCCCCCCGGACAGGAGGAAATAGTCGGGGTGCATGGTCAGCAGCGACTTCTCGTTGACGATGCCCTCGTAAACCCAGTCGGAGAGGGTCAGCGTCATCCCGCGCGGCTGTTCGGTGTCAGCGTCGGTATCGAACGTCCAACTATCCAGCCAGTTGAAGCCCGCCTTCTGCCTGCGCTTCGTCGCCCGAATCGAGGTCGTGATGGATGTGGTCTGAAGCCGGAGCAGCGCGGCTTGCAGCTCCTGATAGTCCCTGCCCCCGGTGCTGCGCTTGATCGCCCGCAACAGGTCGTAGGGCGTCGTCGTCAGCGTGCGCGGCAGGTCGTTCAATCCCTGCTGCTTCATGCGGTTGAGCGTAGACGCCGCCCAGATCAGGATATCGGCGTCCCAAATCGTCGCCATGCCGTAGTCGGGAATCGCCTGGACGCGCACCCACGCCTCGCCATCCGGACTTTTGTATTCGATCGGCTTCAACCGTTTGCGCTTCTGGAGCGAGAAGAACGGCCGCTCCATGACCTCGCGCTGGTCGCGGAGCGGCAGGTCGCCCAGCGCCGGGATGAACAGGTCGAACTCGGGGTTGGGATCACGCCGCTTGCTCATGGCGCGAACCTGGTGTGCCCCCGCTTGACCAGATACTGGCGGAGCAGGCGTTCGGTGATAACGGTAAGCGGTTCCCCGCCCTCCTCGACGCTGAGCTGACGCAACGCGCGGTGCATGTCCTCGGGGATATGGATCAACACCGGCTTCTTGCCGGGATGACTGCTGCGCTTGGCTGGCGCTGCCGAGGCGCCGGCGTCGCGGCGTGATCGACGCGCGGGTGCAGACTGCTGAGGCATGGGGGCAGGCTCGACGGCGGGTGCCGGCGCCTGTTCTTCGGGCTGGTCATCGAAGATGCCGGCCAGCGCGGAAGGCTTCCTTGCCATCATGCAAACTCGCTTACTTGCTTAGTCGTATAACCGCTTAGTCGCTTAGCCTCTTTATAGGCGCTTCGTAACTCGGCCGCCGCCTTGCTGTCCGGCTCCGTCTCGGCCGCTGTCCGTCCGAGCGGCGTCGCCTTGTAATAGTCCTTGCGGAAATGGAGGCGGCTGTCGAACAGCGTCACTCCCTTCGCCGCGAAACCGGCGTGAGCTTCCTGCCCCTCCCCGCCCTGGTGTGGCACTTGGGTTAGGATGACCGCGAACGGCGTGCCCGCCTGCTGGACCTGCTTTACGGTCTGCAAGACCGAATGCACGTCGAGCCCGCGCGGCGCGACGGGGATGATGACGAAATCCGCCTGCTCGGCCGCAAGCATGGCGATGTCCTTCGAGTTCGCCGGCGTATCGATGATGATGAGGTCGATCTTGCCGCTGCTCCGTCCGCGCGAGACGTGGAGCGGCAGGCCGGCGACGCTGCTGTCCTTGACCATCACATCGTCCATGTCGCGTCGTTCCGACCAGTAAAGCGCCGAACCTTGCCGATCGTCAGCATCAAGGATCACGACAGACGCCCCCTCGCGCGCCGCCTCGACGGCGAAGCCGGTAGAGAGGGTCGTCTTCGATTGACCGCCCTTCTGCGCAATCACGGCCCATACCTGCATAACTGCTACTCCCACTAAGCGGCTAAGCGACTTATACCGCTTAGCCGCTTAGTCGTAAAGGTGATTAGTCGCTTAGCCACTGTCCTCGGAACGTTGAGATGACCTCGATCGTCGACTCTACTTTATGGCGAACGACGGCGGAGGGGGGCGAGACACAGCCCGGCTGATTGCCGTTGCGAAGAGAAAAGGCGGTTCCGTACAGGAC